>NZ_JBVJIP010000002.1:254467-359137 GCF_055586225.1 Actinoplanes sp. NPDC051388 | reverse complement strand
GAGCCGCTCTGCTCCCCGCAAGGAAGCGCTGGCTATCAGGCCGCAAAGCCGCTCTGCTCCCCGCAAGGAAGCGCTGGCTATCAGGCCGCAAAGCCGCTCTGCTCCCCGCAAGGAAGCGCTGGCTATCAGGCCGCAAAGCCGCTCTGCTCCCCGCAAGGAAGCGCCGCCCCTCAGGCCGCAGGGCGCCCTGCTCCCGCCGAGGCAGCGCGGGCCGGCCTTGCATAGAGAGTGGCCACCGCCGACAGCAACAGCGCGCTCCCCGCGACGGCCGCCGCGGACAGCGTCTCGCCGAGGATCGCGGCGGCCAACAGGGTGGCGGTCAGCGGCTCGATCAAGGTCAGCACGGCCGCGACGCTGCCCGGCACCCCGCGCAACCCGGCATAGAACAGCGCATAGGCCACGGCCGTCGTGACCACGCCCAGGTAGATCAGCAGGGTCACCGCGCCGGGTGCGGGTGTGAACAGCAAGCCGGGCGCGGCCAGGGGCAGCAACGCCAGTGCGCCCACCGCCGACGTCGCCGCGGTCAGTGACGTGGCGTCGCCTCGGGTCGACAGGTTTCGGCTCAGCAGGGCTGACACCGCGTACCCGAGGCCTGAACCGATCGCGGCCAGCAGGCCGAGGAAGGGGCGGGGCGCGCCCCCCGCGGGTTGTGCGGAGATCAGCAGGAGACCGATGAGCGCGGCGGCCACGATGATCACCGTGCGGAATTCCAGGCGCCGGGCCCGCAGCGCGTCCCAGGCGGTGAGGCCGACCGGCGCGATGCCGAGGCTCACCATGGTGGCGATGCCGACGCCCGCGTTGGCGACGGCGATGAAGTACAGGGCTTGGTAGCCGCCCAGGAAGACGCCGGTCACCGTGACCCGGAAGGGTGCGATCCGGAAGAGCCGGACCACCCCGCGGGCGGCGGTGAGCAGGACCAGGGCGGCGATCGCCAGGCGGTAGAAGCCGATGGCGACGGGAGTCAGGGTCGTCGACTCGCCCAGCAGGGCTACGGCGACGCCGGTGGTGCCCCACAGCACGGCGGCGGTGGAGATCTGGGACAGGTGGACACGGTCGTGCGACATGAAACGCGCTCCGGACGTGAGTCGTGACGGCGGGCGGCTGTCGGAGCGCGGACAGCAGCCGGCGACCTCATCGCGGGACGAGACCCGCGATGAGGTTGGGCGCGCACGCTCCGATCAGGAGCGCGGCGGGGAAAGGACGAGACTCACGGCCGGAAGGCTAGTCAGTTGAGCAGGCTGACGGTATGGAATATCGCCGCGAAGAGCAGCACCACCACGATCACCGCGCAGCCGGCCGCCTGGATCATCGTGCGGTTCTTCGCCGGCGCATAGGCCAGCACCGCCGCGGCCAGGGCGCCGGTGACCAGCCCACCGAGGTGGCCGGGGACCGAGAGGCCGGAGATCGCGAAGGTGAAGACCACGTTGATGACCAGCACCGGCAGGATCGGCGCGACGCTCATCTTCATCCGGCGCAGGATCACGAAGATCGCCGCCATCAGGCCGAAGACGGCGGTGGACGCGCCGACGGTCTTCTGCCACGGGTACGCGAACAGGTAGGCCGCCACGTTGCCGCCGAGTCCGGCCAACACGTAGAGCGCCACGAACCGCGCCCGGCCCAGCACCGACTCGAGCTCGCGGCCGAGGATCCACAGTGCGTACATGTTCATCAGCAGGTGCAGCACGCCGTAGTGCAGGAACATCGCGGTGATCAGGCGCCACCACTCGCCGGTGGCGATGCCGTGCGCCGCGCCGCCCTCGACATATGCCCCGTAGGCCAGCACCGAGCCCCAGTTGGTCAGCGGGGTCTGCTGACCGAGCAGGCCACCCCAGCCGCCGCCGGCCACCGCGCCGAGCCCACCGGTGAACACCGACAGGATCATCGCGCCGATGTTGATGCCGATCAGCGCGCGGGTGGCGGCGCCCGCACGGCCGGCCACGCTTCCGCCGAAGACGGTGCGGGCCGACCGCTGCGTGCGCTGTCCTTCTTTCACGCAATCGGGGCACTGGTGGCCGACCGACGCCTCGGTCATGCAATCGGGGCAGATCGGCTTCTCGCACCTGGTGCACCGGACATAAGTCTCCTTGGACGGGTGTCGGTAGCACACCGGAACCGTCACGGGAGAGTCACTCATAAAACAAAGGTACTAGTCGTTCACGCGCTCGATCTCGACGCGTTGGATCACGACGTCCTCGCGGGGACGGTCGCCCGGGCCGGTCGGCGTGGTGGCGATCGAGTCGACGACCTTGGCGCTCTGGTCGTCGGCCACGGTGCCGAAGATGGTGTGCCGGCGGTTCAGGTGCGGGGTCGGGCCCACCGTGATGAAGAACTGCGAGCCGTTCGTGCCCGGCCCGGCGTTCGCCATGGCCAGCAGATAAGGGCGGTCGAACTGCAGGTCAGGATGGAACTCGTCGCCGAACTGGAAGCCGGGGCCACCGCGGCCGGTGCCGGTGGGGTCACCCATCTGCACCATGAAGCCGGAGATCACGCGGTGCGAGATGGTCCCGTCGTAGTACGGCCCGCTGCCCTTCTCGCCGGTCCGGGGGTCCGTGTAGTCCTTGGTGCCCTCGGCCAGCTCCACGAAGTTGCGCACCGTGGCCGGCGCGTGGTCCGGGAAGAGCTGAACCCGGATCGGGCCGTGATTGGTGTGCAGGATGGCGTAAAGCTTCTCTGCCACGGGTACTCCTGTCTCTGGAGACATGTGTATAGCAGTTCGGATCCTCCCCCATGTGTCTGATTCCGGCAGCGCGGGGGTACCCGAGAAGGCACGATGATGTGGGAGAGAGCCACAGGAGGTGGGGCACTGGTGTTCGCAACGATGCGGCGGAAACGCCGCGCGACGAAGATGAAGAGTGAGCTCGGGCAGAGCGTGGACCACTTCAAGCGCGCCGCCACGCTCGCCGCGCAGGAGACCAGCGCGACGGTCGCACCGCGGATCGATGCCGCGCGTGACCGCGTGCAGCCTGCGGTGACGCAGGCCAAGGACGCCGCGTCCAGCAGCTGGGGCTCGGCGGTGGCAACGATCACGCCGCTGGTCGCGGCCGTGGCGGACAACGTCCGGTCGGCCGGCCACGAGTCCGCCAAGACGGGCCGGAAGACGGCCAAGGTCAGCAAGAAGAAGGCGAAGAAGCTCGAGAAGCGCGCCAACAAGGTGCTGAACCGGAACCAGAGCAGTGGTCGCACCGGCAAGCTGGTCGGTCTGGCGCTGGCAGGCGCCGCGATCGGCGCGGGCGCGGCCTGGTGGATGCGCCGCCGGCAGGCGGCGCAGTGGGACGAGTACGACCCCGCACCCGCCACCACCGAGCCGGTGGGCGCCGACGACGCTGCTTTCGAGCCGGCGCCGTTGAACAAGCTGGCCTCGGTCGAGGACCCGACGATCGCCGAAACGACCGGCGGTCGTCACAAGGAGTCCTGAGCCTCGGTTCACAGCATGCGACGGGTGGAGCGCCGACACGGCGGTCCACCCGCCGCTGTGCGTGCGCCTACTGCGTGGAGACGGCCTCGCGGGCCCTCTCGGCGTCGAGTGACGGCCCCTGCGGGAGCAGGGCGACGAACTGGGCGGGCACCTGCCGCGGCGTGACGTTGCCATAACCCAGCCGGGCGAGCAGGTCGCGGTTGGCGATCGGGTAACGCGTGGTGGTGTCGGTGACGATGCTGACCGTGCCGGTGCCGGCCGGCGCGTTCTCCGACGCGGCGGCCACGACCAGCGCACCCTTGCCGCGGGCGATGTGCACGAAGTCGGCCTGCACCCCGCCGGGGATGAACGCGTCACTGCGCACCGGCGCGCCGGTCGGCGCGCCCGGGTCGACCCGCAGCCCGATCTGGGTGTCCTTCTTGATCGGCAGCGTCATGCACGCCCGCTCACGCGGCTCGAGCAACTCGGGCACGGTGGCCGGCACCCCCTCGCCGGCGGCCAGCCGGAAGCGCGAGGGCGGCAGCGTGTTGAACGCGTTGCCCAGCTCGACCGGCGACTCGGCCCAGGTCTCCGCCTGCAGCAGCCGCGCCTGCAGCTCGGTGACCGCGGCCGCGCCGTCGGGCATCGCGACCGACCACTGCTGCCCGTCGGTGAGCAGCTGACCGACGTCGAAGCTCTGCACTCCGGACGGCGCGCCCTGGCGCTCGATGCGCGGCGCGCGCAGGTCGGCGCCGAGCGGGATCGAGTTGATGAACGCGGTGGCGACCGGCCACGGCGTCTGCGCGTTCCACCCTAGCGCCCGCAGCGTCGCCGTGCGCCGGCTCGCCGGGACCTGGAAGCGCCGGTTGCCATAGAGCAGATAGACCCGCTGGGCGACGTCCTCCACCAGCAGCGCCTTGCTCGCGCCGGGCGCCGCCAGCACGGTGCCGCCGCTCAGCGGGGCGCCGACCACCAGCGTGCTCTGCGCGGCGGAGTCGGTGGTGGTCACGCCGGCCGGGGTGGGTGCCGAACAGACCGACCAGTCGGCGGTGACCAGGTCTTTCTTCACCGGCAGCGAGTCGGGCGCGTCCGGGATGCCGAGCGGGTCGCCGAGCGACATGGTGGCCAGCCGCTCCCGGGACGTGCTCTTCATCTTGGGCGCCTGGCCGTTGGCGATCAGCAGGCCGGACGTGTAATTGAGCACCGGGTGCAGCTTGTCGTCCGACTTCAGATAGACGAAACGGGCGCCGGAGCCCTTTTCCATGAACACCACGGACTCGTCCTTGAGCTGCACGTTGCTCGCGCCGGTGAGCAGGCCGTAGACCGCCGCACCGCCGACCGCGAGCGCGGCGATGACCAGGCTGACCAGCGCGGTCGTGCCGGCTCGGCGCAGCGGTGAGCGATGCGGGTCGGGGTCATGGGTGACCAGCGCGGCCACCACTCGCTGCAGCGAGTACTGGTACGAATGAAGCTGGTCCTGACGCGACGGCACCCCGTCACTCTAGAAGCTCACATCGATGCGTGGGGGGTGGGTCCTCACAGCCAGCCGTTGCGGCGGAAGGCTCGATAGAGCAGCACCGAGATCAGAACCATGATGGTCAGCATCACCGGGTAGCCGTAGAGCCACTGGGTTTCCGGCATGTGCGCGAAGTTCATGCCGTAGACGCCGGCGATCGCGGTCCACACGGCCGAGATGCCGGCCCACGCGGCGATCTTGCGCATGTCGTTGTTCTGGTCGACGGTGACCTGGGCGAGGCGCGCCTGCAGGATCGAGTTCAGCAGGTCGTCATAGGACGTGACCTGCTCGACCGTACGGGTCAAATGGTCCTGCACGTCGCGGAAGTAGCGCCGGATCTCCTTGGGCACCAGCCGGTTCTGCGTCGCGGTGATGGTGGCCAGCGGGCGCTGCAGCGGCACCACCGCCCGGCGGAACTCCACCAGCTCCCGCTTCATCTGATAGATCTGCTGGATGCGGGCGCCGCTGTCCCGGGAGAACACGCTCTCCTCGATGATGTCCAGATCGGCCTCGACCTGGTCGGCCACCTCGACATAGAGGTCGACCACCCGGTCGGTCACCGCATAGGCCACCGCCCACGGCCCCTGCTCGAGCAGCGCGGGCCGCTCGTTCTCCAGGTTGGCCCGCACCGGCGCGAGCTCGGAGGCGTCGCCGTGCCGCACCGTGATCACAAAGCGCTCGCCGATGAACATCATCATGTGGCCGGTCTCGACCACCTGCGACGTCTCGGTCAGCTCGCTGTGCGGCACATAGCGGGCGGTGCGCAGCACCAGGAACTGGACCGCGCCGAACTGCTCCAGCTTGGGCCGCTGCTCGGCCTTGACCGCGTCCTCCACGGCGAGTTCGTGCAGGCCGTAGGTGCTCGCGATGTCGGTCATCTCGTCCGCGGACGGCTCGTGCAGACCGAGCCAGACGAATGCGTTCTCCCGCTCGCACGCCTCGCGCAGCGCGTCGTCGGGGCTGATGTCGCCGGGCACCCGCTTGCCGTCCACGTACAGCCCGCAGTCGACGACCGCGCTGCCGTAGTCACGGGAGCGGGAGGGGCGGTTGCTCGCGTCGGTGGTGCCGAGGAAGCGGTTCATCGCCCGCACCGGGGCGGTCCACGCTCGTGACAGCGACTTGTTGATGCTGCTTTCGCTCATGGTTTCCCTCCCCTGCTCCCGGCGGACCGGCCAACGCTACGTGACGTCGGGCGGACCAATCGCATCCCGGAGGGGGTGTGGGTCGCGAGTGGTCCGCCCGTCGCCGGGGGCGGGGGGTGAAGTCCGATGCATTGTCTGCCCGCGAGGGTGTGCAACGGAAATCACCAATGAGTCAGAAACCCGACAGTTGCGTATTTACGAAGCGCTGAGCTCCTCGATGGCGGCCGCCATGCGCTGCACGCCCACCTCGATCTGGTCCACGGTGACCGCGGAGAACGCCAGCCGCACCGAGTGCCGGCCGCCGTCCAGCAGGAAGTCGCTGCCCTTGACGATCGCGACGCCCTTCTTCATGGCGACCGGGAAGAGCTGCTCGACGTCCACCGACTCGGGCAGGTCGACCCAGAGGAAGTAGCCGCCGTCCGGCTCGGTGAAGGTCGCGCCGGGGATGTGCTTGCGGATCGCCTCGGCCAGCACCCGGGCCCGCTCGCCCAGCGCCGCGCTCACCGTCGCGACCGACCGGTCGATGTCGCCGGAGACACAGAACTGGTGCACGATCGCCTCGGACACCATGCCGGGCGAGATGTAGAGGTTCGTCGCCTTCTTGGCGATCGCGTCGATCAGTGCGGCCGGGCCGACCAGATAACCGACGCGGACGCCGGGGCACACCGTCTTGGTGAAGCTGGACGCGTGCACCACCACGTTGTCGGTGTCCATCGACAGCATCGACGGCAGCGCGTCGCCGCGGAACCGGATGTCGACGTACGGGTCGTCCTCGAAGATCACGAAGCCGTATTGCACCGCGAGGGCGAGCAGCTCGCGCCGCTTGTCGAGGCCGAGGGTCACGCCGGCCGGGTTCTGGTAGTTCGGGATCACGTGCGCGAGCTTGGGACGCAGGCCGTTTTCCAGCAGGCCGCGGAACTCGTCGACGTCCATGCCGTCCGGCTCGATGGTCACCTGGTGCACCTTGGCGCCCAGGTTCTGCAGCCCGAGCAGGGTGCGGTCGTAGGTCGGCTTCTCCACCACCACGTCGTCGCCGGGCGAGACCAGGTGGTTGAACAGGAACGCGTCGGCCTGGAGCGAGCCGTTGGTGACGATGACCTGATCCGGCGAGACCCCGTGCTTGTCGGCGATCCACTTGCGCAGCGGCAGATAGCCGACGGAAGTGCCGTACGCCGTCATCCCGGCCGGGTCGGCGTCGAAAGCACGGGCAGCCGCGGCCTTGAGGCCCTGGACATCGACGATGTCGAGGGAGGGGGCGCCACGGGCGAACGAGATCAGCTGCTCAGCGGTCATGCGGACAAGCATAGGAGCCGCCGCTATCCTCGCTAGGCACCCCTCTGCTCTGGGAAGGACCCCAAGACCATGATCGGACTCGTCCTAGCGGCCGGCGCCGGCCGCAGGCTACGGCCTTACACCGACACGTTGCCCAAGGCACTCGTGCCGGTCGACGGCGAGACCACGATCATGGACATTTCCCTGCGCAACCTGGCCGCGGCCGGGCTGACGGACGTCACGGTCGTCGTCGGTTACTGCGCGAGCGCGGTCGAGGACCGCAAGGACGCTTTCGAGCAGAAGTACGGCGTCAAGATCACCCTCGTCCACAACGACAAGGCCGAGGAGTGGAACAACGCCTACTCCCTCTGGCTCGCCCGGGACCACTTCGCCCAGGGCGCACTGCTGGTCAACGGCGACACCGTGCATCCGATCAGTGTCGAGGAGACCCTGCTGGCAAGCCGTGGACCCGGCATCCTGCTCGCCATCGACAGCCTCAAGAAGCTGGGTGACGAGGAGATGAAGACGATCTTCTCGCCGGATGGCCAGCTCGTGAGGATCACGAAGCTGATGGATCCGGCCGAGGCCTACGGCGAATACATCGGCGCCACCGTGATCGAGGCCTCCGCGGCGGCCGGGCTGGCCGACGCGTTGCAGGCCACCTGGGAGCGCGACCCCAACCTCTATTACGAGGACGGATACCAGGAGTACGCGAACCGCGGCGGCGAGGTGCGCGGCGCCGAGATCGGCGACGTGTCTTGGGTCGAGGTCGACAATCACGACGACCTGGCCAAGGCGCGGGAGATCGCATGCCGCTACTGACCCGCAGCGTCCAGGCGCCGCTGCACATCGACGTGCGCCGCGGCGCGGTCGCCGACCTGCGGCGGATCCTCGCCGACGGCCGGATCTCGGCCGGCGGCGACGTGGCGGTCGTGGTCGGCGCCGGCCAGGGCGAGCGGATTGCCGAGCTGATCCGCCCCTCGCTGCAGTCGGCGGACGTCTTCACCACTTCGGGCGGCACCCTCGACTCGGCCCTCGACCTGGCCGCCAAGCTGCGCTCGGGGCACTACGACGCGGTGGTCGGCATCGGCGGCGGCACCACAGTGGACACCGCGAAGTACGCGGCCGCCCGGTGGGCCATCCCGATGGTGTCGGTGGCCACCAGCCTGGCCAACGACGGCATCGCGTCCCCGGTGGCGAGCCTGATCAACGACGGCATCAAGGGCTCCTACGGCGTGCAGATCCCGATCGCGGTGATCATCGACCTGGACTTCGTGGAGAACGGCCCGGAGCGCACCAACCGCGGCGGCATCGGCGACGTGATCAGCAACATCAGCGCGCTGGCCGACTGGGAGCTGTCCCGCGAGGTGCGCGGCGAGCCGGTCGACGGGCTGGCCGCGTCGCTGGCCCGGATGGGCGCCGAGGCCGTGCTCACGCACCCCGGCGACATGAACGACGACGGCTTCGTGACGGTGCTGGCCGAGGCGCTGATCTCCAGCGGCCTGGCGATGGCGGTGTGCGGCAGCAGCCGGCCGACCAGCGGCGGGTGCCACGAGATCATGCACGCCACCGACTCGCTCTATCCCGGCACCGCCTCGCACGGTGAGCTGGCCGGGCTGGGCGCGCTGTTCTGCACCTTCCTGCGCGAGGACGGGAAGCGCTTCGCGCAGATGTCCGCCTGCCTGTCCCGGCACCGCCTGCCCCGCACGCCGGCCGACGTCGGCCTGGACTCCGAGCAGTTCGTCCGGATCGTCGAGTTCGCACCGCGGACCCGCCCGGATCGTTACACCATTCTCGAGCACGTCGAGATGAAGCCCGACGAGATCGCCCGGAAGCTGGCCGAGTATGACGACGCCGTCGCCGCAAGCTGAGCCCACCGCGGCGGACTACTACCAGGTCAACCGCGGTGGCGGGCTCTTCAGCGAGCTGATCGGTCAGCGTCTGGGCGCCCGCATCGCGGTGTTCGCCAAGAAGCACCACCTCGCGCCGACCGTGCTGACCGTCGCCAACCTGGGCATCGGCTGCCTGGTCTCGGTGGCGGTGGTGGCGCTGGCCCAGCCGGTGGCGGACGGCCGGGTGTGGGCCTGGCCGGTCGGCCTGCTCGCGCTGGTCGGCTGGCATCTGGCATATGCACTGGACTGTTCCGACGGCCAGCTCGCGCGAGTCACCGGGCAGACCAGCCCGGCCGGCGCCCGGATCGACGTGCTGTGCGACGTGGCCTCGCAGATCGCCCTGGTCGCGGCCCTGTCCGCGACCGCGGCGGCCCAGGTGCCGGACACCCCGGCCTGGCTGCTCGCCGCCTTCGCGGGCAGCTGGATGGTCAACCTGGTCACCTCGGTGATGCAGTCCGGCCCGTCGGCGACCAGCATGGTGACCAGCACCTCGACGCCGGTCCGGGTGCTCAAGCTGGTCCGCGACTACGGCGCGGTGATCTTCCTGGCGGGCCTGGTGCTGACCGTCGCGCCGCAGCTGACCATCTGGCTGGTCGGCCTCTTCACCCTGATCAACGCCGCGTTCCTGGCGGCCAGCATCGCGTTCTCCGGCCGCGAGGCGATCCGCCGCTGAGCCGGCCATCCCTTTTGAGAACAGACCCTAGACGCGTACCGGAATGGCCGAGCTGGTGCCGATCACGTTCCCGGCGGCGTCCAGGGCGTCCACCACCACGTATTCCGGCGTGCCGGTGACCTGCATGCGCGTCTCGAAGCCCTCGCGCGTCGCCTCGGCCGCCGCGATCAGCTCGCGCGGCTGGCCGCCCGCCCGGGCCCGCCACTTCGCCACCTTCGTGCTGCCGTTCCAGCTCGCGCTCACCGCCACGTTGCCACCCTCGACGGCCAGGCCCAGGGCCGGCTGGTCCAGCGGTTCGCCGGCCCATTCCGCCTTGTAGGCCCGGTAGGACTGGTTGTCCAGCGGCAGGTGCCCGTTCAGTCGCACGGTGCCGTCCGCGGCGAACTCGGTGAAGTGCGGCAGCTGCCCCCAGCCGATGAAGCTGCCGCCGTCGGCCAGCTCGCGGAAGCTGCCCTGGGTCGGTGCGGACAGCTTGTCGGGGTGCACGAACTCGCGGACGAAGGTGGCGGTCTTGGCCGACTCGTCGAGCTCGAGCACCAGCCCGCGCGAGTACGGCCGCTCCTTGGTCACCCCGGCGCCGTTGTCGAACATCCCGTAGGAGCCGTCGCGGCGCCGGCGGAAGTCGTGCTGCCAGGAGAACGTGGCCTGCTGGGCGACCGTGAAGTCGCTCTTCTTGCCGCCCAGGCGCCACATCACGTCGCCGGTCTTTTTATTGATCTTGTAGCAGGTCCAGGTGTGCCGGGCCGAGATGATCAGGTGCCCGTCCGCGTCCAGCCCGACCGAGTTGGGGTGGAAGTAGTCCCAGGGCAGGTGCGCCGACTCGCCCTGTGGCAGCGGCGCATAGGACTCGTCGACCGAGACGTGGTCGCGCGCCCGCCACTCGAAGACCCGTTTGCCGGTGGCGATGTCGATCTCCTGGATCACGCCGTCGTGCAGCACGCCGTCCGCCGGGCCGCCCTTGGCGGTCAGGTCGAACGGGATCGGGTCGTACACCCAGAACAGCGCCGTGCCGCGCGGGGTGATCACGAAGTCGTGCTGGTCGGCCTGCTCGGTGCCGAACGCGCGGACCCGGGTGATCTCGCGGTAATTCTGGTCGGCGATCACGAACTCGCCCTGCCCGACGCCCTGCCCGCCGGTGCCGCCGATGGTCCCTTCCCACCAGGTCAGCACCGGCTTGTTGCGATATTGCTGGACCTTGAAGTCGATCGCGACGGTGGCCGGGTCGGGCACCTTGCGGAACCAGATCGGCGAGCCCTTCTCGTCCACGATCAGCGGTCCCCACAGGCCGGCGCCGGAGGCCGGCGTCAGGAAGATGTGGCCCGGCGCGGTGCCGTTGGCCGGCACGGTGATCGTCACGTCCGGCAGGGTGCGCAGGTCCGGCCGCGAGCGGTATTTCGGCGGCGGGGCCTGGGCGGCATCGGTGGCCGCCGGGGTCGCGGCCGGCTGGTCGTCGGTGTTGGCGATCGCATAGCCGGCGCCACCACCGGCCGCGGTGAACAACGCCGCGCCGCCGACACCCAGCAGCACGTTCCGACGAGAGGTCTTGGGCGAGGAGGGGGTATCCGTCACCGCACTACCTTGCCCATATTCGATGAAGATCTACCTGGGTCCGGGGTGTGAAGTGACTGTGAAACCGGTGTAGACGTCGATCAAACGACCGATGAGCAGATCGGGGTGAAAGGTGCTTACGTACCGCTCTCGGGCGGCTCCGGACATCGCCCTCGCCTCGGTCCGAGCCGTCGGCAGCGCCGCGGCGAGGGCCTCGGGCTCGGGCGCGACCGCCCACCCCGCCGGGGCCGCGGACCCGGCGCCGAGCAGATAGGGGATGCCGCCGACCGCCGTGCCGAGCACCGGCCGCCCGGCCGACATCGCCTCCAGCACCACCGTGGGCAGCACGTCCTCCCAGGTCGGCACCACCACGGCCACGGACGCCGCACGCCGGGCGGCGGCCATGCCGTCCCGGTCGAGCACCCCCAGATATTCCACGTCGGAGCGTGCCGCGGCCGCCTCCTCCGCGAGCCCGCGCAGTTCGCCGTCGCCCGCGATGCGCAGTTGTCCCAGCGAGCCCTCGGGATGCCGGCGCCACGCGTCGAGCAGCAGCGCGAGGCCCTTCTCGGGGGACAGTCGCGCCGCGTAGAGGAAACCGTCACCCAGCGGCGCCGGCTCGCCCGGATCCGGCAGCCCGTTCGGCTTGATCACGATGCGGTCGTCCGGAATGCCATAGTTTTGCAGATGCTCGGCGATCCGGTCGGTCAGCGCGATGAACCGGTCCACCGACTTCCAGGTCGGCCGATGCACCGCCAGCGTGGTCGCCATCAGGGCGCTCTGCGCGCTCGAGCCGCGGTAACACTTGTGCTGCACGGCCGGATAGCCGATCACCTTGCCGCGGCATTCGTAGCAATTGTGGCCGTCCCGGAAATACAGCCCCGAGGCACACACCTGCCGATAGTTGTGCACGGTCTGCACCACCGGCACACCGTGCTTGTGCGCGGTCTTCACGATCCAGGGCGAGATCAGCGGGTACGGGTTGTGCAGGTGCACGACGTCCGGCCGGTGCTCGGTCAGCAGCGCGGCCAGGTCCCGCTGCGCCGGGCCGCCATAGATCGGCGAGATCGGCAACAGCGCTTTCTGCAGGACCGGCAGGTCCCCGATCGAGTCGGAACTGCGCAGGAACGGCAGCACCTCGACCCCGGCCGCCCGCAACTGGACGATCTCGGTGTCGACGATCACGTTCTCACCGGACGGCATCGCCTCGCGATACCGGTTGTGCGCAACGACGACCTTCACGCTCAGGGAGGTTACCGTTAGGGACGTGCCTGAACTTCCCGAGGTAGAGGCGCTCGGCGCCTATCTTCGCGACCGCGCCGTCGGCCACACGGTCGAGCGGCTGGAGGTGTCGTCCTTCAGCGCGCTGAAGACGTTCGACCCGCCACCGAGCGCCGTCGCCGGGCTGGAGGTCACGTCCGCCGGCCGGCACGGCAAGTTCCTCGACATCGGCCTCGGCCCTCAGTTTCATCTGGTCGTGCACCTGGCCCGGGCCGGCTGGCTGCACTATCGGGACGCGTTCAAGTCGGCTGCCCCGCTCAAGCCGGGCAGCGGTCCGATCGCGCTCCGCGTACGGCTGGATGATGGGTCTGGTTTTGATCTGACCGAGGCCGGGACGCAGAAGTCCCTGGCGGCCTACCTGGTGCGCGACCCGCGGGAGGTGCCCGGGGTGACGCGGCTGGGCCCGGACGCGCTGGCCGTCGACCGTGACGAGTTCGCCGAGCGGATCCGATCGCGGAACGGGCAGGTCAAGGGCGTGCTGGTCGACCAGGAGGTGCTGGCCGGCATCGGCAACGCCTACTCCGACGAAATCCTGCACACCGCCCGGATGTCGCCGTTCGCGATGACCGCGAAGCTCACCGAGGAGCAGATCACCACGCTCTTCGAGGCGATGCGGCAGGTGGAGACGGACGCGGTGGCGCGCTCGGTCGGGCAGAAGTCGGCCGAGCTCAAGGGCGAGAAGCGGGCCGGCATGCGGGTGCACGCACGGACCGGTCTGCCCTGCCCGGTCTGCGGCGACACCGTGCGCGAGGTGTCTTTCGCGAGCAAGAGCCTGCAGTACTGCCCGACCTGTCAGACCGGCGGCAAACCCCTGGCGGATCGCCGCCTCTCGAAGTTGATTAGGTAGAGCACACTCTCATCGGGGTTCAATTCTGTTTTCCGCCGCGGGTTGGCTCCGCTCACTACTTCGGTGGATGTTGATCCAATCACTCAGCGTGTCGGGTGGGAATGTGGGCGTAACGTCCGCTTCTCCCGTCCCGATCCATCGGTATAGTGGCTCGGTCCCACGCTTCGCCCACGGTGCGAGCAGGATCGGCGAGCCATGCCGCAGAGCACCGACCGTGGCGGTGCGTAATGGGCCGGACGCCAACCGGACGGCCTCGGAGGTCGGGCGGTCGTGATGCGGGAGGACGTCGGCGAGGTGACGACCAGCCTCTCGAGACCGTCTACGCCGAGCAGCCGGAGCAACATGCCGTACGACAGCTTCGAGTGGCAGGAGCCACCGCCGAGCAACGGCGTGCCCAGATCCGCGTGGACCAGGTCACGCCGCCGGGTGTCGCGCTGGCATCGGCCCTACACGCTGATCCTGATCGTGCTCGACTTCCTCTCCGCGTTGCTGGCCAGCCGAGTCGCGGTGATCACGCTGGAGCAGGCCAACTCGGGTTTCCAGGACTCGCCGGGCATCTTCCGGGCGACGGCCTACCTGGTCCTGCCGGCCGCCTGGGTGATCACCCTGTGGGGTGTCGGCAGCTACGACCGGCGCTACCTGGGCCTGGGCAGCGAGGAGTTCAAGCGGGTCTTCCGCTCGTTCGTGGTGATCGTCGCGAGCGTCTCGCTGGCCTCCTTCGCCACCAAGACCCAGCTGTCCCGTGGCACCGTCGCCCTGGTCTCCGCCGGCGCGCTGATCTTCATCCTGCTGTGCCGCTACTTCGCCCGGCAGGTCCTGCACCTCGCACGGCGGCGCACCGGGCACGGCGCGCACCGGATGGTCCTGGTCGGCACGCTGCCCGAGGCGCTCGAGGTCTACACCGCGGTGACCCGCAGCCCGGCGGCCGGCCTGATCCCGGTCGCGATCCACATCACCGACGGTCTGGCGGCCGTGCGCGGCATCGAGACCCCGGTGCCGGTGTACGCGGGCCGTGACGTGCTGTCCCTGGTCCGGGAGGTCGGAGCGGACACCATCGCGGTCTGCGGCTCGGCCAGCGCGGAGCCCGGAGAGCTGCGCCGCCTCGCCTGGCAGCTGGAGGGCACCGGCATCGACCTGGTGGTCGCCCCGCAGCTCACCGACATCGCCGGCCCCCGAGTGCACATCCGCCCGATCGAGGGCCTGCCGCTGCTGCACGTCGAGGAGCCCACCCTCTCCGGTCCGAGCTGGCTGGCGAAGAACCTGCTGGATCGGGTCGCCGCCTTCCTCGGCCTGCTGATGCTGAGCCCGGTGCTGCTGGTCGTGGCGATCGGCATCCGGCTCTCCGACCCCGGGCCGGTGTTCTTCCGCCAGCCCCGCGTCGGCCACGAGGGCCGCACCTTCCGGGTGTGGAAGTTCCGGACGATGTATGTGGACGCCGAGGAGCGCAAGGCCACCCTCGAGGAGCTGAACGACTCCGACGGCATGCTGTTCAAGATGAAGGAGGATCCGCGGATCTTCTCCTTCGGCCGCACCCTGCGGGCCACGTCGCTGGACGAGCTGCCGCAGCTGATCAACGTGCTCAAGGGCGAGATGTCGCTGGTCGGTCCGCGGCCGCTGCCCGCCGACGACGGCGACTACCTGGGCGACGTGCGGCGCCGGCTGCTGGTGCGGCCGGGCATCACCGGCCTGTGGCAGGTGAGCGGCCGCTCCGACCTGTCCTGGGACGAGGCGGTCCGGCTCGACCTCTATTACGTGGACAACTGGTCGCTGACCTATGACCTGGCGATCCTGTGGCGCACGATCTGGGTGGTCCTCAGGCGCAAGGGCGCCTACTGAGGTAATTGGATCGATCGATCGGCGGGTCGTCGTTACGGTCGCTTGGTGGCATATCAGCACCCGCTCGCGTACACCCTGGCGTTGGAGGGCGTGGCGTTGCTGCGGGCCTTCGCCGGCGACTACGACCGGGAGTTCGTCGAAGCGCGGATCGCCGAGGTCCGGCGTCTTCTGGACAGTCCAGCCCTGCACGGTGAGGGCGTCTCCGCGCAGCGGCTCGACACCGTGGACGGTTACCGGGTCTGGTCCGTGACCTACGACGAACCGGGCAACGGCCTGTTCGGCATCGAAGAGCCGATCGTGCACGAGATGCTCGGCTCCCTGCCGCCCGGCGTCGCCCTGGACGCGGCCTGCGGCACCGGCAGATACACCGCGTACCTCGCCGGACAGGGCCACCGGGTGATCGGCGTCGACAGTTCGCCGGACATGCTGGCGCACGCCCGGGCGCGCGTTCCGGAGGCCGATCTGCGGCAGGGCGACCTGCACCGGCTGCCCGTCCCCGACGACCACGTCGACATCGTCGTGTGCGCGTTGGCGCTGACCCACCTTCCCGATCTCGGGCCGCCGATCGCCGAATTCGCCCGGGTCCTGCGTCCGGGTGGCCACCTGGTGATCTCCGATGTGCACCATGAGCTGGTGGCCCTCGGGTCGGTGCCGCGAGTGCGCACGGCCGGCGGCGAGCCCGGGCTGCTGCCCGGGTTCCGCCATCGGGCCGGTGACTATCTCGGCGCCGCCCTGCCGCTGGGACTGCAGGTTCTCCGGTGCGCGGAGCCGCGGATGTCCGGCGAGGTGGGTGCGGACATGCCCGCGGAGATCGTGACCGGGCCGTGGGATGCCTGGCCGTGGTCGCTGCTGGGCATCGTTCCGGCGGCTGCGGGCGCCGCCTGGGACGGCACACCCAGCCAGATCATCTGGCACTTCCAACTGGGGCGATAGACGCGCCGGTTACGACTCGGTGCGGTCGAGGGCCGGGGCGGCCATGCTGCCCAGCAGGCGCAACGCGTCGGCGGAGGGACTGTTCGGCTCGGCGTGATAGATGAACAGCAGCTGGCCGTCCGTGCCCTGTGGAGCCAGGCTCTCGTACTCGAGGGTCAGCGGGCCGACCGCGGGGCTCACCATCCGCTTCGTACCCCTGGTCTTGGCCTTGACCTCGTGCCGCGCCCACCAGGCGCGAAACTCCGTGCTCTTCACCGACAGCTCGCCGACGATCTCGGCCAGCCGCGAATTGTCGGGGTCCGCCCCGGCCGCCGCCCGCAGGCTCGCCACCGTCTCCTGGGCGATCTTGTCCCACTCCGCATAGCACTCGCGGGCGGCCGGGTGGAGGAACGTCTCGCGCACCAGGTTCGCGCCCTCGACGAAGAACGGATGCAGCGCGGTCGCCATCCGATTCGCGGCCAGCACGTCCAGGTAGCGGTTGGTGACCATGGCCGGGCTGCCGCTCAGCGCGTCGAGCAGCCGCCGCAGGCCGGGCTCGACCCGCTCCGGCCGGGACGCCCGGCGGCGTGACACCGGGGTCGGGCCGGCCAGCCGGCGCGCGTGCTCGAGACCGTCCGGGCCCAGGTCGAGCACCCGGGAGAGCGCCTCCAGCACCTGGTCCGAGGGGTGCTTGTCGCGGCCCTGCTCGAGCCGCACGTAGTAGTCCGAGCTCACCCCGGACAGCATCGCGACCTCTTCCCGGCGCAGACCCGGCACCCGGCGGCGAACCGCGCCCGAGGGCAGTCCGACCTGCTCGGGGCGGGTCAGCTCACGCCGGGCCCGGAGGAACTCGCCCAAACTGTTGTCCGCCACCCCTCGACGGTAGAAGGTGCGGCGGCCGGTTGGGTGGCCGTGCGACTACCAGGGTCGACGCGGCCTTCCCCGGGCGTCGCGGCCGGCGCAGCGTGGTCGGCATGACAAATCTGCAGAACCGCATCGCCGTCGTCACCGGAGCCTCCAGCGGGATCGGCGCCGCCACCGCCAGGTTGCTCGCCGGCCAGGGCGCCAAGGTGGCCGCCCTGGCGCGCCGCGAGGACCGCCTCAAAGACCTGGACGCGCTGGCCGTCGCGGTCGACGTGCAGGACGCCGGGGCGGTCACCGAGGCGGCCGGCCGGATCCGCGCCGAGCTGGGCCGCCCCGATCTGGTGGTGGCGAACGCCGGCGTGATGCTGGCCGCACCGTTCGAGAAGGCCGACACCCGCGAGTGGGCCGACATGATCGGCACCAACGTGACCGGGCTGCTGCACACCGCCCGCGCGTTCATCGACGACCTGATCGCGGCCGCCGACCAGGGCCGGCCCGCCGACCTGGTGCTGATCGGCTCGATCGGCGGCCACCAGGTCTTCCCGAACTATGCCGTCTACGACGCCACCAAGGCCGCGGTCGCCCACCTGGCCCGCAACCTGCGGACCGAGCTCGGCCCGCGCGGCGTCCGGGTGCGCAACATCGAGCCCGGCCTGGTACCCACCGAGCTGGGCGACGGCATGTCCGACACCACCCAGAAGGACTTCCTCACCGAGTGGCGCGGGTCGTTCGAGACGCTGCGGAGCGAGGACATCGCGGCCGGCATCGCCTGGTCCGCGGCCGCCCCGCGGCGGATGAACGTCGCCGAGATGGTGATCGTCCCGACCGCACAGGGCTGATCCGCCGAGCGGCATGGCACGATGCGCACGTGAGGGCTGATCTGCCGACCGTCCTGGCCGTGCTGGCGCTGGTCGGGGCCCTGGCCGGCGCGGTGGTGGCGGTGGTGCGCCTGCGTGCCCGGCGCGGCGTCGCGACCGCCATGCAGCGTGCGACCTACGACGTGCTGCACACCGCCGCCCTCGCCGCCGAGCCGTTGCGCGGCGGGCTCACCCGCAGCTCGGCCGGCAAGGCCGTGCGGCATCTGCGGACGCTGGTCGGTGCGGTCGGGCTGGCACTGTCCGACGGCGCCGAGTGCCTCGCGTACGACGGTCGCGGCAGCCACCACACCGACCAGCTCACCGCCGCCGCCAAGCGCGCGATGCAGACCCGCCGGTCGGTCGTGCTGAACGGCTCCGACCTGCCCTGCGACCGGATGGACTGCGTGGTCCGGGGCGCGGTGATCGCACCCCTGGCCGGTGCCGAGGCGCCCGCGGCGGGAGCGCTGGTGGCGGTGGCCGACGACCAGCCGGCGCCCGGTCTCGTGCAGGCCACCCAGGAAGCGGCGCGCTGGGCCGGGTCGCAGCTCGCTCTGGCCGAGCTCGACTCCTCCCGCGAGCGCCTGGCCCGGGCCGAGGTGCGGGCCCTGCGCGCCCAGATCAGCCCGCACTTCATCTACAACGCGCTGACCGCGATCGCTTCGTTCGTGCGCACCGACCCGGAACGCGCCCGCGAGCTGATCCTCGAGTTCGCCGAGTTCACCCGCTACTCGTTCCGGGCGCACGGCGACTTCACCACCCTTGCCGAGGAACTGCGCTCGATCGACCGCTACCTGACCATCGAGCGGGCCCGGTTCGGCGACCGGCTGCAGGTGCGGCTGCAGATCGCGCCCGAGGTGCTGCCGGTCGGGCTGCCGTTCCTCTGCCTGCAGCCGCTGGTGGAGAACGCGGTGCGGCACGGCCTGTCCCGCAAACCCGGCGTCGGTATGGTGAGCATCGAGGCGCGCGACGCCGGCGCCGAATGCCACATCACGGTCGAGGACGACGGCGTCGGCATGGACCCCGAGGTGTTCGCGCCGGGCCGGCCGGAGACCGACGACGGCCAGCACGTGGGCCTGTCAAATGTGGATGAGCGGCTGCGCAACGTGTTCGGCGACCACTTCGGGCTGGTGGTGGAGACCGCGCCCGGCGAGGGGACGAAGGTGAGCATGCGGGTGCCGAAATTCCATCCGGGGGTCCGCGCATGACCTCGAGCCTCGTCGTGCTGGCCGTGGACGACGAGCCACCGGCCCTGGACGAGTTGGCCTACCTGTTGAGTGCCGACGATCGGGTCACCCACGTGCACCGGGCCGGCGACGCCACCGAGGCGCTGCGGGTGCTGCGGGACACCGAGGTGGACGCGGTGTTCCTGGACATCCGGATGCCCGGCCTGGACGGCATGGAACTGGCCCGCATCCTGCGCCGGTTCGCCCGCCCGCCGGCCATCGTGTTCGTCACCGCCTATGACGACGGCGCGGTGGACGCCTTCGACCTGGGCGTGACCGACTATGTGCGCAAGCCGGTGCGGGCCGAGCGGCTGGGCGAGTCGCTGCGCCGGGTGGCCGGGCTGCGCGCGACGCCGGCGCCCGCCTTCCAGCGCGAGGACGAGCCGGCCATCCCGGTCGAGCTGGCCGGCACCACCCGCATGCTGCCGCGGTCGTCGGTGCGCTGGGTGGAGGCGCAGGGCGACTACGCGCGCCTGCACACCGCGGACGCCTCCCACCTCGTGCGGGTCTCGCTGGCCACGCTCGCCGAGCGCTGGGCGGATGCCGGCTTTGTCCGCATCCACCGGTCCTACCTGGTGCAGTTGCGCCTGGTGGCGGAGCTGCGCCTGACGCAGTCGGGCTATGTCGTGGCGATCGACGGCACCGAGCTGCCGGTCAGCCGCCGGCACACCCGCGAACTCAAGGACAAGCTGATCAGGGCCGCGAAAAACGACTGGACGCGCTGATCTCCACAGCCTTGTCCACAGGTTCCCCGGCTTTTCCACACAGTTATCCACAGGCTTTCTTGATCTCCACAGGTTCATCACAATCTGTCCCCCGGAACCGCACGAGCGATCCCTAAGCTCCCGGAAACAGGCCAGATCGGTGCACCACGGGGGTGCGCCGAGCTTGCCCCGACGCAGCATGATGCGGGCGTCGAGCAGGAGGTGCAGCGTGGAGACAGTGACCCAGCGCCGGGTCCTGGTGGTGGAGGACGAACCGACCATCGCCGAGTCCGTGGCCACCCGGCTGCGCGCCGAGGGGTTCACCGTCGAGCTGGCGGTCGACGGCCCCGGCGCGGTGGACGCCGCCCGGCGCACGACGCCGGACGCGGTGGTGCTCGACGTGATGCTGCCCGGCTTCGACGGGCTCGAGGTGTGCCGCCGGCTGCAGGCCGAGCGGCCGGTGCCGATCCTCATGCTGACCGCCCGCGACGACGAGAACGACATGCTGGTCGGCCTCGCGGTCGGCGCCGACGACTACCTGACCAAGCCGTTCTCGATGCGCGAGCTCGCCGCCCGGGTGCACGCGCTGGTCCGGCGCGCGGCGCGCACGGCCTCGCACGAGGCCACCACGCTCCGGGTCGGCGATCTGGAGATCAACCGGGCCGAGCGCCGGGTCTGCCGGTCCGGCGTCGAGGCGCAGCTCACCCCCACCGAGTTCGACCTGCTGCTGCACCTGGCCGAGCGGCCGCGCACGGTCCTGCCCCGCGAGCGCCTGCTCGCCGAGGTCTGGGGCTGGGCCGACACCTCCGGCACGCGCACGGTCGACAGCCACGTCAAAGGCCTGCGGCGCAAGCTGGGTGCGGATCTGATCCGCACGGTGCACGGCGTCGGGTACGCGCTGGAGGCGCCGAAATGATCGCCTTGCCGCGGCCTCTGGATCCGATCCGATCCATCAAGATCAAGATTGGCCTGATCCTGCTCGGCGGCCTGTTCGCCGGGATGACCTGGTTCACGCTGTGGCTCGGCTGGCTGCCGCTCTGGACGTCGGTGACCGCCGTGGTGGTCGCGCTCGGCACGCTGCAACTGCTCGCCCACGGGCTCACCTCGCCGCTGCGCGAGATGACCGCCGCGGCCCGCACGATGGCCCAGGGCGACTACACCCACCGGGTCCGCGCCACCTCCCGCGACGAGGTCGGCGAGCTGGCCAAGGCGTTCAACCAGATGGCCGCCGACCTGGCCGCCGCCGACCGGCAGCGGCGCGAGCTGATCGCGAATGTGTCGCACGAGCTGCGCACCCCGATCACCGCCCTGCGCGGCGTGCTGGAGAACATCGTGGACGGCGTCGCCGAGGCCGAGCCGCAGACCATGCGGGCGGCGCTCGCCCAGACCGAACGCCTCGGCCGCCTGGTCGCCGAACTGCTCGACCTGTCCCGCCTGGACGCCGGAGTGATCGCCCTCCAGCAGACCCAGATCCGGGTACGCCCCTTCCTCGACGACGTCATCCGGCAGGCCACGGTCACCGCCGAGGGCGCCGGTCATGACGTCCGGTTCACCGTGTCGGCGGCCGACGTCGAGGTCTCCGGCGACCGCGAGCGACTTCATCAGCTATTCGCGAATCTGCTGGACAACGCGACCCGGCACAGCCCACCCGGCGGTACGGTCGCGTTGCGTGCCGCGCCGCAGGGCGAACACCTGCTGTTCGTGGTCACCGACGAGGGCGAGGGGATCCCGGTCGCCGACCGCGAGCGCGTGTTCGAGCGCTTCACCCGCGGCGAGCGGGCGGTCGACGGCGGCACCGGACTCGGCCTGGCCATCGCCCGCTGGGTCGTCCAACTCCACCACGGCACGATCGCCGTCGCCGACCCGAGCGAACCCGGGCGGACCGGCTGCCAGATCCACGTGACCCTGCCCCTGACCAACCCCGCGTCCCCGGATTCCGCTGCCGCACCGGGCCGCGCTTCCTCTGAGGCCGCAGAGCGCTCTGCTTCCTCCCTGGCCTCCGCTACCTCGGCGGGCGCTTCCTCCTTGGCCCCTGCTTCCTCTGAGGCCGCAAAGGGTTCTGCTTCCTCCCTGGCCTCCGCTTCCTCAGAGGGCGCAGAGCGCTCTGCTTCCTCCTCGCCTTCCGCTTCCTCAGAGGGCGCAGAGCGCTCTGCTTCCCGAGAGGAAGCGCGGGCCGACGGGCTCGGACTCGCCGGAGCCGGCTCCACCTGATCCGCACGCCCACCCTTCTGGTCCGCACCGCACAGACCAGTCCGTCGACCCATCGCCTCGGCCGCCCGCCTGGCCCCGATTCATCCGTCATGCCGGTCCGCAGCGACCGGACATGCCCACAGACACGGAGGACACCGTGCCGAGCCAGCCCCACCAACCCACCGACGACCGCTCCGCCGCACCGAAGCCGACTGCGCCGGAAGGGGCCGCACCGAAGCCCGGCGCGCCGGCATCCGCGGCGTCCGGCCAGGCCAAGGCGACTCCGGCCACGCCCGCCACGCCCGTGCCCGCCACAGCTGCACCCACGGCTGCACCCACCACGCCCGCACCCGCCAAAGCTGCACCCGCTGCTGCTGCGACTCCGGCAGCCGCGGGCAAGACGGCCACGCTGACCGCGCCGCCGCAGGCGTACCAGCCGCCACCCGGAAAGGCCCAGCCGGACCGCCCGCTCGCCACCACCCGCCCACCGGCCCAGCAGCCGGCCCCGGTCGTGCCTCCGCTGCACGGTCCGTGGGCCGCATATTCGGTCTTCGGGCAGCGCTGGCCCGGCCCGGGACGCCCGGCCACCCCGGCGACCGTCGCCGTGCTGGCGCTGGCCGCGGCGGTGGCCGCCGTCAGCATCCCGCTCGACCGCGGCGGGGTCGGCTGGCTGGTCACCGTCCTGGTCGGCACCGCCGCGCTGATCGGCATCCGGCACCTGCCGCAGCGCGAGCGCAGTTCGGTGCCGTGGCCTGCGATCTCCTACCCCGGCCCGTCCCGCAGCCCGGCCCGCTACGGCTGGGCGACCGCCACCGTCCTGCTGCTCGGCGTGGGCACCTTCCGGTCGGCCGGCTGGCTGTTCCTGCTCTGCCTGATGACCGCCGTGGTCACCGCCGCGCTGGCTCTGATCGACGGCCGGGCGATGCGCGCGATGACGGTGGCCACGCTGATGACCTTGATCGCCGCGTTCCGGGCGCTGCCGTGGGTCGGCGGCGGTCTCGCCCGGATGCGCCGCGGCGGCCCGACCGGGAACAACACCCGAATCGTCGCCACCATCGCCGTCTCGGTCGCCCTGCTGGTGGTGTTCGGCGGCCTCTTCGCCTCGGCCGACGCCACCTTCGCCCGGATCCTCGAGAACGCCGTCCCGGACACCAACGGCGGCACCATCGGCCGTTGGATCTTCGTCTTCGTGGTGGCCGGCGGCATCCTCGGTGGCGCCGCCTATCTGCGCGCCGCACCGCCCGATCTGTCCACCTTGGAGCGTTCTCGGGGGCGCAAGGTCACCCGCTTCGAGTGGGCCGTTCCGTTGTCTCTGCTGGTGTTGCTCTTCGCCGCCTTCGTCGCGGTGCAGCTGACCGTCCTCTTCGGAGGGTACGAGCACGTGATGGACACCGACGACCTGACCTTCGCCGACTACGCCCGCGGCGGCTTCTGGCAGTTGCTGATCGTCACCGGCCTGACCCTGCTCGTGCTGGCCGGCGCGGCCCGCTGGGCGCCGCGCGCCACCGCCGCCGATCGCATCCTGATCCGCGTCGTGCTGGGCGCCCTGGCCGTGCTCACCCTGGTGATCGTCGCCTCGGCGCTGCACCGGATGAACGTCTACGCCGACACCTATGGCCTGACCCGGTTGCGGCTGCTGGTCGCGCTCTGTGAGGGCTGGCTGGGCCTGGTGTTCGTGATGGTGCTGGCCGCCGGGATCCGGCTGCGGGCCGCCTGGCTGCCGCGGCTGGCGGTGGCGGTCGGCGTGCTGGCGCTGCTCGGCCTGGCCGCCGCCAACCCGGACGGCATGATCGCGGAGCGCAACCTGGTCCGCTTCGAGCAGACCGGCCGGATCGACACCAACTACCTGGCCGACCTGTCCGCGGACGCCGTCCCGGCACTGGACCGGCTCGGCCGGCTCGACCCGGCGCGCCGCGACTGCGCCCTGCACTGGCTGTCCAACGACCTGAAGAGCGACCCGGACGACTGGCGCGGCTGGAGCTACGGCCGGGCCCGCGCCCGGGAGATCCTGGCCGAGCACCCGGCCGCATACCCGCAGGACTGCCTCGGCGGGTACCGCGACTGACGCTTGACATTGCCCGGGAGCCAACAAGACTCCCGGGCATGACAGGCACCGGGGACGAGCGCGCGTCCCGGCGGACCCGGGTGGTGCTCGGCGAGATGGCCGCCCGGCGCGCGCCGGCCGACCCCGCCCGCGAGGACCTCACCGCGCAGACCCCGGTCGGCGAGGCGCTGGTCCGCGGCCTGGTGCGGGCACAACTCGCCCTCGCGCTGCGGCTCTCGCTGGTCGTGGTGACCGGCCTCGGCGCGCTGCCGCTGTTGTTCGCGATCGCGCCGGAGGTCGGCCGGTACAAGGTGCTCGGCGTCAACCTGCCGTGGCTGCTGCTGGGCGTGCTGTCCTTCCCGTTCCTGTTCGTCGTCGGCTTGGCGTACGTGCGCTGGGCGGAACGCAACGAGCAGGACTTCACCGCGGTGATCCGGCGGCCGGAATGAAGGTCGCCGCGTGAACCCGTATGTGGTCCCGGGGCTGGTCGTGGTCGTGCTGGTCACGGTAGGGATCGGCGCCTACGGCCTGCGCTTCGCCCGCACCACCTCGGACTTCCTGGTCGCCTCCCGCTCGGTCAGCCCGTCCTGGAACGCCGCCGCGATCAGTGGCGAGTATCTGTCCGCCGCGTCCTTCCTCGGGGTGGCCGGGCTGGTCCTGCGCTACGGCGTGGACGTGCTCTGGTATCCGGTCGGGTTCGCCGCCGGCTATCTGGCCCTGCTGCTGTTCGTGGCCGCCCCGCTGCGCCGCTCGGGCGCCTTCACACTGCCCGACTTCTGCGAGGTGCGGCTGCGCTCGCCGTTCCTGCGCCGCCTCGCGACCGTGTTCGTGATCTTCATCGGGTGCCTCTATCTGGTGCCGCAGCTGCAGGGCGCCGGGTTGACGTTCACCACGGTCGCCGGTGGCTCGTACGCCTGGGGTGCCCTGCTCGTCGGTGCGGTGGTCACCGCGAACGTGGCGCTGGGCGGGATGCGGGCGATCACCTTCGTGCAGGCGTTCCAGTATTGGCTCAAGCTGACCGCGCTGGCCGTACCCGTGATCTTCCTGATCCTGCAGTGGCAGGCGGACGGCCGACCGGCGGTCAACCCACCCGCCGGAGCCGTCTTCCCGGTCACCACCACGGTCACCTTCGACGAGGCGGCGCGGCTGACCCTGCCGGACGGGAGCACCGACCGGGTCGAGGCCGGCGCCGAGCGCACCTATCCGGCCGGCGCGGCGGTGCCCTCGGTGAGCACGATCGACGACCGGCGCGGCCTGGACTGGCTGCTGCCCGGCGGCAACGGCAGCCTGTTCGCCACCTATTCGCTGATCCTGGCCACGTTCCTGGGCACGATGGGGCTGCCGCACGTGCTGGTCCGCTTCTATACGAATCCGGACGGCGCGAGTGCCCGCCGCACCACGCTGGTCGTGCTCGGCATGGTCGGCCTGTTCTATCTGCTGCCGACCCTCTATGGCGTGCTCGGCCGGATCTGGACGCCGCAGCTGCTGATGACCGGGCGCACCGATGCGGTGGTGCTCCTACTCCCGGAAGCGGCGCTCGGCGGCGGGCATCTGGGCCGGCTGCTCGGCGCGCTGGTCACCGCGGGCGCGCTGGCCGCCTTCCTGTCCACATCGTCCGGGCTGCTCACCAGCGTGGCGGGCGTGGTCTTCACGGACGTGCTGCGGGCCGAGCGCGGCGGTTCGGTGCGCGACTTCCGGCTGGCCACCGTGCTGTCCGCGATCCTGCCGATCGCGCTGTCGCTCTACGTCGCGAACATGGACGTGTCCCGCGTGGTCGGGCTGGCGTTTGCTGTGGCGGCGTCGAGCTTCTGCCCACTCCTCGTGTTGGGCATCTGGTGGCGCGGCCTCACCGATGTGGGCGCCGCGGCGGGCGTGCTGGCCGGCGGCGGCTCGGCGATGGCAGCCGTCATGATCACCGTGGTAGGACCCCCACTGACCGGCTGGCCTGCGCAGCTGGTCGGGCAGCCGGCGGCCTGGACGGTGCCGCTCGCCTTCTTCGTGATGATCGTCGGCTCGCTCGCGACCTCCAGGCGGGTGCCTCGGGACGTCGGCGCGACCATGCTCCGCCTGCACGCTCCGGAGTCACTCCGTCTCTAACGTGAAGAAGATAAATATTTAGGCTTGTTTTCTGAACCGTCCCGCCGGTGCGCTCCGTAACTACCGGTGCAGTCAGGTAACGACGCTAAGGGGCGATTTCATGAAGGCACGCAAGGTGATCATCGGATTGGCAGCCGCGGCGATGGCGGCCGGCGCGCTCGCCGTGGGCACCGGGATGAGCAACGCCGGTGAGAACTGCGCGGGCCTGGACCAGGCTCTGCAGAACAACCTGAACTTCATCGCCGGCCAGCGGGCCGAGCCGGATGCGCTGTCCGACGCGCGCATCGCGAACCGCCAGGCCGTGGTCGACCTGATCAACCAGCGCCGGGCGGTGGCCGGGTGCGCGGGCGACGTCCAAGCCGCACCTCCGGCCGCGCCGCCTGCGGAGAAGCCGCCGGCCGCCCAGCCGGCCAACCCCCCGGCGGCCCAGCCCGCGAACCCGCCGGCCGCAGGTGGAAACACAGGCGACGTGGTCTGCAAGGGCTCGACCGTGACCCTGTCCGGCGAGGCCGGCGAACCCTTCGCCTCCAGCGGCACCTTCCCGATCGGCACCACGCTCAAGGTGACGAACCTGGACAACAACAAGAGCATCACGGTCAAGGTGGCGACCCCCTCGGGCAGCTGCGTGCTGCTCAACAACGCCGCGTTCGAGCAGGTCCGCGAACCGGGCAAATTCCTCATCCGGCGCGCCGTGATCGAAAAGATCGGCTGACCGTCACGGATTGCGACGGCCCGGACCATCTGCCGACTGGTCCGGGCCGTCCGTTGCATCTAGGTTCGACCAATGACGGTGCCGATGCAGCGAACGCCCGCCGACGGGATCGCGCTTTCCCTGCGCGGGCTCGTCAAGCGGTTCGACACCAAGATCGCGGTAGCCGGGGTCGATCTCGACGTCCCGGCCGGATCCTTCTTCGGCCTGCTCGGCCCCAACGGCGCCGGCAAGACCACGACGTTGTCCATGGCCGTCGGCCTGCTCCGGCCCGATGCGGGCCAGGCATTAATTCTCGGGTACGACGTGTGGACCGACCCGTCCGCCGCCAAATCCCGGATCGGCGTGCTGCCCGACGGCATCCGCCTCTTCGACCGGCTGAACGGCGCCGAACTGCTGGCCTATCACGGCCTGCTGCGCGGCATGGACGCCGCGACCGTCGACCAGCGCGCCGGTGAGCTGCTCGAAGTCCTCGAGCTCGGGGTCGACAACCGCACCCTGGTGGTGGACTACTCGGCCGGCATGAAGAAGAAGATCGGCCTGGCCTGCGCGCTGTTGCACGGCCCGCGGCTGCTGGTGCTGGACGAGCCGTTCGAGGCCGTCGACCCGGTGTCGGCCGCGCTGATCCGCGACATCCTCCAGCGGTACGTGTCCGGCGGCGGCACCGTCGTCTTCTCCAGCCACGTGATGGAGGTCGTCGAGCGGCTCTGCAGCCACGTGGCGATCCTGGCCGCCGGGCAGATCCGGGTGGTCGGGACGCTGGCCGAGGTGCGCGGCGACCGTTCGCTGGAAGACGTGTTCGTGCAGGTGGTGGGCGGTCGCACGGCCACCGGGTCGGAGCTGGCGTGGCTGTAGGCGCGCCGAGCCGGCCCGCGGCGGAGAACAAGAAGCACATCAACGTGCCGGCGCGCACCTTCGTCAAGCTGAAACTCCGCCTCACCGTCAACGGCATGCGCGGGCACAACTGGCGGGTCGCGCTCTTCATCATCGGCATGCTGATGGCCGGCTTCTGCGCGATCGGCGGCTATGCCACCCTGGCCATCCCCGGCCTGCTGCAGGAGTTCGAGGCGGCCCGGATCATGCTGCCGCTGCTCGGCGCGGTGATCGTGCTCGGCTGGCTGTTCCTGCCGCTGGTCTTCTTCGGCGTCGACGAGTCGCTCGATCCGGCCCGGTTCGCCCTGCTGCCGCTGCGCCGCCGCACGCTGATCACCGGGCTCTTCGCCGCCGCCCTGGCCGGCATCCCCGCGGTCGCCACCCTGGTCGCCACCGGCGGCATGATCGACACCGCGGCCCGGCTCGGCGGACCGGCCGCGGCCCTCGCCCAGCTCGCCGGGGTGGTGCTCGGCCTGCTGCTCTGCGTCGCGGTCAGCCGCGCGGTGACCAGCGCGTTCGCCACCGCGTTGCGCTCCCGGCGGGCCCGTGACCTGGCCACCGTGCTGCTCGCGCTGGTCGCGGCGCTGCTCGGGCCGCTGCAGATCGCGGCGCTGGCCGGCGCCGAACGCGCGGACTGGGACCGGGTGGCCGTGGTCGCGCGGGTGGCCGGATGGACGCCGCTGGGCGCGGCGTACTCGCTCGGGACGGACGTCGCGGAGGGCCGGGCCTGGACCGTCCCGGTGAAGCTGCTGATCATCGTGGTCACCATCGTCGGGCTGCTCTGGTGGTGGTCGGTGACGCTGGAGCGGGCGATGCTCGGCACGGCCGGCGGCGCGGCGAGGCGTCCGGTGAAGGTCGATCGGCAACGCTCGGCGGTGGCCCGGCTGATGGTGCTCGGCCTGCCTCGCACCCGGTTCGGCGCGCTGATGTCGCGGGAGATCCGTTACTGGGGACGGGAGACACGGCGCCGGGCCAGCCTGCTCACGCTCTGCGTGGTCGGGATCTTTCTGCCGGTGATGCTGACCGCGAGCGGGAGCGGCGGCGGCACGGCGCTGTTCGTCGGGGCGCTGGCCGCGATCAGCCTGGCCAACCAGTTCGGCTTCGAGGGCAGCGCGTACGCCGCGAACATCGTGTCCGGCGTGCCGGGCCGCACCGAGATCCAGTCCCGCGCGGCCGCCTTCTCGGTCTTCATCGTGCCGCTGCTGATCGTGGTCGCGGTGATCGTCTCGTTCGCCGACGGGCATCCGGAGAACATGGCGGCCCTGCTCGGCACCCTGCTCGCGGCCTACGCCATCGGTCTCGCCGTCGTCCTCCCGGTCTCGGTACGCGCCGCCTACGCCCTGCCGGACACCACGAACCCGTTCGCGATGTCCCAGGGCGCCGGCCTGACCAAGGGCCTGATGACCTTCGGCGCCCTGATCGCCGCGGTCGTGTTGACCATCCCGCTGCAGGTGGCGGCCTATCTCGTCGAGGAGCTGTGGCGCTGGATCGGCCTGCCGATCGGTGTCGTCTACGGCGCCGCCGCCTATCTGATCGGCTCCCGCCTGGCCGGCAACCTGCTGGACCGCCGGATGCCCGAGGTCCTGGCCGCGGTCACGCCGAACCGCTGACAGACTGGTTGCCGTGAACCCAACCGAACCCGGCGCCCAGATCCACACCGGCGACCCGTTCGCCACGCCGGAGCGGGACAGGTCGCCGATCCGCCGGTTGCGCGGCCGGCTGGCCAGCGCGGTCACGCTCTGGACCACGCCCGGCCCGGCCGGCCTGACGGTGAGCTCGATGATGGTCGCCGACGGTGAGCCCGGCCGGGTGCTCGGCCTGGTCGACGAGGAGAGCGACTTCTGGGCCGCCGCCGAGCGCTCCGGCCGGTTCGCGGTCACCCCGCTGACCAGCGCCGATCAGCAGCTGGCCGACCGGTTCGCCGGTCTGATGCCGGCGCCCGGCGGCCTGTTCGCCGCGGGCGCCTGGGACGAGACCGACTTCGGCCCGGTCCCGGCCGGCGCCGCCACCTGGGCCGGCTGTCGCTTGGACGGCCATCGCACGGTCGGCTGGGCGCTGCTGCTCGAGGCCATCGTGGAGACCGTGCGCCTGGACCCACCCGCGGCGCCGCTGCTGCACCTGCGGGGCCGGTACCGCACGCTGCCCTGACTTTCCGCTCGGCGCACTCAGGTGGCCGCTCGGCGCACCCGCCGACCGGCAGCCAGTGATCGCCCTCACTCCTTCGTACGGTGCCCGAAAAGCCTTGCCCCCACGAAGGTGGTGAAACCGTTGACGACTGAAGCGCACGACTCGAGTACCACCGAGAAGTACCTGGCCGTCCAACGTTCCGAGGACTTCGCGCGCTTGCGCAAGACGCTGCGCGGCTTCATCTTCCCGATGACCGTCGCGTTCTTCCTCTGGTACGCGCTCTACGTCCTGCTCTCCGCGTACGCCCGCGGCTTCATGGGCGTGAAGCTGGTCGGCAACATCAACGTCGCGCTGCTGCTCGGCCTGCTGCAGTTCGTCACGACGTTCGTGATCGCCTGGTACTACTCGCGATTCGCGGCCCGCCGGGTCGACCCGATCGCCGACAAGATCCGCAACGAGCTCGAGGGCGAAGGGGTGGCCAAGTAGATGGAACCGCACACCCTTCTCGCGGCCGAGGCATCCTCCTCGACCTCCCGCACCCTGACCATCACGCTGTTCCTGGTCTTCGTCGCGATCACCTTGGGGATCACGATCTGGGCCAGCCGGCAGACCAAGACCGCCACCGACTTCTACGCCGGCGGCCGGTCCTTCTCCGGCTTCCAGAACGGCATGGCGATCGGCGGCGACTACATGTCGGCGGCGTCCTTCCTGGGCATCGCCGGCCTGATCGCCCTGTACGGCTATGACGGCTTCCTCTATTCGATCGGCTTCCTGGTCGCCTGGCTCGTCGCGCTGCTGCTGGTGGCGGAGTTCCTGCGCAACTCGGGCCGCTACACGATGGCCGACGTGCTGGCCTTCCGGATGCGTCAGCGCCCGGTGCGCACGGCGGCCAGCGTCTCCACCATCGTGGTGTCGATCTTCTATCTGATCGCCCAGATGGTCGGCGCCGGCGCCCTGGTCAGCCTGCTGCTCGGCATCACGCCGGACACCACGTTCCTGGGCATGGACGCGAACACCGCCAAGATCGCCACGATCATCCTGGTCGGCGCGTTGATGATCGTCTACGTGACGGTCGGCGGCATGAAGGGCACCACGTACGTGCAGATCGTCAAGGCGTTCCTGCTGATGTCGGGCGCGCTGATCATGACGATCCTGGTGCTGGCGCACTACAAGTTCAACCTGTCCGCGCTGCTCGGTGACGCCGCCGCGCAGTCCGGCAAGGGTGACGCGTTCCTCGAGCCGGGCCTGCGTTACGGCGTGGAGACGGCGGGCGACGCGGCCAAGACCTTCTACAGCAAGATGGACCTGCTCTCGCTGGGCATCGCGCTGGTGCTGGGCACGGCCGGCCTGCCGCACATCCTGACCCGGTTCTACACCGTGCCGACCGCGCGCACCGCCCGCAAGAGCGTGCTCTGGGCGATCGGCATCATCGGCACCTTCTATCTGTTCACCCTGGCGCTGGGCTTCGGTGCGGCGGCCCTGGTGGGCGGCAAGGCGATCACCGCGCAGGACAAGGCGGGCAACACCGCGGCGCCGCAGCTGGCACAGGCGCTGGGCATCGACTACCTGGGCGGTGATACCGGCGGCGCGGTGATGCTTGCGGTGATCGCCGCGGTCGCGTTCGCCACCATCCTGGCCGTGGTCGCCGGTCTGACCCTGGCGTCGTCGTCCAGCCTGGCGCACGACTTCTATGCCAGCGTGATCCGGCGTGGCGAGGCGTCCGAGCGGGACGAGGTGCGGGTCGCCCGGATCTCCGCCCTGGTCATCGGCGCGATCGCGATCGCACTGTCGATCTTCGCGCAGAGCCTCAACGTCGCCTTCCTGGTGGCGCTGGCCTTCGCGGTGGCGGCGTCGGCGAACCTGCCGGCGATCATCTACAGCCTGTTCTGGAGGAAGTTCAACACCTCCGGCGCACTGTGGTCCATCTACGGCGGCCTGGTCGCCGCGGTGGTCCTGGTGTTCTTCTCGCCGGTCGTCTCGGGTTCGGCCACGGCCATGTTCCCGGACAGCGACTGGCACTTCTTCCCGCTGTCGAACCCGGGCATCATCTCGATCCCGTTCGGGTTCCTCTGTGGCTGGATCGGCACCATCGTCTCCAAGGAGAACGACGAGGCCAAGTACGCCGAACTCGAGGTCCGCTCGATGACCGGCTACGGCGCGCACTGACCGCACGGTTGCCAGGCTAGGGAGAGGGTCCAGGCGATGCCTGGGCCCTCTCGCTTAGAGTTACTGCCATGGCAGTGACGCAACGGTACGGCGAAGGACATCGGATCCTGGTCAGCGGCGGCGCCGGATTCGTCCCCTCGCACACGGTCGACGCGCTGCTCGCCCGTGGCTGCGAAGTGGTCGCGATCGACAACTTCGTCACCGGCTCCCGAGACAACATCGCGCACCTCGCCGACGAGCTGAGGTTCACCCTGATCGAGGCCGACCTCTGCGACGGCCTGCCGCGACTGCCCGGCCGCTTCGACGCGATCCTGCACATGGCGTCGCCGGCCAGCCCCACCGACTTCGCCAAGCTGCCGCTGGAGATCCTCAAGGTCGGCTCGATCGGCACCCTGGCGCTGCTCGACCGGGCGGTGCACGACGCGGCCCGCTTCCTGATGGCGTCCACCTCGGAGGCATACGGCGACCCGCTCGTGCACCCGCAGCCGGAGTCCTATTGGGGGAACGTCAACCCGAACGGCGTCCGCAGCGTCTACGACGAGTCGAAGCGGTTCTCCGAGGCCGCGACGATGGCATACCACCGGTTCCACGGGCTGGACACCGCCATCGTGCGCATCTTCAACACGTACGGTCCGCGGATGCGGCCGGACGACGGCCGCGCCATCCCCACCTTCATCAGCCAGGCGATCCGCGATCTGCCCATTCCGGTGCACGGCACCGGCGCCCAGACCAGATCCATCACGTACGTCGATGATCTGGTGCGCGGCATCCTGCTGCTGCTCGACTCCACCGAGACCGGCCCGATCAACTGCGGCACCGAGCACGAGATGACGGTGCTCGAGCTGGCCGAGCTGATCATCCGGCTGACCGGCAGCGAGTCGAAGATCGAGATGCTCGAGCGCACCCCGGACGATCCGGAGAAGCGCCGCCCCGATCTGACCCTGGCCCGCGAGCGTCTGGGCTACGAACCGCAGGTCGGTCCCGAGGAGGGGCTGCGCCGGACGATAGAGTTTTTCACCCGATGAGGGATATGCCGCAGTAATGAACGAACCGCGGACGGTAATTGTCTCCTCCCTTCGTGCCTAGCCGGTGTCGGTGCGAGCTTTGCCGGGTCCCTGGTACGTAACCTGGGAACATGTCAGCGCCCACGTCTTCGTACGGCCGGTCCTCCTCCGGCCGGGCCTCGGTGCCCGGCTCCGGCGGGAGTGGAGAGGCCCAAAACCGTCCGGCGGGTCGCGCCGGTGTGCCCAGCGACTACCGCCGTGGGCAGGCGGGCAACGATGACTGGCCGCCGCGTGGCTCGGCCCCGATCGGTCCGGGTGGTCCTCCGCCCCGTGATCCCGGCCGCGGGCCCGGCAAGCCGTACAAGGGCCGGCGCAAGCCGCGCTGGGGCCGGATCGCCATGGTGGTCGGGGCCGTCCTGATCGTCGGCGGCCTGATCGCAGGCATCTCGCTCTACGGCTACGCCTCGGGTCTCGACAAGGACCTCAAGCGCACCGACGCGTTCTCCGACATCACCAACGGCCGCCCGGTCAAGGAGGTCGAGGGCGCGTTGAACATCCTGCTGGTCGGCAGCGACTCGCGGGACCCGGACAACGACGACGGCAGGCAGAACGAGTGGCGCGCGGACACGCTGATCCTGATGCACATCCCGAAGGACCACAAATCCGCCCAGCTCGTCTCGATCCCGCGTGACCTGTGGGTGAACATCCCGTCCGCGAACGACGCGCCGTGCGACTCGGGCAGCCGGTCCAAGATCAATGCCTCCTTCGCGTTCGGTGGTCTGCCCCGCGCGGTCCGCACCGTCGAGTGCATGAGCGACGTGCACATCGACAACGTGATGGCGATCGACTTCGGCGGCTTCAAGGAGGTCACCGACGCGCTCGGCGGCGTGGACCTGAAGGTGGACTACCCGATCACCTCGATCCACAAGCCGTTCCGGAAGTTCGAGAAGGGCACCATGCACATGGACGGCGCCCAGGCCCTCGACTGGATCCGCCAGCGCAAGCAGTTCCCGCGCGGCGACTTCGACCGGATGCGCCACCAGCAGGAGTTCCTGAAGGCGCTGATGGACAAGGCGGCGAGCAGCGGCACGCTGGCCAACCCGGCAAAGCTGAACAGCTTCCTGAAGGCGGTCACCGCGGCGGTCACCGTCGACAACAGCTTCTCGCTGACCGACATGGCGGTGCAGTTCCGCAACCTGCGCGGCGAGAACCTCACCTTCATCACCAGCCCCAACAAGGGCAGCGAGACCATTGCCGGACAAAGCGTCGTAGTCAGTGACAGAGAGAAGGCACTCGCTTTGTACGAGGCGATGTCTGCCGACAAGATGACTGAGTGGATGGCAGCCAACGAGGCCAAGCCGTCGACCCCGGCAGGCGGCTGAGCGGATGGCGGCATGGCGGACGGGTCGGTGGTGAACACCGGCCCGTTCGTTCGTTAACTGCTCGTGTCACGCACCTGAAACAGCGAAGACGTTTCGCTTGATCGATGTTGAACGTACAGTTACGTCGCTCTGCCGCCGACCGCCTTGGAGTCCTGCATGGCCGTACAGGCCCCACGACGCACCGTGTCGCCGCCTCCGGCCGTGCCCGTGCCTCCGCCGCCCCGAAAGCGGAAGGACCCGCTCTGGGCGAAGATCACGCTGATCTTCGGCGCCGTGCTGATGATGGCCAGCGGCGCCGGCATCGTCGGCAGCAAGCTGCTGATCAGCAGCGCGACCGGCGCGGTGACCACGTCCGACCTGCTCGGCGGCACGAAGAAGACCCAGGCCGAGGGCGGCAACAGCCTGGACGGCCCGATCGACCTGCTGCTGATGGGCGTGGACGCGCGCAAGCGCTGGGCGGTCGACGACCTGCACGCCGACACGATCATCGTGCTGCACATCCCGGCCAGCCACGACCAGGCCTATCTGGTATCGATCCCGCGGGACACCGCGGTCATGGTGCCGCCGTTCGCGAAGAGCAAGTTCGCGGGCGGGCCGGCCAAGGCGACCGAGGCGTTCTTCCACGGCGCGCAGAACGGCGGCGGCTGGGAGGGCGGCGCGCAGCTGATGGCGCAGACGCTCAAGAACACCACCGGGATCAGCTTCGACGGCGCCGCGATCATCGACTTCAACGGGTTCAAGAGCGTGATCGACGCCCTGGACGGCGTCAACATGTGCGTCGACCAGCGGGTCAAGTCGCACCACATGGCGATGGTGGACGGCAAGCCGGAGTGGCTCGGCGAGGCCCGCAAGTCCGGCCGGATGAAGACCATCTGGCACGAGGTGGGCTGCAAGGACATGGAGGGCTGGGAGGCGCTCGACTACGCCCGGCAGCGCTACGGCCTGAAGAACGGCGACTACGACCGCCAGCGCCACCAGCAGCAGCTGATCAAGGCGATGGCGAAGAAGGCCAGCAGCAGCGGCGTGCTGACCAACCCGGTCAAGGTGGCCGCGCTGATCAAGGCGGCCGGCAAGGCGTTCGTGCTGGACACCGGCGGCGTGCCGGTGGCCGACTTCATCTTCACGCTCAAGGGCGTGGCGGCCAACGACCTGGTCCTGCTGCGCACCAACAACGGCACCTTCGCGGGCGACGGCAACGGCCGGGAGGCCATCGCGCCGCTCAGCAAGCAAATGTTCGCCGCGGTGCGCCAGGACAAGCTCAGCAGCTTCATCATCAGTAACCCGGGGGTCGTCGCAAAGGAGAAGTGAGCCTTCTACGCTGATGGACGTGTTCGGACCCGAGGTACCCAGCGTGACCGCCCCCGACGTGCCCGACGACGCCTACCTGCTCGACGTCCGTGAGGACGACGAGTGGCAGGCCGGCCACGCGCCCGGCGCACATCACCTGCCGATGAACGACGTGCCGGCCCGGCTGGCCGAGATCCCGGACGACACCGACGTGGTGGTGGTCTGCCGTTCCGGCGGGCGCTCCGGCCGCGTGGTGTCCTACCTGACGAGTCAGGGCCGGGACAACATCCGCAACCTGGATGGGGGCATGCAGTCCTGGGCGGCCACCGGACGTGCGGTGGTCAGCGAGGACGGCCAGCCTCCACGAGTCTTGTGAACGGCGGCCGGCCGCTGGTGTTCGCCCATCGTGGTGGCGCGGACGCCCGGCCGGAACACACCCTCGCGGCCTATCTGAAGGCGCTCGAGGACGGCGCGGACGGCCTGGAGGCCGACGTGCGGATGACCCGCGACGGGCATCTGGTCTGCGTGCACGACCGCAAGCTCCACCGCACCAGCAACGGGCGCGGCCGGGTCAGCACGAAGACGCTCGCCGAGCTGGACGCGCTGGACTTCGGTTCGTGGCATCCGGGCGCGCAGGAGATCCCCGAGCCGGAGCTCAAGAAGCTGCTCACGCTCGACCGGTTGCTGGGAGCGATGCGTGACAGCGGGCGGCCGACCCGGTTGCTCATCGAGACCAAACATCCGTCACGCTACGGCGCGGAGGTCGAGCGCACACTCGTCTCCGTGTTGCGCAGGCACGGGCTGACCGAGCCGAGAGACGACGGTCCGCTGCAGGTGACGGTGATGTCGTTCGCCGCGCTGGCGCTGCGCCGGCTGCGCATCCTCGCGCCGCGCATCCCGACGGTCTATCTGCTGGAGATCCTGCCGCCGCTGGTGCGCCGTGGCCGGTTGCCGTTCGGGGCGGCCGTCGCCGGCCCGCGCGCCGGCCTGGTCCGCGCCCGGCCCGGCCTGGTCGAGGCCCTGCACGCGGCCGGCCATCAGGTGTACGTGTGGACGGTGAACGACGAGCAGGATCTCGACCTGGTGGTGCGCCAGGGGGTGGACGGCGTCATCACCGACCGCCCGGCCTTCGTTCTGGAACGACTCAAGGTACGAGAATGATCAGTTCGCGACAGGCGTGTGACGTCGGACACTGTTGAGCCATTCTTCTCATGATCATCCGAAAGCGGTCTGCCGAAAACGGCGGAAGCGAGGCAGACTCGCAGACATGCCCGAGCGACCCGATTACGCCACCCTGACCCGGGGTCAGATCGCGGTGCTCGACCGGATCAACACCGGCGAGGCGGGCCTGCCGGTGCTGCACCAGATCGTCCGGCTGGCCCAGGAGTCGCTCGGCGGCGTCGGGGCCGGCTTCGCGGAATACAACACCGACCACGGCCGGGTGATCGCGGCGAGCGGCGTCTGCGCGCGCGCCCTCGGTCGGCGGGTCCGGCGCGACGACACCCGGCTGACCGGGCGGCGCACGCTGCTGATCCCGCTCAACGAGCTGAACGACGAGTTCGCCCGGCACGTCGAGGGCGGCGACCTGCACCGCATGCTGGGCGCCCGGTGCGAGGCGGGCGACACGATCGTCGGCTCCCTGCACGTCTATTTCGCCGAGGGCGACGGCGAGCCCGGGCCCGAGCACCACGCCGTGCTCGAGCTACTCGCGTCCTATGTGGGCCGGCTCTATGGCTACCGCGCCGGCCTGCCGGTGCACGGCGACGGCCGCCGGCAGGAGGATCGCGACCTCTGGGTCGCGGTGACCAGCCACGAGCTGCGCACGCCGGTCACGGTGATCAAGGGATACGCGGACACGCTCACCAACCACTGGGCGTCGATGGGCGAGGACGGCCGCCAGGAGGCCGTGCGGATCATCGGTGCGCGGGCCGCCGAGCTGGCTCGCCTGGTCGACCGGCTGCTCTCCGCGACCAGTGAGGACGGCGAGGTCGGCGGCAGCCCGGCCGGCCCGTTCGACCTGGTGGACGCGCTGCGGTCGGCGGTCGAGGAGCTGCCCGCCGCGCTGCGCGACCGGATCGCGGTGACCGAGCTGCCGACCGAGCTGCCGAAGACCTTCGGCGACCGTGACTCGCTGGCCACCATCCTCACCGAGCTGGCGACGAACGCCGACAAGCACGCGCCGCCGGCCAGCCCGATCGAGCTGTGGGCCTCCTCCGACGAGGAAACGGTGACCTTCCAGATCGGCGACCGCGGCGTCGGCATCAAGCCCGAGCACGTGGAGAAGGCGTTCGAGCGCTACTGGCAGGGCGAGGGCGGCGACCGCGGCCGGCACCCGGGCGCCGGCCTGGGGCTCTACCTGGTGCGCCGGATCGTCGAGCGGCAGCACGGCTGGGTCTCGCTGCGCCCGCGCGAGGGCGGCGGCACGGTCGCCGAGGTGCGCCTCCCACGAGCCTGACCGGTGTGACCTACTCTGGTTCGCCATGAGCAAGCGTCGGAAGAGCCAGCAGACCACGCCCAAGCGTCAGAAGGTCCGTGACATCTTCGTCGCGCGCCCGTTCGAGGGCCTGGTGGACGAGCCGGAGTGGGTCGCGCTGCGCGAGCTGGTCCCGGCCGCTTCCGCGCCGCTCACCCTCAAACCCGAGATCGTCGAGGAGTACGGCGACCGCCCGGTCACGCTCTCCACGGTGCTCCCGATGGCCTGGCCGGCGATGACGCGCCAGGACGGCCGGGTCTTCATCGGCCTGCAGCGGCACGTGCAGTCCGGTGACGTCTCGCGTGACCTGGCGGTCGCCGTCCTGAGCGCGCTGCGCACCGAGCCGGGCGACACGGTGGCCGTGCCGGCGCTGCCCGGTGAGGGCCCGCGCCTGCAGGACATCCTGGTCGACGGCCCGCTCGAGGTCACCATGCACGACGGCTTCGAATACTGGCTGGACGCCGACCAGGCCGAGGACCCGAACGTGAAGGGCTCCCTCGAGCGCGCCAACGCCTCGATCTACCCGACCGTGCGGCTGAGCGCGGCGCACGCCGCCTATTGGTGCCGGGTGCCGGAGAAGTCGCACGTCCGCTGGGTGCTGTCCGACCCGGAGGACGCCGCGCTGGACGCGCTGGCCCGGCTCTCCGCGAGCGGCGACCTGCTGCTCGGCGACGGCACCAAGTTCGCCGGCATGTTCCGCGCGCACGGCCTGCTGGTGCCGGTCTGGGACGTGCCCCGCGACCCGGAGGCGGCGGACTGGGAGGCCCCGCTGGCCGACTTCGCCAAGCGCTACGCGGACATCCTGGGCGAGACCGGCCCGCTGGACAGCGCCGCGCGACGGGCCAAGCAGGGCCTCGTCGGCCGCCAGCTCACGCTGCGCTGAACCGGTTCTTCTCCTATCCTCTCTGCTCATGACCAAGCTGGACGAGCAGTTCGAGGGTGACGACCTGGACCCGGCCGTCTGGGTGCCCCACTACCTGCCGCACTGGAGTTCCCGGGCGGCGTCCACGCCGACCTACCAGGTGCGCGACGGCGAGCTGCGGCTGAGCATCCCGCCGTCGCAGGGCCTGTGGGCCTCCGGTGTGCACCCGACGCCACTGCGCGTCTCCTGCGTCCAGACGGCGAATTTCTCCGGTCCGGTCGGCAGCACGATCGGCGGCCAGCCGTTCCTGCCCGACCAGCAGGTCCGCGAGGAGCAGGAGACGCTCTGGGGTTACACGCCGCTCTACGGGCACGTCGAGATCCGGATGCGCGGCGAGGTGTCGCCGCGGTCGATGGTGGCGTTCTGGATGTCCGGCATCGAGGACCAGCCGGACCGGTCCGGCGAGATCTGCGTGATGGAGGCCTTCGGCGACTCCGCCTCGCCATCGTCCGCGGACATCGGCATCGGCTTGCACAAGTTCCGCGACCCGAAACTGACCGAGGAGTGGTCGGCGCTGCCGCTGGAGATCGACATCGCGGAGTTCCACACCTATGGCGTGGACTGGCGGCCAGGCTCGCTGATCTTCACCGTGGACGGCGCCGAGGTGCGGCGCATCGACCAGGCGCCGGACTACCCGGTGCAGCTGGAGCTGGGCGTCTTCGACTTCCCCGACAAGGCCACCGGCGACGGCGAGCCACACACCCCACTGCTCGTGGTCAGCCACGTGATCGGCCACGACCTCTAACCCCAAGAAACTGGTAGCCCAGCCGTGCATCCGGGCCTCGGATGCACGGCTGGGCTACCACTACTTTCGGGGCGGGACAGCCCGGCGGGTGGGCGCGGAGGTCTCCCCGCGCCTGGCCGGCCGTCGGGGCGGGACTTCAGAGGATTCGTACTTCAGAAGGGGGTTGGGTTCAGAGGGGTGCCCGCTCGATGGGGCAGCTCATGCAGCGGGGGCCGCCGCGGCCCGAGCCCAACTCTGAGCCGCTGATCCGGACCACCTCGATGCCGGCGCGTTCGAGCTGCGCGTTGGTCTCGACGTTGCGCTCATAGGCCACGCACAGGCGCGGCGCGATGGCCAGCGTGTTGTTGCCGTCGTCCCACTGCTCGCGCTCGGCGGTGACCGGGTCGAGTCCGGTGTCGATGACCCGCAGCCGGTCGATGCCCATCGCCTCGGCGGCCGCCTCCAGGAACGGCCGCGGCGCGACCACCCGCAGCTCACCCTCCGCGTCCGCGGTCACCGTCCAGGCCTGCAGCGTGTCGGCGATGTTCGGGTACATCACCACCGCGTCCACGTCGACCATCGTGCAGACCGTGTCCAGGTGCATGGTGGCGCGCTCCTGGGCGATCGGCACGGCCAGGATGGTGTGTGCCAGCCCGGCCGCGAAGACGCGGCGGGCCAATCGCTCGGCGCCGGCCGGGGTGGTGCGCTCGCCGACCCCCACCGCGAGTACGCCCGGCGCCAGCAACAGCACGTCACCGCCCTCGACGTGCTCGAGCTCCGGCGTGAACAGCAGCGTGGTGCCGGCGAACCGCGGGTGGTAGCGGTAGATCGCCCGGGTGAGCGTGGTCTCGCGGCCGCGGGCGGGCATCGCGAGGCTGGTGACCGCCACCTGGTCGCGCACCCAGACCGAGGAGTCGCGGGTGAACAGCAGGTTGGGCAATGGGTCGATGACGAAGTCGAGATCGTCCATCATGCGATAGACCAGACCGCCCGGTCCGGGCTTCATCTCCTCGTGTGCGAGACCCGCACGCAGCACGTCGGCCAGCCGGTGCGCGTCCTGATCCGCCAGGTATTCGCCCACCCGCGCGCGCAGCGAGTCACCGAGCCGGCGATCGTCCAGCACGCTGGCGATCAACTCGTGCCGGGCCTGTTCGACCTCCAGCGCCTCGGCCAGCAGCTGTCCGAGATAGAGCACCTCGACGCCCCGCTCGGTCAGCGCGGCCGCGAACGCGTCGTGCTCCTCCTGCGCCCGGCCCACCCAGGGGATGCCGTCGAAGAGCAGCGAGTCGTTGTTGCGTGGTGTCAGTCTGGCCAGCTCAGGACCCGGTCGGTGCAGCATGACCGTGCTGAGACGGCTGACCTCACTGTCGACGTAGTGCGCCACGGCCTGAGCCTACTGTGACTTTCCGCGGAGATCACCTGCGCATAGTGCATCCGAGATAAGGTCACGCTAACTTGGGCTGGTCACCTGTCCGAGCCTTGGGGGGATCAAGGGACGTATGCACCATCCGCATAAAGAGGCCGAGCGTGAATGTGGCATTCATCCCCCTTCACTCCCCTTTTCTCACGGCTCTGGGGGTTCTTCCGTATGGGGTCCGACACATACGGTAGTCGAAAGAGAGCCGAAGACCTTTTGCCGGAGGTCGCAATGACTGTCTTCCCCGCACGCCCCGCCCTGCCTGTGACACAGCCCTCGAAGGCGCTCGCGCCGGTCGATCGTCGCAGGCCCGCTCCCCCAGCACCGCTCGAGCCGCCGCGCACCAGCCCCGTCGAGTGGGCTCGCCGCCGACGCGCCGAGCGGGACGCACGTCGTCTCGAGGCCGCCGGTGCTCGTGCGCTGACCCGTCTCGATCGACTCGGGCCGGCGTGGCACATCGTGGACTGGCCGCGCACCGACTTCGCGCAGAGCTACCACGAACCCGACCCCGCCGACGAGCGCGCCGGCTTCCTGGCCATCGGCCCGGGCGGTGTCTATGCGGTGACCGTTGCCGATCACGGCCGCGCCCGCGTGCTGATCGCCGGTGACGTGGTGCAGATCAACGGGCGGCGGCCCGCATTCGTCGCCGAAGCTCGCCGGGACGCCAAGCGCGCCGGCCGGGCGATGTCCGCCGCCGTGGGCCTGACCGTGCCGGTCACCCCCGTGCTGGCGTTCGTCGGCTCCGGTGTGATCAGCGTGCACGGCCTGCCCAAGGACTGTCTGGTGGCCACCCACCGAGAGCTCGACCGGCTGCTCATCGCCGGTGGCGCGCGCATCTCCCCGGCCACGGCCGGCAAGCTTCGTGCGGTGGCCGAGCATCCGGCGACCTGGGCGAACGCGCCCTATCGTCCGGCGGGCAACTACCGGTGGTACCCCGACGGACAAACGGCCGCTGACAAGCGCTCGGCCCGCCGGTAACGTTCCTCTCCGAGTACCGTTCGTAGCCGAAGGGCTGCGGTCGCGACATCGCGCCGGGGCGAAACCCCGGCTCGGGTCGCGGGCGGGCAGATGAGGGAGGTGCGGGTGGCGCACGTCGAGCTCTCGTTGTCGGGAGCGTTCGTGCCGCAGGCACGGACGCCGGCCGAGTCCGAGTTCGTCGGCAACGTCGATCGGTGGGCGTCGACCGTGGCCGGCGCGGTGGAGCCGTGCCTGGTCATCGATCTGGCCACCACGATCCGCGCGCTGTCCCCCTCGTGTGGCGAGTTGCTCGGGCTGGGCACCCCCGCGGACGCGGTCGGCCAGCCCCTGCTGGGCAACGTGCTGCGGCTGATCGATTTCACCGCCGGCGGTGGTGAGCTCGACGAGCCCGAGGTGGAGAAGATCCCGCCGCTGCTCGCCATCCGCAGCGAGCGTCTGGCCCGCGGACTGATGCGGGTGCAGACCAAGGGCGTGGACGGGCATCTGACGGTCGACGCGATCGCGACCCCGCTGGTGGATGGGGGCCAGGTGGTCGCTTCCCTGACATTCTTCTCGCCGGTCCGATACTGACCTGGCTTAACGGCCGATTAGCACTCGACCCATCCCGCCGCCTAGGGTCTGAGTCATGCTCGATCTTGATCTGCTGCCCGAGGAGTACGCGGTCTGTCGGCTGCCCGCCGGGTCCGCGTTGCCGGCCTCGCTGAGCGGCAGTCCGGACGACAAGAGTGTGGTCTCGGTGACCTGGGCGCCCGACGAGATGTCGATCATCTGCCCGACCGACCGGGTGCCCGAGGGCGCCACGGCCGAGACCCCGTGGCGCTGCCTGCGCGTGGTCGGCCCGCTCGATCTGGCGCTGACCGGGGTGCTCGCCTCGCTCGTCGGCCCGCTCGCCGAGGCCAGGGTCAACATCGTCACCTTCTCGACGTACGACACGGATTACCTGCTCGTGCCCACGGTGCGGTTGAGCGAGGCGGTCGACACGCTGACGAAGGCCGGCCATCGCATCACAGGCTGATCTCTCTCGATTCAATCGACAACCTTCGCGGCCTACGATGGGCGCGTGTCGCGCTCCGCTGTGCCCCTCCTGGCGGCCATCGCCCTGGTGGCCTTGATCGCCGGTTGCGGCGCCCCGCCCGAGCCGCTGCCCACCGCGCCGCCCGAGCCGGTCGGCAGCCCCGGCCTGCCGTCCGGGTCCGGGCCCGTCCCGCCGCTGGGGAGCTCATTTCCGGCCGGCACGCTGCCCCCGACGACGCCGGCCTTCCCGCTGCCCACCATCCCGGTGGTGCCCACCACGACCTCGCCCTCGCCCACTCCGCCGCCGCCCGCGCCGGTCTGCACCAGCGGGCCCAGCAAGCAGCAGGTGCTCGACGTGGTGAAGGGCAAGCCCGGCATCCCGGCCGACGCGCTGGAGGTGCGTCTCGGGCCCTACTGCGCGAGCACCTGGCAGTTCGCCATCCTCGGGATCGTCGGCCAGGACGACGACTCGGTCGATCCGCTGCTGGTGATCACGACCGGTCGGCCCAGCTCACTGCGGCTGCTCGAGGCGGGCGCCGACGTCTGCACCGACAAGGTGGAGGACGACGCCCCACCGGGCATCCGAGTGCGCGCCTGCGGCTCGTGAGAGGCTGACGGCATGCCGGGCACACCACCAACGCATTTCGTCTATCTCGGGCCCGAGGGCACGTTCACCGAGCAGGCGCTGCGCACCATCTCCGCGGCCGAGCACGGTCTGCGCACGCCGGCCCGCAGCGTCCCCGAGGCGCTGGAGGCGGTCCGCTCGGGCGCCGCGGACGCCGCCCTGGTGCCGCTGGAGAATTCGGTGGGCGGCGCCGTCCCGGTCACCCTCGACGAGCTCGCCACCGGCAGCCCGCTGATGATCACCCGCGAGGTGGTCATCCCGGTCGAGTTCCAGCTCGCCGCGTCCCGGCTGATCCCGCTGGCTCAGATCGGCACCGTTGCCGCGCACCCGCAGGCATCCGCCCAGTGCCGCAACTGGCTGCTGGCCAACATGCCGGACGCCACGGTGGTCGACGTGCTCTCCAATGCGGCGGCCGCGATCAGCGCGGCGGCCGGCGAGCACGACGCCGCGATCTGCGCGCCGATCGGCGTCCCGCGCAACAACCTGACCGTGCTGGCCGACAAGATCGCCGACCGGGCCGACGCGGTGACCAGGTTTGCCCTGCTCACCCGCCCGGCCGAGCCGGCCGCCCCGACCGGCGACGACATCACGTCGCTGGCCGTCTCGATCCGCCACGACCAGGTGGGCGCGCTGCTGGCGGTGCTCACCGAGCTGGCCGTGCGCGGCATCAACCTGAGCCGCATCGAGTCTCGTCCGACCGGCGAGCAGCTCGGCACCTATGTGTTCTTCCTGGACTGCACGGGCCACATCGCCGAGCCGCGGATGGGCGAGGCGCTGCAGGGCCTGCGCCGCATCTGCGCGGACGTGCGGTTCCTCGGCAGTTACTCCCGCCACCGCTGGTCGACGGCCGCGGCCGCCGAGCCGGTGCCCACCACCCAGGGCCTCACCGACGCCAGCTTCGCCGACAGCGCCGCCTGGCTGCAGCGCCTCCGCTCGGGCACACCGAGCTGAGGCGCCGCGCCAAGCCTTCTTAACTGAACAGATTGCCGATCACGCCGCCGGACTGTTGCTGGCCGCCGGCTGCCCCGGCGAGGCCGCCCGGGGGCTCCTCGGAGGGCTGGACCACGACGAAGCCCTGGCCCGCGAAGCTCATCGTGAAGCGCTCGCCCGTGCTGCGACCCAGCAGGGTGCCGAGGCCGAGCTGCTCGGCGCGGTGGTAACCGGTCTGCAGGTTGGCCGACCAGCAGATCGCCGCCTGCGGGTCCACATAGGTCGGCTGATCGACGTTGAGCACCACCGGGGTGCCCTTGGTGGTTACCGCGATCCGGCCGTAACCGCTGAACACGCAGTTGAAGAGGCCGGCGTTGGACATCATGCCCGCACCCTGGACCATCTTGATGTCGTATTGCAGCGTCGAGTCGAAGGCCAGCACGTTGGCGCCGTTGATGGACAGCGCGTCGCCGTGCTCGAGGTCGATGATGTGGATGTCGGCGGCGTTTTCCGCCAGGAACACGTCGCCCCGTCCGCTGATGCGCATCAGCGGGACGCCCTCGCCGGTCAGCTTCTGCTTGAGGAATTTGCCGATGCCGCCCGAGCCGAGCGCCTCGAACTGCACCTGCCCCTGATATGCCACCATCGAGCCGACGCGCGCCATGAAGTCGCCGTTCAGCTCGGCCTTGAGCAGCTTGGAGTTCTGCAGTCGGAGCCCCGGCTGGTTGCCCTCCTTCTCGAGGTTCTCCGCCGAGAAAAGTTCGCTGCGCATGAACGTGCCTCCTGAATAAGTGGAAGCTCAGCGTAGTGGCCTCGAACAAGGGCTGACCTCGCCCGTTCAGCCCCAGCCGAGCTCGTGCAGCCGATGGTCGTCGATGCCGAAGTGATGCGCGATCTCGTGGACCACGGTGATCGCCACCTCGTCGATGACGTCCGTTTCCGACTCGCATACTTTCAGGGTCGGCAGGCGATAGATGGTGATCCGGTCGGGCAACACCCCGGCGTAATCCCAGCCGCGCTCGGTCAGCGCATATCCCTCGTAGAGCCCCAGCAGGTCGTCGCTGCCGTCGGGTGGCTGATCCTCGACCAGCACCACCACGTTGTTCATCAGGCTGAGCAGCTCGACGGGGACCTCGTCGAGCGCTTCGCCGACCAGTTCCTCGAATTTCTCACGGCTCATCTGCACCGGCACGACACCATTGTGCTCCGCCGGCCCCCTGGTGTGGGGCCGGCGGCTGTGACGGGCGGGTTGGTCAGGCCAGCTTGGCGGACAGGCTGATCTCGGCGCCGGGCGAGAGCAGCCGCGAGATCGGGCAGTTCTCCTTGGCGCCCTGAGCGATCTTCTGGAAGGTGCCGTCGTCGATGCCGGGCACGTTTCCGACCGTCTCGAGGTCGATCCGGGTCACGCCGAAGCCGCCGTCGGTCTTGTCGAGGTGCACCTTGGCGGTGGTCTCCACCGAGTCCGGCGTGAAGCCGGCGTCGGCCAGGCCCTTGGAGAACGCCATCGAGAAGCAGCCGGAGTGCGCGGCGGCGATGAGCTCCTCGGGGTTGGTGCCCTCGCCCTCCTCGAAGCGCGACTTGAACGAGTAGTTCCCTTGAAGGCCACCCTTGCCGGTCTTGACGGTGCCCGACCCCTCGGTCAGGTTGCCTTCCCAGCGGGCGGTAGCAGTGCGAATTGGCATGTCACAGACGCTAGCCCATGACGGCGTCGCTGGCCGGTGGACCGGGGGGCGGTCATGATGGGACTCATGTCGCGCGAGACCCCGCCCGCCGCCGCGGAAGATGCGCCCGTGGAGGCGGTCATCGAGTTCGGCCCCGAGCCACCGGCGCCGGACCGGCCCTCGCGTGGCCGGCCGAGCCTGACCGAGCTGGTGCGTGGCCTGGGCGCGGACCGCCGCACCGTGCCGGTGACCGGTGCGGTGGGGGCGGTGGCGCTGTTCGCGTCGCTGGTCTCGGAGTGGCAGATCACCGTGCTGGACGCCGCGCAGTTCGGCGAGAGCCGCGGCGGCAACCGTCCGCTGGCGGCCGGGATCGCCGAGCTGGGCGCGCTCGGCGGCGGCTTTGTCGCGGGGCTGTTCGTGCTGGCCGGGGCCCTGGTGCTGGTGCTCTTCGGGCCGGCCGCGGGGCGCCGCCACGTGCGGCTGCTCGGGCTGGCCGCGTGCGGCGTGCTGCTCGCCCTGCTGGCCGCGATCGGGTCCGCGCTGGGTGACTCGAGTCGCGCGGTGAGCACGATCTTCACCTTCGACCTCGAAGAGGATCAGATCACCCTGACGTACGGGCGGGGCATCTGGTGTGCCGTCCTCGGGGTGCTGGCCGTGCTGCTGGCGCTCTGGCTGGCCGGCCGCCACGAGCCGGCGGAGGCGCCCGCCCGGGCCACCGCCGACGACGTCGAGGCGGACGAGCCGCCGCCCGGCCCGGTGGTGTGGTCGTGGCGCCGCCCGGGGCGCGACGACGTGGTGGACGACGAGGACCAGCCGGACGCGCCGATCGACCTGACCGTGTCGCCGACCACGCCGTTCACGTCGCGTTCGGAGGATCTGGACAAGGCGGCCCGGCGCGACGAGACCTCTTGAGCGATATCGAGGTGAAGGTCCGGATGCGTCGCCGGTAGGCTCGACAATCGTGATTGACCTGCGTCTGCTTCGCGAAGATCCGGAACTGTTCCGTGCCAGCCAGCGGCTGCGCGGCGAGTCCACCTCGGCGGTGGACGACCTGCTGCGCGCCGACGAGGAGCGGCGGGCCGCCACGCAGCGGTTCGAGGCCGTGCGGTCCGAGCAGAAATCGCTGGGCAAGCAGGTGTCGAAGGCCTCCGGGGACGAGCGGGTGGCGCTTCTCGCGCGTACCAAGGAGTTGTCGGGCGAGGTCAAGACGGCCGAGGCGGCCGCGACCGAGGCCGACCACGCACTGCGCCGGGCGCATCTCGCGGTGTCCAACGCGGTGATCGACGGCGTGCCGCCGGGCGGCGAGGACGACTTCGTGGTGTTGCGCGAGGTCGGCGACATCCCGCGGATCGCGGCGCCGAAGGACCACCTGGAGATCGGCGAGGCGCTGCGCGCGATCGACACCGAGCGCGGCGCGAAGGTGTCCGGATCGCGGTTCTACTTCCTCACCGGGGTGGGCGCGCTGCTGCAGCTCGGGCTGTTGCAGATGGCCATCCAACAGGCCGTGGAGCACGGGTTCACGCCGTCGATCACGCCGTCGCTGGTGCGGCCGGAGGCGATGGAGGGCACCGGGTTCCTCGGCTCGCACGCGAGCGAGATCTACCGGCTGGAGGCGGACGACCTCTATCTGGTCGGCACCTCGGAAGTGCCGCTGGCGGCGTACCACTCGAATGAGATTCTTGATCTCGAGACGCCGGAGCGCTTTGCCGGCTGGTCGTCGTGTTATCGGCGGGAGGCCGGCTCGCACGGCAAGGACGTGCGCGGCATTCTGCGGGTGCACCAGTTCGACAAGGTGGAGATGTTCTCGTTCTGCCGGCCCGAGGAGGCCGAGGCCGAGCACCAGCGCCTGCTCGCGATGGAGGAGGAGATGCTGGCCAAGGTCGAGGTGCCCTACCGGGTGATCGACGTGGCGGCCGGTGATCTCGGCTCGAGCGCGGCCCGCAAGTTCGACTGCGAGGCGTGGGTGCCGTCGCAGAGCCGCTACCGCGAGATCACCTCGACGTCGAACTGCACCACGTTCCAGGCGCGGCGGCTCAACATCCGCTACCGCGACGCGGACGGCAAGGCGCAGACCGCGGCGACGCTGAACGGCACGCTCGCCACCACGCGCTGGCTGATCCCGATCCTGGAAAATCACCAGCAGCCCGACGGGTCGGTGCGGGTGCCCAAGGCGCTGCAGCCCTTCCTCGGCGGCCGGGACGTGCTCGAACCCCAGCGTTGACGTGATCGCCACCGGCCCGCTACGTGAAGTCATAGCCGCAGGTAGCCGGGCCGGTGTAACGTTTTCCTTCCGCCCTCCGCGGGGGTCACCGACCCACGGAGGTCTGACATGGCTCGCCCCGGCCTTCCCAAGCTGATCGCCACCGATCTCGACGGCACCCTGGTTCGCAGCGACGACACGGTGTCCGACTACACCCACGAGGTTCTCGATCGGGTTCGCGCGGCCGGCATCCGAGTCGTCGGGGCGACCGGCCGGGGCCCGCGCCTCACCGAGCTGACCCGCGGCGACATCCGGGCGGCCGACTTCCTGGTCCTGGCGCACGGCGGCTGGGTCTACGACGTGACCGACCACCGCCCGCTGCGCGCCGAGCGGCTCTCCGGGGCGCTGCTGTCCGATGCGCTGGCCGACCTGGAGGCCTCGGTCGGGCCGTTGACCGTGATGGTGGAGGCGCTGGAACACCACGGCGCGCCGCTCTGGGGCACCCGCGCACCCGACTGGCGCTATGAGGTCGTGGTCGAGGAGCGCACCCGGCCCGAGTGCCTGTCCGGCGACGTGATCAAGGCGTACGCCTGCGCGGACGGCCGGCCCGTCGACGACCTGCTGGCCGTCGCCCGCAAAGTCATCCCGCCGCACGTGGCATCGATCACCCAGGCCGGCCTGAACGTGATCGAGATCTGCCCGCCGAATGTGGACAAAGGCACCGGGCTCGCGGTCGTCGCGGAGGCCGTCGGCGTCGACCCGGCGGACGTCCTGGTCTTCGGTGACATGCCCAATGACCTGCCGATGTTCGCCTGGGCGGGCTGGCACCGGGTGGCCGTGGCGAACGCCCACCCGAGCGTGCTGGCGGCCGCCGACGAGGTGACGCTGACCAACGACGACGACGGGGTCGCGGTCTTTCTCGACCGGCTACTGTCGAGGTGATGCCAGCACCGATCAGACTCGTCGCCTCCGACATCGACGGCACCCTGATCCGTGGCGACGGCACGCTCAGCCCCGGCACCATCGACGTGATCGACCGCTTGCCGGTGCCGCTGGTGCTGGTCACCGGGCGGCCGGTGCGCTGGATGCGGCAGCTCTATGACCAGATGGCCCGGCCGGTGACGACGGTGTGCGCGAACGGCGCCGTGGTCTACGACCCGGACACCGACCAGGTGCTGCGGGCCGACCCGATGGACACCGAGCTGATGCTCGAGGTGATCAAGAAGCTGCGCGAGGCGGTCCCGGATCTCACCCTCGCCGTGGAGGTCGAGGACGGCCGGGCCTTCTGGCACGAGGAGACCTGGCCGATGCACTGGGACCACAAGGCCCGTGCGGTGCGCCCGATCGCGTCGCCCGAGGAGCTCACCTCGGTGCCGGCTGTGAAGCTCTTGGCCCGCTCGGCCTCGTCGACGCCGGACGCCTTCTATGAACTCGTGTCACGGACGCTGGGCACCCTGGCCGAGGCCACCCACTCGTCGTCGTCGACGCTGGTCGAGATCTCCGCGACCGGCGTGACCAAGGCGGCCGGCCTGGCCTGGCTGTGCGAGCGCGACGGGCTCACCGCGGCGGACGTGGTGGCCTTCGGCGACATGCCCAACGACGTGCCGATGCTCAGCTGGGCCGGGCGCTCGGTGGCGATGGGCAACGCGCACCCCGCCGTCGTCGAGGTCGCCGACGAGGTGACGGCGACCAACGACGAGGACGGCGTGGCGGTCTATCTGCGGAAGCTCTTCGGCCTCTAGAGGTATTGGCCGGTGCGGCCGTCCGCGCCCGGCATGCCCGGCATCGCGGCGCCGTTCGGGCCCATCGGCAGCGCGGGCCGGTTGCCGTTGCCGCCGCGCATCTGCTCGAGCTGCAGCCGGGCGGCCATCTGCTGAGCCACCAGGGCGGCCTGGATGCCGTGGAAGAGGCCCTCGAGCCAGCCGACCAGCTGGGCCTGGGCGATCCGCAGCTCGGCCTCGCTCGGCGGGGTGTCGCCCTCGAAGGGCAGCGACAGCCGCTCGAGTTCGTCGCGCAGCTCGGGCGCGAGACCGTCCTCCAGCTCGGTGATCGAGCGCTGGTGGATCTCACGCAACCGGGTGCGGCTCGCCTCGTCCAGAGGCGCCGCCCGGACCTCCTCGAGCAGCTGCTTGATCATGCTCCCGATGCGCATGACCTTGGCCGGCTGCTCGATCAGGTTGCCGGGCTCCTCGGGCTCCATGCTGCCGTCCGACTCGACCTTGCCCAGGGGACGGCCGTCGGGGCCCACCACGATGACGGAGCCGTCGTCCTGCTTGTCTTCGGTGCGGGTGTCGTCGGTCATGCGTTCCATCATGTCGCAAGGGGTGCAACGCGCAGCTCCGCCACCGCGCACTTGACGCTGCCGCCGCCGCGCTTGAGTTCGCTCAAGTCCACCGGAATCGGGAGGTAACCTGCGGCTTCCAGCTTCTCGGCCATGCTCTGCGCTTCCGCGTTGAGCACAACGTGGCGACCATCACTCACCAGATTCAGCCCGAAGGATTCGGCATCCGAGCGGTCGGCGAGCACCGCGTCCGGGAAGAGTTGCGCGAGCACCCGCTGGGCGGCCGGCGAGAACGCCTCGGGGTAATACGTGATGTGCCGGTCGTCGAGCACGGCCAGCGCGGTGTCGAGGTGATAAAAGGCCGGGTCGACGAGCTTCAGCGACAGCACCGGGCGGCCGAGCACCTCCTGCGCCTCGACGTGCGCGGCGGGCTCGGTGCGGAAACCGTGGCCGGCCAGGATCATCCCGCCGTACGCGCCGGGCAGATAGGCGAAGTCGCCCTCACCCTCGTTGATCTGCGCCGGGTCGACGAACGTCCACGGCCCGTTGCGGTAGTAGACCGAGTGGTGCAGCGCCTCCTCGGACCGCTGCGGGTGGCGGAACCGGGCGCCGTAGACCGTGCCGTCCACCGAGAACGCGCCGTTGGCGGCATAGACCATGTCCGGCAGGCCCGGCTGCGAGTCCAGCACGTGGACCGCGTGGCCGAGCCCGGCGAGCGTCTCGCGCAGCAGTTCCCATTGCTTGAGCGCGAGGGCGGCGTCCACCGTGACCGTGGTGTCCATCCACGGGTTGATGGCGTACTCGACCGTGAAGTGGTTCGGCGGACACATGAGATATGTCCTGTTTCGCGGCAAGCGCTCCGTCTGGCTCATGAGGTAAAGGGTAGGTACGCTGGCCGCGTGCGAAACAGCTCATAATCTTGCTCGTCGGAGGCGAATCGTTGCGCATGGACGCCATTGACCAGCGAATCGTTGCGCTGCTCGTCGCGGACGCCCGTTCCTCGTTCGCCGAGATCGGCGCGAAGGTCTCGCTGTCCGCCCCGGCCGTGAAGCGGCGGGTCGATCGGCTGCGGGCCAGCGGGGTGATCAAGGGATTCACCACGATCATCGACCCGGCCGCGGTGGGCTGGACGACGGAGGCGTTCGTCGAGCTGTTCTGCACCGGACGGACCACGCCGGCCCAGCTCATCGTCGCGACTCGGCGGCATCCCGAGGTGGTGGGGGCATACACGGTGTCGGGCGAGGCGGACGCGCTGGTGCACCTGCGGGCGGCCGACATCGGGCATCTCGAGCAGGCGCTGGAGCGGCTGCGGGCCGAGTCCTTCGTAACCTCCACCCGCAGCATGGTGGTGTTGTCGCGGCTGGTCGAGACCCCTACCTCGATATCCGGTCCAGCCACTCGGCCATGACGCCGCGCTCGGCGTCGGTCAGCGCGGTGACGGCGGGCAGCACCGCGCGCAGCGCGACGGCGGCGCCGGCCGGGCCCGGGGTGGCGAGCACCGGCGCGTCCGTGGTGACCGCGGCGATGCAGGCCTCGCGGGCCAGCGTCGACAGGGCCGGGTCGCGGCCGTCCTCGGGCATCGCCAGCAGCGCGAAGACGGTGCCGCTGCCGGAGGCGTGAATGAGCTCGGCCGCCTGGTGCTCGGCGAGTCGGAGGCGACCGGCCGCAGCGATGGCCCGGACGTGCGCGCGCAGGATCCGCAGCGCGGCCTCGTTCGCCGGTGAGTTGGCGCCGGGGCGCGGCTGGCCGTACATGAGGCTGTAGAGCGCGGGGTTCGCCAGGCCGAAGCCGATGTGCAGATCCCAGCCGGCGCGCAGCGCGTCGACCGGATCGCCGCCGGCGTCGGGTGCCCGCTTGTCCGCCAGATACGCCGCGAAGCCGTGCTCGGCAACGGCGTCGAGCAGACCGGCCTTGTCGCCGAACAGCCGGTAGATGGCCGGGGCCTGCACGCCCGCCGCGGCGGTCACCGCGCGCGTGGTCACCGCGTCGCGACCGCCCTTGGCCAGCAGTTCCGCGGCCACCGCCACGATCTTCTCCCGTTGCACGGTGTCAAAGATAACAGTCGTGGAGTAGCAATGTTATTCAGCGTGCTAGCGTCGGGGCGTTAACAGCGCTAACACCGAGGAGAACCCAGGCATGATCATCGTTACCGGCGCCACCGGCAAGCTCGGCGGCGCGATCGTCGAGCAGCTGCTCGCCCGCCTTCCGGCCGATCAGGTCGGGGTCAGCGTGCGCGATCCGCAGAAGGCCACCTCGCTCGCCGACCGCGGCGTCCGGGTCCGGCACGGCGACTTCGCGGACGCGGCCGGCCTGGCCGCCGCGTTCGAGGGCGCATCGCAGGTCCTGCTGGTCTCCGCCTCCACCGTCGGCGCCGAGGCGCTGCGGTGGCACGGCACGGCGATCGCCGCCGCGCGCGAGGCCGGCGCCGGGCGGATCGTCTACACCAGCCACGCCGGCGCCAACCCTGCCTCGCCGTTCGCGCCGATGCCCGACCACGCCGCGACCGAGGGGCTGCTGCGCGACTCCGGCGTCCCGTTCACTTCGCTGCGTAACGGCTTCTATGCCTCGACGGTGTTGATGCTGCTCGGTCAGGCGATCCAGACCGGGGTGCTCGCCACCCCCGCGGACGGCCCGGTCGCCTGGACCACGCACGCCGATCTGGCCGAGGCGGCCGCGATCGTGCTCACTGCTGGCGGCTTCGACGGGCCGACCCCACCGCTCACCGCCGGCACCACCTTCGACCTGGCCGAACTCACCGGGATCGCGGCCGAGCTCACCGGGCGGCCGATCACCACCACGGTGATTCCGGACGCCGATTACCGGGCCGGCCTGGTCTCGCACGGCGTGCCGGAGGCCGCCGCCGAGATGCTCGTGGGCATGTTCGCGGCCAGCCGGCAGGGTGAGTTCGCGGCCGTCGACCCGACGCTGGAGAAGCTGATCGGCCGCTCGCCCGCGACAGCGCGTGACGTGCTCGCCGCCGAACTGTAGGGAACCGAACCCGGTGGCGCGTCGTCCCACCCGCATGTCACGCCGAATTCTCCTGGGCCTCGCCCTGGTCGCATCTTTGCCGCTCGCGGGCTGCACCGCGGACGTCGACCCCGCTCCCAAGCCGGGTCCTCCTCGACTGGCCAACGCCATGCGGCTGGTCGCCTTCGATTCGTGTGAGCAGCTGCGGGACGACCTGCGGGCGGCGGCCAAGGAGTCGGTCGGGCCATGGGGCTTCGGCGGCGACGTCCTGGCAGCGTCGTCGGCGAACGCCGGCGCGATGCCGCAGGCGCGCAGCGCCGCCGACAGCGCGGCGGGTGCTCCGGCCGCCGAAAAAGCCTTCTCGGGTACGAATGTGCACGAGGCCGGCGTGGACGAGCCCGACATCGTCAAGACCGACGGCCGTCGCATCGTCACCGTCGAGCAGGGCGTGCTGCGGGTCTTCGACGCCGCCTCGAAGAAGCAGACCGGCAAGCTGGTGCTGGGCGAGGGCGCCTATGACGCGAACCTGCTGCTCTCCGGCGATCGCGCGCTGGTGCTGCTGCGCGACGGCGGCCAGATCCGATACCGCGGCGACGCCCCCAAGCGCTATGTCCCGGCCGGCCCGCGGGTGGTGCTCGTCGACCTGGCCGGCGCCGTCCCGCGCGACATCAGCACGTTCGAGGGCCAGGGCCGGCTGGTCGACGCGCGGCAGAACGGTGACACCGTCCGGGTCGTGCTGAGCAGCACCCCGACCATCCAGTTCCCCGAGAACCGGCGCATGGACGACGACGAGGATCGGGTCGAGGCCAACCGGAAGGCGATCGACAAGGCCGACCTGAACGCCTGGCTGCCGGAGTGGTCGGTGACCACCGACGGCTTCACCGAGCGCGGCCGGCTCGGTTGCGGCGACGTCAGCCGGCCGGCCGTCTTCTCCGCGCGAGCGATGCTGAGCGTGCTGACCTTCGACCTCAAGGCGCCGAAGCTGGACAACGGCCGCCCGGTCGCGATCGTGGCCGACGGCGACACCGTCTACGGCACCCCGACCAGCCTCTACGTGGCCAACGACCAGCGCTGGCGGCTGGACATGTGGCGCGGGCGGGACAACCGGTCGACGCCGCAGGAGACCGAGATCTACAAGTTCGACGTGGCCGGCGCCGCGCCGCCGGTCTACGCCGCGGCCGGCAAGGTGAAGGGCTGGCTGGTCAACCAGTACGCGATGTCCGAATGGGACGGTCACCTGCGAGTCGCCACGACGAACGACGAGGCCGGGTCGTCGGCGGTGCGGGTGCTGCGCCCGGACGGGGACGCGCTCGAGCTGGTCGGCGAGGTCGGTGGGCTGGGTAAGAACGAGCGCATCTATTCGGTGCGGTTCATCGGGGCGCGCGGATACGTGGTCACGTTCCGGCAGACCGACCCGCTCTACAGCGTCGACCTCAGCGATCACACCAAGCCCCGGGTCACCGGCGAACTGAAGATCACCGGCTACTCGGCGCACCTGCAGCCGGTGGGCGAGGATCGGCTGATCGGGATCGGGCAGGAGGCCGACGAGAACGGTCGCCGGCAGGGCACCCAGATCTCGCTGTTCGACGTGTCCGATCCGGCCTCGCCGCGGCGCCTCGCCCAGCAGGTGGTCGAGAACGGCTACTCCGAGGCGGAGTTCGACCCGCACGCCATCCTGTGGTGGCCGGACACGAAGCTGCTGGTGGTGCCGGTGACCTCGTACACGGAGGTTGACGGGGTGATCGCGGAGGACAAGCCGGCGGCGCTGGCCGTGCGGGTGACCGACGACGGTCTCGCGCCGGCCGGATCGATCAGTGAGGAGCGGCGGCCGGCCGGCTACACGCCCGTGATCCGGCGCACGCTGGTGATCGGCGACGAGCTGTGGACGATGTCGGACCGTGGGCTGACGGCCTCCCGGCTGTCCACCTTGGACCGGATCGCGGACGTGCCGAACAGCTAGCTAGAGATACATCCCCGGGCGGTGGTCGCCGTCCGGGGTGGTGGGGGTGGCGGGCTTGTCCGGCTTGTCGCCCTCGCCGAAGAACCGCTTGCCGCCGAACTCGCCGTGCAACCGGTCGTCGAGCTCGTCGGCCAGGCCGGTCATCACCTGCACGGCGAGCATGAGGTGGGAGGCCTGGAAGTTGCGGCCGAAGACCGGGATGGACGCCCAGACCGTGTCCTGCGCACAGTAGAGCCGGCCGATCGGCATCCGGTTGGTCAGCTCGGAAAGCTTCACATAGAGCTGCTCGGTGGGCTCGACCTCGGTGAGGATCGGCGAGAAGACGTCGACCAGCGGCGGGTTGTCGCGCACCCGGACGAAGACCATCGCACTGCCCGCGCGGATGCCGACGTCGCCGTCCGCGTCCTCCTGGAGCTGGTCGACGGTGGTCTTGGACATCGTCGCGACGACCGTGCGGACGCGCTCCTCGAGCGGGATCGCCTCCTCCGCCGCGTGCGCCATGGCGGCGGCGTCCTTGAGCTCGTCGAAGTTGAGGCCCTCTTCGAGGGACGGCTCGTGCCGCGCGGTGCCGAGCGGATCGGTGTCGATCGGCTCGTCCTCGATGTCGTGCACCAGATAGACCAGGAACGCCGGGTGCGGCGCGCCGTAGACGTCGCGCAGCGTGCGCGAGACGATGGTGGCGATGCGAGACGCCTGGTCGATGGTCGTGCGCAGGCCGAACGAGTCGCCCGAGTCGGGCAGCACGCCGGGCGGGGACCAGCCGAGCGCGATCAGGTCGGCGACCGCGGCGCGGTCCATCCGGTAGTCCTTCGGCAGCTCCGCGTTGCCGACCGCGAGCGCTTCGAGCACGCCGTCGTCGAGCACCCGCATGCTGACCGAATAGATCGCCGTGCCGGTGCCGGAGGCGGTCGGGTCGAGCGTGACGTCGATGTGCGCGCCCGCGGACAGCTTGGGGATCAGCGTGGCGAGCGCACTCGCGAACTCCCGCCACGCCTCGGTCACCTTGGCGCGCAGGTCTGCGGTGCTGGGTTCCTCCAGCAGGAGGAGCTCGGGCTGATCACCCGTCGGTTCCGCGGTCATGACAGCCACCCTATCGAGTGGTTGTTACGCATCTTTCGTTTCGGGTCCGGTCCCGGTTTCCGACCGATTTTCCCAGGTCTGCGCGAGCCGGGAGATGCGCTGGGCCGCGTCGGCCGGGTCTGCGCCGCGTCCCACGGCCACCCCCATCAGGTACGCGGTGACCGGCGCCCCCGGCCGCAACACCTGGTGGGCAACGTCCCGGGCGACGTCCAGCACCCGCCTGGTCTGGTCGTCCTCGGGGCGCAGACCGAGCTCGTGCACGGCCGCGGCCACCCAGGCGTCGAGCTCGTTCATGCTCAGCTGGCCCATTCCTCGGCGGTGCGCAGGTCGTCGTCGGTGTCGCAGTCGAACCACGGTGGCGGACCCGGGCGGCGCCAGGACACCTCGGCCACCCGCAGGAACTCCATCAACTCGCGCACCGAGGCGCCTCGCAGGTGGCCGCGCTCCTGCTGCAGCCGGTCGAGCGCCTCGCGCAGCGCGACCGTGCGCCACACCCCGCAGAGCATCTGCCGGCGCCCTTCGGCGTCCCGATAGACCGCGCCCTGCATCGGCGCCGACTCCACGGTCAGCCGCAGCACGTCGATCGCCTCACCGGTGAGCAGCGGCAGGTCGGCGGCCAGCAGCGCGGTGAACGTGACGTCGGCCGGCACCAGCGCCAGCCCCGCCGCGGTCGCCGCCACCGGGCCGCCGCCGGGCGGCTGCTCGGTCGTGGTCAGGACGGGGACGGGCAGGTCGGGCGGCACCTTGCCGACCACGATGCGCGGGTTGGCGTCGTGCACCGCGGCCAGCACACGGGTGATCATCGACTGGCCCGCGACGGGCAGGGTCGGTTTGTCCGCACCACCCATTCGCCGTGCCGCACCACCGGCCAGCACCACCGCCGCAAATCCCCCCACGTACGTACCGTATCCCGGCCGGGACTCGAGCGTGACCACGAGCGGCCGCCACCGGGCTGCGACCAGGCTCGCGCACGACCGCTGTGCGGACGCCGCCGACCGGCCTACGCTCGGCACATGGCCCGGACGATGAACCGCCGTCCCGTAACGAAGATCAATCTTGACGCGACCGCGGAGCCCCGCCGCCGCCCGGACGACCTGGCCGCCGAGGAACCACTCGAGATCCGGATCCGGAAGGCGCCGCTGGCCGTCACCATGCGCACTCCGGGCCAGGACATCGATCTGGCCATGGGTTTCCTGCTCACCGAGGGTGTGATCCGCACCGCGGACGACGTGGTCACCGCCCAGCTCTGCGCCGGCACGGACACCCCGAACACCTACAACGTGGTCGACGTGGTGCTCGGCGACGACGTGCCGCCGCCGGACACCGACCCGACGCGGAATTTCTACACCACCTCCTCCTGCGGGGTCTGCGGCAAGGCGAGCATCGATGCGGTCCGCACTCGATCACGGTTCGACATCACGACCGACGGCGTTTCCGTCACAGCTCAGACACTTGCCACCCTTCCGGACAAATTGCGCGCGGCCCAGCGCACCTTCGATCGCACCGGCGGACTGCACGCCGCCGGGCTCTTCACGGCCGGCGGCGACCTGCTCGTGCTGCGCGAGGACGTGGGCCGGCACAACGCCGTGGACAAGGTGATCGGCTGGGCGCTGCGCGAGGGCCGGCTGCCGCTGACCGGCCACGTGCTGCTGGTCTCCGGCCGGGCCAGCTTCGAGCTGACGCAGAAGGCCTGGATGGCCGGCATCCCGCTGCTCGCGGCGGTCTCCGCGCCCAGCACGCTGGCCGCCGAGCTCGCCGCCGAGGCCGGGATGACCTTGGTGGGGTTCCTTCGTGGACCGACGATGAACGTATACACCGGAGCCGAGCGCGTCACCGTTTGACCGCCTGACGGTAAACCGCACGGCCATCCACGTTCATCCATGCTCGCCAGAGTGCGGGCATGGCACTCTCGCGACGAACCCTCATCCTGGGGAGCGCGGCCACGGCCGGCGCGCTCACCCTGCCGTCGTCCGCGTTCGCGGCGCCGCTCCGGACCGACCCCTTCACGCTCGGCGTGGCCTCCGGCGATCCCGCACCGGACGGCTTCGTGCTGTGGGCCCGCCTCGCCCGCGAACCGCTGGCCGAGGACGGTCTCGGCGGCATGCCCGGCCGCCCGATCCCGGTCGAGTGGGAGGTGGCCGCCGACGAGCGTTTCCGCCGGATCGTCAAGCGCGGTGTGACGACCGCGCTGCCCGCCCGCGCGCACAGCTTGCACGTCGTGCTGCACGACCTGCCGCCGGCCCGCGAGTTCTTCTATCGCTTCCGCGCCGACGGCTATCTCTCGCCGGTCGGGCGCACCCGCACCACGCCCGCGCCATGGGCGATGCCGGCCAGCCTGGCCATGTCGTTCGCCTCCTGCTCGCAGTACGAGCACGGCTACTTCACCGCCTATCGCCGCCTGGCCGACGACGAGCCCGACCTGATCCTGCACCTGGGCGACTACCAGTACGAATATCCGGCTGACACCTACACCATCCCGGGCGGGAACCCGCGCGACCACCAGGGCCCGGAGACCGTGACGCTGGCCAACTATCGCCAGCGGCACGCGCAGTACAAGACCGACCCGGATCTGCAGGCGGCGCACGCGGTGGCGCCCTGGGCGGTGGTCTTCGATGACCATGAGATCGAGAACAACTGGGCCGACGAGGTGCCCGAGCAGCCCGACCCCGCCTTCCTCGCCCGGCGGGCGGCTGCCTTCCAGGCCTATTACGAGAACATGCCGTTGCGCCGCAGCTCGCTCCCGAGCGGCATCGACATGCAGCTCTATCGCCGGATCAAGTGGGGCCGGCTCGCCACCTTCCACCTGCTCGACACCCGGCAGTACCGCGACGACCAGGGGTGCGGCGACGGCTACAAGGACTGCCCGGCCGCGATCGACCCGGCCCGCTCGATCACCGGCGCCGAGCAGGAACAGTGGCTGATCGACGGCTTCCGCCGCTCGGACGCCCGCTGGGACGTGCTCGGCCAGCAGGTGTTCTTCGGCCAGCGGGACAACAACTCCGGCCCGGCCAAGGTGGTCAGCATGGACTCGTGGGACGGATATGCCGCGTCCCGCGACCGGATCACCCGCGGCTGGGTGGACGGCGGCGTGCGCAACCCGGTGGTGCTCACCGGCGACGTGCACGCGCACTGGGCCGACGAGCTCAAGCTGGACTGGAACGACCCGACCTCGCGCACGGTCGGCACCGAGCTGGTCTGCTCGTCGATCACCAGCACCGGCGACGGCGTGGACGTGATCGGCGGGCAGCACCCGTGGACGCCGTGGAACCCGCACCTGCGCTTCTATAACAACCAGCGCGGCTATGTGCGCACCACGATCACTCGTGAGTCGATGACCGCCGACTTCCGGGTGGTGCCCTATGTGACCCGGCCGGGCGCGCCGGTGCACACGCGGGCGACCTTTGTGATCGAGGACCGGGTGCCCGGCCTGCACCAGACAACGGACAATCCGACGCCGGGCTCGGTGTCCGCACTGCGGGCCGAAGACACCGTCCGCCAAGAGACCGAGCGTCCCTAGCGAAATGCTCACGCCGCCCGTCCCCGGTTTCGCCTGCGCCGTCGCGTGGACGAGACCCGGGACCGGCGGCGGCCCGGCCAGTCTGCCGCGGCCTCCGGGGAGAGGCCCCGGCTGAGGATCTCGTCGAGCAGCAGGGCGGGTTCGAAGCGCGGGTCCACCTCGAGCGCGCGATCGAGGGCGATGCGGGCGGCCGGGCCGAAGCCACGTCGCCACGTGGCGAAGCTGAGCAGGGTCGCGGGTGCGGGGACGAAGGCGCGGTCGACCCGGCGGACCACGTCGGTCCACAGCACCTGGTCGACATCGCCGGCCTCGATGCGTTTCCAGGCGTAGTCGCACACCACTGTGTCGAGGAGCAGCACGCCCAGCCAGGCGACCTCGTCGTCACGCATGCGCCGGCCGGTCTCGGTGCACCTTTCCGCCGCGCGTACCGCTGCGAAGCCGGCCCGGCGCACCAGCCGCGCGAAACGCGCGTCGCTCGGCTCGCGGGCATCCCACTCCGCGAATCGGGCCTGTGCCCGCGCGGTCGCCGCCGTCATCGCGGCCCTCTCCGCGCCGGTGACCTGGGCGAACTGTGCGACCAGCGCGTCTCGGCCGGGCAGCACGGCGAGGCCCTGAAAGGTGGCCTCCGCGGCGACCACGCTCGTCTCCGGGTCGATCGGGCGGCCGGGACCGGGACGCAGGTAGGACCAGAAATGGCCGTGCTCGACCCGGACCTCGTCGAGGACCCGCACGCCGGCCTCGCGCAAGGCAGCGCCGGTCGCCGGGATCGCCTCGGATCTCGGACCGTAACCGATGACGATCGCCTGCTCGGCGCCGTGATGGGCGAGGAGCGCGGCCACCCCCGGTGGATCGCCGCCGGGCAGGTCATGGCGCAGGCCGAAGTGCAGCTCACCGCCCTGGACGGCGGCCACCACGACGCTGTCGGCCGGATGGAAACCCAGCAGATAGGGAATCGCGGCGAGGATCTCGGGCGTGGACGTCAGTCGCATGCCGAAGACCCTGGCGGATTTCGCGGCGGCCCGCGGGGGGCCTGTGGATAACTCGGCGGCTACGAGCGGAACTGCAGCTCATGCAGCTCGAGGCTGTCCGTCTGCCACTCGTGCGTGTGCCGATCGAGGTCCATGGTGAGCTCGATCGAGGACACCACGTCATAGCCCGCCGCGTGCAGCGACCGGATCGCGTCGACGTTGCGCGAGGAGGGCGAGATGGTGAGCGAGGTCATGGTGCGCTTCTTCGCCTCGCCGGCCACGTGCCGCAGCAGCTTGCGCCCGACGCCCTTGTGCCGGTGCGAGGTCGTCACCACGACCGGCTCGACCTCGCCGCCGCGGCCCCGCATGACCAGACCGACCATTCCGATCACGCCGTCGTCCGCGTGGTCGGCCACCCAGAGACCGCCCAGGTCGAGACGGGTCAGATATTCCTCGAAGCCCGCGCCCGCGTCATTGGCCGCATCGCCGTACATCAGGTTGTGCTGATTGGTCAGTTCCGACCAGAGGCGGCGGCCGGCGCTGTGGTCGGCCGGCCGGTACGAACGCACCGTGACAGGGCTCATGCCGACATTTTGACTCCGATTCGAGACCTCCGTAACCCGAAGTGGAAGATAGGGCGGTGGATCTGGCGTACCTCCGCGCGCACCCGCAGCATCTCCCGACATTTCTCACCCATCAGCGCATCCGGGAGACGCCCGTTTCGGGTGGTTCCGTCGCGCACGCATCCCGTCTGACCTTGGACGATGGCACGTCGATCTTCACCAAGACGTGGCCGTCAGGCGTGCCCCAGGCGGGCTTCTTCGAGGCGGAAGCGGCCGGTTTGGAGTGGTTGCGAGCGGCCTCGGCGGTGCCCGTTCCGGAGGTTTTCACCGCACTGCCGTCGATGATCGCCATGGAGTGGATCGACCACGGCACGCCCTCCGCGCAGGCCGCGGCCGCGTTCGGTCGAGGGCTGGCCGCGTTGCACCTTTCCGGCGCGCCCGGGTTCGGCGCCTCGTGGCCGGGCTTCATCGGGCCGTTGCCGCTGGACAACACGGTCTCGGCCGGGCCGTGGGGCCCGTGGTTCGCCGAGCGCCGATTGCTGCCCTACCTGCGGCTTTCGGCCGATCGGGGCGCGTTGTCCGGCGCCGACATCGCGGTCGTCGAGCAGACGATCAACATCCTTTCCGGGTACGCCCACAGCGAGCCGCCCGCCCGCCTGCACGGTGACCTGTGGCCGGGCAACGTCCTGTGGGCGGCCGACGGGCGGGCGTGGCTGATCGATCCGGCCGCGCACGGCGGTCACCGGGAGACCGATTTGGCGACGTTGGCGCTGTTCGGCGGGGCGCCGCATCTCGACGCGATCCTGGGCGCCTATCAGGAGGTGCATCCGCTGGCCGACGGATGGCGGGCGCGGGTGCCGCTGCATCAGTTGCACCTGCTGCTGGTGCACACGGCGGCTTTCGGGTCGGCGTATCAGGGCGCGGTGCGGGCGGCGGCCGAGGCGGCTGCGCGGATATAGGCGCCGGCTATGACCGGCGGTGGTTTGTGCAGAGTTTGAATGATGCGCGGCGCATGGCGTGCGAGGTTATCCACAGGCATGGATCACTCTTCGCCGAAGGGTCCGCCAGCGGGATAGATTCGACCGGTGAGCGAGCTTCGCGGGACTGCGGGACCAACCAGTGAGCTCGCCCTGCGCCCTTTTCTGGCGCCGACGCCGGCGGTCGCCGCGAGTTCGGGGCAGTTGGTTGATCGGTTCGGGCGGGTGGCCACCGACCTTCGGGTCTCGCTGACCGACCGGTGCAATCTGCGGTGCACCTACTGCATGCCCGAGGAGGGTCTCGCCTGGATGCCTCGGGAGCAGCAGCTCTCCGACGACGAGGTGGTCCGGCTGATCCGGATCGCGGTCGAGTCGCTCGGGGTGACCGAGGTGCGTTTCACCGGCGGAGAGCCGCTGATCCGGCGCGGGCTGGTCGGCATCATCGGTGAGGTGGCTCGGCTGCGTCCCCGGCCGCGCATGTCGGTGACCACCAACGGGATCGGGCTCGAGCGGATGGCCGTGTCGCTGCGGGATGCCGGGCTCGACCGGGTCAATATCTCGATGGACACGTTGGACCCGGTGCGGTTCCGTGAGCTGACCCGGCGCGATCGGCACGCGGACGTGCTGGCCGGGCTGCGAGCGGCGGCCGACGCGGGCCTCACGCCGGTCAAGATCAATGCGGTGCTGATGCAGGACGTCAACGACGACGAGGCGCCGGCGCTGCTGCGGTTCGCGCTGGAGCACGGTTACGAGTTGCGGTTCATCGAGCAGATGCCGCTGGACGCCCAGCACCAGTGGGACCGCCACACCATGGTCACCGCCGAGGACATCCTGGCCGCCCTCGCCCCCTTCAATCTGGAGCCGGATCCGGTTTCACGTGGAACGGCGCCGGCCGAGACCTGGATCGTCCCCGGCCACAGCGCGTTGGACGGCGGCCCCGCCCGGGTAGGCGTCATCGGCAGCGTGACCAGGCCTTTCTGCGGCGATTGCGACCGCACCCGCCTGACCGCCGACGGCCAGATCCGCAACTGCCTCTTCGCCACCGAGGAGTCCGACCTGCGAGCCCTGCTGCGCGGCGACGCCACCGACGACGAGATCGCCGCGGCCTGGCAGGTAGCCACCCTCGGCAAGCGAGCCGGCCACGGCATCGACAACCCCGCCTTCCTCCAGCCGTCCCGCCCGATGTCCGCGATCGGCGGCTGACGTGCATTCATCCGCGTTCCTGAGCCGCGCTTGCCCACCAAGCCGGCGCGGCGTGAGTCCGGGGCGCTTGGGTGCGTGCGCCACGAGCGAGGGCAGCGCATGCTGACGGTCCGCTACTTCGCCGGGGCACGCGCTGCCGCGGGCGGGATCTCGCAGGAGTCCGTCCAGGCCCGTTCTCTCAACGAACTGACCGACACCCTCACCGCAAGCCACGGCGAACGGCTGGCCGTGGTCCTGAAGGCGGCAAGCTTCCTCGTCGACGGCCTGACCTGCCACAACCCTGAAGCAGACCTCCCGGCGGACGCGACGGTCGACGTCCTGCCACCCTTCGCCGGCGGCTGACCGACACCTCGCCAGACCGAGAACCCGACGGCCACCACCGGCGACATCCCCCCGCCGCAACCCCTTCGGACGCGACAGTCGACGTCCAGCCACCCCTTCGCCGGCCGCTGACCGACACCTCGCCAGACCGAGAACGCGACAGCCGCCAACGGCGACATCCCCCGCGCCGCAGCCCCTCCCGCCCGACGATCGACGTCCTGTTGCCCGTCGCCGGCGGCTGATCGAGGCTTCGCCAGACCGAGAACGCGGTAGTCGTGTCATCGGCGAGATCCGGCGCGGCGCGGCGCGGCCCGACGCCTTTGCTCTGCTTCCCCAGAGGGAGCACTTCCCGGACGGCAGCAGGAGGGCTTCGATCCCCGAGGGATAGCGCTTCCTAGAAGGAAGCAGAGAGGCTCTGCTCCCCGAGAGACAGCGCTTCCCAGGAGGAAGCAGAGAGGCTCTGCTCCCCGAGAGACAGCGCTTCCCGGAAGGAAGCAGAGGGGCTCTGCTTCCTGAGAGACAGCGCTTCCCAGGAGGAAGCAGAGGGGCTCTGCTTCCTGAGAGACAGCGCTTCCCAGGAGGAAGCAGAGGGGCTCTGCTTCCTGAGAGACAGCGCTCCCAGGAGGAAGCAGAGGGGCTCTGCTTCCTGAGAGACAGCGCTCCCAGGAGGAAGCAGAGGGGCTCTGCTTCCTGAGGGGGAGCGCTTCCTTGGAGGAAGCAGAGCAAAGGGCGTGCAGACGTGGGTTGAGGTGGTTGTCGACGGGGTGGTTCGTGGGCAGATCGGGCTCTCTGATCCGGTGCGTCCGTCCAGTGCCGCCGCTGTGCGTGACTTGCGGGAGCTGGGGTTGGATCCGGTGCTGCTCACCGGTGACGCGGAGCCTGTTGCCCGGGCTGTGGCGGCTGAGGTTGGCATCACTGAGGTGGTTGCTGGTGTCTCGCCGGTCGGCAAGGTCGAGGTGGTCCGTGGTCTTCAGCGGCGTGGCCGGGTGGTGGCGATGGTTGGTGATGGTGTGAACGATGCCGCGGCTCTGGCTCAGGCTGATCTGGGTTTGTCGATGGGGGCGGGCTCCGATGTGGCGATCGAGGCGTCCGATCTGACGCTGATCCGTGGCGACCTGAGCGCGGCGGCCGACGCTGTGCGGCTCTCCCGGCGCAGCAACCTGCCGCATCGTGTGCATCGACGGATTTCGCATCGCCTGGGCCGCCTGGGCACCATCCGAGGGAACCTGTTGGGCCATCGCCTGCAACGTGGCAGCCCTACTCGGGCCGCATTAGGGCTGTTCAACGCCATGATCGCCGACGCCGCGTCGACCTGGAGCTCGATCGGCATCGCGTCGATGGCGTTCCCCCGGACGGCCGGCCTTTGTGGCCCTTGACGGCCCGCCTCCGCGGCTCCATGCCCGCCACAACCTGAGCGCCCCGACTTCCTTTGCTCTGCACACATATACGCAACACCCGGGGGCCACAGGGCTGATCCGGCTCTGCGCGTCGCAGTGTGGCGGGCACATCCGCCGTCATCACTGAGGCGAACGGCCGCACCCTGCATATAGGGCGGCCGTTTCGCCGGGCGGCAGGTGGGGTGGGGCCAAGGGCGCGGTGAGCTGTGAAGATGCTGTGATCACGGCGGAATTAGTGGGTCGTGCTGGGAGGATGGGGCGAGTGTCGTCACTCCTGGGCGGCCGGGCCGGGAGTGTTGCGTGATTGGGTTTTTTGGGTTCGTCCTGGTCGTGGTCATGGGCATCCACCTTTATCTGTGGAAGCGGCTCGTGCGCGACCCGCTGCGGCCCGGGCCTGCTCGCAAGATCGGCGGGCTGGTCATTCTGCTGCTGGCGATCCTGCTGCCCGCGAACCTGATCCTGGTGCGCGCCGCCGATTTCAAGGGGCTGGCCTGGCCTGGATATCTCTGGATCGCGCTGATGTTCTATCTGCTGGTCACGCTGGTCGTGTTGGAGATTCCGCGGCTGGTGATCTCGCTGATCTGGCGTGCTCAGGGCAAAAGCCTTGGTGGCGAGGCGTCGCAACCGGTCAGTGCGGCGGCTTCGGCCGGCACGACGCGTAGCTCGTCGGGAGGCGGCGCCCGGCCGGGCTCGGAGACCGACGGTTCGGCCGGCAACAACGACACCACCACCGCCGGTGGCGGCCCGTCTGCCGACGACACAACCGGTAGCGGCCTGACTGGCGGCGACACCCACGGCAGCAGCGCGACCAGCGCCGCCACGGCCGACGGCAACGCCGAAGACAACGACATGACCGCTGGCGACACCAGCCACGGCGCGACTAACAAGGACACGACCAACGGCAGCCTGGCCGGCGGCGAAACGGCCGGCGGCGATGGAAGCGAGAGCGCAGCGGCCGTTGGCGGCGAGAGGGCCGGGCGGGATCGGTCCGGGTCGGACGATGACGACGCGGGTCGTGAGCGCGGGATTGAACGGCGGCTGGTGCTTGCTCGGGGGGCCGCGATCTTCGCTGGGCTCACCGCCGTCGGGGTGACCGGTTACGGGGTTCGGACCGCGCTTGGTGCGCCTCGCCTCGATCGGGTGCAGATTCCGCTCGCCAAGCTTCCCCAGGCCATGGACGGCACCCGGCTCGCCGTCGTGTCCGACATTCACCTCGGGCCGCTCACCGGTGCGCGGCACATGGGGCGGATCGTTGAGATGATCAACTCGGTGGACGCCGATGTGGTGTGCATCGTGGGGGACATGGTGGACGGGTCGGTGGCTGAGCTCGGGCGGTTCGCCGAGCCGCTGCGGGACATCCGGTCTCGGCAGGGGGCCTACTTCGTCACCGGGAATCACGAGTACTACTCGGGGTTCCAGGAGTGGGTGGACGAGGTCGCGCGGCTCGGGGTGCGGCCGCTGCGCAACGAACGGCTCGAGATCGTCACCCGTGGGGGTGCCTTCGAGCTGGCCGGCGTGAACGATCTCGGCGGCACCGACGTCGGGGACGGGCCGGACTTCGAGGCCGCGCTCGGCGATCGGGACAAGACCCGCCCGGTGGTGTTGATGGCGCACCAGCCGATCGTCGCCCGCGACGCCGCCCGTTTCGACGTCGATCTGCAGGTGTCCGGGCACACCCACGGCGGGCAGATGGTTCCGTTCAACTACCTGGTCAAACTGGAACAACCCGTCGTCTCCGGATATGGCGAGGTCGATGGAGTGCCGGTCTACGTCACCAATGGCGCCGGATTCTGGGGGCCGCCCGTTCGGGTCGGCGCGCCTCCGCAGGTCTCGCTCATCGAGCTCAAGGCACCCTGAGCCGCGCGGGAGCGTCCATCAAGATCCATAAGTGGCCTTGAGCGTGGCGGCGCGCGGGCCACTCCGCGGACATGACAGGATGCAGCGCGTGCCCTCGGACAGCGCAGGGTCCTCGGTCGCCGCGGACACATACGTCGCGGATCTGCACATCCACTCCCGGTTCTCCCGCGCCTGCAGCCGAGACCTGACCCTGCCCAACCTGTCCTGGTGGGCCCGCCGCAAAGGCATCGCCGTGCTGGGCACCGGCGACTTCACCCACCCGGCCTGGTTCGATCACCTGCGGGACAGCCTCGAGCCGGCCGAGCCGGGCCTCTATCGCCTGGCCCCGGACGCCGAGGCGGACATCACCAAGCGCCTGCCCGGTTCGCTGCAGGGCGCCGCGCCGCCACGCTTCATGCTCAGCGTCGAGATCTCCACGATCTACAAGCGCGACGACCGCACCCGCAAGGTGCACCACCTGATCTACCTGCCCGACTTCGCCGCCGCCGCCCGCTTCAACACCGCGCTCGGCCGGATCGGCAACCTCACCGCCGACGGCCGCCCGATCCTCGGCCTCGACTCGCGCGACCTCCTCGAGATCGTGCTGGAGTCCAGCCCCGACGGTTACCTCGTGCCGGCGCACATCTGGACCCCGTGGTTCTCCGCCCTCGGCTCCAAATCCGGCTTCGACGCGATCGCCGACTGCTATGCCGACCTGGCCGGGCACATCACCGCGGTGGAGACCGGGCTGTCGTCCGACCCGGAGATGAACTGGCGGGTCTCCAGCCTGGATCGTTACCGCCTGGTGTCCAACTCGGACGCGCATTCGCCGGCCGCGCTGGCCCGCGAGGCGACGCTCTTCACGGGGGCGCCGGACTATGCCGCGATCAAGAGCGGGCACGGCCTGGCCGGCACCATCGAGTTCTTCCCCGAGGAGGGCAAGTATCACGCCGACGGCCATCGGGCCTGCGGCGTGAACTGGGCGCCCGCCCGCACCCGCGAGCACGGCGGCCGCTGCCCCGAGTGCGGCAAGCCGCTCACCGTCGGGGTGCAGAGCCGGGTCGAGGATCTCGCCGACCGCGACGCACCGCGGCTGCGCGCTCAGCGGGTCGAGCACCTGATCCAGCTGCACGAGATCCTCGGCGAGATCAACGGCGTCGGGCCGAAGTCGAAGACCGTCGAGGCGCAGCTCAACCACCTGGTCGCGACGCTCGGGCCGGAGCTCGACATCCTGCGCGGCGTGCCGGTCGACGAGATCGGGCAGGCCGGTGGCGAGAACCTGCGCGAGGCGATCATCCGGCTCCGGCGCGGACAGGTGCGGCGGATCGCGGGCTACGACGGCGAATATGGCGTGATCACCCTCTTCGAGCCCGGCGAGCTGCGGAACAAGGCCAGTGCCCCGCAGGTCGAGACGCTGTTCGACATGCCGGACCTGCCGAAGCAACGCAAGCCGGAACCGGCGGTCGGGCGGGCGGCCGTACCGAAGATCAAGGAAGTGAAGCGGACACCGCCGCCGCCACCCATCGCCCCGCCGCCGTCGCCGCACGAACCCTTCGAGCCGATGCTGGCCGGCATGGAGGAGGTCGGCACCGGGCTGCTGGACCGGCTGGACGCGATGCAGCGGGTGGCCGCCTCGGCGCCCGGTGGACCGCTGCTGATCGTGGCCGGTCCGGGCACCGGCAAGACCCGCACGCTGACCCACCGGATCGCCTATCTGTGCGCCGAGCTCAAGGTCTTCCCCGAGCGCTGCCTGGCCATCACCTTTACCCGCCGGGCCGCCGAGGAGCTGCGCGAACGCCTGGACGCCCTGCTCGGCGACGAGGGTGAGGACATCACCGTCGGCACCTTCCACTCGCTGGGCCTGACCATCCTGCGGGAGAACGCGAAGGCGGCCGGCCTGCCCGCGAAGTGGCGGATCGCCGACGACGCCGAGCGCGCCGAGGCCCGAGAGCAGGCCGGCGACGACGACATGGCCTATCGCAAGCTGCTGCGCCAGCAGGACCTGGTGGATCTGGACGACCTGATCACCATGCCGGTGCAGTTGCTGCGCGACGAGCCGGCGCTGGTCGAGAAGTATCGCCGCCGCTGGCAGTGGATCTTCGTGGACGAGTATCAGGACGTCGACGAGCACCAGTACGAGCTGCTGCGCCTGCTCAGCCCCGCGGACGGCAACCTGTGCGCGATCGGCGACCCGGACCAGGCGATCTATAGCTTCCGTGGCGCCGACGTGAAGTACTTTCTGCGCTTCAACGAGGACTTCACCGACGCCCGGCTGGTGCGGCTGACCCGCAACTACCGCTCGTCGGCGCCGATCCTGGCCGCGGCGGTGCAGGCGATCGCGCCCTCCTCGCTGGTGCGCGGCCGGCGGCTGGACCCGGCCCGGCTCGACCCGGAGTCGCCGCTGGTGGGCCGCTATGCCGCCGCCAGCACCGCGGACGAGGCGGACTTCGTCGTGCGTACCGTCGATGAACTTGTCGGTGGGTTGTCGCACCGATCGCTGGACAGTGGGCGGGTGGACTCACGGGCGATCGCCCCGGGCACGCTGTCCTTTTCTGACATCGCGGTGCTCTATCGCGCCGACGCGCAATCCGGGCCGATCGTCGAGGCGCTGTCCCGGGCCGGCGTGCCGGTGCAGAAGCGATCGCACAACCGGCTGCGCGATCGGGCCGGTGTGCAGGTCATCGCCCGCGAGCTGCGCAACGCCGACGGGCTCGCCGGCCCGCTGGCGTCGCGGGTGAAGGTGACCGCGCAGGTGCTGGCGCAGCGTTACGCCGCGCCGACGCTGGACGCCGAGCAGCTCGCCCCGGACGACATCTGGTCGGCCGCCGAACTGCTCATGCCGCTGGCCCACCGGATCGGCGAGGACCTGGGCACCTTTCTGCAGGAGATCGCGACCGGCGCCGAAGTGGATGCGCTGGACCCGCGGGCCGAGGCGGTGCACCTGCTCACCCTGCACGCGGCGAAGGGCCTCGAGTTCCCGGTGGTCTTCCTGGTCGGCTGCGAGGACGGCCTGCTGCCACTGCGCTGGCCGGGCGCGCCCGCGAGCGACGAGGACGTGGCCGAGGAGCGACGGCTCTTCTTCGTCGGGCTGACCCGGGCGCAGGACCGGCTCTATCTCAGCCACGCCGCCCGGCGCTTCCGGCACGGCAGCGAGCGGGAGCAGTCGCCGACGCCGTTCCTCTCCGCGATCGACGCGGGCCTCTTCGAGCGACTCGGCGACGCGGTGCCCGCCCGCCCACGGGACCGGCAGCTGCGCCTGATCTAGCAGCACGGCGAGCAGCGCACCGGCCAGCAGAGCCGGGCCGAACGGCAGTGCCGACCGCCGCGTCACCCGGCGCCGGGCCAGCAGGACCAGCGCGACCGATCCGGCGATCGCGTGGGCCGACAGCACGCCGACCAGCACGGCCGGCCAGCCCAGCATGCCGAGCCCGAAGGCGAGCACCGCCGCGAGCTTGACGTCACCGAGGCCCAGGCCGTCACCGGGCAGCAGGGCGAGCAGCAGATAACCCGCGCCGACCAGCACCGCCGCGATCAGGCCACGGCCGATCGCCGCCGGGGCGCCGAAGATCACCGCGGGCACGCCCAGCGCCAGCGACAGCGCGCCGACCAGCGGATCGGGCAACCGCAGGGAGCGCAGATCCGTGGCGGCGAGCCGGACGCCGATCGCGACGGCGGGCAGCAGGACGAGAAGAAGCACGGCGGGACCGTAGCGAGAAGTGGGTGTCCCCCGTTGGTTCAGTGCTGGAGCCTGTGGATAACTGCGGTCACGTTGCCGACAGAGACGCGACAGAGAACACCGCAGACCGGGTGAATTGCGCCGCTTGTCGCCGAGATGTTGCCTGGTCGGCGCGATTCCGGGATCTGCGCCTGTGAAGGTCCACGCTACGGTGGCAGACAGCGAAACCGCGCCTGGAGGAACCGCTGATGACGCAGAACGGCCCGTATCCCGGCCCGCCGTCGCAGCCGTGGTCCGGCCGGGGTTCGTCCGACGAGCCCTACACGGAGCCGGCCGATCCGTGGGGCGACCACCCGACCTCCGACGCGTCGAACCCGGCGTGGGGCGGCCAGCCGACCTCGATCCCGCCGGCGGCCGGCGACGCGTCGACCGGCTTCCGCACGGGCGGCCCGCAGCAGTTCGGCGCTTCGCCGCTCAACGCGCCGCCGCCCGGCTGGGGTCAGCCGGCGCCGCCGATGCCGAAGAAGAAGCGGAACACCCCGATCGTCGCCCTGGTGGTCGTGCTCGGCCTGCTGATCTGCGGCGGCCTGGGCACGACCGCGTGGCTGATCTCGGGCCGCGGCTCCGACGACACCGGCGGCGGTGTCACGCCGTCCACCCCGGTGACCACCACGGCCACCGACGAGGTGACCGACCCGCAGCCGCGCAGCAGCGAGGACGCCCGGTTCGTCAGCAAGGGCCAGTGCGTCCGTAACGAGGGCACCGCGGACAAGCCGGAGATGAAGATCGTGGCCTGCGCGAGCGGCACGTTCGAGGTGCTCAAGCGAGTGGATGGGCGCACGACGGGCGAGGACGACGCCGAGTCGAAGTGCAACAAGGTGCCGAACTACACCAAGTGGTACTTCTACGACAGCGAGCTGGACAGCCTCGACTTCGTGCTCTGCCTCCGCGAAAGGTAGGGGCATCTAACTATCTCTAGCAAAATAGCTAGATTAGGCTAGACCCGCTCATAGAACGGTCTACGAAGATCTAGCGCAAATGCTAGAGAGCCCGATACGGTGCTATCCCATGGATCCCGTGCGGAACCCGTACGCTCCCGGCGCAGGTCAGCGCCCTCCCGAGCTGGCCGGCCGCGACCGCGAGCTGGACGCCTTCGACGTCGTCCTGGAACGCGTCGCCCGCGGCCGCCCCGAGCGCAGCCTCGTGCTGACCGGCCTCCGCGGCGTCGGAAAGACCGTTCTGCTCAACACCCTGCGCTCCGCCGCGATCGGCCGCCTGTGGGGCACCGGCAAGATCGAGGCCCGGCCGGACCAGTCGCTGCGCCGCCCGGTCTCCGCCGCCCTGCACATGGCGATCCGCGAGCTCACCCCGCATCACCGCAGCCCGGACCGGGTGGACGAGGTGCTGGCCGTGCTCAAGGCCTTCGCGCTGCGGGCCAACGACGCCAACTCCAAGCTGCGCGACCGCTGGGCGCCGGGCATCGACGTGCCGCCGGCCCGCGGCCGCGCCGACTCCGGCGACATCGAGATCGACCTGGTCGAGCTCTTCACCGACGCCGCGTCGCTGGCCACCGACGTGGGCACCGGCATCGCGCTGTTCATCGACGAGATGCAGGACCTGGGCCCGGCCGACGTCTCCGCGCTGTGCGCCGCCTGCCACGAGTTGTCCCAGCTGGGAGCTCCGCTGATCGTGGTCGGCGCCGGTCTGCCGCACCTGCCGGCGGTGTTGTCCGCGGCCAAGTCCTATTCCGAGCGCCTCTTCCGTTACCAGCGCATCGACCGTCTCGACCGGATCGCCGCGGACCTCGCCCTGTGCGCCCCGGCCGCCCGTGAGGAGGTCGAATACGAGCAGAAGGCCCTCGACCTGCTGTACGAGAAGTCCGGCGGCTACCCGTACTTCGTGCAGGCCTATGGGAAGGCGACCTGGGATCACGCCCCGCAGACACCGGTGACCGACGCGGACGTGCGGGTGGCGGCGCCGGAGGCCGAGGCGGAGCTGGCGGTCGGCTTCTTCGGGTCACGGTTCGAGCGGGCCACGCCGGCCGAGCGGGACTACATGCGGGCGATGGCGACGCTCGGGGCCGAGGCGGCCGACGACATGGACGCCGCGGTGCCGACCTCGGACATCGCCACCGCGCTCGGCCGCAAGCCCGCGAGTCTGTCGCCGGCCAGGGACGCGCTGATCAAGAAGGGGCTGATCTACTCCGGGGAGCGGGGCACCGTCGCCTTCACCGTGCCGCACTTCGGTCGCTATCTGCGTACCCAACCTTGAGGATTTGAGTCCTTGACCGGGGTATACAGAGCTGTATGAAGCCCGTGCGCACCGCTGCCCGCGTCATGCTCGCCGCCATCTTCGTGCAGAGCGGCGTCAAGGTCCTGCTCAATCCGGAGGCGAAGGCCGCGACGGCGAGCCGCGTGACCGATCGGATCGGGCCGCTGATCGAGAAGGTCGACCCGCGCCTGCCCACCGACACCGTGACCCTGACCCGGATCAAGGGCGGTCTCGATGTGCTGGCCGGGCTGCTGCTCGCCAGCGGTCACCTGACCAGGCCGTCCGCCGCCGTGCTGGCGGCCAATCTGGTGCCGACCACGGTCGCCGGGCACCCGTTCTGGTCGGTGCCCAAGGAGGAGCGCGCCGGGCAGCAGACCCAGTTCCTGAAGAACCTGGGGCTGCTCGGCGGTCTGCTGCTGGCCGCGGCCGACACCGAGGGCCGGCCGGGTCTGAAATATCGGACCTCGCACGCGGTGGATCGCTCGCAGCGACGGGTCAAGCGCGCGGTGCGGACGGCACGCCGGGAGGCGAAGATCGCGGCCGTGTCCGCTTCCGCAGGTCGCAAGCTCGGGTGACCTTCCCGCGCCCCCGGCGTTGAACCGAGGGGGCCCACGAACTGGCCGACGCCTGATCCCTATTTCCAAATTCGCCTCGCGTTCAACGCCTCGCGATCGAATTTGAAAACAGGGCCTAGGCTTGGCCCCGCGGCAAAGCAACCGGGGGTCGAGCCATGCCGGCGATGGTGGAGAGAGCGCGCAGACTGCTGTCCGCGCGACGGTCCATCGTGGTCATTCTGAGTGCCGCGCTCGCACTCTGCGCGGTGGTCTTCCTCTTTGACTTGTACGGTTCCAGCGGCCTCACGCTGGATCGAGGCGCGGTCCGGAGCTGGCTGCAGGGCGACGGGCTCTACTCCTACCGCGATCCGGGCTCACACCTGGGCGCCGCCATGTCGCCGCCCGCCGCCTTCGCGATGATCCCGGCCGCCTTCCTGCCCACCACCCTGGCCGCCTGGCTGCTCGCGCTGGCCGGCCTGGCCGCGCTGACCCTGGCGACGATCGCGCTGGCCGCACCCGTGGCCCGCCGTTACGGCCGGGCGGTCACCCCGATCGTGCTGGCCGCCGTCCTGCTCGCGCTGGCCACCGAGCCGGTCCGCGCCGCGATCGGCCTGGGCGAACGCGACCTGCTGGTGTTCGGCCTGATCGTGGCGGATCTGGTCGCGCTGCGCCGGAGCGCCTGGGCGCGCAGCCGGGCCGCCTGGTGGCCGGGCGGCGTGGCCTCGCGCGGCATCTGGGCCACCGGCGGCTGGGCCGGCCTGGGCATCGGCATCGCGACCGCGCTGTCCGTGGGACCCGGCCTGTTCATCCTCTATCTGGCCATCACCCGGCAGTGGCGGGCGGCGCTGACCGCGCTGGGCACGGCGCTGACGCTGGCGGTGAGCGCCCTGCTGATGGCGCCGCGCGAGACGGCGGCGTGGTTCGGCGAGGTCCTGTGGCGCCTCGACCGCACCGGCGGCGTCGACCAGATCGGCAATCAGTCGCTGGCCGGCGTGCTGGCCCGGCTCTACGACTCGGAGACCACGCCGATCCTGCTCTGGCTCTCCTTCGCGATGCTGATGATGGCGGTCGGGTTCATCCGGGCCCGCGCGGCGCATCGCGACGGCGACGAGATCGCCGCGTTCACGCTGGTGGGGCTGACCGGCGCGATCATCGGCCCGGTGACCGGCACGCACGAGCTGATCTGGGTGCTGCCCGCGGTGCTGATCCTGGTGGACGCGGCCGCGCGGCGCCGGGTGTCGACTCGCCGTCCGCTGCCCGGCCGCCGCCACCGCCACCCGGGGCTGGGCCTGGCGATCGCGGCGCTGCTGACCTTCGCGCTGTTCGTGGCCGCTCCGGTGTGGAGCTTCGACGACGTGTTCCTGCGCAACTCCTATGCGCTGGCCCTGATCCTGCTGGTCAACGCGCTGCCCTGGCGCCCCGGGGTGGCGCCGGCCTTCCCTGTCAACCGCTGGATTTCGCGCCGGCCGGCGTCCCGGTCGATCCCGCCGGCGCGGCGCCCTATGGGCAGTTGACCCACTCGTCGGTGCCGTCCGTGAAGACCTGCCGCTTCCAGATCGGCAGCCGGGCCTTGGCCTCGTCGACCAGGCGCCCGCAGGCGGCGAAGGCGGCCGCCCGATGGGCCGTGCTGACCGCGGCGACCAAGGCGACGTCGCCGATGCCGAGGGCGCCGATGCGATGCGAGATGGCGACCGCGTAGACGTCCGGGTCGGCCGCGATCTCCTCGGCCACCTCGCGCAGCACCGCCTCGGCGTTGGGATGGCCCTCGTATTCCAGCAGGGCGACCCCGCGGCCGTCGTCGTGGTCGCGGACCACGCCCTGGAAGGAGACCACCGCTCCGGCCCGCGCCTCGGCCACCGCGGCCTCGTGTGCGGCCAGGTCGAGCGGCTGGTCGAGGACCCGCACCAGGACGGCCGGCATCAGCGCTCCCCGGCGAGCAGTGGCAGCGGCAGGAACGGGATCAGGTCACCGGCGGCGGCCTCGGTGCCGGGACGCACCACCAGGAAGCCGTGCGCGTTGGCCAGCCCGCGCAGCATCGCCGAGCCGACGTGCCCGACCGGTGTCGCGGATCGTCCGTCGTGGTCGAGCGCGGCCAGCGCGAGGTGGGTCTGGTCGCCGCGGCCGGCGACCCCGGCGGTGGTGACCACCTTGGGCAGTGCGGCGAGGCGCCGGCCGGCCAGTCCGGCGAGCAGCGGCTGCACGAGCGTGACCAGGGCGATCACCGCGGATTGCGGGTTGCCGGGCAGGCCGGCCAGGAAGCGGTCGCGACCGTCGGGGCCGGGCACGCGGGCCAGCAGCATCGGGAAGCCGGGCCGGACCCCCACGGTGTTCACGATGTATTCGGCGCCGAGCCGGGCGAGCGCGGGGTGCAGGTGGTCGACCGGGCCGTGCATCGTGCCGCCGGTGGTGCAGACCAGGTCGGCGGTCTCGAACGCGGTGCGGATCGCCTCGACGTGGGCCTCGAGGGTGTCCTCGACCGGCCCGGCGACCGCGTCCGGCCCGATCAGGGCGCCGCAGCGGCGCAGCCAGCCGGGCATCTGCGGGCCCAGCGAGTCGCGCACGTGGCCGTCGCCCGGTGGGCCGCTGGTGAGCAGCTCGTCGCCGAAGACCCGCAGCGCGGCCCGCGGCTGGGCGCTCACGGTCAACGTCTCGTAGCCGCAGGTGGCGGCGACGCCGATCACCGCCGGGTCGATCGCGGCGCCGACCGGCAGCAGTTCCTCGCCCTTGCTCGCCTCCTCGCCGGGCAGCCGCCACTCGGGCACCGGGCGGGGCCGGGGCTCGCCGCTGACCCGACCGTCGTCGTCCGTCGTGGAGTCCTCGATGCGCAGCAGGAAGTCGGTGCCGACCGGAACCATCGCGCCGGTGGCGATCTCGACGCAGGTGCCGGCGTCGGTCAGCGGCCCCGGCGTGTGTCCGGCCAGGATCCGGCCGACCGGCCGCCACGGGGCCGGGCCGCGCACCGCCCAGCCGTCGATGCTCGCGGTGGGGAAGGCCGGCAGGTCGGTGAGGGCCAGCAGCGGCTCGGCGAGGGTGCGACCGTCCGCCTCGTGCAGCCGGACGACCTGCGCCGGCCCGGCCGCCGCCTGCCCCGCTTCATATGCCAGCCGCCGAGCGGTCTCCCAATCCACAGGTCTCACCATCCGAAGCCTAGTGGTCGCCGCCGCGGATCTGCTCGACTGTGTGCTTCAGGATCGGGGCGAGCACGGCCAGCCCGTCGCGGGCGCCGCCGGTCGAGCCGGGCAAGTTCACGATCAGCGTGCGCCCGGAGACGCCGGCCAGCCCGCGGGAGAGGGCGGCGGCCGGCACCTTGTCGCGGCTGTGCGCCCGGATCGCCTCGGCGATGCCCGGGATCTCGAAATCCAGCAGGCCGCGGGTCGCCTCGGGGGTGCGGTCGGTCGGGGTCACGCCGGTGCCGCCGCTGGTCAGCACGACGTCGACGCCATCGGACACGGCCGCGCGCAGGGCGGCGGTGACCGGGTCACCGTCGGGCACCACGACCGGCTCCTCGTCGACCTCGCAGCCGAGGTCGCGCAGCCCGGCCACGAGCAGTGGCCCGCTGGTGTCGGCGTAGACGCCGGCTGATGCGCGGTTGGAGGCGACGATCACTCGGGCCCTCATCCGCGGTGCTCCGGGCGTACCCAATCTCCGGTCTTGCCGCCCTCCTTGCGCATCACCCGCACCGCCTCGATCGAGGCCGCGGGGTCGACCGCCTTGACCATGTCGACCAGGGCGAGGCCGGCCACCGCGACCGCGGTGAGCGCCTCCATCTCGACGCCGGTGCGATCCGCGGTCTTCGCGGTCGCGACGATCTCCACGCCCTCATCGGTCACCTCGAGGTCGACGGTCACGCCGTGCAGCGCGATCGGGTGACACAGCGGGACGAGATCGGGTGTCCGTTTGGCGCCCATGATGCCGGCCAATCGGGCCACCGCGAGTGCGTCGCCCTTGGGCAGACCGTCACCGCGCAGGAGCGCCACCACTTCCTTTGTGGTCACCAGGCGACCGGCGGCAACGGCTCGGCGGACACTCACCGTCTTGGCCGACACGTCAACCATGCGGGCAGCGCCCGCTTCGTCCACGTGAGTCAGCAGGGATTCGTCGGGCATAACGGGAGTTTATAGCCCGCCCGGCAGAATTGGATTCGCAAATTGCCAGCCGGAGCCGCACAATTCCTCTACGGCGTCTCTACGTCGAATGACGGAGATCTCTCCGCTGCTCAGCGGCAGTATCCTTCCGTTGATAACTACATCTCAGCGGATACCGCTTGTCAATCCTTTGCGTAAACCGAACACCACGTTCCGCTATTCGGATACTCCGGCCAAACCGCCACTCTACATTGCCCTGAGTTCTTGATTCAAAACATTCCGTGACGTTGGCTGAACGGATTCTCGCTTTCTGCGCATAGCGACATGAATCCCTACCAAAGCCTTAATGGATCACATAGCGTTCCATGTGTCGCGACAAGGTCTTGATCGCAGCAGTTCCGAGGGGCACGCGAATGCCTCCGCCGGAGCCTCAGGGGGTAAGGAGTTCGCCATGCGCGGTGGAGAGTGGCAGTAAGAAGCTAGATCGGGCTTCGCATCCGCAATACGCTGATGTCTGTTCGGCGCTCGTGCCGATCGCTCGCGGCGGAGAGGCCTTATGACCCGCGAACTGAGCTTGAACGATGACGCGACTGACAAGCGGCTCTCGCTGCTGGTCAGTCTCGTCGTCGTTGGGGGCAGTTTCGCCGTGGTGGCCTCCCTCGCCGCCGCCTGGGCCGATCCCGACGGCCGCCCCTCGCGCGTGGTGTCCGCAGCGATCATCATCGCGATCGCCCTGGGCAGCCGCACGCAGTGGCTGATCCGGGTCCGCTCGCACAAGCGCGGCATCTCCTGGCCCGAGGTCGGCATCCTGGTCGGCCTGACCCTGGCGTCGCCCGCCTGGGTCGTCCTCTGCACCTGCGCGGCCATCGCGATCGTCAAGATCAGCTTGCGACTGACGATGCAGAAGACCCTCTTCGCGCTCGGCAAGGACGTGCTCGCCTCGGCCGCCGCCGGACTGGTCTTCATCGCGCTCGACGTGCACCCGGGCGGCGACCACGGGCTGCTGCGCGAGGCCGTGGCCCTGGGGGTGGCCGCGCTGGTCATGTGGATCGTCGACGAGTCGCTGATGGTGCCGGTCATCGCACTGGCCACCCGGGTCGACATCCGGCAGTCGTTGCGCGACAAGTGGGGCCTGCGGGTGGCCGGCACGCTGACCCGCTACGTCGTGGCGCTGCTGGTCGCGATCATCCTCGCGCTGGGCGGTGACCCCCGGCTGCTGTTGCTGGTCGCCCCGGTGGTGTTCAGCGTCCACCTGTGGCAGACCGCACAGGTCCGCCGCCGGGAGCAGCTCGAGTCCTGGCAGCGGCTGGCGCAGACCGCCGACGAGCTGAACGTGGTGGACCTGACCTCGGTGCTCGACGTGGCGGTGACCCGGGCCGCGGAGCTGTTCTCGGTCGATGAGGCGGACATCGTGCTGCGACTGGACGACCAGACGCGGCTCGTGCGGGGCACCGCGGCCGGCCTGACCTACGACGGCGCCGCCACCGACGCCCCGGCCGGTCAGGGCGCGGTGATCGTCCAGCAGCTCGCCGGCCACGACGACGTCAATCCGATCGGAGAGCTGCGGCTGCGGCTGAACCGCTCGGTCAACCTGACCGAGTCGGAGACCTACAAGCTGCAGACGTTCGCGTCCGCGCTCTACACCGCGATCCGCAACGCGGCGGCCTATGCGGAGCTTGCACGCATCTCCGAGGAGCACGCCTACGCCGCCGCGCACGACCCGCTGACCGATCTGGCCAACCGGCGTGAGCTGCTGGAACAGGCCGAGCAGATGTTCACCGAGCGACGCGACGACGGCATGTTCGCGCTGCTGCTGATCGACCTCAACCACTTCAAAGAGGTCAACGACACGCTCGGGCACGCGGCCGGCGACCAGGTGCTGCGCGAGGTGGCGCGGCGGCTCGAGCGCGCGTCACGCCCGGACGATCTGGTCGCCCGGCTCGGCGGCGACGAGTTCGCCGTGCTGCTCACCGGCCTGCCCACCCCGGCGATCGCCAAGCACCGGGCCGAGTCGCTGCTCGCCGCGCTGGAACGCACCATCGAGGTGGACGGCATGCGGCTCACCGTCGAGGCGTCCGGCGGCATCGCGCTCGCCCCCGGCAGCGGCGGCGTCACCGAACTGCTGCGCCGCGCCGACGTGGCGATGTACCAGGCGAAGCGGTCCGGCGACCGCACCGTCGACTACGCGCACTCCCGCGACACCGCGGACGTCGGCCGGCTGATGCTGGGCGGCGAGCTGCGCCGCGCGGTGGCCGAACACGAGTTCGTCGTCGACTTCCAGCCGATCGTCGACCTGGGCAGCGGCGACGTGGTGTCGGCCGAGGCGCTGGCCCGCTGGGGCCACCCCGAGCACGGCAACCTGCCGCCCGGCCGCTTCCTGGAGTCCATCGAGCGGTCCGGCCAGCTGCCCGCTTTCGCCGACGCGGTGCTCGAGCAGGCCCTCGCCGCGGCCGGCACCTGGCAGGAGGCCGGCTTCGACCTGCCGGTCGCGGTCAACGTGTCGCCGCGCAGCCTGCTCGACCCGTCGTTCCCGGCCTCGGTGCTGGCCCGGCTGGAAAGTCACGGTGTGCCGGCCGACCGCCTGGTGCTCGAGCTGGCCGAGACGCTGACCATCAGCCAGCTCGAGGTGGTCGAACGGGCGCTGGCCGAACTGCGCGACGCCGGGGTGCGCCTCGCGCTCGACGACTTCGGCACCGGCGTCTCGTCGCTGTCGGTGCTGTCCCGCATCCCGGTGCACCAGCTCAAGATCGGCCGCGAGTTCGTGGTCGCGGTGGAGACCTCCTCGGAGGCGGCCGCGGTCATCCGGTCCACCGTGGACCTGGCTCGCAGCCTGCATCTGACGGTGGTGGCCGAGGGTGTGGAGAGCGAGCCGCAGCGGCACGCGCTGTGGGAGCTGGGCTGCGTGTCCGGCCAGGGGCACCTGTTCGCGCGGCCGATGCAGGCCGGGCGGATGCTCGCCGCTCTGCAGCGCGGGGCGGGCGGCCGGCCGGGCGCGCTGGCCTCGGCACTGCATGACGCGGGCGCCGTGGTGCGGCTGCCGCGCCGCAGGTCACCGGGGCACGGCCGATCTTCTCTGCCACACTTGCCCGCGTGACCAACCTGCTCGCCCGGGCTTCCCGAGCCGCGGACGGGCGTGCTCTCGACCTCGCGCTCTACGGCATCTCCGCCCTGTTCGCGCTGGTCACGGCGCTCAGCTCGACGTTGCTGCCGCATCGGGCCTGGGGATCGGTGGCCGTCTGGGGTTATCTGGCGGCGTTCCTGGTGATCGCCGTCCAGCAGCTCTCCCCCCGGCTGCGCGTGGGTGGGCGGATGGCCCTGACCTGGGCGACGTTCGCGCTGGTGGCGCTGCTGCCGCTGGTCCTGCAGGCGATCCAGCGGGCCGGCGGCCGGGCCGATCGCGCGCAGGAGGAGGTGCTGGTCGTCGAGGAGATGGGCGGCCGGCTCGCGGAGACCGGCACGCCCTACCTGTCGCACGACGCGATCGCCGCGCTGCCCGCCGGGGCGCAGCTCGGGGCATACAGCCCCTACCAGCCCGGGATGGCGGTCTTCGGGTTGCCGCGCGCCTGGTTCGGGGACTTCTGGTGGACGGATTCGCGGGTCTGGTTCGCGGTGCTGACGGTGGGTGCGCTGGCCTGGGCCGTCTCGCTGGTGCCGGAGGTGCGGGCGGCGCAGGCGGCGACGGTGTTTCCGATCTGTGCGCTGACGCTCGCGACCGGTGGCGATGATCTGCCGGTGCTGGCGCTCTGCCTGCTCGCGCTGGCCCTCTGCGGGCAGTCCCGGTTCGGTGCGGCGGGGGTGGCGGTGGGTGCGGCTGCGGCGTGCAAGCTCTTCGCCTTCCCGGTCGTGATCGTGCTGGCCGTGCTGGCCGTCGCCTCCTCGGCCGGTGGTTCTCGGGTTGCCGCCGGGCGCTTTCTGCCCGGTGCTCTTGGCCTGCCGCTGCTCGTCCTGGTGCCGCCGCTGCTCGTCGACGCGGACGCCCTGGTGGAGAACGTGATCCGTTTCCCGCTCGGCCACGGCCTGGTGACCAGCCCCGCCCAATCCCCGTTCCCCGGATATCTGATCTCCTCGGCGGTTCCCGGCGGTCGCTATGTCGCGGCCGCGCTGCTGGTCGCCGCGGGACTGGCGATCGCCGTCCTGCTCCTGCGCCGTCCGCCACGCACGGCCGCCTCGGCCGGCCTCTTCTGCGGGTACGGGCTCCTGACCGCGATCCTGCTCATGCCCACCACCCGTTTCGGTTACCTGCTGTATCCCGTAGCCCTGCTGGTCTGGGCCGCAGCACTCAGCAGACGCACAGCAACTACAGCCCCGCGAGGTGACGTGGCCTTGTACCGTTTGTGAGATGCAGACGACCTGTCCCAAGTGTCACGGCGAGATGCGGACGTATGAGCGCTCCGGCGTCACCATCGACCAGTGCACCGAGTGCCGCGGCATCTTCCTGGACCGTGGCGAGTTGGAGAAGATCTTCGAGGCCGAGGCGACCTTCAACAGCCGCCAGGCCGCTGCCCCCGCCGCGCCGCCGCGCCCGCAGGCGCCGCCGCCCGGTGGATATCCCCCGCCGCCCGGTGGTGGCTACGCGGCGCCGCCGCCCCCGCCGGTGCACGGTCAGCCTGCCTATGGCCAGCCCGGTTACGGCCAGCCCGGTTACGGTCAGCCCGCCTATGGCCAGCCGGCCTACGGCGCGCACGGTGGCCACCACGGCCACTACCGCCAGCGCGGGCACCACGGCCACTACCGCCGCAAGAAGACTTTCCTCAACGAGCTCTTCGACTGAGGCTCTTCCCGCTGCGCCGCGTCCGGGGTCGTGCCATCCTCTGCTGATGTCTGCTCTGGACGCGGCGTATGCCGGCATCACCCGGGTCGTCACCGGCCTGGACGAGCACGATCTGCTGCTGCCCTCGGGCTGCCACGGCTGGACCATCGCCGACCTGCTGCTGCACCTCACGCTTGACGCCCAGCGCGCGCTGGTGACGGTGGCGACGCCCGCCGCGGGTCCCCCGGACGTGGACGCCGTCACCTATTGGCAGGCCTTCCCCGCCGACCGGGACACCTCGGAGCAGGCCCATTGGCTGCGCCGCGCATCCGCCGCCTTCCCGAGCCCCGGCGCCATCGTCGAGCTGTGGACCGAGACCGCTCCAGCGGCCGCCCGAGCCGCCGCGCTGGCCGACTCCCACGGTTACGTGGCGACCCAGGGTCACGTGCTGGCCCTGCCGGATTTCGTGGCCACGCTGGTCACCGAAGCGGTCCTGCACCACCTGGACCTGATCGTGTCGCTGCCGGACGCCCCGCAGCCGCCCCCGTCGGCGGTGGCCGTGACACTGTCCACCCTGGAGGGCCTGGCCGACCTCCCGAAGGATTGGTCCGACCGGGACAAGCTGCTGAAGGCGACCGGCCGAGCCCCACTGACCGACGCCGAGCGGGCCGCCGGCTTCCCGGTCCTGAGCTGATGACCCTCGCCGACGACCGCAGCGCCACGCTGCAGGGTCGCGTGGTCGTAGTGACCGGCGCGAGCCGGCGCATCGCGATCGGCGCGGCCATCGCCCGCGCCGTGGTCGCACAGGGCGGATCGGTGCTGATCCACTCGTGGGCGCCACACGACGCCGAGCAGCCGTGGGGCGCCGACCCCGAAGGCCCACTCGCGCTGGTGGCGGAGCTGGGCGACCGAGCCGCACACGTCTCCGCCGACTTCACCGACCCCGAGGCGCCGGCCGAGGTGATCGCCGCGGCCCGCGCGGCCTTCGGGCACGTGGACGCGGTGGTGGCCAACCACGCCCGAGCCAGCATGCAGGCCCTGGAGGACCTCACCGCGGAGGAGCTGGACCTCAGCTACGCGGTGAACACCAGGGCGACGTTGTTGCTGGTCAAGGAGTTCGCCGCCCAGCACGACGACACCCGCGCCGGCGGCCGGGCCCTGCTGTTCACCTCGGGCCAGTACCACGGCGCCATGCCCGCCGAACTCCCCTACATCGCCTCGAAGGCCGCCCTGCACGAACTCACCCGAAGCCTGGCCGTGCACCTGATGCCCCGCACCATCACGGTCAACTGCATAAACCCAGGACCAAACGACACCGGGTACGCGGACGACACCCTCCGCGCCGCCGTCACCAAGGCCAACCCGGGCGGCCGCTGGAGCCACCCCACGGACACCGCCCGCCTGGTCACCTGGCTGCTGAGCGACGAAGCCGACTGGATAACCGGCCAGACAATCGCCTCCGACGGCGGCTGGTCAGCCCGCTAGCCGACGCCCGCAGTCACCTTGACTCCGCCCGACTCGATCCTCGCGCTTCCTCACAGGCAGCCTCGCGCTTCCTCACAGGCAGCCTCGCGCTTCCTCACAGGCAGCCTCGCGCTTCCTCACAGGCAGCCTCGCGCTTCCTCACAGGCAGCAGAGCCCCTCTGCTTCCTCTGGGGAAGCGCCGGCGGTCGCGGCGCTCGAATCGCGTCGCCGCGCGGCTACCAGGTGCCGTCGTCTCGGATGCGCTCCGCCGGGCCGTCCCCCGTCAGCAGGTTGATCAGCACCTCGTCGAGGGTCTCGCCCAGATACCACTCGCCGCCCTGATCCAGCGCGAAGATCCGTCCGCGCTCGTCGATCGCGAAGATCGTGTCGTCCCAGTGCTCGGCGCCGATCGGGAACAGCCTCTCCCCGATCACCGTCGCCAACTCGCCCAACACAGCGGCCGTGTGCCCCAGGTCACGCGGATCGATCAGCACCGACCGGATCGCCCGCCGCACCCCGGAAATGCCCGGCCTGGTGAGCACCAACGGAAAGTCGATCAATGCCTGCCGGGCCGCGGGAAAGGCGCTGTGGCCGTACCCCGCAAGGTCTTTGATTTTGCGATCTGCGACGGACTCGCGGGCGACCTCGTGCATCGGGTGCCACCCGGCGCCGGCCAATGTGCGCGCTATCACGTCGGGGAAGCGGCCCGGCTCGGCGACGCGGTCGTCGAACTCCGTCTCATAGCCCTCGGCATGCGCGAGTTCGGGCCACGGCAGCACCGCGAAATCGACCAGAACGCGGATGCACGACTCGCACAATCGGGCCGGCTGCCCAGCCAGTGGATCACCCGGTTCGCGGATGAAAAAGGCTTCAAATTCACTGGTACGCAACAGATCGCGCGCGTCACCCAGCGTCGCCGGCTGAAGAACATGCAGCGCATCCGACAGCGCGATCAACTCCGCATGCCGCTCGCCACCACGCACCAGTCTGCCCTGGTCCATTGTGGCCAGATGCTCGGAAACCAGCGGATGATGCGCGATTTCCTGATCACCCTTGGCGCCCCGGGCCATGAACATCCGCCCACCGACGGTGAGGTGCGCGGCCGTGGTGGGGCTGGGCCGGCGACGAGCGTTGCGCAACAATTCGACGGCCGGATCAAGGGTGCGCCGCCGGGCCGTGAGCTCGGGCCGGCGCGCGCGATAGAGGTCGGCCAGCGTCTCCGTGGGCACGGCCGGCCAGGTGGTCAGCAGGCCGGTGGCACGGTCGATCACATGCCGCCCGCCGTCGCCCGGGATCGGCGTCACCGACTCGGGCGGTCGCGTCCACACGACGTAGCCAAGATCGAATTCGGCGAGCACGGGCGTGCACACGTACCCCAGCCTCGCGGTCTCCTGCCGCGCCCAGCCGGCAGCGATCTCCTCGGCCTCCGCCGGCGTGATCATGGCGCCTCCCCGGTCCCGTGTGCGCTGCGAAACTACCGGACCACGGAAGGTTGCGCGGCCCGGTACTCTCCGAACCGGACTCGCGGGCTTGGCAGGGGAGGTCAGGTGGCGGAGACGGCTGATCGCGACGCGAACAGTGCCTTGCGCGCACGCTTCGATGATGTTGTCGGTCACTATCGCAAGCTGCGCTCAGGCCTGGGTGACCTGCAGAAACAGCTGGCCGAGCTGCGCGTGACCGCGACGTCGCGGGACGGCACGGTAACGGCGACGGTCGATGCCCGCGGCCGGCTCGTCGACCTCAAGCTGCATCGCGCGTCATCGGCCGATTTGGACAAAACCATCGTCGCCACGACGCAGGCCGCTGCCACTCGCGCGACCGGCCGGGTGCAGGAGCTGATGGCCACGACGCTGCCCCCCGACTCCGGCGCGGTGTCCTTTGTGCAGGACGGCGACTTCGGCTCGCTGCTGCGCCGATCCGACGACGTGATGCGGCGGGCCGGCGATGAGTGACGGCGTATATCTGGACGCCCCGGTCACCTCGGCCGGCGCCGTCGATCTGACCGCGGCCGGCCAGGATCTGGTGACCCTGCTGACGACGGAGGGTGCGGCGCTGGCCGCGCAGTCCCAGGCCCGGCCGTGGGGCAACGACGACATCGGCCAGGGCTTCGACCGCGGCTACCGGCCCGCCGAGCAGCAGTTCTTCGCCGCGCTGGGCGCGCTCGGCGGCCATCTGCGCACGCTCGGCGAACAGGTCACGATGGTGGTGGCGGAGAGTCAACAGACAGATCAGGCTTCCGGGGCACGCGTGCACAACGCGTACCGGGAACAGATATGACGATCCTGCCCAGCCCGATCCCGCACCCGCTCGACTTCAGCCCGTGGGACCTGCCCGGCTGGTGTTACGAAGCGCTCGAGTGGGTGGTCGGCTTCGACTGGCCGGAGGGCAACGAAGCCACCACCTGGGACCTGGCCGATCGCTGGTTCTCCCTGGCCGGCCTGCTCGCCGAGCCCTCCGAAGACGCGGCTGCCGCCGCTTCCAAAATCCTTTCCGGGTACGCGGGCGACGGCGCCGATGCCTTCGCGGCAGCGTTCAATCAGGTGCCACTCGACGCGCTCATCGAGGTCGCGAACGAGCTCGGCAAAATGATCGAGGAGTGCGGCTGCGACATCGAGGGCGCGAAGATCGAGGCCTGGATCGAGATCGGCCTGTTCGTGATCGAGCTGGTCGGCATGGCGGTCGCGGTGACGGTCACGCTGGGTGCGGCATCCCCGGCCGCGGGCGGGCTGATCGCGGCGACGCGGTTCATCATCCAGCAGATCTTCAAGAAGCTCGTCGAGCAACTCAGCCGCAAAGCGTTGAAGCAGGCCGGATCGCGGGCCGTGGCGCAGTTGTCCACCCGGGCGGGGTGGAAGACGCTCGGGCGCGGGGCGCTGCGGGAGGGGATCGACGAGGCGCGGGAGGAACTGGTCACCAACGCGGGGATCCAGGGATATCAGAGCGCCGGCGGGCGTGCGGACGGGATCTCGGTCAGTGAGCTCGGGTGGTCGGCGGCGGCCGGGTTCGGTGGCGGGTTCGCTTCCGGGGGCGCGCATGTCGGTGCTGGTCATCACGGGTCGTCCGGGTTGGGGCGTGGGGCGGCCGGGGAGGTGCTCGGGGAGTTCGGCGGGGCGGCGGTCACCGGGGATCTGCCTTCGGCCGAGGGGTTGGCCAAGGCGGGGACGTCGGGGGCGGCCGGGTCGGCGATGCAGGCGGGCGGGTCGGCGGATCTGTCGGCGCTGGCACCTGTTTCGCTGCCGGGGGCGGGCACGCAGCCGTTGGTGGCGGCGTCCGGCGATCCGGTTGGGCTGGGCGCTCCCGTCTCTGCGGCAGACCCGGGCACCGTCACCGACCCGGACGCGACGATCGTGGCCGCGATGCCTGGCGACCCGGTTCCCGCGTCGGGTGATCTTGAGGCGGCTGGACTGAGCGATCCCGTCCCTGTCGTGGCCGCGGCGCCCGGCGATCCGGTTTCCGTCTCGGGTGATCTTGGGACGGCTGGGTTGAGCGATCCCGTCCCTGTCGTGGCCGCGGCATCCGGCGATCCGGCTTCCGTCTCGGGTGATCTTGCGACGGTTGGGCCGGATTCTCCCCTCTCCGCGGCTGGTTCGACCGGCGCCGCCACCGATCCGGCGGCCGGCTCCGGTGTCGCCGTCGACCCGGCCGGCGGCGCTGGCGCGGCCTCATCAGCTGCTCCCGCCGCTGCGGCGGGTGGCGCTTCCCATCAGGTCGGTGACACGGAGACGACACATTCGCCGATTTCGGTCGCGGGCCCGGTCGGCGATGTGATGCCCGCCGCGAACCCTCAGGGCCAGGACCTGTCGGGTGTCTCGACGGCGGTCGGTCCGGACCCTTCGCCGAGCCTCAGCGCGGCTGCCGCGGCACCGGCGGCACCGTTGCCTGCAGCCGGTTTCCCGGATCCGACCGGCTCGCCGCAGATCCCGCCGCCGGGTCAGATCCCACCTTCAGCCGGTGTGCCCGCGGTATCCGATGTAGATCTAGGCGGTCAGCAGTCGCCTTCAGACCAGCGGAACCGACCTGCCGCAACGTCAGATCCGGCCTCCCGGGCCGAGGGTCGTGCCACGGTCCCCACGCCGCGACCAGACCCGGCAAGCCCGTCGCCGCGAGCAGACGCGGCAGGCCTTTCGACGCGACCGCCCGCATCTGACCTGTCCCGCACGAGCCCGCATCTCGACGGCCCAGGCCGCAACTCACCCTCACCGGCGACCTACGCCGGCGCCGACCTGCGGACCGGCACCACGGCACCTGACCCAGCCACTACACGTCCCGGCCTGACGTCTCCCGTTTCCACAGACGCCGGCGTCAACACCACGACACCCCGGTCCGGCCCTGCGCGCACCGACAGTGGCGTGCCGCACGTCAGCCCGCCGCCATCCGACTCCCCGCCCGCCGATGTGAGAACCGCCCTACCGCGGACCAGTCCCGGACAATCTGAAGGCGGCCTGCCGCACGTCAGCACGCCGCCACACGGCTCCCCGCCCGCCAACACCACAACCAGCCCACACCGGACCACACCCCCGCGAACCGAAGGTGGCCTGCCGCACGTCGGCACGCCGCCGCCTGGCGATGTCAGCGGCATGACACCGCGGACTGGGCCTGCGCCGGCCGACATGACTTCGCCGCGACCCGGCACGCCGGCTGCCGAGGTGGGTCCGCCGCGGATGGGGCTTGCGCCGACGGAGACCGTTCCGGGGCGTCCTGCATCGGGCGATGTCGCCGCGCCGGCGCAGCCTGATGCGCGAGCGGCCCAGCCTCGGACTCATCCGATCGACGGTGGGACGACGCCGGGTGACGAGAAGGCGGTGGGGATTGGCACCACTGTGCCGCGGACTGGGGACACCGGGGCGCCGCGGAGTGGGGTGCCGGGGGCGGATGGGGGCTCACCGCGTACCCAACTGCCTTTGGAGGCTCGCCGGAGTCCGGAGGCGGAGGCGGACCGCTCGGATCTCGATCTCATTGCCGCCGCTCTGGGGCCGCCGCCGGCGGTTCGGAAGGATCCGGACGCGCTCGAGGTCGAGGCCTACTTCGGGTATCAGCAGCATGCTCGGAACAACTTCGAGACCGGGCGTCGTGAGGACGTCTCGGCGTTTCTGCGTGGGCGATCGGTGAAGGTGCGGTTCGACGCCACCGGCATGAATCGGGACGCGGATGTGGCCCTGCGTGACGGGTTGACGCTGCGGGCGGAGCATTTGCGGGCGTCGGCGCGGGAAGCCGTGCACGAGTCGCAGGACCTGCAGACCCAGGCGGCGCGGGTTGCGGTGGGTGAGTTGCCACCGGCGGTGGTCGAGGTGTCCGGCGCCGACTGGACGCGCATCAACGACGACGTCGGCAACCTGGTCCCCGGCGGCCTCGACACGGACGACACGTCGCGGCTGACCGGTGATGATCATCCGGCGGCGGTCAATCGCAGTCGGCGCTACGACATGCCGGGCGGCTTGCGGAGGCCGTTGGCCGTACATCAGAAGGACCTGGAGCGCGCGATGCCGCGCGACGGCGACGGCCGGGTGGTGCGGCAGGCCGACCCGCGCGAGGGCACGTGGTTCGACCTGGCCAACGACGGCGGCCCGGAGGCCGACCCGACCAGAGGCATCAACTGCGTCGACGGTGTGCTGTCGCTGTTCGACACCTATCTGCATGGTCGCCCGCGCGTGTCGGCCCCGCGGACCTTCGATTCCTACGCGTGGGGCGACCCGAACCGCCCCCTCGGCCCGGAGGCCGGCGGAATCGCCCGGATCCAACAGGTAACCCAGGGCCACTTTGCCAGCCTGACCCCGCCGGACGCCGACCCCAGCCAGTCGGTGGACCAGGCCATGCATCGCCTGAACTCGCATCTGCTGAGGCTGGAACACGGCGCTTTCGCGTTCATCGTCACGCAGTCAGAGGGCGGCGACGCACATGCGTGGGCAGCGGTGAACCACGGCGGCACGATCTTGTACCTGGATCCCCAGACGAGGCAGATCTCGGACGAGATCCCGCTGTACCGCCACACCGGCCAGCCATCACCATCCAATGTGGTCTCGGTGGCGGCGCTGGTGACAGATCCGGACGGCAACTACTCGAGCCCGCAGTTCCACGAGTCGAACCGCCCAGGAAACCCACCCGACCCCACCGGCGCCGAGTCGCCGACAGGTCCTGCCGATGCTGCAGCAGACGACCAACCGCAGGGAGATAGGGCTGGACCGACAGACCCTCCGTCGCGACGTGAGACTCTGCGTAACCACCTGCGGCACGGATTCTCGGGCGCGGAAGCCTCTGCACGCGAGGAGTCCAGGGTCCTGCGGGCTCTCAAGCCCCACGAACACGCGGCACTCGAGGCGTCGATCCTCGACTCAAAAGTCGCCGCCGCACGGATTTCGGGAGATCTGCATCGCCTCGTTGGCGGCATGGAACCCGATCACGAGCAGAGTCGCCCGGCAGTAGTCGACGAAGAAAACCGTGTCAAAAGCCTTGGCTCACTTGCCCGGAAGTTCGTGCAACGCCGAGCCGTTGGCACGGCCGACTTGGGCGCATACATCAATAACGCGCATGACCGCGTGCGCTTCTCGATCCAGCTAGCGGAAGACAACTACACGAGCAGAGTCGTGTCCGTCTTGAGGATCCTTGAAACACGGGGTTATCAGATTGAGGAAAACTCGAGTTTCTGGGGAGATGGCAAGGGTAGACACAATGGATTCAACAGTGTTCTGGTGGATCCTGCGGGGTTCAGGTTCGAGATACAGTTTCCGACTCCGTTGTCTCGTTCCGTCGGGAAGAACACCCACGATCTCTACGAGATCATTCGCCTGACTGGACGTGGTCTTCCTGAGGCAGTACTCGTTAGAGCTTTCCTCGCAACCCTTGCGTTCAACAAGTTGGCTGACCTCGCCAACCATCAACCCGCAGGCATTAACGATATCGACGGCGTGGAACTGATCGACACTTCATTCGCCAACTGGGCAGGGGGTCGCGGCAGAGACCCCTGGGTGTACTCTCTGGTCCTCTTGAAGCACGCAGGATTGGAAATCACAGAAGTACTCGCCACCTGGGGCCTGACGGTAGAGGACGTGCCAGGTATAGATAGGGTTGGTGCACTGAATGAGCGAGAACGTGTTCAAGTATCAAGCCTTCTTCAAAGACAAGCGGTCGACCGAGGTCAGCAGCTTGAGCGCCTCCTTGGTCCGTTTGGAAGGGCCATTTCAGGCGGTGATCTGGGAGGCGACCTATAAAGAATGGATCTATGCGCCGGGCATAGTCTTCGGGCTTCTCTACGACGACGATGACGAGATCCCGTCAATGCCAGTTGATCGTGAACAGGCCGAGCAGCTTGCCCGCGACCATCTCCACACCGAGCTACCGAGCGTCGACACCCTCGATGCCATGATCGAAGAAGGCGATCGGCGAGGTTGGGAGTACGGCCCTCCCCGCGACGAGCAATGACCACGACGTTCACTGTTCTGCGGCGTAGCAATCGCCTGGGCCGCCCTCGGCGCCAGGATCAAGGATGGCGCGGTTGACCCACCGCCCGCGTCGGAACGGCGGCTGCTAGACGATGGCCATGTCGACGAAGCGGGACAAGTGCAGCTGTGCGGCCACCGTCACCGTGTCTGTTGGGCCGTTTCGGTGCTTGGCGACGATGAAGTCCGCCTCGCCGGCCCTCGGGGACTCTTTGTCGTAGTAGTCGTCTCGGTGGAGCAGGATCACGACGTCGGCGTCCTGCTCGATCGAGTTGTGCGTGGCGATGCCGTTGGCCACGAAGTTGTGCACTCCCATGACCGTCGCGTCGTAGACGTCCTGCTCGCCCAGCGGGTCGATCGCCACGATCTCGTCCCAGAGCACGTCGTTGGTGGCGAGGAGCTCGAGCTCGGCGTTGTCCAGCACTTCAGCGACCCGCGCCAGGCGCTGACGGCTGGGCGCCTGCTTCCACAGTGCGCTGCCGCTGAACGCGGTGCCCAACGCAGCCGCGAAGCGGCGATGCGTCATGCCCTTGTCGAGCAGGATCTTGCGGACATCGACCCAGACCTCTTTGGGAACGGTGTCCACGTCCGGGTTGCCGCGCACCGACTCGAGCGCGGCCAGCAAGAGCTCGCACGACGCCGATCGCGCGCCGTGCACCCCGATCTCGCGGAGGAAGCGAAGTTGGTCGTCCCGCCCGGAGATGTCGAGCGTGAACTGTGAGCGATGTGGCCCCGGCGTGACCTGCCGGATCCTGGCGGTGATGCCGAAGCGGAGCAGCAACCGCGACACACCATCGAGCAGCCGGCGACTGGTGGAGGCGTAGTAGACACGGCCACCACGACCGGACTTGTCGATCGTGACCGAACCGTCGGTCGCCCACAGGTGATGCAGGAACGCCCGGATCTGATCTTTCGGCACGTTGAAGAGCGACTCGGGCACGAACTTGTCGTGTGAACGCAGCCCGAACAGGCCGAGGCCGTCCAGCCACTCCGCGATCGGGTTTCGGCGGCCACGGGCGAGCCGCATGGGCGCCGGCAGACGCAGCGTGGTGACCCGAGCCGCCGGGTAGTCGTCTCGGACGGCGGTGACCCCGAAGTGCTTCGCCGCCTTCTCCACCGCCATCAGGTTTTCCTCGTCGACGCTCGCATATCGCAGCGGCTGGCGTCGGACGAACGAGCCGTCACCGAGCAGATGCGCCAACAGGACGATCTCGGCGTCGTGCCAGCCCGTCGTCATCATCGGCGGCGGAACGTGCCGTGGCACCGCGATCCGGCCGCCCACCGCGAGCTCGCCCAGCGGCGTCCAGCCGGCATAGGCCAGGAATGGGTGGTTCGCGGTGGCGTCGATCTCTCGGCCGGAAGCCAGGCGCAGCCGGAAGACCGGCTTGCGGCCGCTCGGAAAGACGTGCGTCATGGTGCGAGGGGTGTATTGCAGCCGCTCGTTCAGCGCCCACACGGGAATGTCGCTGCTTCCCTTGGCCAGCAGTTCACCGAGGGTGACTTCCTGGTTGTTGTCGGCGCGCATGACCCGGGTGCTTGCCGTCAGGCAGCCCGACTCGCGCAGGTCTGACAGCTGCGGGCGCTTGTCGGTGCGCTGCTCGGGGCCGCGGTTCAGCTGGCTCACCGCGATCACCGGGCACTCCACCTCCTTGGCCAGCAGCTTGAGGCCACGGGACAGGTCGGCGACCTCCTGCTGGCGGCTCTCGGTGCGCTTCGGCGATGTCATCAGCTGCAGGTAGTCGACGACGATCAGCTTGAGGTCGTGGCGCTGCTTGAGGCGGCGCGCCTTGGCTCGGATCTCCATCAGGTTCATGCTCGGGGTGTCGTCGACGAAGATCGGGGCCTCGCTGATCTCGCCCATGCGGCGGGCCAGCTTGGTCCAGTCGTCGTCCGACAGCTGGCCCGAGCGCAGCACGCCCAGTGGCACCCTGGCCTCGGCGGACAGCAGGCGCATGACGATCTCGATCTTGCTCATTTCGAGCGAGAAGATGGCGCTGGCGCAGTTGGCCCGGATCGCCGCGTTGCGGGCGAAGTCCATGCTCGCCGTCGACTTTCCCAGACCCGGGCGGCCGGCCACGATGATCAGCTGGCCGGGGTGTAGGCCGTTGAGCAGCCGGTCCAGGTCGCTGAAGCCGGTCGGTACGCCGGTCATCATGCCGTTGGTGGCGCCGACCGCCTCGATCTCGTCGAGCGTGGGCTGCAGCATGTCGGCGAGGATCGCGAAGTCTTCGCTGACCCGGCGCTCGGTGACGTCGTAGACCGCCTGCTGCGCCAGGTCGACGATGTCGTCCACGTCGCGGCCGCCGTTGCCCCCGGTGCCATAACCGAGCTGCACGATCTTGGTGCCCGCCTCGACCAGGCGGCGCAGCACGGCCCGCTCCGAGACGATGCGCGCGTAGTACGACGCGTTCGCCGCCGTCGGCACACTCTCGATCAACGTGTGCAGATAGGGCACGCCACCCACGCGCTGCAGGTCGCCCTGGTCGGACAGAGCCGCCGCCACGGTCACGCCGTCGGCCGGCTCACCTCGCCCGTACAGGTCGAGAATGATGTCGAAGACCGTGGCGTGCACGGGCCGGTAGAAGTCGTGGGTCTTGAGGATCTCCACGACGTCGGCGATCGCGTCCTTGGACAGCAGCATGCCGCCGAGCACGCTCTGCTCGGCCGCGATGTCCTGCGGCGGCGACTTGTCGAACCCACCGCTCTCCGGCGACCGGCCACCCGGCGCGGGCTGCGGACGGGACTCCGGCCGCGCGTCGTCCGTGATCGACACTCGGACCTCCCTCCACTCGCCGACGCCAGGACGCGCCGCATTGAAAACCGGACCCGCAATGATCAAACAACCCGGGTACGACACTTTTGGATGAACGTGGAGCCCGACTCCACCCGGCAGGGCGGCAGAAGCATACGAAGCCCTCGGTGACCTGCCCAACCGAGCCCGGTGGACGAACCTGTGGACATCTGGCCTGGAGCTGTGTGCAGCCCTGTGCACAGCCTGTGTATAACGTCTGGGGATGACGCCGGTTGTGCCTTCCCGAGCAGGGACTTCGTTGTCCTCACCATGTGGATGAACAAAACATGGCCCGGACGTGCAAAAACTGCCCGCGGTGACCAAGCCGTCGCTTCTGGGCGTTGCGGTTCGGCCTGCCAGCGGTCACGCTTTTCAGGTGGACCAACGGGATTGGGACTATGGGGCCCGCCTGCCGCGCGAAAGTCGCGCCCAGGAGCCCTGGTCTACCCAAGATAGTCCGGAAAATCCCGATAATTCGCGCACGTGGAGTTCGGTAACCGACACCGGGAGTATGCAACCCATTCCCGAGGCCGTCGCCTGGGCCGAGCGGGCGGACGCGTGGGCCGCGCAGCCGGAGGAGAACCAGGGCGGTCAGCTTCAGCCGAGCCGCTGGTCAGACGTGGCGGCGTCGGGTCGCACCGCCTTCCCGGAGGACGGCGTCGGCTGGCGCACGGAGACCGCGGAGTGGCGCGCGACCGAGCAGACCGCCCGCTGGCGGCAGACCACCGAGTGGCGTTCGACCTCCGGCACGCACGGCTGGCGGTCCACGACGGAGGCTTGGCACACCGGGGCCGGCGCCGAGGGTTTCCTCCCCCCGGTCGAGTCGCAGACCAATCAACCCCTGGCAATCTCGGGTACGGCGTGGAACGCCCCGCAGGGTGACGACGCTCCGCCGGCCGAGCAACCCGACCCGGCCCGTTCGTGGCAGACCACCGACGGCAACGGCTCCACCACCTGGCACCGATTCACCGAGAGCACCCCACCGGCCGATCAGCGCCCGGCGTGGCAGCAGTTCACCGCGCCACCCGGCATGCCCGGCCCGTCCGGTCCGCCGGCCGCGCCCCCGTGGCAGCCGTCCGACCGGCCCAGCGCGACGCCGTCCTGGCAGCAACTGGTCGAGCCCACGCCCTACGACCCGCCGTCCCAGCGCACCCGTCCGAGCTGGGACTCGTCCCCGGGCCCGGCGCCGACGATCAACAGCAGCGCCACGGGCGGCTTCGACGACGGCCGTCACCTGGTCCGCGAGGACGACCGCGACCGGTGGCGTCGCGAGTCGGGGCTGGACGACGGTTCCGGTGGCGGCCGCCGCCGGGCCTCCGACCCGGGCTCGCGCTCGGGCGCCGGCTGGAGCACGCGCTCCGATTCCGACAACTGGGCGGGCCACGACGACACCGGCAGCATGCAGATGTTCGACGCGTCGGCGCTGGCCGCCCCCACGTCGGCGCCGAGCTGGCGGGGCACCGAGGAGCCGCCGACCGACTGGCGCGGCCAGCCGGAGCGGCCGTCCTGGAACGACCCGGCGGCCCGCAGCGCATCGGCGCCGCCGGCCTGGCGGGCCGACCCGGGCGCACCCCGGCACGTCTCGTCCGCCCCGGCCTGGAACCCGGAGGAGGCCGGTCCGGCCGCCGGCCGCCCCGGCGAGGAGACCCCGCCCGGTCGCTGGCAGGCGGACGACGCCCGCACCTGGGGCAACGCCGGCAGCCCGGCCGAGCGCCGCCGTGACTACGAAGAGCCGCCGACCCGCCCGGTCACCGGCGCGACCGGCTGGCGCACCGCGGAGCCGCCCACCGAGAGCTGGCGCCGCGACGAGCCCGGGCCCGGCGCCGAGGGCTGGCGTCCCGGTCAGCCGGTCCCCGGCGCGGAGAGCTGGCGCGGCACCGACCCGGCATCCGGCGGCCCGGCCGGCGACAGCTGGCGTCGCGTCAACCCGGCCTCGGGCGCGCCCGGCGGCCGGCGCCGCGGTGAGCCCGGCCCGGAGCCCTACCGCCCGCTCGACGAGTCCATGCAGCCGCGGCGCGCCCGCGACAGCGCCGAGCCGCCCACCGGCGGCGCCGCGGCCATCGGCTGGCGCACTGCGGAGCCGCCCACCGAGAGCTGGCGGTCCGCGCCGGACGAGACCGCGCCTCGCCGATACGAAGAACCGCCGACCCGCCCGGTCACCGGCGCGGCCGCGGCCATCGGCTGGCGCGAGGAGCCCCAGCCGCCCCGGCGCCGGGACTACGACGAACAGACCGGTCGGCCGATCAGCCCGGTCGACTGGGACCGTGGCGAGGCCGACCCCGGCCGGCGCCGCGACTACGACGACCCGCAGCCGCCGCGCCGTGCGGCCAACGGTGCGGCCGCCGCGATCGGCTGGCGCGAGGAGCCCCGGCCCGCCGACTGGCGTGACGACCTGGCCGGCGACGGCCGGCGACGCCCCGAGATCGAGGGCCCGCGTCGCGACGACCGCCGCCCGGGCTGGCAGGACGACGACACCCGCCCGGCGTGGCGCGAGGGTGACGGCCCGGACCGGCGCGCCGAGCCGCGGCGGCCGGCCTGGCAGGACGAGCTGCGCGACGACATCGCCCGCGACGGCGAGCCGCCGATCCGGCCGCGCAGCGGCGCCGCGCCGGGCGGCCGGCGCGAGGAACCGGGCTCCCGGCGCCGCGAGATCGAGGCGCCGACCGAGCAGTGGGCCGGCAACAACGCCGAGACCGGGCTGATTCCGCCGGTGCGCGAGCCGGGCGCCGGCACCCGGGGCGGCGGTTCGCGTTCGAGTGCGGTCGGCCGGGCTCGCCCGAGCAACCCGAACCGTCGTCGTGACGGTGACCCCGGCGGCCTTCGTCCGGGCGACACCGGCACCCGGATGAGCGCGGCGCCGCTGAGCCCCGAGGTCTATCAGCGGGGGCCCGGCGCCGGCCGCGCCGGAGACGGCAACTGGCCGGACGAGCAGCCCCGCGACGTGGACTGGCGCGACCAGATGCGGAGCGAGACCGAGCCCTATGTCGGGGATGCGGTCACCGAGATCCGCCGCTTCGACCAGGCCGACTGGCAGCGGGAGCAGGCCGCCCGAGGCACGGCGACCTACCGCGAGAACGACACCGGCGACTGGCGGCGTGATCTGGCCGCGGAGAGCACCGATCTGGCCGACGGCGAGTCGCGGCGGTTCGGCACCCAGGACTTCGTGCCGTTCAAACCGGTCAACGGCTCGGCCGCGGCGCCGCCCGCACCGGTGTCGCCGAACGTCCAGGCCATCCCGCCGTCGTCCACCGGCACGCGTCAGCCGATGGTGGAGCCGGCTGCGGACACCGAGTGGCCGCCTCGCCGGCCGGCGGGCTACCAGAGCCCCGCGACGACCGGCTCCTACGAGCGCCGGCCGGTCGGTGGCGGCCTGGCCACCGAGGACCGGCCCAACAACCTGCTCGAGCCGGACGAGGACGAGATCGAGGAGGACACCGGCGGTCCGCTCGCGGCGGTCGGTTACACGGTCATCTGGTACGGCGTACCCGTCGTCCTGTTCCTGATCTATTACATCGTCATGCTGAACACGAACGAGCAGGCGCACGCCCTCGACACCCTGGTCGGCGCGGCGCCGCAGTTCGGCCTGTCGCTGCTGCTCAGCATCGGTGTGGCGGTCGGCCTGCGGTGGGCCAGCGGCTCCTGGAAGGCTGCGAGCGTGGGCCTGGCGGCCGCGGTGATGGGCGGCGGCCTGGCCACGGTCCTGTCCTCGGCCATCACCGGCAACAGCCTCAGCTGACCCGGCCCGGGCGTCGCCCGCGTGGCGCGCCGAGCGGCGGAAATCCGGTGAAGATTGTCCGGCGCAGTGTCGAATCCGGTGCGAGTCGTTCGTAGAGCAGGTGAGAGGCGACCACGGCCGGCCGCCGGGACAAGGGAGCTATGGGATGTCGCAATACCTGATCTCGTTCAACGAAGGCTCGATGGACCACGTCTCGGACGAGGACCTGCCCGAGGTGGGCAAGGCCGCGCAGGCGGCGGCTCAGGAGGCCATGGACGCCGGCGTCTGGCTGTTCGGGGGCGGGCTGGAAAGGCAGCAGGCGAGCGTCGTGGCCACGGACGGGACGGTCACCGACGGCCCTTTCCCGGAGACCAAGGAGGTCATCGGCGGGTTCGCGGTCGTCGAAGTCGCCACCCGTGAGGAGGCTCTGGTCTGGGCAGCCAAGCTCGCGGCCGCCTGCCGCTGCGCCCAGGAGGTCCGCCTGCTCGGGCCCGGCCCCGAGATGGAGGCGATCCTCCGTGAGGCCGACCACCGACGCCCGATCTCGGAAGACCCGGCACGCTAGAACAAGACCCGCATGGCAGTGGCGAGCATCGGCGTCCATGCGGTTGCTGAGTCGTGGAGATTTGGGGGCTCGGTCCCCGAGCGGACATGACAGGAGGCCCCGGCCTGCGTTTTCCGCAGACACGGGGCCTCCGCCCGCCGGACCTTACTTGGCGCCGACCACGTTCACCGGGAACGTGGCGGTCACCTCGGGGTGCAGCTTGATCTTGATGTTGTGCGTGCCGGTCGTCTTGATCTGACCGGTCGTCTCGAGACGACGCCGGTCCAGCGACGGACCGCCGGCGGCCTTGACCGCGTCGACGATCTCGGCCGGGGTGATCGAACCGAACAGCCGGCCGCCGTTGCCGGACCGCGCCGACAGCGTGACCTTGAGACCGGCGAGCTGGTCCTTGACCTCGTTCGCCTGGCCCAGGTCGCGGATCTCCCGGGCGTCACGCGCCCGCTTGATGACCGTGACCTGCTTTTCCGCGCCCTTGCTCCAGCGGATCGCGAAGGCCTGCGGCAGCAGGTAGTTACGGCCGTAGCCGTCCTTCACCTCCACCACGTCGCCGGGGCCGCCGAGGCCCGAAACTTCCTGAGTAAGGATGATCTTCATATCCGGGCCTCCCCTCAGCGCGCCGTTGCCGTGTACGGCAGAAGCGCCATCTCGCGGGCGTTCTTAACCGCGCGGGCGATCTGCCGTTGCTGCTGCGAGGTCACACCGGTGACCCGCCGAGCGCGGATCTTGCCGCGGTCGGAGATGAACTTACGCAGCAGCGCGGTGTCCTTGTAGTCGATATAGGTGATCCCGTCCTTGTCGAGCGGGTTCACCTTCTTCTTCGGCTTGCGAAGTGCCGCAGCCTTGGCCATTGCTCGTGCTCCTGGAATTGTCTTTTCCCTTAGAACGGGGGCTCGTCATCGAAGTTTGAGGTGCTGCGACCACCGCCGGAGGAGGAGGACGCCGGCGCTGCCGTGGCCCACGGGTCGTCGAAGGAGGTGTTGCTTCCTCCGCCGCCACCGCCGTTGCCACCGCTGGGCTGCCGGGCACCGCCACCACCGCCACCGCCGGAGGCGCCGAAGCCACCCCCGCCGCCGCCGGAACGGCTCATCTTCTGCACCTTTGCCGTGGCATAGCGCAGTGACGGGCCGATCTCGTCGACCTCGAGCTCGTAGACGGTGCGCTTCTCGCCCTCACGCGTTTCGTATGACCGCTGACGCAGCCGCCCCTGCACGATTACCCGAGAACCGCGTTGCAGCGACTCGGCTACGTGCTCGGCTGCGTCGCGCCAGATGTTGCACGCGAGGAAGAGTGGCTCGCCGTCTTTCCACTCACCGGATGCGCGGTCCATGGTCCGCGGCGTCGAGGCGATGCGGAACTTGGCGACCGCCGCACCCGAGGGGGTGAAGCGGAGCTCGGGGTCGTCGGTCAAGTTGCCGACGACCGTGATGGTGGTTTCTCCTGCCATGATCTTCTCCTCGCCGCTGAGCGTCGTTCACGCAAGAGGCTCTCAGAGCCCCCTGACAAAAACGAGCGTCAGCGGGTCTCGGGCCGGATGACCTTGGTGCGCAGGATGGACTCGTTGAGCCGGAGCTGACGATCCAGCTCGGCCACGGCCTCGGGGGTCGCCTGCAGGTCAACGACGGCGTAAATGCCTTCGGCCTTTTTGTTGATCTCGTACGAGAGCCGGCGACGGCCCCACACGTCGAGCTTTTCGACCGAGCCGCCCGCGGTCCGGATCACGTTCAGATACGTGTCGAGCGACGGGGCGACGGTGCGCTCCTCGAGACTGGGATCGAGGATCACCATGAGTTCGTAATGACGCAAGACAATCTCACCTCCTGTGGGCTGAACGGCCACGGTCTCTCCGTGGCAGGAGGTCTTGTGTCTGTCACGCGGGCACAGTGATGCCCGGGTGACGGTCAAGTGTAGCGAAGCCTCTGCCGGACACGGAATCGGGCCCCGCCGCAGTGCGACGAGGCCCGTCCGAGGAGCCGCGGGGCGTCCGGTCCGCATTCGCTGGGTGGGACCTGGGGAGGAACGACCACACCGATGAGGTTGGACGCAGCCGCCCCGCGGAGCTTTCTGCCGGTAGCTTACGCGATGTTTGACCGAGATGCACGTTGCGACACAATTGCCCGAATAGCCGCGGCGGCGACCCCGAGCGTCAGCACGCCCGCCACCATCGCGAGCATGCCGACCGGCTGCCGGTTCTGGATCGGCTTCATCTCGGCGACCGGTTCGGCGGCCGCGATGTTCGACGGCGGCACGCCCGGTGCCGCGCCGACGGCTTCGGACATGGTCGGCAACCCCAAGGTGGGTACGCCCGGGACGATCGTCTTCCGGTCACCGGGCGGCATGCCGGAGAACGTCGGCGTGCCGGCTCCCGTACCCCGGGTGATCCTGGTCTTGACCCTGATCGGCGAAGCCGCGCCACCCTGCGGCATGGTCTGCAGCGCGGAGGCCGCGGCCTGGGTCATCGGCCGGGACGTGATCGGGTGCGTGACGCCCGGACGCGTGCTGGTCACGGTGGTGCGCGAGGGGCGGGTGGCCGGCGGCACCGAGTCGGGCAGCGCGGAACCGGTGCCGGTGGAATCGGTGCCCGGCGCGGACGGCGAGTCGGAGTCGTCCGGTTCGATCGGCGTGGCGTCGTCGTCGGTCGGGCCCGGAATCGGATCGGGCGTCGTGCTCGGCGTCGCGGTGATCAGCACCGGCGTCGACTCGGCGCCCAGCGCGCAGGACGGACTGAGCTGGACGGCCGTGGTGCCGCGGCGGAAGACCACCTCGGTCGAGCCGTCGTCCGCGAGCGTGCCCTTCGAATCGCCGCCGAGCGAGAGGCGCGCGCTGTGCCCGGTGCGATTGACGACCCGGACCGTGGAGTCGGCCGGAACCGTCATCGAGTTCACATTCGGCGTCGAGCGGCACGACAGCCCGAGCACGCCACCGCCGCCGAAGACCACCTGCCGGCCGCCGCCCTCGACCTGCTCGGCGCTCGCCGTCCCGTTCGTCAGCAGCGGAACACCGAGGAGAAGACCCCCCAGCGTCAGTGCTGCCACCCGGTATCGGACCTGCGACATGCGATCTCTCCCAGCTACGGCCGAAGATCCGGCCACGACGGCGAAACGTGATCAATCCGTTAACGAGACGTCGCGCGCGGCGGTGACGCGGGCGGTTTTGGTCGTACCGGCGTCGTAGGCTCGTGGCCATGCGCATCGGAGCTCACGTCGACCCGGCTGATCCGCTGACCGCGGCGGCCGACCGCAAGGCGGACGCGGTCCAGTTCTTCCTGACCGACCCGCAGGGTTACAAGACCCCCGTGCCGCGCGAGGACGCGGCCGATCTGCGGGCGTCCGACGTGGACATCTATATCCATGCGCCCTACATCGTCAATGTCGCGACGCTCAACAACCGGATCCGCATCCCGAGCCGGAAACTGATGATGGCGCACGCTTCCGCGGCGGCCGAGCTCGGCGCCAAGGGGCTGATCGTGCACGGCGGCCACGTCGGCGCGGGCAACGATCTGGCCGCCGGTTTCGTCAATTGGCGCAAGGCTTTCGAATATGCGGAAAAGGACGGCGGGCTGCCGCTGCCGGTGCTGATCGAGAACACCGCGGGCGGCGACAACGCGATCTGCCGCAAGTTCGACAACCTGGCCCGGCTGTGGGACGCGGTGGGCGACTTCGGCGCGGGCTTCTGCCTGGATACGTGTCACGCGCACGCCGGCGGCGAGGAGCTGCTGGACATCGTCGACCGGGTCAAGGCGATCACCGGCCGGATCGACCTGATCCACGCGAACGACTCGAAGGACGCCTTCGACAGCGGCCGCGACCGGCACGACAACCTCGGAAGTGGCAAGATCGACCCCGAACTGGTGGCGGCCGTCGTTCGAGCAGCCGGCGCACCGGTCATCGTGGAGACTCCGGGTGGAGTCGAGGGGCAGTCGGCCGACATCGCGCTGCTGCGGGCGCGAGCGGGCAGCTGAGCAGGCGGCACAGGGGAGAGCCATGACGACGGACAAGCCGGCGTCCGGCCCGGCCACGCCCGCCTCCGGCCCGCCAGGGGCCACCCGCCCGTCGGCGGACGAGCCCACGACCACCCCGGCCAGCGACACAACACCGCAGCCTGAGCGCACCGCAGCCGAGGCGGCGGTCAGCGACACCTCACCGCCGCCCGAACGCTCCGCGGCCGAGCCCACGACCGCTGCGGCGGCCAGCGACACAACGCCGCAGGCCGAGCGCTCCGCGGCCGAGCCGGCCGCAACCCGGCGCGACACTTCGCCGCCTCCGCACGAGGCCGGCGGAAACGATCAGCCCAACCCGTCGAGCTCCGACTCGTTGGCTGCCGGGACCAGCCCAAAGAGTCCTCGTCGTCGCGCGCCGCGCAAAGCGGGCAGAGTCGAAGGGCAGGGCGATGACCGGGACGCGATGACTCAACCCGGCTCTCGTGACGAGCCGCCGCAGGGCGAAACTGCCGCCGGCGGCACCTCGGGTCCGCGCTCGCGTCCGAGCGAGAGCGATCGGCTTGGGCCGACAGGTGTCGGGGCGACGGTTGCTGGGCCAGACCAAGCGGGCCCGGTTCGACGGTCCCCGAGCAATGGCAACGCCGACGCACAGGCCGCCGGGCCTGGCCCGGCCGTTCAACCCGGACCCGAACCGCGCGACGTGCCCCCGCGCCGCGAGACGGCCGTCAACGGCACTGGCGGGCCGTCCTCACCCTCGCGTCAGACCGACGGGAACAATCGGGCCAGCTCGGAGAGCTTCGCGGTCCCCGCGCCTCAGACTCAGGGCCTTCCGGACCGTGAAGCACCGCACCCGGGCGGTGCTGGGAGGCAGTCCGCAATCTCTGACTCGACCTCCAGATCCACACCGCGCGAAGCCGGGAGTGCCGATCAGCGCGCCCGAGGCGTTGGTCCGGCTTCCGGGAGCGCGACGCCCGAGAGCACCCGCACCGATCAACAATCCCCAACCCGCCAACCCACACCCCGCGAGTCCGACAGCACCGGCCAGCAGGTCTCAGGTCGCGGCCCCGCTTCTGCGGGTGCAACGGGTGAGGGCGGCGGCGCTGATGACCGGCCCTCAACCCGCCGACCCTCGCCTGAGCGAGGCCAAGTGGCACCCTTCAGGGACTTGGGGATTCGGGGGGCGGGGGAGACGCCGCGGGGGCCTAGCGGCAGCCGCGGGCCGGCTGCCTTCTCCGGCACCATCGAGGGCGCCGGTAGTGCTCCGAGCGGGCCTTCAGGGCGGTCGGCTTTCGCGAGGCCACGCACTGAGTCAGCCGGACCGGTCGGTGCAGGAACGGCGGCCGGCTCAGGCGGCGCGACTGGCTTTCCCGGTGTGTCCAACGCACCCGGGACATCTGGCGCCGAGAGCGCTGGTGGCGCAGCAACCGGAGGCGCCGAACCAGCGAAGACCGGCACGACGGCCGCTGCCAGCACGGCGGCCACGGGCAGCACGGTCGCTGCGGGCAATGCAGCGGGTGCGAGCGCGGGCGGCTCGGCGGGGCCCGCCAGCGGCGGCGCGGCGGGCGCAGCCGCAGTAAG
>NZ_JBVJIP010000002.1:227079-254370 GCF_055586225.1 Actinoplanes sp. NPDC051388 | reverse complement strand
GAGCGCGGGCACCGCAGGGACCGGCGCGGCAAGCGCGGGCACCGCAGGGACCGGCGCGGCAAGCGCGGGCACCGCAGGGACCGGCGCGGCAAGCGCGGGCACCGCAGGGACCGGCGCGGCAAGCGCGAACACGACAGGCGCGGGCGCAGCAGGCACGGGCGCAGCAGGCACGGCAGGCGCGGGCACAGCAGCCACCGCGGGCACGGCAGGCGCGGGCGCCAAAGGCGTGGCACGCGGGGGCGGCGTGCTTGCCGCCACGGTCGGGCGGTTTCTGAGTGAGGTCGAGCGAGCTCGGGCTGGTCTCGGCGACGACCGGCCAGGCACCTCCGCCGCGACCAAGGACAAGCCCACCGAGGGCACGGCCTCTGGCGGCACCGAGGTCGCCGCGCCAGGCAAGCAAGCGCCCGGGACGGCCAAGCCAGGCGACACCAAGCCGGACTCAGACAAGCTCAAGCCGGGGGAGACGAAGCCCGGCGAGACGAAGCCGGGCGAGGACAAACCGGCAGATGGCAAACCGGGTGACGCCCCACCCGGAGAGGCGGAGGAAGGCGCGGGCGGGAAGCGGAAGCGGCTGCGAAAGCCGCTCCCCACCGAGCGCCCGGCCGGCGCCCCACCAGACCCCTGGACCGCCTTCGCCACCTCAGCCGAGCGTGCCCCGGGCCGGATCCGCCGTGGGCTGCGCCGGCTCGGCCGGGCGTTGCGCCACGAATACGCCCTGGTGATCTATGGCGCGGTCGCCCTGGCCGCCCTGCTCACCTGGCCCACGCTGCGCTATCCGCTGCACACCGTGCCGCAGGAGCTCAACGATCCGGCCCGCCAAGCCTGGCAGGTCGCCTGGTCGGGGCACATCCTCAAGACCGACCCGGCGCAGCTGTGGCAGTCCAACGCGTTCTTTCCGGAGCGATACAGCTTCGCGTTCGGGGACAGTCTGCTGGGCTACGCGCCGTTCGGGATGCTCGGTGACGGGCCGGACATCGCCGTGCTGCGGTACAACATCTTGTTCGTGCTGGCCCACGCTCTGCTGGCGATCGGTGGCTATGCGCTGGTGCGGCAGCTCGGGGCCGGGCGCACCGGGGCGACCGTGGCCGCGGTGGCCTTTGCCTATGCGCCGTGGCGGCTGGCGCAGGATGCGCACCTCGATGTGATCTCGGCGGGTGGCATTCCGCTGGCGCTGGCCATGCTGGCGCGCGGGCACGGCTGGTCGATGCGTCATGGGTTCCGGCATCAGCGCCGGCATGCCGGGTGGGCCACGGCGGGATGGCTGGTGGCGGCCTGGCAGATCAGCCTCGGGTTCTCGTTGGGTGTGCCGTTCGCGTACGTGCTGATCGGGATCTTGATCTGTCTTGTGGTGGCGGTGCCCATCCGGTGGTGGCGGAAGCCGAGCCAGCGGCCCGTGCTGGGCTGGCGGCTGTGGGTGGCGGACGTGCTCGGCGCGGTGATCGTGAGTTTCATCGGGCTGCTGATCGCGATTCCCTATCTGCGCGTGCCGCGTGGTGGGCCGGGCAACGCCGAGATCGATTTCTTCTCGCCGCCACCGCGGTCGCTGCTGATCGGGGCCGAGGACTCGCGCATCTGGGGCAGCGCGCACGACGGCGCGCGTGCGCTGCTCGCCTGGCCGTCGGAGATGTCGCTGCTGCCGGGCTTCGTGCTCTATGCGCTGGCCCTCGCCGGGCTGTTCTTCTCGGTGTGGAAGCTGTGGCACCGCCTGGTGCTGCTGGTCGCGCTGGCGGCCGCGGTGATCCTGACGCTGGGCACCGGGTTCTTCGACGGCAGGTGGACCTATCTGCCGTTGTTCGGGCACTTCCCGGCCTCGTTCGGGCTGCGGATTCCCGGGCGGATGATGCTCTGGGTGACGCTGCTGCTGGCGATCCTGGCCGCGGGCACGGTGGCCGAGGTGGTCCGGCGCGCCGAGCACTGGGCGGCGCTGCGGATTCCGCCGTTCCCCGGGCCGTGGCTGCGGCTGGCCACGTTCGTGCCGTTGATCCTCGTGCTGGTCGAAACGCTGAACACGACGGCGCATCCGGTCGTGCCCGCGCAACCGACGGCGCTGCGCACAGTCACCTCGCCCACCCTGGTGCTGCCCACCGCTGCGCTGGGTGACCAGATGGCGATGCTCTGGTCGACGTCCCGGTTCCAGCCGATCGCGAACGGATCCGGTGGGTTCGCGGCCACCCAGCAGGCCGAGTTCCGGCAGGCGGTGGCCGGGTTCCCGGACGCGACGAGCATCGCCTATCTGCGCGAGACCGGCATCGAGACGGTGATCCTGCTGCGCAACCGCACGGCCGGCACGGCGTGGGAGCGGGCCGGCGACGTCCCGGTCGACGCCCTCGGCATTCAGCGCGAGGACCTGGACGACAACACGGTCCTCTTCCGGCTCAAGGCCGAGGATCCGGCAACCCAGCCGCCCCCGACGCAGCCGCTGCCCACACCGTCGTTCCCGTTCCCGTCGATCCCGACGGGAACGCCGATCACGCCGGGGGACCCGGGAGTGCCAGGAGTGCCCGGCACGCCCGGAGTGAGCTGATCAGGGAGAGCCGGGCGACACGCTGATCACGGTCTCATCGGAGGAATCCGGGGCCGGCGAACGACTTCCGGGCCGGCGTCGCACGAACCGCCGCCGGAACCCCTCGACCCAGGGCGCATCCGGCGCGGCGTCCAGAATCCCGCCGTCCGGATCGTCCGCATAGGACTGTCGCACCACGTCCAGCTCGGGCCGCCAGATCTCCCGGACCACCAGCCCGCACAGAATCGCCACGGTCGCGATCCGCAGCCCCGAGGCCAGCACGAACGTCCCCTCCGGGATCACCGGCTTGCCGCCGGCACCCAGCAACTCCGCATAGAACGCGGCGAAATATCCGATCTCCGCCACCGTCCACGCGATGATCGCCCCCCACTTCGGCCGGGCCAGCACGATCAGCGGCAGCAGCCAGAGCACGTACTGCTGGGACCAGACCTTGCTGAAGATCAGGAACGCGGCCACCACCAGGAACGCCACCGAGGCGAGCCGTGGTCGCCGCGGCGCCAGCAGGCAGAGCACCCCGATCGCGATGCAGGCCAGGAAGAACAGCAGGTACGACACGTAGTTCAACACCGTCACGTGGTCGCTGAGCCACTGGAACGGCCCCTGATCACCAACGACGCCGCTGTTCCACTTCGTGTCCAGGAAGCGACCGATGTACCAGAACGTCCCCCAGTCGACCGGCCGCTCGTGGTTGAGCTCGAAGAATCGCATCCAGGACTTCGGATAGAGCACGAGCACCGGGAGGTTCACCACCACCCAGATCCCGACGGCGCCCGCCATCGCGTACCCCCACTCCAGGAGCCGCCGCGACCGCAAGCCCAGCACGAAGAGTGGGCCGAGAATGAAGAGTGGCCATAGTTTGGCCGCGCCGCCCAGGCCGAGCAGCACCCCGGCGAGCACCGGATGGCGTTTCGTCCACGCATAGAGGCCGAAGGCGGCGAAGCCGATGGCCAGGAAGTCCCAGTTGATCGTGGCGGTGAGCAGCAGGATCGGGGAGACCGCGAAGATCGCCGCGTCCCAGGGTCGTCGCCGGCGCAGCGCGAGGATCACCGCCGCGGTGGCGACCGCCAGCGCGGACAGCACCAGCGCGTTCGCGTCGTAGAACCAGGTGCCCTGGTTGATCGAGGAGTTGCGCTCGCCGATCGCGTGCACCGGCAGGCCGAGCGCGCCCATGAAATAGCCGGTGACCACCGGGTATTCGACCGCGTGCTCGGCGTAGGGCACCTTGCCCTCGTTGAGACCCTCGGCGTAATAGAGCGCGAGGACGTCGGTGTAGCAGAACCGCGTGTACTGCTTGTTGTCCTGCCAGTCGCCGTCGACGCACGGCGACTTCTGCACCCAGTGCAGGGCCAGCGTCAGGCAGGCGAGGGCCAGCACGATGCGCGTGGCGGTCCAGAACTTGCCGGGCTTCTTGGCGGACCGCACAGCGTGCGAACCCAGTGGGCCACCGATCGCCTCGGACAGTCCGCGGACGAACGCGTCCGACGAGGCCGGCAGCTCATCGCGATCAGACGGTGTGCTCATGACACCGCATCATGCCTCATGAACCACACGAAATCGGCGCTCGCCCCCCAGCCGGGGAGCGAGCGCCGAGAGCTAATTCTCTTCGTCGTCCTGTTCGTTGTCCGGTGGCACGGCCGGTTGGTTGTCCGGTGTGCCCGGCGTCGTCTCGTTGCCGTTGCCCGGGTTCACGCCGCCGGTGTTGCCACCCTGGCCCGGCGGCGTGATGCCGCCGTTGTTGTTCCCCCCGTTGCCCGGGCCGCCGTTGTTCTGGCCGCCGTTGTTCTGGCCGTCGCCCTCGGTGCAGAGCAGGCCGAAGATGCAGTTGTCGTCCGGCTTGGGCAGCGGGGCGAGCCCGTTGCCCTTCATCGCCGGGTCACCGACCTTGACGTCCGGCAGGAACGGGTCGTTCTTCGCGTCCAGCGCCTTGTTGGCGAGGTCCAGGAAGACCTTCCACGTCTCACCCGGCGTCGAGCCACCGGTCATGCCCTTCGTCTTCGAGCCGGGCACGAAGATCGGCATGAGCTGCATCTTGTCCTTCACGACCTTTTCTCGGCCGATCCAGACCGCCGCGGCGATATGTCGTGTGCCACCGACGAACCAGGCGTCGCCGTTCTGACCGGACTTGCCGTCCTGGAACTCCCAGGTGCCGGACTTGCCGATCGCGTCGCGCCCGTTCCGGAGGCTGCGGCCGTTCTTGCCCGGGATCTTCTGCAGCACGTGGTCGATCGCGGCCACGACGTTCTGGTCGAAGACCTGCTTGGGCTTGAGCTGCTCGTTGTGGAACGGCTTGAACTTGCCGGTCTTGTCGTCGCGCTGCTGCACCGACTTGATGAAGTGGGCCTTGTTGTAGCGGCCGTCGGCGGCCAGCGTGGCGACACCGTTCGCGTGGTCGAGCGCGGTGATCGCGTACTGCCCGTACCCGATCTCGTTGCCGAACTGCTTGAGCTTGTCCTCGTCCGACTTGCTGAGGTCGATCCGCTCGCCGATCTTGGTCGGGCTCGAGATGTATTGGATGCCGGCCTTGTGCGCGGCCTCCGCCACCTTGGCCGGACCGAGCTTGTCGGCGAGCCAGTAGAACGGGAAGTTGTACGACTGGATCGTCGCCTCGTCCAGCGGGCACCGGCGATCGTCACAGGTCAGCCGGGTGCGGCTGGAGTTGTTGATCGCGTCGCCGCCGACCTTCTTCGCCTTCGAGTCCCAGGTGGTGTCGAAGCCGTACCCGGCGCTCAGGCCGGCCAGCAGCGTGTAGATCTTGAACGACGAACCCGGTGGCCGGCCGCCACCGACGAAGTCGCCGGTCTTGTTGTAGTTCGGCCCGGCGTAGTCCCAGCCGACGCCGTCGTCTCCGCCGTAGTAGGCGAGCACCTGGCCGTTCTCCGGGTCGACCGCGACCAGCGCCGTCTTGTACGTCTTGTCGAGCTTGCTGAGCGGGGAGTCGTCGCTCTTGCGCGACGCCGCCGTCTCGGCCGCCTTCTGCACGTCGGCGTTGATCGTCGTGGTGATCCGCAGACCACCCTTCTGCTGCTCCTCGTCCGTGATGCCCATGGCGCGGAGTTCCTGCTTGACGTACTTGACGATCTTCCAGGTGGCCTTGTCGTCGCCGCAGGAGGTGCGGCAGGCGTTGGCGTCGAACTTCTGCACCGCGGGGTACTTCGTCGGCATCTCGGCCGCGGTGATCCAGCCCTTCTCCACCATGTTTTTGAGCGTGTAGTCCCACCGCGTCTTGGCGTCCGTCGGGTTGTTCTGCGGGTCGTAGCCCTGGTGCGTCTTGGACGGCTCGGGCTGCTTGATCACCGAGGCGATGACCGCGGCCTCGGCGGCGGTGATCGCACCCTTCTGCCCCGGCGGGATCAGCGCCGACCGGTTGTTGCCGAAGTAGGCCTTCACCGCGGCCTCGATGCCGTAGGCGCCGCGGCCGAAGTACACCGAGTTCAGGTAGCGCCCGAGGATCTCGTCCTTGGAGTAGTGGTCCTCCATCTTGCGGGCGATGACGGCCTCACGGAGCTTGCGGTTGTAGCTGATCTCCTTCAGCTCGGCGGCGTGCCGAGCGTACTGCTGAGTGATCGTGGAAGCACCCTGTGTGTCTCCGCCCGTGAAGTTGTTCCACGCCGCGCGGACGATGCCCTTCATGTCGATGCCGTGGTGATCGCGGAAGTTCTTGTCCTCCGCGGCCATCACGGCTTCGCCGATGATGGGATTGATGCTCTGGTACGGGACCAGCGACCGGTTCGTGTTGCCGATGGTCGCGAGCTGCGTCTTGTTGTTCGACGCGAACAGCTGGGTGACCTGGTCCTCGGCCTTGGGCTCGGTGAGCTGCACGTCGTCGAAGAACCAGGTGCCGGCCACCACGCCGGCGCCGAGCAGGATGACCACGATCGCCGCGGTGGCGGTCAGGATGTTCGCCCGCCGGCGCCGCTTGGCGGCCTTCGAGGCGTCCTTGCCGCCGGCGCCGCGGATCGGGCCGGACGGGCCGCCGGGGTCGAGGTCGTCGTAGACGGGTCCGGGGCGCACGGCCGCGCGGGCCACGGCGGGGCGACCGCCGTAGGCGCCGGTGTTGCCCTCGCCGACAGCGGCACGGCCACCGACCCGGGCCGAGCCCACCGAGGCACGTCCGGCCGGCGCGCCCACCGGGACGCGCCCACTGTTGCCGCCGACCTGCGCAGAGCCACTGGCCCCACGCCGATAGGCATCCGGAGCGGGGCGGGACAGGTCATCGCTTGGCGTGGATGCAGCGGACGGCCCGGGCACTCGAGCCCGGGCACGCGCAGACTGCGGATCGCCGTACGAGTTCATCGGTCCACCTAGCGGTCGCGGTGACGCGCCAGGGAAGCCGTGGAGGGGCTTCCGTAGGCAGCGTCACGAGCTGACGTTGTGGGCTGCTTCGCCGCAGCCACCCTGTCGGATGTCAAGAATGACCGATCGATGGGCTGGATGCCCGTATCGGTCCCAGTCGTGCACACGTTAGCGAGGGGGGAATGGTTCATCGACGTCCCTCCCAGCGATGTGACGACGATCCTGTCTCGCGGTGGCGGCCCGAGGAGGACGCCGCGACAGCGGTGTCCCGTTCCAGTTCGTCGGCGTTCAATGCGTCCCTGCCCAGCAGATATTGCTCGATCAGGTGGTTCCATGCGCAGGACTGGCACACCTCCACGACGAACACCTGGAACTCTCGCAAGGTCATCGCCAGGACAGGGAGTTCCGCCAGCTTGCGGGCCTGTCCGGCGGACTGCTTGAGCTCGTCGCCATAGATGTAGTGCACCAGCGTGAGATTTTCGCGGCGGCAGACCGGACAGCGATCGTCGGTCGGCTCGCCGTGGAACCTGGCTGCGTTCTTCAAGTAGGGAGACGCATCACAGACCTCGAGAGTCCCGATCCGCCCGTGGTGCACGTCACGCAGCAACGCTCGCTTCTGTAGCGAGTAGTCAACCACCTGCCGCTGCGTCCGCACGACGAAGAGAGTACGCGGTCGGGTCCGTAACGGCGACAGTCATCACACAGCGTGGCGCGGCAGTTGCGTAGGCATGCGTGCCTTGCGCCCTGATGAGACCCGGCCTACGGTTGCGATGTATCGGGCCGATACATCGGAGAGGGGTGGCTCATGCTGGAACTGGCCATCCTGGGCCTTCTGCAAGAGGCCCCCATGCACGGTTACGAGTTGCGCAAGGAGCTCGCCACGAAGCTGGGCACGATCCGCGCGGCGATCAGCTACGGGACCTTGTACCCCACCCTCAAGCGGCTGCAGACAGCCGGCTGGATCACCGCGGCCGACACCGTGGACAGCCAGGAGGTCCCACCGCTGACCAGCCGCCGCGGCCGGGTGGTCTACAAGATCACGGCCGAGGGCAAGGAGCGGTTCGCCGATCTGCTCGCCCAGGCCGGCCCGGAGACCTATGACGACGCCGGCTTCGGCGTGCACTTCGCATTCTTCGCCCGGACCGACCGGGCCACGCGGTTGCGGATTCTCGAGGGCCGCCGCCGCCGCATCGAGGAGCGTCGGGAAGGCCTGCGAGACGTGCTCGCGCGGGCCAGTGACCGGCTCGACGCCTACACCCTCGAGTTGCAACGCCACGGACTGGACGCCTGCGAGCGCGAGGTCCGCTGGCTGGAGGAGCTGATCACGAATGAGCGCTCCGGCCGTTCCCCGTCCGGGGAGTCACCACCCCCCGCAGAACCGGATCCCCAGCAGGACCGGCCGTGATGACCAAGGAGGCAAACGCGATGGGCTCCGTCCGCGTCGCCATCGTCGGTGTGGGTAACTGCGCCTCGTCCCTGATTCAGGGCGTCGAGTACTACCGTTCCGCCGACCCGACCGACCGTGTTCCGGGTCTCATGCACGTCAAGTTCGGCGACTATCACGTGGGCGATGTGACGTTTGTCGCAGCGTTCGACGTGGACGCCAAAAAGGTCGGCATGGACCTGGCCGAGGCGATCGTGGCCAGCGAGAACAACACGATCACGCTGTGCGACGTGCCGCCTACCGGGGTCACCGTCCAGCGTGGACCGACCTTCGACGGTCTCGGTCAGTACTACCGCGAGATCATCGACGAGTCGTCGGCCGAGCCGGTCGACGTGGTGCAGGCGCTGCGCGACGCTGAGGTCGACGTGGTCGTCTCCTACCTGCCGGTGGGCTCGGAGCAGGCGGACAAGTTCTATGCCCAGGCCGCGATCGACGCGGGCTGCGCCTTTGTGAACGCGCTGCCGGTCTTCATCGCCTCCGACCCGGTGTGGGCGCAGAAGTTCACCGACGCCGGCCTGCCGATCGTCGGCGACGACATCAAGAGCCAGGTCGGCGCCACGATCGTGCACCGGGCGCTGGCGAAGCTGTTCGAGGACCGCGGGGTCGAGCTGCTGCGCACGTACCAGCTGAACTTCGGCGGAAACATGGACTTCATGAACATGCTGGAGCGCACCCGCCTGGTGTCCAAGAAGATCTCCAAGACCCAGTCGGTGACCAGCCAGATCCCGCACGAGATGGTGAAGTCCGACGTGCACATCGGCCCGTCCGACCACGTGCCGTGGCTCGACGACCGCAAGTGGGCCTACATCCGGCTGGAGGGGCGCAGCTTCGGCGACACCCCGCTGATGGCCGAACTCAAGCTCGAGGTCTGGGATTCGCCCAACTCGGCCGGCGTGATCATCGACGCGGTCCGCGCCGCGAAGATCGCCAAGGACCGCGGCGTCGGCGGCCCGATCCTCAGCGCCAGCTCCTATTTCATGAAGAGCCCGCCGGAGCAGTACAACGACCACGACGCCAAGGAAGCCGTCGAGGCCTTCATCCGGGGCGAGATCGAGCGCTAGGCTCCGCCACGTGACGCACCTGAGGGGTCGAGCCGCTGTCGGTTCGGCCCCTCGCGCCTTCTTGATCGCCACCTGCTGCGGAGTCGCCCTGACCGCGGCGATGGCGGCCTGCGCCCGCCAGGGCAACACCCCGACCGGTACGCCCACAGCACCCACCTCGGTGCGGGTGGAGGCATCGGCAGTCCCGGCGCCGGCCGAGTCCTTGTCGCTGATCCCGGTCCCGCCCGGCACCGCCAAGAAGAGTTGCGCCGCCTCAGCCACCCGCGAGCCACCGAGCACCGTCCCACCGCAGCGCTCCCGCGGCACCGGCCCGAACGACGCCGGCCAGCCCAGCGCGGGCCCCCGAGGAGCCGGCCCCAACGACGCCGGCCAGCCAAACTCCGGCCCCCGAGGCGCCGGCCGACCCGCCACGGCAGCCCGGCCCACCAACCTGACCCGATCCGCCGACCTGACCCGATCCGCCGAGCTGACCCGGCCCACCAACCTGACCCGATCCGCCGAGCTGACCCGGCCCACCGAGCTGACACTGGCCGCTGAGCTTTCACGGACCGACGGGAGCGGCGTCGCCGTGAACCGGCAGGCCGCGGCACCCCTGCCGCGAGCCACCGACGACGCCGAGGAACGGCGCCGCAAGGCGCTGGAATCGCTGCGGACCCCGGTGCCACGCCGAGGCGAAGTGCCGGCGGCCGCGATCCCGGGAGCCGAAGCCTGCGTCCGCCTGCTCCAGATGGAACTCACCCTGCTGGGCGCCTCGGCCGACACACCACCCGCCGACGCCTCGATCAAGGCGATCCTGCTCAAGGCGGGCCTGCGCGCCCCGGTGATCGGGCCCGGCCAGACCTTCGCCGCCTCAACCGGAAGCGCCTGCATCGTCGGCAAGTTCACCGACACCAAGCCGACCATGGAGATCGCCCCGCTCGGCCCTGGCGGCAGCTGCGCCCCATGAGCCCGGCGGCGCTTCGTCAGCCCGCCAGTTTCAACAGCCTCGTCGCCCGATCGCGCGAACCCTGCGCGCGCAGGCGGTAGTGCTGCTCGTCGTCGAGATCACCCCGGTCACGGGCCGCCTCGGCGAGCTCGTCCCACATCTCCCAGCCGTCCCGGAAGCTCGCGACCGCCGGCGCGACGATGGCTCGTCGCAGGACCGTCAGGTCCTGCTTCTCCGGCACCGTTTCCATTCGCTCTCTCACCGCTTCCATCCGTCGATCCTCCCCAGGGTGTACCAACCCTCGTCCAGCTCGATCTGCAGCTCCTCCGCGGTCTGCCGATGCATCCGCACTTCGTTGCGCAGACGAGTCACCCGCCCGATCACGCGCTCGCGCTCAGCGTCGCGCTCTCCCCGCGAATCCATGACCCCATTTCTACGCCCGGCCATTGTCGCGAGTCAAGGTGACCAGCGCCATGTTGACGCAGGATTTCGTTGTCGCGGAACGCTTTGCGCGCGGATCACTCCAAGCTGGACAAACTCGTCACGACCCGCCACGCCGCCGCAGTGGGTCGCCCGGCGCCGGGGTGTCGACCGCTCGCTGGTCGTGGATCACGATCTCCTGGTTGAGCATCTGCGTGTGCGGCCGATAGACCAGATCAACCGGCCCCATCAGCTCACGCCCGACCCCGCGCCGCCGCACCCGCACGGCCAGCCACCACAGCGCGGCCAGCACCACCACGAGCACCACGACGAACACCAGCCACGGCACCACCGCTCCCACGAAACCCACTCCTCAGCTCGGCCGGTCGAGCACCATCAGCGATCCCTCGGCGCCATAGAACACGCCGTCGCGCAGGTGCCGGAACCCCAGCTTTGACAGCACGTGCCGGGACGCCGCGTTTTCCGTGCGGACCGTCGCCACGATGCGCGGCAGCTTGATCGTCTCGAAGCCGAACTCCAGGCAGGCCCGCGCCGCCTCCGTCGCATAACCCTGCCCCCAGGCCGACCGGCCCAGGTAATAACCCAGCTCCACGTCGTCGGTGCCGTCGAGCCGCTGGATGCCGGCGTGCCCGATCACCTCGCCGGTCGCGATCAGCTCGACGATCCACATGCCGAAGCCGTTCGCCTCCCACTCCTCGAGCCTCTCCGCCCACCGGCGCAGGCTCTGGGCCAGCGGGAACCTGATGTGCGCCCAGGTCACCTCGGGATCGTCGTCCACCGCGGCCCGATGCGCGGCCAGATCCTCGGCCCGGAACTCGCGCAGCCGCAGTCGCGCCGTGGTGACGACCGGAATCGTCATCCCCAGGACCTTTCCAGCGCGACGCGCGCCTCCAGCTCGAGCAGCCGGCGCTTGCGGTCGATGCCGCCGCCGAAGCCCACCATCTTGCCGCCCGCCCCGACCACCCGGTGGCAGGGCACGATCACCGGCACCGGGTTGTGGTTGCAGGCCGTGCCGACCGCGCGGGCCAGCCCCGGATCGCCCAGCGCCGAGGCGATCTCGCCATAGGTGATCATCTCGCCATAGGGGATCTTCGCGATCTCGGCCCACACCGACCGCTCGAAGTCCGACCCGCCGACCATCCGCACCGGCACGGTGAAGTCGGTCAGCCGCCCGGCGAAGTAGTCGCGCAGCTCCTCGTCTGCCAAGTGCGCCGTGGTGGCGAGCGGCACACCCTCGAACGCACCGGCCGCGCCGAACCGCACGCCCACCACCGTGTCGCCGTCGAGCGCGACACCGAGCGGGCCGATCGGGGAGTCCACCACGAAGTCCATGGCGCAAGTCTGCCCGGGGGCTACGACAAAACCGAGCCGGCCGAGGTCGATGACCGAAACCCGCGACCACGGGCCGCACAGACCGGTCAGTTCAGGCCTTGCTCGCGGGCCCACTTCAGCAGCTCGGCCTCGGCCTCGTCGCGGGGCAGCGGCCCGCGCTCCAGCCGCAGTTCCTTGAGGAACTTCCAGGCTTTGCCGACCACCGGCCCGGGCGGCACCCCGAGCAGCTCCATGATCGCGTTGCCGTCCAGGTCGGGCCGCACCCGGGCCAGGTCCTCCTCGGCCGCGAGCCGGGTGATCCGGTCCTCGAGCGCGTCGTAGTCCGCCGCCAGCTGCGCGGCCTTCCGGCGGTTGCGGGTGGTCACGTCGGAGCGGGTCAGCTTGTGCAGCCGCGGCAGCAACTCGCCGGCGTCGGTCACATAACGACGCACCGCGGAATCCGTCCACTCGCCGCGCCCGTACCCATAGAAGCGCAGGTGGAGAGCGACCAGCTCGACCACGTCGGAGATCGTGTCCTTGGGGTAGCGCATGGCCTTCATGCGCTGTTTGGTGAGCCGCGCGCCGACCACCTCGTGGTGGTGGAAGCTGACCCGGCCGTCGCGGCCGACGTCCTTGGTGGCCGGCTTGCCGACGTCGTGCATCAGCGCGGCCATCCGCAGCGTGAAGTCGGCGCCGCCGTCGCCCTCGAGCCGGATCGCGTTTTGCACCACGATCAGCGTGTGCTCGTAGACGTCCTTGTGCTGGGCGTGCTCGTCGATCTCCAGCTTGAGACCGCTGAGCTCGGGCAGGAACCGGTCGGCCAGCCCGGTGTCGACCAGCAGCCGCAGCCCGAGCACCGGATCGGCGCCGCAGAGCAGCTTGGTGAACTCCTCGCGGATCCGCTCGGCGGTGATCCGGTCGAGGTCGGAAGCCATGTCCCGCATCGCCGAGATCACGGCGGAGTCCACTGTGAACCGCAGCTTCGAGGCGAACCGCGCGGCCCGGAGCATCCGAAGTGGATCATCAGAGAAGGACATCTCGGGCGCGGCCGGCGTGCGGATCAGGCCGGCCGCGAGATCGCTCAACCCACCGTACGGATCGGTGAACTCGTGCCCCGGCACGGACACCGCCATGGCGTTGATCGTGAAGTCCCGCCGCTGCAGGTCGTCGAGCAGATTGGTGCCATAGGTCACGGTCGGTTTGCGGGTCACCCCGTCGTACGCCTCGGCCCGGAAGGTGGTGATCTCGATGCGCAGACCATCCTTCTGTACGCCGATCGTGCCGAAGTCGCGCCCGGTCTCCCAGATCGCGTCCGCCCAGCCCTTGACCACCGCCAGCGTCTGCTCGGGATGCGCGTCGGTGCAGTAGTCGAGATCGTCGCCGAGCCGGCCCAGCAAGGCGTCCCGGACCGACCCGCCGACCAGGTGCAACTCGTGCCCGGCGTCGGCGAACCGGCGCCCCAGCTCGTCCGAGACGGGTGAGACGCGAAGCAGCTCCGCAACGGCGTTGCGCTGCGCAGAATTCAGTACAGACATGGGACGACCAGGGTATCGGTCGTGGCGACGGCCGCCCGAAGCGGGCAGGATGGGCGTCGTGCCCGTTCCCGCGGCGCTGCGCCACCTCAGCGAGGATCCCGCGTTCTGGGCCGCCATCCTGACCGGCGCCGCCCCCACCTCGTCCACGCTCCCACCGCTGCGCGTCTCGTTTCCGGTCGCCGGCGGCTACGGCCTGGTGCTCGACCTCGACCCGGCGGCGGGGGAGCGCACCCTCGGCCTGCGCGGCCCGGCGACCAGCGAGCCGGCCCAGCTCGGGTGGACCGGCCCGGGTCTGCCGGTGCCCGCCGCGCTGCGCTGGTGGGAGCTGGAGATGTGCGCCCGGGTGATCGCCCTGGAGGATCCGACGCTGCCGCATCCGGGCCTGGTCGTGGCGCTGCTCTCGCAGTTCGCGCCGCCGATGCCGGAGGACGACGCGACGGCGATCGCGGCGATCCGCGCGGCCGCCTACCGCTCCCTGAAGCACCCGCCGCCGGAGACCCCGCCGGCCACCGCGCACGACCAGCCGCCGCTGCCGTTCTTCACCGATCCGGTCTGGTGGCCGGAGCCGTCCCTGCAGGTGCTCGACGAGGACCAGATCACGACGTATGTGACAGCCGTGACGGTGGTCACCGACGTACGCAGCGGCCCGCGCTTCCCGCAGGACGATCTCGACCGGATGCTGCGCGGCGCCGACGAGCGGCTGTCCCGGCTCGGGCGTGAGCCTGGTTACGCCGACGGCCGCCCGCTGGCCCGCCGGATCACCGCGACCGGCGACCTCGGGCCGGTGCCCGAGCTGGTCAGCGTGCTGACCGAGGCGGGTTGCGACCATCCGACCGTGCTCGACGCGCTGAGCGAACCACTTGTGCCGGTGGAGGCATGCTGGATGGTCGAGACGCTGGCCGGCGCCGCACCGGGCACGCTGCTGCGTCACCACGTATGACATCGTTTCCCCGATCCAGCACCTCGATCCATCAACCAGCCGATTTTGCGGAGGACAGCGTGACCGGCGGCCTCTACCGCAGCTCGCAAGCCGCGGACGACGGCGCACCCGAGGCTGCCCCGGAGCTCCTCGAGCCCGAGCCGGTGCACGCGACGCAGGCCGACCCGTCGTTCGAGCGGCCGGCGCTGGAGGATCCGGGGCTGGTCGCCAGCGAGGACGCGGGCAGCGAACCCGAGTCGAGCACCGCCGGGCAGAGCGCGATCATGGCGGCCGGCAGCCTGGTCAGCCGGGTCATCGGGTTCGTCCGGAACGCCCTGATCGGCATGACGCTCGGCTTCACGGTCGGTGACGCGTATACGAGCGCGCAGTTCCTGCCGAGTCAGATCTATGAGTTGCTGCTCGGCGGGATCCTCTCCAGCGTCCTGATTCCACTGCTGGTCCGGCGGCGCAAGGCCGATGCGGATGGCGGGCAGGCGTACACGCAGAAGCTTTTGACCTTTGCGATCGTCAGCCTCGGCATCGCGACCGTGCTGGTGGTGGCGGCCGCCCCGCTGATCACCTGGATCCAGTCCGGTTCGGGCACCAGCGACGACTACCGCGAGCTGGTCACGATGTTCGCGTGGCTGATGCTGCCGATCATCTTCTTCACCGGCCTGTCCGCGCTGATCGGCGCCGTCCTGAACGTCCGCGGGCACTTCGCCGCCCCGATGTGGGCGCCGATCCTGAACAACCTCGTGGTGATCGCCGCGTGCGGCCTGTTCCTGCTGCTCTTCGGCTCGGACGGCGACCTGACCATCGCCGACATGACGCCCGGCATGGTCGCGGTGATCGGCGGCGGCACGTTGCTCGGCATGATCGTGCAGGCGGCCGGTCTGCTGCCCGCGCTGCGCCGAGTCGGTTTCACGTGGAACTGGCGCTGGGACCCGCGCGGCCTCGGGATGGGAGAAATCGGACGACTGGCCGGCTGGATGCTCTGCTACGTCGGAGCCAACCAGCTCGCTGTCTTCCTCGTCGTGCGGCTGCTGAGCAGCGGCACCGGCGACAACCGGGCGAGCACGCTGGCCTACAACAACGTCTACCTGCTGACCATGATGGCGCACGGGATCATCGGCGTGTCGGTGATGACCGCGCTGCTGCCCAAGATGAGCGCGGCGGCGGCCGACGGGCGCCTGTCCGAGGTGAGCGCCGACCTGAGCCGCGGCATCCGGCTGGCCACCACGGCGCTGGCCCCGATCGCGGTGGCCTACGGCGTGCTGGCCACCCCGATCGCGGTGACCCTCTTCCAGGGCGGCAACTACAACTACGACCAGGCGTACGCGACCGGCACGGTGCTGGTGGCCGGCTCGCTCGCGGTGATCCCGCTGTCGATCAGCTACCTCTGCACCTATGCCTTCTATTCACTGCAGGGCAACAAGACGGTCGCACTGATCAACCTGCCGGTCGTCGCGCTCCGGATCGCCGGTTACCTCGTGCTCGCCGCGCTGCTGTCCGAGACGCTCGCCGCGGCCGGCATGACGGCCGCCAACGCGATCTCGTACGCGCTCTCCGCCGTGATCTCGCTCGTGGTCCTCCGCCGGCGCATCGGGCGCCTCAATCTCGGCTCGCTGGTCGGCGCCCTGCTGAAGGTCGTGGTCGCCGCGATCGTGGCCGCCGGGCTCGGCATTCTGGTCGTCCGGTTGCTGCCCGGCGGCGCCGAGCCGAGCCGGGTCGAAGCCCTTTTGCAACTTCTTGCCGGTGGCGCGGTGATCATGGTCGGTTACCTCGGCACCGCCGCGATCCTGCGCGTTCGGGAGATCAGTCAGGTGACCGGCATGGTCCGCCGCAAGCTCGGCAGGTGAGTTGCTGTGGACAACGTGTGGATATCGCCCTGATCAGCTAGTTCATCGGCACCATTCGGACTAATCACCCCAGCCAGCGTGCCCTGCGTCGATGCCGCGCCAGGGGGATGACCTGTGGGGCGATGGCGGCGGGCGGGTATGGTCGCTCTGGACACGTGTGCACCACCGAGGGAGGACGGGTGACCCAGGTCGGCGAAGGCCAGGAGACCACGGCCGATGAGGCCGGTCCGGTCATGACCTTCGGTGCACCCACCGTCGGTGAGATCTTGGCGGAGCGGTACCAACTCGAGGAACACGTCAACGACGACAGCGCCGGCCGTCAGGTGTGGCGCGGCATCGACGTGATCCTCCGCCGCCCGGTCGCGGTCGTGCTGCGCCACCCCGGTGGCGACTCGGCGACCGAGATGCTGCAGGCCGCGGTCGCCGCGAGCCGCGTGATCCATCCCAACCTCGCGGGTGTCTACGACGCCATCGACGAGGGCGAGCGAGCCTATGTGGTGCGTGAGTGGGTCGAGGGCGAGGCGCTGCGCGAGCTGGTCGCGTCGGAGGGCCCGCTGGACCCGGCCCGCGCCACCGCGATCGCGCACTCGATCGCCGACGCCCTGGCCGCGGTGCATGCCACCGGCATGGTGCACGGCAACGTCCACCCCGGCAGCACGCTGATCGCCGACGACGGCCGGGTCGTGCTGGCCGACGCCCGCGCCGACTCGGCGGACAGCGCCGAGGGCGACGTGCGCGCGGTCGGTGGCCTTCTTTACTACGCGCTCACCGCACACTGGCCGCACACCGAGACCCGCGCGTCCACGTTGCCGGACGCGAATCGGGACGGGAACGGCGCTCCGTCGGCGCCGCGGCAGATCCGGGCCGGGGTTCCGGCCTACCTCGACGACCTGACGATGGACCTGTTGGACAAGCGGGTCGCCGCGCCCGAGGCCGACGCGCTGGCCGCCGAGCTCGACCGGCTCGACTCGGCCGACGACGACTATGAGGACGTCGGCCCGCTGCGGTTCACCCAGAGCAGCACGACGTCCGAGCCGATCCGCAGCGCCCGCAAGATCGTGATCGGTGTCGCCGGGCTGGTGGTGATCGCGCTGATCGGCCTGGTCTTCGGCATCCGGGCGATCAGCAACTCCGGGCAGCCCGATCCGTCCGGCACCACGCAGGCCGGCAACCCGCCGGCCGGTTCGACCGACGGCGCGGCCGGCGACCCCAGTGCCCAGCCCGAGGGCCCGGCGCCGCAGAAGATCCCGCTGACCGCCGACATGGTCCGCATCGTCGACCCGCCGAACGGCTCCCGTGACGACACCGGCGAGGCCAAGTTCACGGTCGACGACGACCCCGAGTCGGGCTGGGAGACGCAGCGCTTCAAGCAGTCCAACTTCGGCAACAACAAGCCGGGCATGGGCGTCCTGATCAACCTCAAGGAACCGCGCACGATCAGCGACCTGCGGGTGGAGACCTCGGCGCCGCAGGTGGCGATGGACATCCGCACCGGCACCAGCGACCCCGGCGACAACACTCCGGGCGACGGCCAGATCGTGCAGGGTTACACGCGGCTCGGCGAGGAGGAGGCCGGTGCCAAGACCGACGGGACCAAGGAGGTCTTCTCGGTGTTCGACCCGGACAAGAAATACCAGTACATCCTGGTCTTCCTCACCGACCTGCCCGCGGCGGACGACGGTCGCGGCGGCTTCAAGGTCTCGGTGACGAACATCGAGGTCTACGGTTCCTGACCGCGGGCCGCGGCCACTCGCGCGGTTCGACTAGATTCTCAGCGTGACCACCGGCGGCACCAGTGACGGCGTCATCGGCGCGGACCCCACCGTGCCGAGCGACGCCGACCTCCTGCGCGCCCACGTCGAGGGTGACAAGGACGCGTTCGGCGAGCTGGTCCGCCGGCACCGCGACCGGCTGTGGGCGGTCGCCCTGCGCACGGTCGGCGACCGCGAGGAGGCCGCCGACGCGGTGCAGGACGCGCTGCTTTCGGCCCATCGCGCGGCCGCCCGGTTCCGCGGCGACGCGCAGGTCACCACCTGGCTGCACCGCATCGTGGTGAACGCCTGCCTGGACCGCGTGCGCAAGCGCCAGACGCATCCGACCGTGCCGCTGCCGGACGGGCAGACGTTGTCCGGTCCCGAGCCCGCCGCGCCGGTCGCCGACCACGACACCGCGCTCGTGGTGCGCCAGGCGCTGGCCGAGTTGCCGGTCGAGCAACGGTCCGCACTGGTGCTGGTGGACGTGCAAGGTTATCCGGTCGCGGAGGCCGCGCTGATCCTCGGCGTCGCGGAGGGCACTATCAAAAGCAGGTGTGCGCGCGGGCGGGCGCGGATGGCGCTGCGGCTCGGCCACCTGCGCAAGGGAGACGATGGTCACGAGCCGTCCGGGAACCATCCGCCGGCCGGTCGCGTCCCATCGGGGTCGGTTCAGGCTTCAACGACAGTGCAGGACACGGCTGAGGGGAGGGATCGCCGATGACTTCCGAGGAGTTCGGCGCGGTCGACATCGATCTGCTCGCCGACTACATCGGCGGCGCCCTCGACGATCCCGAGCAGCAGCGGGTGGACCGGCTGGTGGCCGAGGACCCCGAGTGGCGGTCGGCCTTCGCCCTGCTGTCGCCGGGCATGGCCCAGGTGGGGCTCGAGCTGGGTGCGCTGGGCGCGGCCGCCGAGCCCATGCCAGACGACCTTTCGGTACGGCTGGACGCCGCGTTCACGGAGTCCGATCACGCGTCCGCCGTCACGCTGATCGACGAGGAGCTGGCCGAGCCGACGGAGCCGCATCTCCTGCCCTCGCGGGGCGGTCGTCACCTGGTCTCCGTACCCACCGGGTCGTCGGCCAAGGCCGGACCTCGCCGGCGCCGCCTCCGCTGGGCCGCACCCATCGCCGCGGCCGCGGGGGTGCTGGCCTTCGCCGGCTTCGGCACGGCCTATCTGTCCGGTCGCAGCGACTCCCCCGAGAGCACGGCCGCGGGCAACAGTCAGGCCGACGAGGCCGCCGCGGCCCCCATGATGGCCGACCAGTCCGGTGGAGGTGTGGGCCTGGTCACCGTCCCCGGCGACGGCCAGATCGGGGCCAGCAACGCCGACTACTCGGCGACCTCGCTGGGCTTGGAGCCGGCCGCCGGTGCGGTCGGGGTGCAGGGCGAGTCGGCCGGCAGCGAGCGCAGCAGCGCGGCGCCGAAACGCCAGGTCTACGACTCGGGCAGTGCGCCGGCCGGCCTCGAGCGCCTGTGGGCCCGCGACGCGCTGACCGCCTGCCTCCAGGCCGTGGCGCAGGAGAACGGCGCCGGCCCGATCGCCGTGCAGAGTGTCGATTACGCCCGCTATGAGGGCGCCCCCGCGCTGATCGTCCGCTTCACCGCGGCCGGCGCCGGCTGGGCCTGGGCGACCGGTCCCGATTGCGGCGCGCCCAATCTCGGCAGCCAGGTCCGCCAGACGATGCGGGTAGGCTGAGAAACCTCGGATTTACGACCCGGTGACCCCCGCCACGGCTGTCCGCCGTCCGGGAATGGCGCGCGTCCGGCCTGACGTTCTAGGGTGCGGCTGAGCTTGTGGCCATGCCGCCGGGAGACCCGGCGGAGACAGACTGAGGAGTCGGCAGTGGACGAGGTCCGAAACCTGATCATCGTCGGATCGGGACCGTCCGGTTACACCGCGGCGCTCTACGCGGCCCGGGCCAACCTGAAGCCGCTGGTCATCGAGGGTGTGCAGTCCGGTGGTGCGCTGATGACCACCACCGAGGTGGAAAACTTCCCGGGATTCCCCGACGGCATCATGGGCCCCGAGCTCATGGACAACATGCGCAAGCAGGCCGAGCGGTTCGGCGCCGAGTTCCTGACCGACGACGTCACCCGCGTCGAGCTGGGCGAGCGGCCGACCGAGCCGGGCGCCGAGGGCCTCAAGACGGTCTATGTCGGCGAGACCGAATACTTCGCCCGGGCCGTCATCCTCTCCACCGGTTCCGCGTGGCGGCCGCTGGGTGTGCCCGGTGAGCAGGAGCTGCTCGGCCACGGTGTCTCGTCCTGTGCGACCTGTGACGGCTTCTTCTTCCGCGGCCAGGACATCATCGTGGTCGGCGGCGGCGACTCGGCGATGGAGGAGGCGACCTTCCTCACCCGCTTCGCCGAGAGCGTGACCATCGTGCATCGGCGGGACTCGTTCCGGGCCAGCAAGGTGATGGCCGCTCGCGCGCTGAACAACCCGAAGATCAAGGTCGAGTGGAACTCCGTGGTCGAGGAGGTGCTCGGCGACGACGGCAAGGTGGTCGGCGCGCGCGTGCGCAACGTGCAGACCGACGAGACCAAGGTCCTCGACGTGACCGGCGTCTTCGTCGCGATCGGCCACGACCCGCGCAGCGAGCTGTTCAAGGGCCAGGTCGAGATGGACGACGAGGGCTATGTGAAGGTCGACCACCCGAGCACCCGCACCAACGTCGCGGGCGTGTTCGCGGCCGGCGACCTGGTCGACCACACCTACCGGCAGGCCATCACCGCGTCCGGCACCGGCTGTGCCGCCGCGCTGGACGCCGAGCGCTTCATCGCTTCATTCATCGAGCTGTGAGTTCTTCAGGAGGTCTGCACGTGGGAGCAACCAAGGCGGTCACCGACGCGACGTTCGCCGCTGACGTGCTGCAGTCGGACAAGCCGGTGCTGGTCGATTTCTGGGCCGAGTGGTGCGCGCCGTGCCGCAAGGTCGATCCGCTGCTCGCCGAGATCGCCACGGAAATGGGCGACAAGGTGCAGATCGTCAAGGTCAACATCGACGAGAACCCGGAGACGGCTCGTGCGTACCGGGTGATGTCGGTGCCCACGCTGACCATGTTCAAGGGCGGCGAGCCGGTCAATTCAGTGGCCGGGGCCAAGCCCAAGGGCGCCCTGATCAGCCTGATCGAGTCGGCTTTCTGATCGGATGGATCGGACACCCCGCGTTCACTGAGCGCGGGGTGTTCTTTTCGCTGCCCGTCCGGTGGTCCGAACCAGCGGTGGCTGGGTAGTACGCTCCGGAACGTCTGTCACTTAGGCCGCTGCCTATCGATCTAGAGGAGCCGCGAGTGCGTGCGATCCGACATGGAGCGACCGGACCGGCCGTGACCGAGATCCGGTCGATTCTGGTCGCGCTCGATCTGCTGCCCGCCTCCGACGGCACTCCCGATCTCTTCGACGCGGAGACCGAGCGCGCCATCCGGGCATTTCAGCAGAGCCGGGGCATCGGGGTCGACGGCATCGTGGGCTCGGAGACCTGGCAGGCGCTCGACGGCGCCCGCTGGAAGCTCGGCGCGCGCACCCTCTTCCACTCGGTGCCGTCCGCGCTGGTCGGCGAGGACGTCCGCGCCCTGCAGGAGCGCATGCTCGAGATGGGTTACGACAGCGGACGCGCCGACGGGATCTATGGCGCCCGCACTGCCCGCGCGGTGGCCCAGTTCCAGCGCGAGGTCGGCCTGACCCCGGACGGCTCGTGCGGCCCGCAGACCATGAACGCGCTGCGTCGCCTGGGCCGTAAGGTCGTCGGCGGCCGGCCGCAGTGGCTGCGCGAGGCCGAAGCCTTCCGCCAGTCCGGGCCGAACCTGGTCGGCAAGACCATCGTGATCGACCCCGGGCACGGCGGCGCGGACGACCTCGGCGTGGTGGTGCCCGACGGCCCGCTGCGCTGGACCGAGGCCGACCTGGTCTTCGACGTGGCCGCCCGGCTCGAGGGCCGGCTGGCCGCGGCCGGCATGCGCGTGCACCTGACCCGTGGGCCGTCGCCGGCCGGGCCGATGACCGGCGCGCAGCGGGCCGAGCTCGCCAACGGGCTCGGCGCCGACCTGCTGATCTCGCTGCACCTGGACGAGAACTCAAACCAGGACGCCGAGGGCGTGGCGACGTATCACTACGGCACCGGGAACGGGCTCACCTCGACCGTCGGCGAGCGTCTAGCCAACCTGGTGCAGCGCGAGATCGTGGTGCGCACCGGCATGCAGAACTGTTCGATCCACGCGAAGACCTGGGAGCTGCTGCGGCTGACGCGCATGCCCGCCGTACGCGTGGATCTCGGGTATTTGACCTCGCCCAAGGATCGGGACCGTTTGGTCAACCCGATGTTCCGTGAGCAGATCGTCGAAGCGATCCTGGCCGCTGTGCAGCGCATGTATTACCCGGTCGAGAACGATGTGCCGACCGGGTCGATCGATGTGCGGCAGCTGCGGATGGCGCTTTCGTCGCGGCGGGCCTGAGTTCCCTTTTACTGCTGAGTGCTGCGCGTCGCGGTGGCCGGGCGGACCGGGCGCAGCAACGTGTCCGGGCTCATCGAGCCGAGCAGCTTCTCCAGTGCATATTCCACATCGGACTTCCAGGAGAGTGCGGTGCGGAGCTCGAGGCGCAGGCGGGGGTAGCGCGGGTGTGGGCGTACCGTTTTGAAGCCCACCGAGAGGAAGAAGTCGACCGGCGCGACGCAGCCCTCCTCGCCCTCACCGGCCTCGCCGAATTTGGCATCGCCAAAGGCTTCGATCGCCTTGACCCCGCGCTTGGTGAGGTCGCGGGCGACGCCCTGGACGAGCATCCGGCCGAGCCCGCCGCCGGCGAACGCGGCGACCACGTGCGCGGTCATCAGGAGTGCGGCGTCGGCGCTGACCGGGCTGGTCGGAAAGGCCATCGAACGCGGGACATAAGCCGGTGGAGCGAACATCACATAACCCGCCGGCATGCCGTCGACATAGGCCAGCTTGCCGCAGGAACCCCACTCGAGCAGCGTCTGTGAGACCCAGGCTTCCTTTTCGAGGCCGGGGTCACCGGATGCGCAAGCCCGCTCGGCCGCCACCGGGTCGAGCTCCCAATAAACGCATTGCCGACAAGGCCGCGGCAGATCCTCGAGCGTGTCGAGGGTCAGGCTGACCAGGCGTCGCGACATGGGCGGGCCCCTCATCGTGATTTTCCGGACGCCTGCTCCTCTGCGCCCCCGACGGATCCTACGCTTCTCACTCCTTGATCGGACCGTAATCATCAGGCTGACGAGTGGGGCTCGTGGCTAGCATGAGGCGGTCTCTGCTTTCTTCGTTGTTCTTCGTTGTTCTTCGTTTTTCGGAGGGGTTCATGTCAGGCACGACGCAGGATGACTACACGGATCGGTATGCGCGGCGGGTCCGGGGGATGACCACTTCCGAGATCCGCGCCCTGTTCGCGGTGGCCAGCCGGCCCGAGGTGGTGTCGCTGGCCGGTGGTTCGCCGTACATCGCCGCGCTGCCGCTGGACGCGGTGGGGGAGATGCTCGGCCGGCTCGCGTCGGAGCACGGCACGACGAGCCTTCAGTACGGCATCGGCCAGGGCACGGTCGACCTGCGCGAGCGGATCTGCGAGGTGATGTCGCTGTCCGGCATCGAGGGCGCCTCGCCGGACGACGTGGTGGTGACGGTCGGCGGCCAGCAGGCGCTCGACCTGATCGCGCGGCTGTTCCTCGACCCGGGCGACGTGGTGCTCGCCGAGGCTCCGACCTATGTCGGCGCACTCGGCGTGTTCCAGGCCGCCCAGGCACAGGTGCGGCACGTGGCGATGGACGCAGAGGGCTTGATCCCTGGCGCTCTTTCCGAGGCGATCGCGGCGACCGGTGGGCGGGCGAAGTTTCTGTACACGATCCCGACCTATCAGAACCCGGCCGGCGTGACGCTGTCCGAGGCGCGGCGGGAAGAAGCGCTCGATATCTGCGCGCGGCACGGGCTGCTGGTGGTCGAGGACGATCCGTACGGGATGTTGAGCTTCGAGGGCGACGCGCCGCTGCCGCTGCGAGCCCGCCGGCGCGAGGGTGTCTTCTATGTGAGCACGTTCTCCAAGACCTTTGCACCCGGGCTGCGAGTGGGGTGGATCCTGGCGCCGCATGCCGTGCGGGAGAAGCTGGTGATGGCCAGCGAGGCGTCGATCCTGTGTCCGTCGGCATTCGCGCAGGGTGCGGTGGCGCAATATCTGGCGACGATGCCGTGGCGCGAGCAGATCAAGGTCTATCGCGAGGTCTATCGGGAGCGGCGGGATGCGTTGCTGACCTCGCTGGATGACCTGATGCCGTCGGGGACGACATGGACTCGGCCGGCCGGTGGGTTGTTTGTGTGGGTGACGCTGCCGCCGGGGTTGGACTCCAAGGCGATGATGCCGCGGGCGATCGCCGCGCGGGTGGCCTATGTGCCGGGGACCGGTTTCTATGCGGATGGTGGTGGGCGCTCGCATATGCGGTTGAACTTCTCGTTCTCCGCGCCGGATCGGTTGCGGGAAGGGGTGCGACGACTTTCCGGGGTGATGGAGCAGGAGTTGTCCATGCGCGCTGTGTTCGGGTCGCCATCGAGTCCTCGCCGGCATCGTGGGTCTGCTGCCGCGGATGCTCCTGGGCCGGATCTCGCATGAGCTCTCGCGGGGTCGCTGTTTCACGTGAAACGGTGTCGGATCTTCAGGTGCTGGTGCTTGCCGGGGGGCTGTCCTACGAGCGGGATGTGTCGCTGCGGTCGGGGCGGCGGGTTTTGGATGCGCTGCGGGGGGCGGGGATCTCGGCTGACATGCGCGATGCCGATGCCTCTTTGCTGCCTTCGCTTGCCGGGGATCCGCCCGATGCTGTCGTGATTGCTCTGCACGGGGCGACGGGGGAGGACGGGTCTTTGCGCGGGGTGCTGGACCTTTGCGGGGTTCCGTACGTCGGTTGTGACGCCCGCGCGTCCCGGTTGGCTTGGGACAAGCCGTCGGCGAAGTCGATGCTTCGCGAGGCGGGCATCCCGACGCCGGATTGGGTGGCGATGCCGCACGACCGTTTCTCGGAGCTGGGCGCGGTGGCGGTGCTCGATCGCATCGTGTCGCGGCTCGGGCTGCCGCTGATGGTCAAGCCGGCGCAGGGCGGTTCGGGCCTGGGCGCCGCGGTGGTCCGGGAGGAGTCGGCCCTGCCGGCCGCGATGGTCGGCTGTTTCGGGTACGACTCGACGGCGCTGGTCGAGCGGTTTGTGCCCGGCACCGGTGTCGCGGTCTCGATCGTGGACCTGGGGTCGGGGCCCGAGGCTCTGCCCGCCGTGGAGATTGTGCCGCGCGACGGGGTCTATGACTATGCGGCGCGGTATACGGCGGGATTGACCACGTGGCATGCGCCGGCCCGGCTCGAGCCGGCGGTGGCGTCGCTGGTGGCGGAGACGGCGTTGGCGGCGCACAAGTCGCTGGGGTTGCGCGATCTTTCGCGGGTTGACCTGATCGTGGATGAGGCGGGGGAGGCGCACGTGTTGGGGGTGAACGTCTCGCCGGGGATGACGGAGACGTCGTTGCTGCCGTTGGCGGTGCAGGCTGCGGGGCTGAATTTTGGCGAGATCCTGACGACGTTGGTGGTTCGGGCTTCGTCCCGTACTGCGGGCTGAGGCGGGGCATTGGTGGAGGGCGAGGGCGGGGGTCCTCGCCCTTCGCGCTGCTTGCTGCTCGTTGCGTTGATCGCCTTCCGATCCGCGCGCCTTTGGTGGGGTCGCTCCCGACAATGCCGGTCTCGCCGCCGCCGTGGACTGCTTCAGGGCCTTCCGGGCTCTTCCTGAGGCACCGGGGTGCACGGTGGTGCTCAAGCCCATCGCCGAGCTCGCGCCAAGCACCGACCCGAACCGCCGCCGACTGGCTTCGTTGGTCGGCAATCCCAGATATGGCTACCTCGCGTTTCAGCCCGACGATCGCAGCGGGCTGGCACGAGAAGGACGCCTTCCAGGTGCCGCACAGAGCCTCTCGCCTTCGCTAACTGATCAGCCGCAGCCCGCGAAGTCTCGCCGCGCATCCGATCGAGACCGGGCCACGCCGCCAACGGGCACTCGGTGAGGCTGCGCTCAGCGGCACGGTCAACAAACCCAGTTTCGCCATTGCTGGGGGGATCAGGCTCCAGTCGCGCAGCCGGGCTTGCATCATGCCGATCTGGCCCTGCTGGGTCGTGGCGAGGTCGGCGGTGGCGGACGACGGCGGAGCCGGCGTGGGCCACCCGCTTGCTCCAGCCCGCTATCACGTATCTGCGCTAGACCTTTCGGCTCCGCACGAAACCTCGTCTTCACCGACTGATGGCACCGCAGCCCGCAGTTCTCCACACGTTCGACGGCCGCGCCCCTCAAGCGTTCGCCGCTCAACACGGATCGTGGTTCGCAGATTGCCGGACAGCCTGCCCGTCCCAGCGTCGACAACTCGACGGACCGTGGGCCTCACGTGCGGCAGCAGACGCGACCGGCCAGCACCGCTGAAGTAACCGGCCGACCCGACCGCGAACGGGGGTCGGCGCCCCGGCACCGCCATCGTCGGCCAAACCAGCCCGCAAGCGTCAGCGCGCTCCAACAGACGTGACCGCCCGGCACTGCTGAACGAACCGGCCAGCCCAGCCGAAAAGGGTAGGCGCCGCGGCTACACAACCGCCGTCCAAGCCGGCCCGCAAATGTCAGCGCGCTCCAGCACCAGACGCGACCGGCCAGCACCACTGAAGTAACCAGCCGACCCAACCGCGAACCGGGTCGGTGCCCCGGCAACACCATCACCGCCCAAACCAGCCCGCAAGCGTCAGCGCGCTCCAACAGACGTGACTGCCCGGCACTGCTGAACTAATCGGCCGACCCAGCCGAAAGAGGCTAGACGCCGCGGCTACACAACCGCCGAACAAGCCAGCCCGCAAGCGTCAGCGCGCTCCAGCAACAGCCTCGACCAGCCAGCACCGCCGAAGTAACCAGCCAACCCAACCCCGAATCGGCTCGGCGCCGCGGCAACGCCATCGTCGGCCAAGCCAGCCCGCAGCCCGTCAGTCTGCTCCAGCAACAGACGCGACCGTGCCAGCACCACTGAAGTAACCAGCCAACCCAACCGCGAACCGGGTCGGCGCCGCGGCAACGCCACCGCCGGCCAAACCAGCCCGCAGGCGTCAGCGCCTCAACAGACGTGACCGCCCGGCACTGCTGAACTAACCGGGCCAGCCCAGCCGAAAGAGGCTAGACGCCGCGGCAACAACCCCGCCGACCAAGCCAGCCCGCAAGCGTCA
>NZ_JBVJIP010000002.1:223213-226984 GCF_055586225.1 Actinoplanes sp. NPDC051388 | reverse complement strand
ACGGCCGCCCGGCACTGCTGAACTAACCGGGCCAGCCCAGCCGAAAGAGGCTAGACGCCGCGGCAACAACCCCGCCGACCAAGCCAGCCCGCAAGCGTCAGCGCGCTCCAGCACCAAACGCGACCGTGCCAGCACCACTGAAGTAACCAGCCGACCCAACCGCGAACGGGTAGGCGGCGCGGCGCACAATCGCCGACCAAGCCGACCGTCGGGCGCCGGCCTGCTGCGGGAGCCGTCGACAGGTTCCTCGGACTCTGTTGTGGCCATTCCAGCGCCGATTGTCACGGCGGTTGCACCGCCGCGAAGACATGCCGTGGACGGCAGGTCTCGTCAATCACGACGATGCCCCGCAGGTCGCCCCGTGTTCAGTCAGCGTGCGGTCATCTTTGGCTCTGCGGTGTCGGCATTGGGTTGGCGCGGCACGGCTGCTACACCGGAGGTCGGCGACGCGTCTTCGTTATCCCCACCGAGTCCATCGGAAGCATGACTGCCTTCTGCAGCGGTGGAAGGTTCAGCTGCCGCAACTACGGCCGGCCTGTCGGGTGCCGAGCCGCCCTGCGTGTCCGCTGCCGAGCTGTCGTCGTTGTCGGTGGTGCTGCGCGGCGCCGGCGAGTCGGCAACCGCTGACTCCGAACCGCTGTCCGCGTTTGATAGGCCCACCCCCGAAGCGGACGGCGAAGCGGGGTCGACAGCTATTGATCCACTGACGTCGTCTGTCAGGTCCTCGGAGGCGTTCGGCGCGGGCACCCGAGCAGAGCCGATGCCGGCAGCGGGCGCTCCGGAACCCGATGAGGACGCGGATGCGATCTTCGTCTCAGGCGCCTCCGCGGTCGGTGAAACGCTGAAGGTTGAGGGCGACTCCCACAGGATGTGGGGCGGTTCTGCGTTCGCCTCGCCGCCGAAGTCAGCCAGCCAGGCCGCCACGAGCGACATGTTTTCGCGCCACTGCCGCTCCGGAATGGTGGGCAGGATGTCGTCCCACAGCGACAGGAACGTGCCGCGCAACTGAAGCCGGCCGTACGGCCGGGCCAGGAACCACATGTGCAGATGCGCTGACCCGTCGCCCCAACGATTCACGTGAACCCTCGCGACGCCATCCAGAGAGCGGATCGCCCGCTCGAGTCGGACGGTCATGACGCCGAGCTCGGCAGCGAGCAGATTCGGAAGGTCGCCGAGGTCCAGATGCGAGCGGCACTCGAGAATCAACACGATCGGAAGGCCGGTCGGACGGTCCATCGCCCGGACGCGCCAGCGCTCACTGAACCAGATGTACGAGTCGTCTGGCGTGTTGCAAGCGACGCACTCCGACGCGTCTTCACCACTGCGCGGAGGCTCGACGGCGACCGGCGCGGCGAGGTCCTTGATGCGCATGTCGCCCTCGAAGGGAAACGAGGGCCAGCGGGTGAAGTCCGGCAGGGGGGCGGCGTTGTCGGGCACGACGCTGACCCTAGTGCAGGCCAGGGCACACTGTCCCGACCCAATTTCGCGCGGATTAGACGATCAAGCAGGTCAGACGTACCCGACGCCCCAGCGTCGAAGTCGATCACTTTCCGTGGGCACCAAACCACAGCAGAAGTTATCCACAAAAGTTATCCACAGGCGGCGCCGTTTCACGTGAAACGCGACGTAGAACGCTTGCACCCCCTGTGGATACACACGTGGACAACCGCTGCTCACCCCTGCCGCGTTTCACGTGAAACCGAGCAACACGGTTTCTCAACAGGCCAACACACAGCCTGTGGATAACGTCGTTTCCCGATAGACCACGCCACCACCGTCGATCAACAAGCCAACGACCCACTCAGGCCCGACCAAGCCCCGCACCCAGCATCGGGGCCGATCATGAGAGTTCTTCACGCCAGTCGGCGCTACCCCCACACGGCCGCCACGTCCAAGGCGCGTTCTCCACGGTGTCGTCCGCGAGGGCCCACACGGGGTCGGCTCTACCCAGATTTCGAAGTCTGCCGAGCCACCCGAATCCGGCGCGTCACTCGACATGGCCGGCCATCCGTGAGGGCCGAAATAGCCCCGCAACCGCCGCTTGCTTAAGCCCCAACTTCAGTGCCGTCCCGAATCAGCAAGCTGACCAGATTCGGACGAGGTCAGCCGCCGGGTTCCACTCCATCTAGCGCATCGCCGGCCGGTAGTGGGCTGTGGCGAGCGACTTGCGTCGCCTGCCTGAGGCTTCTCTCGAGGAGGCCAGCTGGCTGACGCTTTCACAGCGGCCGGCCGCATGAGCCGGCCAAAGCAAGAACTCAGCGCCCGCTGCCTGCGCTGAGGTCGGATCTGCCATCGGGCCCCAGGGCGAGTCCGGCAGCGACCGCGCGGTTCCCAAGCGACCCGATCCGCATGCACCGACTCGGCGTTGGTCGCCGATCAGGCTGTCACTGACGCTTCTGGCATTGGCTCAGCCCATCCAGGCCGCAGCGACAGCAACCCGGCAGGCCTCACCCTCGACAAGCCCAACCCCAAGCCCAAGACCAACCGCGCCGAACGCCAGGACCCCTTGCAGAAGTCGCCAAGCAGTCCACTGCCGGCTCCGACGCGATCGTCGGAGTGGAAGCCAGTCGACCACCTACTGCGCTTCCACCAACGCTTAGAAATTCGTGGAGTCAGTCGCAGCCCCCGCAGCGCCGCCGACGAGGACACCAACAGGCCGCGGCACTGACCCAGCTCGAGAGTTCGGCGTTGAAGCGCACGCGGGCGGCCGGAGCGAGCGAAGTGGCGGCCCATGACGCTCCACGAGTTGTGGGTGAGATCAGCTCGCGCAGGCCTCTCAACGGGCTTGACTCCATGGCTCGCCAACTGTCCGTGGCGCCTCAGTCCAGTCGTAGGTCATGCCAGTCGTAGGTCGTGGCCACCCGGCAAGCTTTAGTAACGACGCAGACGGCCACTCGTCCAACGTCAATGCGGCACGGCATTCCGACCTGACCATCGCAACGCGCTCGCCCTTGATAGAGATTGGGCTAGACGTAGCAACCTCGGGGTGACGGAGCCGACGGCCTTTGCATCCTGATATAGGCGCGCCTGTGGCATAGCGCACTCGATAGCCGATGTGCCCCCGGGTCGACGGGCGGCCGATCATTTGTACGTCGTCACTCGCGCCCGCGCCGGACCCGTCTACGACCCACAAGAACTCTGCCGGCTGCCGCTCTTGATCCGAGGGTCCACGACGTCGACCGAAGACGCCGCCCGGCCACAGGCAAGCCGTCCTGTTGTTCGGTCAGTGAGGCGGCTGGTCAGTGGCCGGCCACTCAAAGGGGCCGGAGCCTTCGGCGGTGGGCGTGGGCGGCGGGCCGTGAGCCGTCGCTGCGGGCAGTGGGTGGTCGCCGTGGCCTCCGTGAGCCGTGGCCGTGGCCCGTAGCAACGAGCCGCAGGCCGTCAGCCGCGGGCCGTGAACGGCGAGCGTGGCCCTGGGCGGCGAGCCGCAGGCCACCGGCCCGTCGTCATGGGCCGCGGGCCGTCGGCGTGAACCGTGGGCCAGGGCCGTGGGCCAGGGCCGTGGGCCAGGGCCGTGGGCCGTGGGCCAGGGGCCAGGGGCCAGGGGCCAGGGGCCGGGGGCCGGGGGCCGGGGCCGGGGGCATGGGTAGTCGGCGGGGGCCAGGGCCGGGGGCGGTGGGCATGGGCCGTCGGCGTGGGCGGTGGGCGTGAGCCGTCGGCCAGGGCCGGGGGCGATGGACGTGGGCCTTGGACGTGGGCCTTGGACGTGGGCCTTGGACGTGGGCCTTGGACGTGGGCCTTGGACGTGGGCCTTGGACGTGGGCCTTGGAC
>NZ_JBVJIP010000002.1:0-223115 GCF_055586225.1 Actinoplanes sp. NPDC051388 | reverse complement strand
TTGGACGTGGGCCTTGGACGTGGGCCTTGGACGTGGGCCTTGGACGTGGGCCTTGGACGTGGGCCTTGGACGTGGGCCTTGGACGTGGGCCTTGGAGTGAGCCGCGGGCCGTGAGCGGTCGCGCGGGCCGTGGGCGGTCGCGCGGGCCGTGGGCGGTCGCGCGGGCCGTGGGCGGTCGCGCGGGCCGTGAGCGGTCGCGCGGGCCGTGAGCGGTCGCGCGGGCCGTGAGCGGTCGCGCGGGCCGTGAGCGGTCGCGCGGGCCGTGGGCGGTCGCCGCGGGCCGTGGGCGGTCGCCGCGGGCCGTGGGCGGTCGCCGCGGGCCGTGGGCGGTCGCCGCGGGCCGTGGGCGGTCGCCGCGGGCCACAGCCCGCGGACCGGTGAGCCGCGAGCTATGAGCCGTGAGCCGTTGGCGTCAGCGTCAGCGTCAGCGTCAGCCACCAAGCCAATGAGCCTCTGCGCCTATGAGTCGCGGCTCAGCGGGACGTTAGCCGCCGAGCCCGTGGAGACCGGACCGCGAAATTGCTGTCGCCGCGACGTTGCCCAGGCAATGCGGTCCAATGCCTGACTGCCAGTCTGTCGAGGCCAGGTTTCGGACGACCAGGACAACGAGACCCGGCCAGCGCGACATTCGGCCAGCGCTACGCCCAACCAGCGCAACGCCGGGTCCAAGCAAGCACGGAACAACGGGCGTCGGCCGGCCAGCAAGTGGAGCGGGATGTCGAGCGGCCAAACCGAAAGCTTGATCGGAACACCCGGCGGATGCCGAGCCGCTTCGACGATCGGTGCCTGGAAGGTCGGCGGCGAGGGCTGATCCGGCAGTCTGGACACCGGACCGTTGAGCAGGCGTGCTCGGGCCCGGCCTCCGAAGCTTCGGGGTAGCGGAGCCCTGCAGGCGGAGACCGAGTCCTCGAACCGGCAAGTCAGCGGGAAGCGGAGACCTCCTGGCACAACCAGACACACCGAGTCCTGTGGCCGGCGGAGTCCGAGCCACTGCGCCGACGGCCCGGGCGCGCAAGTTGCCGGGAGGCCGAGTCACTCAGATGTTCGGTTGCTGGGCATCTAGCGGCAGGCCCGCCACTGCGGGTTCGGCCAAACTGTCGTGGTGGCCGGACCGGCGTGCCACCGAGACCGAGTCTCCTGGGCCAGCGGGGCACCGAGGCGCCCGGCCCAGATACCGTCCACCACGCCGCCGGCACAGCCGCGGGTGGAAGCGCCGAGCGTCGGAACGCCGAGTTGGCCCCGGCGGGCCAAGTTGCTTGGCAGCCCGCTGGCGGATGATGCTCCGTGGGTTCGGAGCGATGAAGCCACCTGCCGTGCGAAGTACCCACCACCGACGAGGTGGAGCACACCCAACACACGTTTGGATGACCAGGTGGCTCGTGTTTCACGTGAAACGCCTCAAGGCTCGATGCGGCCGACTTGGAGAGCTCACCGCTTCAGCGTTGGCGAATGCGAGGGAGTCAGCCGCCGCATTGACCGCCTTGTCCTCCAGCCGGGCGCCTCAGGCGCTGGCGGCCTTCCTCGATCAGGTCGGCGGGGCAGCGAAGTACCCAACCACACCGTCGTTTCACGTGAAACCAACGGGGCTCGTGGATCGCCTGGATCTGAATCTCCGTTGAGCCGTTGAGCCCTTTCCTTCGCTGACGGCGGCACCTTCAGGCAACCTGCGAGTCAACCGGACCGAGATCCAGATCTAGGAGCGACGAGGCGAGCTGCGCTCGGCTCCGGCAGCCACGCAACACCCCAGCCCAGTAGCCCATAGACCCAGCGACGTCGGCGCTCGGCGCTCGGCGCTCGGCGCTCGGCGCTCAGCGCTCAGCGCTCAGCGCTCAGCGCTCGGCGCTCGGCGGCCCAGCTTCCCGGCAGCGCCGGGAAGCTGGGCCCGTAGCCCAGCCACCCAGCATTCGGCCACACAGCATCAGGCGACGCCCATGGCCCGGCGACCCCGACAGCCGGCGACCTGCTGACCCGGCGACACAGCGACGAGCGACCCGGCAGCTCAGCGACCTGGTGCCTGACGACCCAGCAACAGGCGACGCAGCGGCGCGTCGACCATGTGTCTAGCCGCCGCACAGCCCGGAAGCCCAGGTCCCCGACGGTCCGTCTGCCGGCGCGATTCGGCTACCGGCTACACAGTGGCCGGCATTCGGAAGCCCGGCCCGGCAGCCCGGCGTCAGGCGATTCGACAGCTGGCCGTGACAGCGGCGCAACGACATAGCGTCTCGGCGTCCGGGCGGGCGTCTTGACGTCCGGGCGAGCGTCCCGGAGGAGCAGCGCCCTAATTCTCAGGCCCTCAGCGCTCTTCAACCACGGCTCGTTGGCAACACGTCTGGGCAGAGGTGATGGGAGAGCCTGCGAAACCAAGCCGGAGGATCGAAGCCACACTTCCGTTGGCCCCGAATTCATTGCCGGCAGATTCGGCGCCCTAAAGGTTCCGGGTGAGGCAGCAGCGAAACATTTCCCTGCGGGGAGGCTTCGAAGTGCGAGTGGGCTGACGGATGACGGTGCTGGAGTGACGACGCACGGACTTCAGTCGGTGCATCGAGAACCTGATCTCATCGAGCTCAGCCGCTGCCGAGGTTTGGCGCCAGGACGTTAGTGAATTTCCGGGCTCGGGTCGTTGGCGTGATCCGACCTTCAGTGGTGGGCCGGCCCGATCGCCGTATTGCGCAGCTCGCCCGAAGTCTCCACTGCGCCCTTCAGGACTCGGTTGTTTCACGTGAAACGGCGAGCGGTCGTGGCGATGCGGGCACCTCACCGCCCGCTGATTGCGCGACATGATCAGCGCGCCTGGAGCTACCGGAAGGGCCTGGTGTGGGTCGCATCAGACCCAATCGATCTTGATCGCAGATGTTGCTCGTTTCACGTGAAACCAAGTCTCCTGGAGCAAGCGACATGAGCGATCTAGAAACTGACCAACCGGCTCTCAGCCCGCTTCCCGACGAGACGCAGCCGGGTTTCCGCCGATGGTCGCGCAAGGAGCTCAGTAGAGACATCCGCACCGGCCTCCGCCGATCACCTCACTGAACGGCCGGGAGTACCGGGATGTCCGGGGAAGCAGGTAGTCCTAAAGGGCTCCGCCGGATCTCTGCGCTCGCGATCCTTGCCGCGAAGATGACTAAGGCCGCGAGCCGACGGGTGACTACCGAGGAAAGCTAGACAGCGGCTCAGAGAGGTCGCGCAAAAGAGGAGGCTCGGAACGATCGAGTGCAATCGTCTGCTTCGGATCGTGGGGCGTGAGCGTCGCCGGCTAGCCGAATAGAACGGCTCGGGACCCGGTCCGGCAACGCCATATGGCGGCAGCGCCAGTGATGGCCTGCCCAAGACGCCGGTTAGGGCACGCGCAACCGCCGAATCAGCCACGCACAGTTGCGACGCCAAGGCGGGCTGGACTGCTTCACGAGGACGCCGAGTCCATCCGAATCGTGACCTCGGGCAACCGACCGTCCGGTTGAGAGGCAACGCATTCGTCAGCGTGGACTCAGCTGCGACCCTCGATGGCTTAGCCGACCAAAGGCCGACCCGGGACTGGTCAGTCCAGACCATCACCCGCGGCCCAACGACAGCGACAACAGCAACCGGTGTCATCCGCTCAGTGATTGCATACGACGAAGCAACCAGGCCGGCGCGGCCCGGGCTGGCGAGTGAAGACCACTCCCACGAATCGTGGCCTGTCCGACCTTCGCGATCGCCTCTCACGTCGATGGGCCTTCGGGATCATGATCGTTCCCGCGGCAGGGACGCACGCGCGATCGCGGTTTGCCAAATCAACGTGATTAGTCTTCGTCTTGCGAGAAAGGTCGGCTGAGCGCGCCGTGATCTCGTGGAGTTGCAGCAAGATCCACACGAACACGTAGCTGGTTAGTGCCCGCAGCGGGCATGGCATGCGCCAAGACCTGATCTTGGCGTTTCTAAACCACAACCGCGTAGTTCTAGGCTGGGATCAAATCTCGGCACGATGGCTCTGACAGAAGTCGTTGAATCTTAAACCTATAGGGCTACTGCACTGCAGGTCAGGTCCCTCTGCCCACATCGGCTTGAGCTAAGGTCGGACACGAAGAAGGCACGCGATCCGCCTTGATCACGTGCCTCGCGTTCTCGTTGCCCGCCGACGCCTCCGGCGGCGAGCTCCGTCACTCCTCCGTGGCTTCGGCGCCCTCTTCTTCGACGCCGATCATGCCGACGATGCGTTCCAGATCGTCGACCGTTGCGAACTCGATCGTGATCTTGCCTTTGTTCCGTCCAATGTCGACCTTGACTCTGGTGTCGAAGCGATCCGACAACCGGTCCGCCAGATCGTTGAGTGCCGGCGCGTGGACCTTCGGCCTGCGGGACGGTGTCGCCTTCTTGGCTGGGCCGTCGGCGATGGCCAGCGACACCAGTTCTTCGGTGGCGCGCACGGACAAGCCCTCGGCGACGATGCGCAACGCCAGCTGCTCTTGCGCTTCGCTGTCGTCCAGGCCGAGCAGAGCTCGCGCGTGGCCCGCCGACAGCACGCCAGCCGCGACCCTTCGCTGCACCGGGGCCGGCAGGTTCAGCAGACGGATCGTGTTCGAGATCTGGGGGCGGCTGCGGCCGATGCGCTTCGCGAGTTCCTCGTGGGTCGCGCCGAACTCGTCGAGCAGCTGTTGGTAGGCGGCCGCCTCTTCGAGGGGGTTCAGGTTGGCGCGGTGGATGTTCTCGAGCAGTGCGTCGCGGAGCATGGCGTCGTCGCGGGTGTCGCGGACGATTGCCGGGATGTTCTCCTTGCCGACGGCCTGGGCGGCACGCCATCGCCGCTCACCCATGACGAGTTCGTAGCGCCCGTCGCCCATGTCGCGGACGACGATCGGCTGGAGGAAGCCGACCTCCTGGATGGAGATCTTCAGTTCCTCGAGCGCCTCTTCGTCGAAGACATGCCGCGGCTGCTTCGCGTTCGGCACGATCGACGAGACCGGCAATTCAGCGAAGCGCGCGCCCGGGACCGGAGCGAGCTCGCTTGTCGGCTCCGGACGTACGGGCTCCTCGTGCTGAGGTTCGGGCGCGGGCTCCGGCGGCACCGAAAACTGCGGTGGCGGGGCCGACACCGGGGGAGGAGGGCTGACCTCTTCGGTGGCGACAGCAGCGGCCGGCGCCGTCGGAATGAGTGCGCCCAAGCCTCGGCCGAGGCCTCCCCGCGGACGGTTCTTCATGCGGTGCCTCCGTTACTGACCCCACGCATCGCGATCTCCAGAGCGGCTTCGAAGTAGCTGGTCGCACCCCGCGAGCCCGGGTCGTAGGTCATCACGGACTGCCCGTAGCTCGGCGCCTCCGAGACACGCACGTTCCGCGGGATGACCGCCTTCAGCACCTTCTCCCCGAAGTGGTTCCGCACGTCCTGCTCGACGGCGTCGGCCAGCCGGGTGCGGCGGTCGTACATCGTCAGCAGGATCGTCGAGACGTCCAAGGTCGGGTTCAGGTGTTGTCGCACCAGGTTGATGTTATTGATCAACTGGTTGAGGCCCTCCAGCGCGTAGTACTCACACTGGATCGGGATCAACACCTCCTGCGCCGCGCACAGAGCGTTCACGGTCAACAGGCCCAGCGACGGCGGGCAGTCGATGAAGACGTAGTCGAACTTCTCGGGATGCGCGGCGATCGCTCGGGCGAGGCGAGACTCACGCGCCACCACCGAGACCAGCTCGATCTCCGCGCCGGCGAGGTCGATGGTCGCGGGCACGCAGTAGAGGTTTGGGATGCCCTCGACGGCCTGCGCGACGTCGGCCAGTGGCACGTTGTCGATCAAGCAGTCGTAGACGTCGGGGACGCCAGCGTGGTGCGGCACGTTCAGCCCGGTGGAGGCGTTGCCCTGCGGGTCGAGGTCCACCACCAGCACGCGGTTGCCGTGCAGCGCGAGTGCGACGGCGAGGTTCACCGTCGTGGTGGTCTTGCCGACGCCGCCCTTTTGATTCGCGACGCAGAGAACCCTCGGATGATCGGGCCGCGGCATCGTGATCTCGCCGCTCGGATTGAGGATCTGCACAGCACGCAACGCTTCCATGGCGAGCGGCGGATCGTCCTCATCCCGGCCCGGCGTTTCACGTGAAACATGCTCGTCCGGCTCGGCGTCTCTGGCGTCGACCGGCGGCGCGGACGTTGGCGAGACAGTCGTGCCGAAGGGCTGGACGGGAGGACCGGGCCGCGGCGCGGGCGTGGGATTGCGCGGGTCGACCGAGTACGCCACGTCATCCGGATGGTCACTCGACGGTGTCGCCGGTTGACCGATCGGAGTCCCGTACACCTGACCGCCTGAAGCTTGTGGGCCGGCAAATCCGGTGCCGACTCGCGGCTGCGGGACCGCCTGCTCGCCGCCTTCCACAGAGCCGCTCACGAAACCAAACCCTGGCGCAGCAGGGCGATCAGTCGAGCTTCCCGAGTACGGGTGGGAAGAGCTGTCGATGTCTGCGTAGGGGTTGGTTTCACGTGAAACAAGGCGCCCGCCGGGGCGTCCGTCGTCGAGGCCTTTGCCGTACTCATGCACCGTCTTGTCCCTGCCTGCTTGGAATGGGTCGGCACCGCGAGCGCCCACCCCGGCACCGTCAGGCGGTGGGCCAGGTGGGGCATGAGGCGGTGCACCGGGTGCGCCCGCCAACCGGTCCACACTATCGACGCGCGGCCAGCCTACGGCCGTCGGGCGGCCGCTGCCACGCTTGTCCGCCTGACGGGGCGATGCACCACGAGCCACATCCGTCGTCGGAGCGGCCCAAGTCGTTGAGGCCGACGAAGCGTCACCCGAAGGCGCTGTCGCATCGACCGTGTGGGGAGAAGTGAGAGCTGGTGTCGGCGCCTCCGACGCCGAGGTTGACCAGGCTAGGACCAAGGGCGCACTGCCAGCAAGACCCAAATCGAAGCCTGTGGACAACGTCATCGAGGCGGTCCTTACGGCCCCGGGGCCAACCTCGGCGTCGCCTCCCGCGAGCGGCGCCGCCCACGCTGTGTCGTGCGTCTCAAAGACCAAGAAGCCCGGTACGAGAGCAAGCGACGCCCCGCAAACCCGCGCTACCGAGGAGGGCCACCCGGTGTCCGAAAAGGTTCGCCGTGGCGCAACCTCCTCAGCATCGACGTCCCACGAGGATGCGGGCGACGACGTGTCGGCGGACCGGACGGACGGCAACGCACCCGCGGACGGGACCGACGACGCACCCAAGGTCGGGACCAACGACGACGTGTCCGCGGACGGGACGGACGGCAATGCACCCGCAGACGGGACGGACGACGACGCACCCAAGGTCGGGACCAACGACCACGTGTCCGCGGACGGGACGGACGGCAATGCACCCGCAGACGGGACGGACGACGACGCACCCAAGGTCGGGACCAACGACGACGCCGGGTGTTGAGATTGGGACGGCGTCGGAGAGGCGACTGGGGACGGTGCGGAAGAGGGCCCCGGGCGTGATCTGGCCGGCCATGACCGCTGGTTGGTTGGGCGGGCGATATGCGGACTCGGACGCCGCTGGTCCCCAGCCGAGCGGGCCCTGGAAGGAAGCTCCCGCCACTCCGTCGGAGAGCAAGCCAAGTCACCCTCGGGACGCACCGACAAGGATGGCACCGCGAGATCCAGCGTCCGCGACTGCCGCGATGTCCCGACCGCATCGGCCGGCACAGCATCAGCAGACATGACATGCGACGGAATCGCGGCCGTGGCCGGAGAAGGCTGGGCAGCCTCAGCCGGCAAGTTCGCCATGGACAGGTCCAGACACGGCAACCCGGAGGACAAGCGACCAGACGGCAAACGCAAGTCAACCTCAGCGGCCACCGACAAGGAGGGCACCGCGAGATCTGATGTCCCCGACTCCCGCGAAATCCCGACCGCCGCCAGACCTGGCGTTCCCGACAGCCGCGAAATCCCGACCGCCGCCAGACCTGGCGTCCCTGACTGCCGCGAAGTCCCGACCGCCTCGGCCGGCACAACATCGGCAGATGTCACCTCGGAAGCAAGCGCGGCCATGACCGGAGAAGGTCGGGCAGCCTCAGCCGGCAAGTTCGACATGGACACGTCCAGGCACGGCAACCCGGAGGACAAGCGACCAGACGGCAAGGGCATGCCTTGGGAAAGCGACGTGACCGTCGGGGAAGCAGACACCGGGGCCGGCAGCGACTCGGGCGCGGCGAGACCACGCCTGACTTCCACGAGGTGACCAGGCTGCCTCGGCCGACCTGACGTCACTGAGCCGGCAGACCACAAAGACAACGCCGCAACGGGCAACGTCGGGACCTCATGCGCCGGTCGCGCCGACACTCCCAGCGCAGACGGCACAGGCATGAATTCGGCGGGTGGCCAGGCCATGGTCGACGCAGGAGGCGGGGGCACGGCGGCCAGGGAAGGCGCGCACGAGGCCATCCTCGGAGCCGCCGAGGCAGACGCCGGCGAGGTCATGGACATGGGCGCGGACGTCGCAGACAACGGCGAAGGCGCACACGAGCACACAGACATGGACCACGGCGCCGGGATGGGCGCTATCGCGGCAGCCAATTCCGCCGAGGACGGGTGTGAAGGCAGCGATGCAGCAGGCGGCACCGAAGCCGAGCCCGGAACGGACGTGGAAGCCGACGCCGACGAGGACAACGGTAGGACCTGGGCTGCGGGCACTGGAACCAAGACCGGAACGGACGCAGGAGGCGATATCGAGGCCGGCGCGAGCGACTCCGGCAAGAACGTGGGCGAAGGCGAAGCCGAGACCGGAGTCGGTGCCGCAAGAGCCGGAGACGCCAAGGACGGCGCGGCCGTCGACAACACAACGCCAGGAAGCCCAAGCGAGCGAACACCCTCGCCCGAATCTCCGGCCGCAAGCCCGCGCCGCGGCGCGACGCCAGACCCGGCGAACGGCGAATACCACCCCGGCGCCGGCGCCGCGACCGCTTGAGGATCCACCGGCCCGGGCGCACCCCCCTGCCACTTCGCCGATCGCCTGCGTGCGCCCCGCCGACCCATGGATCAACCCCTCCGCGTGCTCCTTCGCCCGGATTCGCGTCCGCCATCACGACGCCCCGAGCCCGCCGCCCTCTTGGGCGGCTTGACCTTCGGCGGCACGACGACCCGTTCGCGGACGATCTCGACCACCGTGGTGGGTGGCTCGATCAGGCCTGCGCCGCAGACGGAGACGACCGGCTCGGAACCGCCCAGGCGGGCGACGGTCTCGCGGTGCTCGGCCACCTCGTCCGCGGCAGAGGCGCCCTTGAGTGCCAGCAACCGGCCGCCCACGGCGGCCAGCGGCAGGCACCAACCGGCGAGCCGGTCCAGCGGCGCCACCGCCCGCGCGGTGACGACATCGGCGGCGACGGGGGGTCCGCCGGCGAGGTCTTCCGCTCTGCCGCGTACGACCGTCACGGTCGCGTCGAGGCCGAGGGCTGTCACCGCCTCGGACAGGAAGGCGGTACGTCGTGCCAGCGGCTCGACCAGGGTGATGCTGAGATCCGGCCGCGCCACTGCGAGCACGATACCGGGCAAACCGGCACCAGAGCCCACGTCAATCACCGAAGCGCCGATACGGATCTTTTCGGATATAACGGCGCAGTTGATCAGGTGCCGTTCCCAGATGCGCGGTGCCTCCCGCGGGCCGATGAGACCTCGCACCACGCCATCGGTGACGAGCATTTCCGCGTACCGCTCAGCAAGGCCGAGCCGATCACCGAAGGCCGCGGAGGCCGCCTGCAGAAAGGGTCCCGGGGACGACGACGGCCCGGGTGCGAAGTCACCCGGGCCGGAGTCAGCCCCGCCGTCAAGCGGGAACGTCATCAGTCAGCCGCACGCACGACGATCCGCCGGTTGGGCTCCACGCCCTCCGACTCGCTCTCCACGCCGGAGATCGCGTTGACGACGTCGTGCACGCACTTGCGCTCGAACGCCGACATCGGCTCGAGCCGGACCGCGTCGCCGTGCTCCTTGACCTTTTCGACGGCGTTGCGCGCCACCGCGGCCAGCTCCTTGCGCCGGGTCGCGCGGTAGCCGCCGATGTCCAGCAGCAGGCGGCTCGGCGAACCGGTCGCCCGGAAGATCGCCAGCCGGGTCAGCTCCTGCAGCGCCTCGAGCGTCGCGCCGCGCTGGCCGACCAGGGGCTGCAGGCGGCCGCCGACGACCTCGACCATCGGCCGGCCGGCCGACACCAGCTCGTCGATGTCGCCGTCGTAATCGAGAATGTCCAGCAAGCCTTCGACGTAGTCGGCAGCGATCTCGCTCTGCCGGAACAAGTCGCTGTCGGAAGCCACGCTCTCCGACTTCTTGGTCTCCTCCGGCGCGGCCGCCTCCTCGACATCTTCCGAGACGGGAGATTCGGCGGCAGAAGAAGAGTCGGTGCTGGTGTCGGTCACGGTTGTCATCTCCGTACTAATCGGGCCGGACCTGTTCGGTCCGCTGTCCCGCGCGGTCGAGGCCGGGCGCGGGGAGGTCACTGTGTGGAAGGTCAGCTCCGTGGCTTGTTCGCCGGTCGGGCGCCCTTCTTCGGCACGGTCGGCTTGGCGCCGGGCTTAGGAGCACGCGATTTCGCGTCGACCACCGGGTTGCTCTGCGGCTCGGGCTCGGCGGCCTTGTTGCGGCCGAAGAGACCACCGGTACGCGCGGGCTGCACCGGGCTGGCCTTGCCGTTGCTCTTGGCCGGCGCCGCCTTCTTGGCCGGCGTGCCCTTCGCGGCGCCGGCCGTGCGACCCGGCATCGGCGGCGGCGGGAACTTGCGCAGCACCCACTGCTGCTGGGCCAGCGTGAACAGGTTGTTGGTCACCCAGTAGATGACCACACCGATCGGGAACAGCGCACCGGAAACCAGCAGCGACAGCGGGATGCCGTAGAGCATCAGGCGCTGGATCATCTTTTGCTGCGGGTCCTCGGCCCAGCCGGTCTTGAGGATCATCTGGCGGCTGGTCAGATAGGTCGTGGCCATCATGATGAGGACCAGCACACCAGCAATGATCTTGACCGTGACGCCGTTTGCCTGCAGCGCCGCGAGCTCCTGCACCGACGAGCCGAACTTCGCCGGCAACGGCACGGTGAACAGTGACGCGTGCGTCGCCTGGTCGAACTGCTCGGCGGTCCAGCCATAGAGCGTCTTGCCCTGGTTGTCCGGGCTCAGCCGGCGCAGCACGTGGAAGAGGCCCAGGAAGACGGGCACCTGCAAGAACATCGGAAGGCAGCCCATCAGGGGGTTGGCCTTCTCCGTCTTGTAGAGCTCCATCATTTCTTTCTGGAGCGTCTCCCGGTCACCCTTGTGCTTTTCCTGCAGCACCTTGACCTTGGGCTGGAGCGCCTGCATGGCCCGCTGCGACTTGATCTGCTTGACGAAGACCGGGAACAGCACGACCCGGACCGAGACCACGAGGAAGACGATCGCGAGGATCCAGGACCAGTTGGTGCCGAGGAAGCGGCCCTCGGGCACGCCGATCGCATCCCACAGGCCGTGCCATCGCAGCAGGATCCACGAGATCCCGTAGTAGATCCAGTCGAGACTCAATTCAAGCTCCAGTCACATCTGCCGGACGGTGACGGATCGGAACCGGGTCGAACCCGCCAGGGTGGAAGGGGTGGCAGCGCAGGACCCGCCAGATCGCCAGCGCGAGCCCCCGAAAAGCGCCGTGCCGCTCCAGGGCCTCCTGGGCGTACGCGCTGCACGAGGGATAGAACCGGCAGCGGGCCGGCAGTGCCGGGCTCAAGTAACGACGGTACGCGACGATCGGCGCGGTCAGCACGCGGGCGGCGGGGCTCATCGGCGCTTCCGGGGTGATCGAGCCGACGCCACGGCCGCGTCGAGGTCGGCGCGGAGGGTGTCATATGACGCGGTGGCGGCCGCCGGCAGTGCGCGTACCACCAGAGAAGCGCCGCCGGGCAGCTCGCCGAGCACCGGTCGCACCAGGTGGCGAAGCCGCCGTTTGACCTGGTTACGCACGACGGCGTTGCCGACGGCCTTGGACACGACGAAGCCGGCGCGCGCCGTGGTGGCGTGCGCCGGCTCATCGATGTGCAGATGGACGACCAGGGTGCCCCGCCCAGAGCGGCGGCCAGCACGGAACACTGCGGTGAAGTCGCTGCTCTTCCGCAGTCTCTGCGCCGCGGCCAGCACGACTACCTGGGCATTCCGGGCCCGCTCCAGCGTCGGCTCAGGCCGACAGCTTGGTGCGGCCCTTGGTGCGACGGCTGGCGAGGATCGAACGGCCGGCCCGGGTGCGCATGCGCAGCCGGAAGCCGTGGGTCTTCGCGCGACGGCGGTTGTTCGGCTGATAGGTGCGCTTGCTCACGTCAGAACTCCGAATCGGTGCAACGGGTGTGCAATGCGGAATGCACGACAGGTCCAGGGGGCATCACTGCCAGACGACCACTTTAGCAGGGGCCCGGCGGAGCAACCGCCCGACCCTACGCAGGCTGCATCCGGTGGTCAATCACCGCTCGCCGCGGCACGCCGGAAACGATCTTAGGTAGGCACAGATGGCGGTCTCTCAGCGCCTGAAGTGAATCTCCGCCGGGCGGCGGCCCACCGCCGGATGGGACGCCGGTTGAAGCGGCGGTGGCACCGCTGTTAGCGTGCCCGTTTGCTGGTCTCCGGTGTCGCGGGCAGAGCGGCTCCGTCCGGGCGGAACCGGACGAGGCCGTGAATCGTTCGGCACGGTGAGCCTGCGACCGCGCCAACGCAGGCTCCGGGTCGAGCTGCGATTCCGCGAGTTCGCCGACCATCCGGCCGGGGAGCGACCGCCAGTGGCCCCACAGCTTGTGGATAACCTGTGGACAGCCGGTGGATGAGCTTGGTTTGGGGGGAGCCGGTCGTCAGCCTGCTTCGAGGGTCGTCGGGCAGGGCGGAAGACCGGACAAGGCCACTGGGGGTCGGTGGCGATGGGGGTGGCGCGGCGGTGGCCGATTCGGTCGACCTGAGCGGGGTGTGGACCGCAGCGACGGACGAACTCGCGGACGAGATCGTCTCGGCGCAGCAGCGTGCCTACCTCCGGCTCACCCGCCTGCGCGCGATAGTGGAGGACACGGCACTGCTCTCGGTGCCCGACGCGTTCACCCGCGACGTGATCGAGTCGCGGCTGCGGCCGGCGATCACCGATGCGCTGTCCCGCCGGCTCGGCCGCCCGATCCAGGTCGCGGTCACCGTGCGACCGCCGGAGGACGGTTCCGGCCGGCCCGGCACGGTCTATGGCACGCCCCCGCCGATGGAGCAGCCCGCGCCGAACCACTATGCGGAGCCGACCGGCTCGGCTCAGCATTCGCCGCTGTCCCCGCCGTACTCGCGGGGGGTGCCGAGCGCGCGCGACGGCCAGGACGCGCTCTTCGCGGCGCCGATGCCGCAGACGCCCCCGCTGCAGGCCCCGGCGATGGCCGCGCCGCAGCAACTCGCACCGCAACAACTCCCCGCCGCGGAGAAGAAACAGCCCAACGAGTCCGGCCGCCGGATGCACACCGAGCAGTCCCAGTTCCGCGACAATCTGGGTTATCAGGACGACCGCCGCGACGACACCTTGCGAATGTCGCAGGGCGGCGATTCCGGCCCGATGCGCAACACCGCCAATCCGGATCGCCGGCCGGGCGGCAACGACGGCAACCGGCTCAATCCGAAGTACATGTTCGAGACCTTCGTCATCGGCTCCTCGAACCGCTTCGCCCATGCCGCGTCCGTCGCCGTCGCCGAATCGCCCGCCAAGGCCTACAACCCGCTGTTCATCTATGGCAGCTCCGGGCTGGGCAAAACGCATCTGCTGCACGCGATCGGGCACTACGCCACGACTCTGGGGCACGCCCGCTCGGTGCGTTATGTGTCCACTGAGGAATTCACCAACGACTTCATCAACAGCCTGCGCGACGACAAGACGCAGGCCTTCCAAAGGCGCTACCGCGACGTCGACATCCTGCTGATCGACGACATCCAGTTCCTGGAAAACCGCGAGCGCACCCAGGAAGAGTTCTTCCACACCTTCAACACGCTGCACAACGCAAACAAGCAGATCGTGATCAGCTCGGACCGCTCGCCGCGCCAGCTGGCCACGCTCGAAGACCGCATGCGCACCCGATTCGAATGGGGCCTGCTGGCCGACATCCAGCCGCCCGACCTCGAGACCCGCATCGCGATCCTGCAGAAGAAGGCCGCGCAGGAACGCATGTATGCCCCCGACGACGTGCTGGAATTCATCGCGTCCCGGGTCTCGAACTCGATCCGCGAACTCGAGGGCGCACTCATCCGGGTCACCGCATTCGCCAGCCTGACCCGCAGCTCGGTGCAGTTGTCCCTGGCCGAAGAGGTATTGCGCGACTTCATGCCGGACGGCGCCGGCCCGGAAATCACCGCCGACCAGATCATGGTCTCCACGGCCGACTATTTCGGCGTCAGCCTGGAGGACCTGCGCGGCCATTCCCGCAGCCGAGTCCTGGTCAACGCCCGCCAGGTCGCGATGTACCTCTGCCGCGAACTGACCGATCTGTCCCTGCCACGAATCGGCCAGGCCTTCGGCGGCCGCGACCACACCACGGTCATGCACGCCGACCGCAAAATCCGCCAGCACATGGCCGAGCGCCGATCCCTCTACAACCAGATCGCGGAACTGACCAACCGCATCAAACAAAACACCTAGATCAAATTCTTCCGGGTACGCCGGACACAAAGTCCCGCCCCCACCCGGCGGCCGCACTGCAACAAAAGGCCGTCTGCACCCATCCGGCCCAGGCGATTGATCATCGGCCGTCCGCCGGACGGCCGATGATCAAGCAGGTGGGAAAGCACAACGCCCGCGGCCGCAGCACCGTCCCCACCCAGCTCGCCGTGGTGGCGGTGCTGGTGGGCGCGGCGTCCGGCGCCATCGCCTACGGGATCTGCGCCCTGCTGGCCGAGCCCGAACATCCCGCCCGCAGTGGCCGCTTCAAGATCGGGGCCCGAATCCTGATCGCACTCGCCGTCATTGCCGGCCTGGCCACAGTCCTAATCCAGCCCCTGGCCCTGAGGAGGCCGGGACCTCCTGGTCCCGACGTGGCCGACTGGACGGGCGGCGCGGTTCGTGGTTCTGGCACGCCGAAGCGCGGGCTGCACGATCGGGCGTGGCGAGGGGCGCCACATCGCGATGAGCCAACGCCGAACTGGCACTGGCTCGCGCCGGATCGGTCTTGAGCAACTCCACCCCGGCAGAAAGGGCCCTGACCCTCGCGCACCCGTCTCACTCGCAGCTGCGCTCAGGGGCAAACCCGAGAGTCAAAAGGGCAATCTTCCGATAGCCACGGCGGCTGGCACGGCGCCGAGGGGGCGAGCAGCCGGTCGGTGGTGGGCAGTTCGCGTGGGTGGGGCCCGCCACATTCGGCCGCAACATGATCTAAGGCGAGTTTGGCCGATCGCGCGGCTTCAAATGGACGACGCAACCTGGGGCGACGCGGGACGACGGGCTGACGACGCACCGGCCGGGATGGAGACGCCGCGCCGCCGGCCCTCACTCTCGAAGATCATCCAGGCCGCGGCGGGATTTAGCGGCGGCCGGGGCGCGCGGTCGTTCTGCCTGCTCTTCGAAGTTCAGTCGCCGGAGCGCGCCCTCCGCGGCCGCCAACCCAGCAGGTCAGCCGGCCCGGAGCACAGGGCGGACCGGCTCGATGCGGCACTTGCCGAGATGAGCTTCTGCCGACGGTCGAGCGGGCCGACCGAGGAGCTCATGATCGGCGCCCGCCACAGAGGTGTTGCTTATTTGTGCGCAGAGCAAGAACACGACGTTCACACCGTCGGGCCGGCCGCTGCAGGTAGGAGGCCGCCCGAGCCAGCTCGTTGACGCCCGGGGACTGGGCGAGGACGACGGCGGAACGCGACCTTGATGACGCCCGGGAACCGGGCGGACGGCGAAACGCGACGTTAATGACGAGCGCCAGGGGAGCAGCCCGGAAGGGGACGACCGGCCGCACTCGAGGCGAAGGCGATCGGCTGCGCCGCAGCTAGACCCAGCCGGCTGAGCAACAGCCCAACCCAGCCAGTGCAACCCAGCCAGTGCAACCCAGCCAGCCCAACCCAGCCAGCCCAACCCAGCCAGCCCAACCCAGCCAGCCGAGCCGTGGCCAAGCCCAACCGGACCGGGTTGACCGTCTCCACCCCGTTGACCGTGGTCACCGCGGCGGTGCGTCCGGGTTGTCGGGAAGGGGCCGGGCGGTCCGGCGCGGGTGAGGCCGGCCCGGCATGCTCGGTCGCATCCCGATCAGCGGCGGTTTTGGCCGGTCACGGCGGCTTCAACCAGACGACCGCGACCATCGGCGGAACATGAGAAAGGGCTGGCGTTGGGATCCGCGGCGGCCGAGGAGCGGTCACACTTGCCTGCACTTCGAGGATCAGCCCCGGAACAGGCTCCGCCGGCGACATTCAGCAGGTCAGCAGGCCAGAAGTACAGGGCGGGACCGGCTCGATGCGGGCACTTGCCGGGATACGCCTCTAGGAACGTCGAGCGGGCCGACCGGGGAAGTTCATGATCGGCATTACCTGGTGGAGGTGGTGCCGACCCTGGTCGCGCCATGGGGTGTTGCGTGTTTGTGCGCAGAGGAAGAACACGGCGTTCACACCGTCGGACCGGCCGCTTCGCAGGTCGGAAGGCGCGCGAGCGAACCGGCCCGGACGGACGAGGACGAATACAACCTGCCGCACCCAAGGCGAAGCTGAGCCGCGGCCGAAGCCGAGCCGCGGCCAAAGCCCCAGCAGGTTCGACGCTTCTACCGGGTTGATCGTCGTCGCCGCGGTGGTGGTGGCGGCGATGGTCCGCGCTGCGGGGAACGCGCCGGGCGGGCATGCGCGGGTAAGGCCCAGCGCGGCGTGTTCGGCCGCATCCTGACCTGCGGCGGGTTCGGCCGGTCACGGCGGCTTCGCTTGGCGGCTGGGTGGCTCACGACTATCTCGCCGAGCAGTGGAGCGAGCAAGAGCAGTGGATCGAACCAGAGCAGTGATCGGTGGCGGGTGAGGTGGTCGGCTACCCGCCAGTTAAGGAACCACACAAGACATGGACGGTCGGCCGGCGGTGAGATGGGTGCCCGCCATCTGGCCGTGCAGGGACCGCGCACCGAATGACGGCCCGGCCGGTGGGGTGGGTCTCGGCCATCTCCGTGCAGGGACCGCACACCAGAAATCGGCCATCTCCGTGCAGGGACCGCGCACAAGAAATCGGTCGGCCGGGAGGGGTGGCATATGCCCCGGTACCCCCGCCAGGCGGGAACCAGGCACGAGAAGGTGATCGGCCGGCGGTCGGGCTGGGGGTCTCCGCCACGTCGCCGAGCAGGGACCACCCACCAGAAGGCAGCCAGCCGGTCAGGCGGGCCCGGCCATCTTCCGAATCGGGATCGCGCACGAGATGGCGGCCGGCCGGTGGGGTCGCTCTTTGGGGTGAGGGTGTGTGGGCACCTGGAATGAAGGGTGTGCGCATCGGTCTGGACGCGCCAGCGGCCTTGATGTGCTCGCCCGGCCTCGGCGGGAGCTGCGGACCTCAGCCACCCACCAAGGCACGACACCCAGCCCTTGATCTTGACCGTCAACCACCCGCCGGACACACCCACGCCAGGAGGCTCAGGTCGTGGCCCCGCCATGCCACGACCGAGTCCGACTTTGCCCTGTGGCGCGTGCCATTGTTATCCACCGTTCGTCCCCAGGGGTTGTCCCCAGCGGTGGATAACCTTGATCGGCCTTCGCCCACAGATGTGGACAACTCCTGGGGAAATCGATGTGGACAGACACTCAGCGTCACAAAGTTGCGCACAGCCTGTGGACGCGTGTGGATTTCCTGTTGAAGGTTCTGGGGACGACGAGCCGGTGGCGTCTCGGCGTTATCCCCAGGCCTGGGGGCAAACCCGGTGGATAACCGGTGGATAGCCGGTGGACAACGGTGGACAACCGGCCCTCGCGTCGGAGACTGTGGACGCGGACCGGGGTTTGTACCCCGGTTGCCCACATGTTCATCACCGGTGGATAACCCGTTGACCAGCGCAAACGGGGGTTCTCCACAGAGTGCACAGGCCCTACGGTTATGACGAGTTATCTCTTCTAAGAGAACAAAAACCAATCATCAGCGTTGGGGATGGTGTGGAGGAGCCGCTCCGCGGTGGACCAGGCCTCCAAAACCAAAATCGCACCGGGGTCGGGGAAGCGTCCCGAGCCCTCGCGCCATAGAGTTCGGGGTCCGCCCCCTAATAAGAGGAAGCTCGCGGAGGACAGCATGAAGTTCCGGGTGGAGCGAGACGCACTCGCCGACGCCGTGGCGTGGACGGCCAAGAGCCTGCCCAGCCGCCCGTCGGTGCCGGTTCTCGCCGGCGTCATGCTGCGGGTCACCGACGGTCGCCTGCACGTCTCTGGTTTCGACTACGAGGTCTCCAGCCAGGTGAGCGTGGAGGTGCAGGCCGACGCCGACGGCGCCGCCCTGGTCTCCGGTCGCCTGCTCGCCGAGATCACCAAGGCCCTGCCCAACAAGCCGGCCGACATCGCCGCCGTCGGCGCGCATCTCGAGCTGGTCTGCGGCAGCGCCCGCTTCACCCTGCCGACGATGCCGGTGGAGGACTACCCGACGCTGCCGGAGATGCCATCCAGCGCGGGCACCGTCGACGCTCAGGCCTTCGCCTCCGCCGTGGCGCAGGTGGCGATCGCCGCGGGCCGCGACGAGACGCTGCCGATGATGACCGGCGTGCGGGTCGAGCTCAACGGCACCTCGCTCGCCATGCTCGCCACCGACCGCTACCGGCTGGCGATGCGTGAGATGGAGTGGAACCCGGACGACCCCGAGATCAGCCTCAACGCGCTGGTGCCGGCCAAGACGCTGAACGACACGGCGAAGACGCTCGGACCGCTCGGCGGCGAGGTCACCATCGCGCTGGCCCAGGGCGCGGCCGGCGAGGGCATGATCGGTTTCGCCGGTGGCACCCGGCGCACCACCAGCCGCCTGCTCGACGGGGCAAACTACCCGCCGGTGCGCTCGCTCTTCCCGGCCAACCACAACGCCAGCGCGCAGGTGCCGGTCGCCGCCCTGATCGAGGTGGTCCGCCGCGTCGCCCTGGTCGCCGAGCGCACCACCCCGGTGCTGCTGAGCTTCAGTGAGGACGGCCTGGTCGTCGAGGCCGGTGGGACGGAGGAGGCGCGGGCCAGCGAGGCGATGGAGGCCACCTTCACCGGTGAGGCGCTGACCATCGGCTTCAACCCGCAATACCTGATCGACGGCCTGCAGAACCTCGGCGCGCCGGTGGCGTTCCTGTCATTCGTCGACGCGTTCAAGCCGGCCGTGATCTCGCCCGCCTCTGAGGACGGGGAAATCGTGCCCGGTTACCGCTATCTGATCATGCCGATCCGGGTAACCCGCTGATACTGGGCTGAGGAAACACTCACCGAGGGGGAAAGAACCATGCAGCTCGGCATGATCGGTCTGGGCCGGATGGGCGGAAACATGCGTGACCGCCTCCGCGCGGCCGGGCACGACGTCATCGGCTACGACCACCACCCGGAGAACAGCGACGTCGCCAACCTGACTGAGCTGGTGGAGAAGCTGTCCGCGCCGCGTGCGGTGTGGCTGATGGTGCCGGCCGGCAAGATCACCGAGGACGCCATCAACGAGCTCTCCGGGCTGCTGTCCGAGGGCGACATCATCATCGACGGCGGCAACTCCAAGTTCACCGACGACAAGCCCCGCGCGGAGCGGCTGGCGCCCAAGGGCATCGGTTACCTGGACTGCGGCACCTCCGGTGGCATCTGGGGCATCACGAACGGTTACGCGCTGATGGTCGGCGGCGAGGCCGAGCACGTGGCCCGCGTGCAGCCGATCTTCGACGCGCTCAAGCCCGCCGGGCAGTTCGGCTTCGTGCACGCCGGCCCGGTCGGCGCCGGCCACTACACCAAGATGGTCCACAACGGCATCGAGTACGGCCTGATGCAGGCCTACGCCGAGGGCTACCAGCTGATGACCGCCTCGGAATACGTGCAGAACGTGCCCGGCGTGATCAAGAGCTGGCGGGAGGGCTCGGTGGTCAAGTCCTGGCTGCTCGACCTGCTCGACCGTGCGCTCGACGAGGACCCGACGCTGGCCGGCATCCGGGGCTATGCGGAGGACACCGGCGAGGGCCGCTGGACGGTCGACGAGGCGGTCCGGCTCGCCGTGCCGCTGAACACCATCACGTCCTCGCTGTTCGCCCGGTTCGAGTCCCGGGTCGACGACTCCCCGGCCATGAAGGCCGTCGCCGCGCTGCGCAACCAGTTCGGCGGACACGCGGTCAAGCGCTGATTTCATGCATGTGCGCCGGGTCGAGCTCGCGGACTTCCGTTCCTATCAGCGGGTGGCCGTCGATCTCGACCCCGGCGTGACCGTGCTGGTCGGCCAGAACGGCATGGGCAAGACCAATCTGATCGAGGCGCTGGGTTATGTGGCCACTCTGGACAGTCACCGGGTGGCCACCGACGCCCCGCTGGTCCGGTCCGGCGCCGCCTCCGCGGTGATCCGGTGCGCGATCGTCCACGATGGACGTGAACTGCTCGTGGAGCTGGAGATCGTGCCCGGCAAGGCGAACAGGGCACGGCTCAACCGTTCTCCGGTGCGGCGCCCCCGCGAGGTCCTGGGCGCCCTGCGGATGGTGCTCTTCGCCCCGGAGGACCTGGAACTCGTCCGCGGCGACCCGTCCGAGCGCCGCCGCTACCTCGACGACCTGCTCGTCGCCCGGCAGCCGCGGTTCGCCGGCGTGCGGGCCGACTACGACCGGGTGATCAAGCAGCGCAACGCGTTGCTGCGCACGGCATACCTGACCCGCAAGGTGGGCGGCAACCGCGGCCAGGACCTCTCCACCCTCGAGGTCTGGGATCAGCACCTCGCACACCACGGCGCCGAGCTGCTGGCCGGCCGGATCGAGCTGGTCACCGCGCTGGCGCCGCACCTGACCAAGGCCTATGACGCGGTCGCGGCCGGCCGCACGTCGGCCGCCATCTCCTATGCGTCGCGCCTGGGCGAGGGCCTGCTGCCGGAGCGTCCGGCGCTGCAGGAGGCGCTGCTCGCGTCGCTCGCCGAGCGCCGGCCGGCCGAGATCGAGCGCGGGACCACGCTGGTGGGCCCGCACCGCGACGACCTCACGCTGGTCTTGGGAGACCTGCCCGCCAAGGGGTACGCGAGCCACGGCGAGTCCTGGTCGTTCGCCCTGGCGATGCGGCTGGCCGCCTACGACCTGTTGCGTGCCGACGGCATCGAGCCGGTGCTGGTGCTCGACGACGTGTTCGCCGAGCTGGACGCCGGCCGGCGGGACAGACTGGCGGCGCTGGTCTCCGATGCCGCACAGTTGATCGTGACGTGCGCGGTGCCGGAGGACGTCCCGTCGTCGCTGGCCGGCGCCCGCTTCGAGATCACGCTCGGGGAGGTGAACCGTGTCGGAGGAGAAACCGCCGGAGCCGAAACCTGAACAGACCGGTCCGGAACTCGTCGGCCCGGAGCTCGCCCGAGCGGTGATCGAGGCCGCGTTCGCGAAGCGCAAGGCCGCACCCCGCAAGCCGTGGCGGCCGACCGGTGCGGCCGGCGAGCGGCGCCTGCGCGGCTACTCCGGACCCGGACCGGACCCGCGCGACCCGCAGCTCTTCGGCACCATGCTCGACCGCCTGATGAAGCAGCGCGGCTGGGAGAAGCCCAAGGCCGAGGCCACCGTCTTCGGCGCCTGGGAGAAGGTGGTCGGCGAGGACATCGCCAAGCACAGCCGCCCGGTCAAGCTGGACGACGGCGTGCTGACCGTCGAGGCCGAATCCACCGCGTGGGCGACCCAGCTGCGGATGCTGGCCGGCTCGCTGATCAAGAACATCGCCAAGGAGGTCGGGCACACCGTCGTGAACCGGTTGAACATCCACGGCCCGTCCGCGCCGTCGTGGAGCAAGGGCCCGCGCCGGGTGCAGGGCCGCGGCCCCCGCGACACCTACGGCTAGGCCGCTCAGTAATCCGCGAAGACCGCGTAGCCCCGCTCGGCGCAGCGGCGGTAATACGCCGCCAGGATGGCGAGTTCGGTGCGCGCGAAGGTCCAGTGTGGCGCGTTGCCGGCGTCGTCGCGCAGGGCCGACAGCCGGTGGTCCAGCCAGCGCAGCTGCTGCTCGGCCAGCCGGCCCTCCTTGATCGCGGCCCGCATCACCGCCGCCACACTGTCGAAGGTGACCAGGTCACCGTGCTCCTGATGCCCCTCGACAAACCGCTCCAGCCCGCCCGCGATCCACGCGCAGCCGTCCGGGTCGATCACCGGATCCTCATCCTCGGCCGCCGCGTCAGTGGCGTAGAGAACCCCTTCAAGACCAAGAAGAAGATCAACCAATTCGGTGTACGCGGTCGCGCGCACCGTGCCGGTCTTGGCGATGTGCAGGGCCAGCGCCCCGGTCGGCGCAGCGATCTCCGGCTGGTCGGCCACCTCGCCGAAGTCCACGAACTCGCCGGGCGCGACGGGGTCGTAGTACTGGTTTGTCCGCGGCCAGTGCACCGCGACGTTCTCCAGACCCTTGTCCAGCGCCATCGGGCCACCTCTCCTAGACGAGGCTGTCTCGTTCGGGGCGAAAGGTTACGACACCACCGCCCGCCGTCGTCAGGCAGTGTCGCAGCGCGTGGCCGTCGAGCCCGGCAGGCGCGCCCCAGCGGACCCCACCCGATCATTCGCCGTTGCGGAGCACTCGCAGGCCGTGTAGGTGGTCGCCTGGGAGGGGGTGTCAACGGCGCTACGGCAATCTGAGGCACCCGGACGGGGTGCCGGACCCTCGATAACTCGCGTCGGCGGAGTAGAATTACCGGAGACCGGGAAACCGCCCTGTTCGGCGTCGCAGTGAGTTGTCTGACGTCACGCTACGCGGTTTTCCAGCCGATCACGATCCGCGGGTGACCCGCGGCGACCGGCGCGCTCGGTTTCACCGGTGGTCCGCCTCCTCCCCGCGGGTCTCGTCGGTGCTGCCCCGTGCCCGCCGGCCGCCGACGAGCGCCTGCCAACCCGTGTCGGGCCCCTGGGGCCCCGGTGCGAGAAAGTGGCCGAGGGTGGCAGAGAAAAAGCAGGAGTACGGCGCAGAGTCGATCACCGTTCTGGAGGGCCTCGAGGCCGTCCGCAAGCGTCCCGGCATGTACATCGGCTCGACCGGCGAGCGCGGCCTGCACCACCTGGTGCAGGAAGTGGTGGACAACGCGGTCGACGAGGCCATGGCCGGCTACTGCGACACCATCAAGGTGGTCATTCTGGCCGACGGTGGCATCTCGGTCACCGACAACGGTCGCGGCTTCCCCGTCGACCTGCACCCAAAGCTGAAGAAGCCCGGCGTCGAGGTGGCCCTCACGGTGCTGCACGCCGGCGGCAAGTTCGACGGCAAGGCGTACGCGGTCTCCGGTGGTCTGCACGGGGTCGGCGTCTCGGTGGTCAACGCGCTGTCCACCCGGATGTTCGTGGAGATCCACAAGTCCGGCTTCGTCTACCGGCAGCACTACTCGGCGTCCAAGCCCGGCCCGCTGGAGAAGGGCGAGGCGACCGACACGACCGGTTCCACGGTCCAGTTCTGGCCGGACCCGACGATCTTCGAGTCCGTCGTGTTCGACTTCCAGACGATCTACCGCCGGCTGCAGGAGATGGCGTTCCTGAACAAGGGCCTCTCCATCTCGCTGATCGACGAGCGGCCCGACCAGCTGGACGAGAACGGCAAGCAGCGCCAGGTCACGTTCATGTACGAGAACGGCATCGCCGACTTCGTGCGGCACCTGAACAACACCAAGAGCGCGATCCACAAGTCCGTGATCATGTTCGAGTCCGAGGCCAAGGACGAGGGCATGGCGGTGGAGATCGCGATGCAGTGGAACGAGTCCTACGGCGAGTCGGTCTACACGTTCGCCAACACGATCAACACGCACGAGGGCGGCACCCACGAGGAGGGCTTCCGCGCGGCGCTGACCAGCATCGTCAACCGCTACGGCGCGGAGAAGAAGTTCCTCAAGGGCGACGAGAAGCTCTCCGGTGAGGACGTCCGCGAGGGCCTCGCCGCGATCATCTCGGTCAAGCTGGCGAACCCGCAGTTCGAGGGCCAGACCAAGACCAAGCTCGGCAACACCGACATGAAGGGCTTCGTGCAGAAGGTCGTCAACGAGTGGCTGGTCGACTGGTTCGAGCGCAATCCCACGGACGCCAAGCTGATCATCACTAAGGCATCCCAGGCTGCGCGCGCCCGGATCGCCGCCCAGCAGGCCCGCAAGCTGGCCCGGCGCAAGTCGCTGCTGGAGTCCGGCGCGATGCCCGGCAAGCTGGCCGACTGCCAGTCCACCGACCCGACGGTGTCCGAGCTGTTCATCGTCGAGGGCGACTCGGCCGGCGGCTCGGCCAAGCAGGGCCGCGACAGCCAGATCCAGGCGATCCTGCCGATCCGCGGCAAGATCCTCAACGTGGAGAAGGCCCGGATCGACCGGGTGCTGAAGAACAACGAGGTCCAGGCGCTGATCACGGCGCTGGGCACCGGCATCCACGAGGACTTCGACGTCGCCAAGCTGCGCTACCACAAGGTGGTGCTGATGGCCGACGCCGACGTGGACGGCCAGCACATCCAGACGTTGCTGCTCACCCTGCTGTTCCGCTTCATGCGGCCGCTGGTCGAGCTCGGCCACGTCTATCTGGCCGCCCCGCCGCTTTACAAGATCAAGTGGAACAACAAGGGCGACGACGCGCAGTACGCGTACTCGGACCGGGAGCGTGACGGTCTGATCGCGCTGCGGCAGCAGAAGAAGCCCAACGCGAAGCCGAACGACATCCAGCGGTTCAAGGGTCTCGGCGAGATGAACTTCCGCGAGCTGTGGGACACGACGATGGATCCGGCCACCCGGACGCTACGTCAGGTGACGCTGGACGACGCCGCAACCGCCGACGAGCTCTTCAGCGTGCTGATGGGCGAGGACGTGGAAGCCCGGCGATCGTTCATCCAGCGCAACGCCAAAGACGTGCGTTTCCTGGACATCTGAGGCGGGTGAGCGGTGCCGGAAGCGGTACCGCTCACCGTGGGTTATCCCCAGCTTCAGCGGCTTTCCACAGTGTTATCCACAGCCATATGCGCACTCTAGGCCTAGATGTCTGTTTTTACCTTCAGTAAGGGTTAACTGTGACTGACACTCCCGAGACCCCGGCCGGCGACGAGCCCCAGGACGTTCCCGGCGGCGGAATCTCCCAGCGCGTCGAGCCCGTCGGCCTCGAGGTCGAGATGCAGCGGTCCTACCTCGACTACGCGATGAGCGTGATCGTCGGCCGCGCGCTGCCCGACGTCCGTGACGGCCTCAAGCCGGTGCACCGCAAGATCCTTTACGCGATGTACGACGCCGGCTTCCGCCCCGACCGCGGCTACGTGAAGTGTGCCCGTGTCGTCGGTGACGTGATGGGCAACTACCACCCGCACGGCGACTCGTCGATCTACGACGCCCTGGTCCGGATGGGCCAGCCCTGGTCGTTGCGCTACCCGCTGATCGACGGCAACGGCAACTTCGGCTCGCCGGGCAACGACCCGCCGGCCGCCATGCGTTACACGGAGTCGAAGCTGGCGCCGCTGGCCATGGAGATGCTGCGGGACATCGACGAGGACACCGTCGATATGCAGGACAACTACGACGGCCGGGCCAAGGAGCCCACGATCCTGCCGGCGCGGTTCCCCAACCTGCTGGTCAACGGGTCCGAGGGCATCGCGGTCGGCATGGCCACCAAGATCCCGCCGCACAACCTGCGCGAGATCGCGGCCGCGGTGCAGTGGTGCCTGGACAACCCGGAGGTCGACGAGGCCACGACGCTCGAGGCGCTCCTGGAGTTCGTCAAGGGCCCGGACTTCCCGACCCGCGGTCTGATCGTCGGCCAGCAGGCGATTCAGGACGCCTACCGCACCGGTCGAGGGTCGATCCGGATGCGTGCCGTCGTCGAAGTCGAGGAAGACGCTCGGGGCCGTCCCTGCCTGGTCGTCACGGAACTGCCTTACCAGGTGAATCCGGACAACCTGGCCGAGCGGGTGGCGGAGCTCGTCAAGGAGGGCAAGCTCACCGGGATCGCTGACATCCGGGACGAGTCGTCCGGGCGTACCGGGATGAGGTTGATCCTGGTTTTGAAGCGCGACGCGGTCGCCAAGGTCGTGCTGAACAACCTTTACAAGCACACCCAGCTGCAGGACACGTTCGGCGCGAACATGCTCGCCCTGGTCGACGGCGTGCCGCGCACGCTGAACCTGGCGCAGTTCATCCGCTACTACGTCGAGCACCAGATCGAGGTCATCCGCAGGCGCACGGCCTACCGCCTGCGCAAGGCCGAGGAGCGCGCGCACATCCTGCGCGGCCTGGTCAAGGCGCTGGACATGCTCGACGAGGTGATCGCCCTGATCCGGCGCTCGCCGACCGTCGAGGACTCCCGGCAGGGCCTGATGCAGCTGCTCGACGTCGACGAGATCCAGGCCGGCGCGATCCTGGACATGCAGCTCCGCCGGCTGGCCGCGCTCGAGCGCCAGAAGATCATCGACGAGCTGGCCAGGATCGAGATCGACATCGCCGACCTCAAGGACATCCTGGCCAAGCCGGAGCGGCAGCGGGCCATCGTCAAGGAGGAACTGGCCGAGATCGTCGCGAAGTTCGGCGACGAGCGAAAGACCCAGATCATCCCGTTCGACGGCGAGGTCTCGATGGAGGACCTCATCACGCGGGAAGACGTTGTGGTGACGATCACACGCACCGGTTATGCGAAGCGCACCAAGGTCGACCTGTACCGGTCGCAGAAGCGCGGCGGCAAGGGCGTGAGCGGCGCATCTCTGCGCCAGGACGACATCGTCAGCCACTTCTTCGTGATCAGCACGCACGCCTGGATCCTGTTCTTCACGAACAAGGGACGGGTCTATCGGGCCAAGGCATATGAGCTGCCGGAGGCCATGCGCGTGGCCAAGGGTCAGCACGTCGCCAACCTGCTCGCCTTCCAGCCGGACGAGCACATCGCCCAGGTCATCCAGATCCCGAATTACCAGGTCGAGCCCTACCTTGTGCTCGCCACTAAGAATGGTCTCGTGAAGAAGACCCGACTCGAGGAGTTTGACTCCAACCGCAGCGGTGGCATCATCGCCATCAACCTGCGGGAGGATGACGAGTTGGTGGGCGCTTCGCTGGCCGCGTCGGAGAACGATCTGCTCCTGGTCTCGAAGCGAGCCCAGGCGATCCGGTTCAACGCCACGGACGAGGCGTTGCGGCCGATGGGCCGGGCGACCTCCGGTGTGATCGGCATGCGCTTCGGCGAGGCCGACGAACTCCTCGCGATGGAGGTGGTTCGTGAGGGCATGGACGTTTTGGTCGCGACCAACGGTGGGTATGCGAAGCGGACGCCGATCGAGGAGTACCCCGTGCAGGGGCGGGGTGGCAAGGGCGTGTTGACCGCGAAGATCACGGAGCGTCGTGGCGGACTGGTCGGTGCGTTGGTGATCAGCCCGGAGGATGAACTGTTTGCCATCACCAGCAATGGTGGTGTCATCCGGACTCCCGTGAAGCCTGTACGGCGCACGCGGGATCGGAACACAATGGGGGTCAAGCTGATGGACCTCCCTGAAGGTGTGACCATCGTGGCGCTTGCTCGTAATGCCGACGAGCCTGACGAACAGGACTAGTTGATGACGGAGACAACGGCGAAGTCGGGGAACTCGGGGACCTCGACATCTCCGGTCGACGAGACGCCGGGCAAGAACGGCGCTGATTCGGCCGGACGCGACGCCGCCGGCCGTGACGCGGCCGGCCGTGCGGCGGTGCCCGCCGACGGCTCGTCGTCAGCGCCAAAGTTCACCCGGGCTCCCGGCATGGCCCCGCCGCCCGGCGACCCGGGAAAAGACCAGCAGGATGAGGCGAAGCGGCCGGGTGGCCCCGCTGTGGCGAAGGGTTCCGCGACTGTGCCGATCGTCACAAAGGGAAACGCCGGTCAGCCGGCCGGCAACCCGGCTGCCAACCGCGGCGGCGCTGGTGGGAATGCCTCCGGACGCACCGGGGTAATGCCGCAGGCGGCGCCACCGCGGACCGGACAGGCCCCGCCGCAGGCGCCGAACGAGGCCGGCAAGCGCCCGGGTGGCGCGGCCGGCTCCGCCGCTGTCGGTGCCGCCCGGGTGACCGAGACGGTGCGCGCGGCGCGCCAGACGGTCACCTCGGCCGCCGCCCGTGGCCCCCGGCGGGCCCGGCTGAACCTCAAGCGCATCGACCCCTGGTCGGTCATGAAGTTCTCGTTCGCGGTGTCCGTGGTGCTCTTCATCGTGGTCGTCGTCGCCACCTCGGTGCTCTATCTGGCCCTCGACGCGATGGGCGTCTGGGGCGAGGTCAACCGCAGCCTCGGCGACCTGGTGAACGCCAGCGGCGGCGAGGCGGCCGGCGGCGGCTTCCGGGTGACCGCGTGGGGCGTCATCGGCACCTCGATGCTCGTCGGCGCGGTCAACGTGGTGCTCTTCACCGCGCTGGCCACGCTCGGCGCGTTCATCTACAACGTCTGCGCAGACCTGGTCGGCGGCGTCGAGCTCACCCTCGCCGAGCGCGACTGACCGTCACTCGCCTCGGGGGCAGCCGACCGGCTGCCCCCGATTTTGGGTGGCGCTGCGCGGTACGCTAACCTCGGTGTCGCGTTACGGGGCTATAGCTCAGTCGGTTAGAGCGCAGAGCTGATAACTCTGAGGTCGATGGTTCGATTCCATCTAGCCCCACCCTTTCCCCGTCCAGGTCTCATCCGCTTTGGAGACAGCCGTGCTGAAGAAACTCCTGATCGTGGCCGGTGTGATCGGTGCCGCGGCGTTGATCGTCAAGCGGGTCAAGGCCTCCAGCGACGAGCGTGCGCTGTGGCACGAGGCGACGACCGCGCCGGACCTGCGCTGACGGCTGCAGTTCCCGGGACCTGGATAGACTGGGTTTCTTCGGGGCCCTAGCTCAACTGGCAGAGCACCGCCTTTGCAAGGCGGGGGTTAGGGGTTCAAGTCCCCTGGGCTCCACTCGACTGGGGCCGAGGTCTGTCCGCGGGGTGCGCGGACCTGGCAGTCTCGTTTCCTTGCCTTTGCCTGGGCTTCGCCCGGCAAGAGCGGGGGCTCCGCCACCCGCACCCCCGCTGCCGTTGGGTTGCTGGCCGTTGGTGGTTGGGCTTGGGCGGGTTTGCCGTTGGCGCCTCGAGCTTCCCTGGGTGCCGCCCGTGCCACCCATCCCGCGCCGCCTTGGCCCGTTGGCCGTGCCGCGCCGCCTTCGTCGCGCCGCCCTCCCCGCGGCGCTTTGGCCCGTCGGCCGTGCCCGCGCCGCCTTCGCCCGCGCCGGCCTACCCCGCGCCGGCCTACCCCGCGCCGGCCTACCCCGCGCCGGCCTACCCCGCGCCGCCTTCGCCCGCGCCGGCCTACCCCGCGCCGGCCTACCCCGCGCCGGCCTACCCCGCGCCGGCCTACCCCGCGCCGGCCTACCCCGCGCCGGCCTACCCCGCGCCGCCTTCGCCCGTGTCCGTGTCGGCCGTGCTCGTGCCGCTCGCCCCCTCGTGCCGCTCACCCCGTGAGCCCTTACTTGCTGGCCTTGCGGTTGCGGCTGGGCTGGGTGGTGGGTTAGCGGGTGAGCTTTTTGATTGCTGCTTCTGTTAGTGGGGTGAAGAAGTTGATCAGGTTCTTGTCGGGGTCTCGGAACAGGAGGGAACGGTTTCCCCACGGCATTGTGGTGGGGGTTTGGACGAAGCCGGTGATGACCTTGGTTAGTGACTTGTAGGTTGCGTCCACGTCTTCGACTTGGAACTCGATGATGACTGTGTGGTTGTCGGCCGGGCGGGCGGCTCCGGAGGCGAACAGGGAAACCGTGCGGGTGCTGCCGATCGCCAGCGTCGCGGCTGGGGTGTTGAGTTCGGCGAAGTCCTCCGTCGACCAGGTGGCTTGGACGCCCGTCACCTGCTCGTAGAAGGCGACCAGGCGGTTGATGTCGTCGGTGATCATGCGGATCGATACGAAGTTCATGTGGGGACGGTAGGCCTGATACTGGACAGGTTGAGTCCAGTATTTGGAGTAAGTTTCGCGGTGTGGCGGGATCCACCAATCGCGTTCTGATGTTGCTCGAGCTGTTGCAGTCGGGTGGCACTCGGACCATGACCGAGCTTGCCGGCCGTCTTGGGGTTGGTGAGCGCACTGTGCGGCGTTATGTCGAGTCGTTGATTGAGCTCGACATTCCCGTGGAGTCGGTGCGGGGTCGGTATGGGGGATATCGGCTGGGGGCCGGCTTTCGGATGCCGCCGCTCATGCTCAGCGATGACGAAGCCCTGGCCGTGCTGCTCGGGCTGGTTGCCGGCAGTCGGGCGGGGCTCGCGACGGCGACGGGCACCGCAGGGGAGACCGCTGCGGCAAAGATTCGGCGGGTGCTGCCCGCGCGTCTCGGGGAGCGGCTCGATGCGGTGTTGGAGACGCTGGCGTTCACCACGCCGGCCGGGGAGTTTCCGGTGCCGGAGACGCCGATCCTGCTGGCTGTCGCGGATGCGGTTCGGCACCATCGGCCGCTCTCGATCAGATATACCGCCGGTGATGGGCGGCGCAGCGAACGGACGTTGCATCCCTATGGGCTGGTCGCGCACTCGGGGCGGTGGTACGTGACGGGGGTGGACCCGGGGATCGGCGAGGATCGGACGTTGCGGCTGGATCGAATCTCTGATGCGCGGGCGCTGCCCGGGGCGTTCGAGCCGCCCGGCGACGTCGACGCCAGTGAGCGTGTCCTAACTGGACTCGCGCGGGCCGCGTACCGTCATGAGGTTTTGATCTTGATCGAGGGGACGGTCGAGCAGGTGCGGGCGCGGCTTCCGGCCAGCGTCGCGCGTCTCGACGAGGGCGCTGACGGGTGGCTTCGGGTCGAGATCCGGGCGGAGCGGCTCGACTGGCTGCCGGGGGTGCTCGCGTCGCTCGACCTGCCGTTCGTCGTCGAGCGACCGGACGAACTGCGCGACCGGGTGCTCGCGGTGAGCGAACGAATGGCGGCGGCGGTCAGGTGAGATCGGTGACGGACAGGGCGGACAGGGCGGGGGCGCCGGCCGCGGGAATCGGGAACGTGCCGCCGGCGGCGGTGGGGGACCAGCCGAGAGCCACGCCATGGGTGATCAGCGTGCGGACGTCGTCGGCCGTCGGCAGGCTGTAGGTATCCGGCGGGGAGATCAGGTCGGCCTGCAGCGCGCACCCGCTCTTGCCGGAACCCCAGACCCGCACCCGCACGAACCGGTCGTCGCCGGCCTCGGTGATCGTGGCCCGCCAGGTGAATTCACGACCGTCCAGGTGCAACGTGCGCAACGGCGACCTCATCGGACGGCCGCGGCATATCGGCGGGACAGCTCTTCGAGCATGGTTCGCAATTCTGGTGGGTGCTGGACCTCGAAGTCGACGTCCAGCGACGTCAGGAACGTGATCAGGTCGCGCAACGACTCGGTGCCGGTGTCGAAGAGGCAGGTCCGGTCGTCGATCGGGGTGAGCAGGCCGGCGGCCGGTGGCAGGCGGTCGGCCATCTCCGCGTGCGAGGCGTGCAGGCGGATCCGGGCCTGGTGGCGGTAGGCCAGCGAGCCCGTGCCGCGGACCACGTGCCGGGCGGCGTCCTCCGGCGGCTCGCGCGGGGCGAACCGCGGGCCGGCCGGCAGCCGCGGCTGGATGCGGTCGGCGCGGAACGTGCGCCAGTCATCGCGGTCGCAGTCCCAGGCCAGCAGGTACCAGCGGCGGCCGGTGTAGACCAGTCGGTGCGGTTCGACGCGGCGGATCGAGGACTCCGAGTCGCGGCTCAGGTAGTCGAAGCGCAGCTGCTGGTGGTCCCGGCACGCCGCGGCGATCGTGGTCAGGGTGTCGGCGTCGACCGTGGCGCCGCCGCCGGCCGCGGAGACGGTGGCGTGGCGGAGCGCGTCGAGCCGGTGGCGCAACCGGGCCGGCAGCGTCTGCTCGAGCTTGGTCAGCGCACGCAGGGACGTCTCCTCGATGCCGGTCACCGTGCCGGCCGCCGCCACGCGCAGGCCCACTCCCACCGCGACCGCCTCGTCGTCGTCGAGCAGCAACGGGGGCATGGCCGAGCCCGGGGCCAGCCGGTATCCGCCGGTGAGGCCGGTGCTCGACTTCACCTCGTACCCCAGGATCCGAAGTCTTTCGATGTCGTTCCGGACCGTGCGAGTCGTCACGCCGAGGCGGCCGGCCAGGTCGGCGCCGGACCAGTCGCGGCGGATCTGCAGCAGCGTCAGCAGGCGGAGCAGGCGCACCGAGGTGTCCAACATTCGCGAAGTCTCTCACCCATTGCGGAACGGGAGGTTCCACAAGTGCCGATAGCGTCAACGGCAGAACGAAGACGACGACGACGAGAGGACAGACCGATGAGCCTGCGTGGATTCGCCACCCTGAACATCTGGGCCGACGACGTGGCGGCCGCCGCCGATTGGTACGCGAACTTCCTCGGCGTGCAGCCCTATTTCCACCGCAACGGGCCGGACGGGAAGCTCGCCTACGCCGAGTTCCGGATCGGCGACTACCAGGCCGAACTCGGCATCGTCGACCGGCGCTGGGCACCGAAGTCGGCGGCCACCGAGCCGGGTGGGGCGCTGATGCACTGGCACGTGGACGACCTGGCGGCGACCGTCGAGCGGCTCCTCGACCTCGGCGCCAAGGAATTCGAGCCGATCACGCCGCGCGGCGATACCGGGTTCGTGACGGCGTCGGTGGTCGACCCGTTCGGCAATGTGCTCGGGGTCATGTACAACCCGCACTACCTGGAGATCTTGGGGGAGACTCGGTGACATGAGTAATCACGTCTATCGCCTCAGCGAGATCGTCGGCAGCAGCCCGGACAGCGTGGACGACGCGATCCGCACCGCCCTGCGTAAGGCCTCGCAGACGGTGCGCAACATCGAGTGGTTCGAGACCCAGGAGATTCGCGGCCAGGTCGTCGACGGAGACGTCGCGCACTTCCAGGTACGCCTGAAGATCGGGTTCCGGGTCGAGGACTGACCGCCCGGCCGACGTAGGGTCGAAGCGTGACCGACATGCCGCCGAAGCTGGCCGAGATCGTCGACGAGTTCGCGTCGGCGCCGCGTGACGTGGTGCTCGAGATGTTGCTCGAGTATTCGGACGCGGTGCCGCCGCTGCCCGCTGAGTTGCAGGGGCACGAGGGCATGGAACAGGTCCCGGAGTGCCAGACGGCGTTCTTCCTGAAGGCCGAGGTGCAGGCGGACAAGACGGTACGCACCCTGTTCGACTGCCCGCCGGAGGCGCCGACGACGCGCGCGTTCGCCGGCATCCTCGCCGAAGGTCTGGCGGGCGCGACGATCGACGAGATCCTCGCGGTGCCCGACGACCTCTATGCGCGGATGGGCCTCGGCCAGTCGATCAGCCCGCTGCGGATCCGCGGCGGCACGGCGATTCTGGCGAGGCTGAAGCGACAGGTGCGGGAGCAGTCGGAGTGAGCATGGACATTCAGGTGTGGTCGGACGTCATCTGCCCGTGGTGCTACCTGGGCAAGCGGCGGCTCGAGGAGGCGCTGCGGGGTGACTCGGTCAGCACGGTGACGTACCGGGCGTTCCAGCTCGACCCGTCTCCCGTGCCGGCGCCGGTGCCGCTCACGCAGGCGCTCGCCGCGAAGTTCGGCGGGCCGGCCCGGGCTGAGCAGATGTTCGCCCACGTGCGGTCGCTCGCGGCCGCCGAAGGGCTGGAGCTCAACTTCGACCGCGCGATCTTGGCCAACACGTTCGACGCGCACCGGCTGATCGCCTGGGCCGCCGCCCAGGGGCGGCAGGCCGCGATGCTGGAGGCGTTGCAGGTCGCGCACTTCACCCACGGGGTGGACATCGGTTCGCACGCGGAGTTGGCCGGGATCGCCGGCGCGATCGGCCTTTCCGCGGGGTCGGCCGCGGAGTTCTTGGGTACGCGCGACGGGGTCGACGAGGTGAACGCCGATTTGCAGGCGGCGCACGACTTCGGCATCACGAGCGTGCCGACATTCGTGATCGATGCGAAGTATGCGGTGCAGGGCGCGCAGGAGGTCGAGACCTTGCGGGCTGCCTTCGCGGAGATTCAGCGGCGTGAGTCCGTACCCTCTTGATCTTGCTGTTCCACGTGAAACCTAGGCCTCTCGGGCCAACCCCTCGATGACGACGGCTCCCGGCAGCGCGCCGAGCGCCGGGCCGGCGATGGCGATCTTGCTGTGCCGCACTCCGGAACCGATGATCACGTGCGTCTGCGCGACGATCCGGGCGTCGACCAGCACCGGCCAGTCCTTGGGCAGTCCGATCGGCGTGATTCCGCCGTATTCCATGCCGGTGAGCCGCACGGCGTCGTCCATCGGCGCGAAGCTCGCCTTCCGGGCGTCCAGGTGCTTGCGCACGACGCCGTTGACGTCCGCACGGGTGGTGGCGAGCACGACGCAGGCCGCGTAGCGCGTGACGTCGCCGCGGCGCCCGGCCACGATCACGCAGTTGGCCGACTGCTCGAGCGTCACGTCGTAGGCCTCACAGAACGCCGCGGTGTCCGCAAGCTCCGGATCAATCGGCGCGACCAGCACCTGATCACCGTCGATCGGCGCCTCGGCCGGCCACACCTCGAGGGCGGCCGCGACCGGCTGGGCGAGCAGGTCAAGGCGGGACAGAGCGGGTTCGAGCTTCAGGCTTCCGATCACGCCCGCCATCTTCGCTCAATGGTGCGTGGGTAGGTAGTCCCGCCACGGGTGCGTCCCCAAGAGGTGCTCGATCAGCGACTGCAGGGCTGTTGCTCGTTCTCGCTGCCATTCGCGATGCGTGGGCATGCCCGGATGGGCCGGCAGCGTCGAGTTGCGGCGCCACATGCCCGCCTGGGCGATCACGAATCGTGAGGCCTCGGCGGGCTGATCGGCGAGCTGAGCCAGGGCCTGGCGTCGGGCGGTCTCCGGGCCGTCAACGTGACCTGCCGCCATCACGTCCGCGGCGAGCAGTGCGCGGTCCAGCCAGCGGGCTCCCATCGAGCCGTATCCCCAGTCGACCAGGGCGGCTCGACCGTCGGTGGAGTCGATGATGATGTTGTCGCCGCGGACATCCTGATGGCTGAGCTGCCGGCCGCTGGTCCAGCGTCGCCATCCGGCCGTGGCGGCGACCAGGGGCTTGATGTGGTGCCTCTCCCAGGCAGTCAGGGAGCCGGGGTCGGCGGCCAGCTTCGCCCAACCGTCGAGGTCGGGCAGGCGTTGGAGCACTGCCGGGACGCCGGGCGGAGCGGAGATGTCGGCCAAGACGGTGAACGTGCGGGCAGCCGCTCGGACCGACGAGGTGGTCCAGGGCGGGCCGGCCACCGGGCCTGGCACGAAGTCCGTGACCAGCGCGATCCAGTCGCCGTCCTCGGCGACGCCGCGGAGCCGAGCGGCGGGGACCTCCGCGGGCATGACCTCGAGGATTTGGGCTTCTTGCCGGTACAGCTGGTGCGAACCGGCGTTGACCGCCCTGGTGATCGCCTTTGCGAAGACTCGGACGCCGCTGCTTGATGTCAGGACGGCGGCCGGGCCGGGTGACATGCCGCCGGTCACGTCGTGAGAGTCGATTATGCGGTCGCCGACGCAGCGCTCGATCCGGTGGCGCAGGCCGGGCGGTGTGGTCTGCCACGGCGGCCGAGAGGTGAATGACACGGTCACGGCTCCTGAGCTTGTCACTGTCGGCGCACTGTGCTCGTCGGAAATCGCCGACCGTTGCCGGTGCTGCCGCCTCGCCCGACCCTGAATAAGGCGACTAGTCCCAGCCAGCGGTCGGAATCCTCCGGACGAACCACGCATCCGCGCCGTGATGTGTGCTCGCTCCCCACGGATTCTCAGGCCGGGCTCCAACCTGCCGAGTGTCAGTTGGTGTGGGAGAGCGACGCGGCGCACGGGTAGGCACGGTGAGTGGCCTCGCCCTGCTCGCGGGCGGCACGGCCGTGGCCGCGGTCGCCGGCGGCGCGCATTCGATCTTCGCGACGATCCTGCTCGGCATGCTCACGGTGGGCATGGGACACGCGCTGCTCGAGGAGATCCGGCGGCAGGCCAACCGGTCGATGGCCGGCTGGGCCGCCCACGACACGGTCAACGCGGTCCTCTTGGCAAGCTGGGCGGCGGGCGCGCTGATCGCCACGGTCCTGGCCGTGACCCCCATCCCGGTCCGGGCCGTCGGCCTCATGCTCTCCCTCGGGTACGCCGTGAGCTGCTGCTACTTCGTCGTCCAACGAGTCCGGGCAATCGCCTCCTCCCAGGCAGTGCTCCCCAACGACCCGCCGGCCGTCGTGGGCTCGCCCGCGGCCTTGGACTCGCCCGCCGCCGTGGGCTCGCCAGTCGTCATGGACCCGTCAGCTGTCATGGACCCGTCAGCTGTCGTCGATCCGCCCCGTCGTCGAGGAAGCCGGTAAACCCCACGAATCCTCCGCTGCCTGACCGGCCGGGTTCGATCGGGCGATCCGAGGATCGGGCTTTCCCAAGCCCGATCCTCGGCTGTCACCGCCGCGCGTCCCGTTGAGGTCGGCGCGGATTCGTCCTCACCGGTTGGCTTGGCGAAGCATCTCTTCTGTCTCAGGGTCTGGCATGAGCTCTCGGACGTCTTGCGCGCAGCGACAGGCGACGGCGGTCTTGGCCGCCCACACCAGCGCCTCCTCGCGTGAGGGAACGTCGACGACGCAGAACCCGCCGACCACCTCCTTGGTCTCCGGGAAGGGACCGTCGGTGACCGTCCCGTCCGTGCCCACGACGCTCGCCTGCTGCCTTTCCAGCCCGCCCCCGAACACCCAAACGCCTGCGTTCACGGCCTCCTGAACCACCGCGTGCGCGGCCTTGCCCACGTCGGGCCAGTCCTGGTCCGGGATGTGGTCCATCGCGCCTTCGTTGAACGAGATCAAGTACTGCGGCATGCCATCACTCCCTCTTGCCGGCGACCTCATGCAGCCGCCTCTCACCTGCTCTACGAATTGCTCGCCCCGAAATCGACGCTATGCCCAAGAACTTTCGCCGGACCTCCGCTGCTCGGCGGCGCGGGTGTGTGCGCGGAAATCATGACCGTGGCCAGGAGCCGTCGCAAAGCATCTGCCTGCCGCAGAACGCGCGCCGCAGCTTCCGGCGGGTGGCCACCGCAGTGTTCGGAGGGCTGGCCGACGATGAGATGGCGCACCCCACCGACGTGCGCCAAGGCTCAGGAACATCGGGATCGGCAGGATCTCGCCAACGCCAACACTCGCAAAGAAACCTCACTCCCCGCGTTGGTCCTCCAGCCGACTTGGTCCTCCAGCCGACTTGGTCCTCCAGCCGACTTGGTCCTCCAGCCGACTTGGTCCTCCAGCCGACTTGGTCCTCCAGCCGACTTGGTCTCCAACCTGACTTGGTCCGCCCGACTTGATCCCCACCCCGGAACTGGGTGGGGATCAAGTTAGGGGATAGGTACGACAGGTTTTGCCGCAAGTGGCCATCCCTGTGGATGGCGCCGCTGCGGTCACGCTTCACCGCTTCGGATTAGGCCTCAGGCGTCGGCCCGGGCTAGAGGCGAGCTGGTTGGTCGCGAGCTGGTTGGTCGCGAGCTGTGGTGGTCGCGAGCTGTGGGTCGCGCCAGAGGGAAGCCCGCCGGGGCGGTTCGCGCGCTGGGTGAACGTGAGCTGGGCGGGTCGCGTCGGGGTGGACGTGAGCTGGGCGGGTCGCGTCGGGGTGGACGCACGCTGTGTGGGTCGCGTCGGGATGGACGCACGCTGTGTGGGTTGTGCGCTGGCGTGGTCGCGAGCTTGGGTGGGTCACGCGCCGGGGTGGGTCGAAACAATGTCGGCGGGCTCTGGACGCCAGTTGAAATCTCAGATTCGGCGCCACGAGATCGTCGGAGGATTTGGTGTCTGCGAGTTGTAGCGCCAGCGCGCTTACTGCTCAGAGAGCTACTGCGTGTCGTTCATGGCGTTCACGCATGGCGTGCATGGTCGATGCTGCTTGCGACGACGATCCATCGCTCGGCGATGGGAGGCCGCCAAGCGTTGAGTTCGGCCGGACTTGAAATCATGTCCCGCTGACCAGCACCAGTTCGTTTCCTTCGGGGTCGGCGATTCGCCGGCGATTCTCCGACTCGTCAAGGAGCCGGCCACCGGCTGCGACGGTCGTGGCTAGGCGCTTCTGCGCGAGGTCCGACGGCACGGCGAGCTCGACGTGGATGCGGTTGCGTTGCCGGCGGCGCTCCGCCTCCGATGCGTCGAGTTCTTGGAACACCAGCACCGGGTTCAGTCGCCGCGGGTCGTGGATGTCGCTGGTCCCGGCTCGTCGGTCGTGGATGTAGCCGAGTGCGGCGGCCCAGAACGCTCGTATCGCGGGGACGTCGGCGGCGTCGAGGAAGAGCTGAGCGAAGCGTGGCAGCCCCGGATCCGCCGTGACGCCGAGTTTGCGGGCAGCGGTCTGGATGTTTTCGGCGAGGTCGGTGAAGTCGAGTTCGAGGCCGTGGGCGTCGTCCTCCCACTGGTCCTTACCGCTGTCGATGATCACTAGCCTGGGGCGCAGGTCGACCAACAGCGGGAAGCCCGAGTCGTCGGCCAGCGCTGCCGCCGCGGCGGCAAGGTCGCGCTGCTGCGTGGGCGAGGTGATGCGGTAGCACGCCATCGCGCTGAATACCGCCTGCCAGTCGGCTGTTCCGGTGCTCTCGCCGAGTGCCGCGCCCGGCACCAGGTCGACCTCGTTGCCGTCGGGGTCGGCGTGACGGACCCCGAACGGTCCCGATGGCTCACCAAGATTGACCCGCTCTACCGCTGCGGCCGGGCGCACCACGTCGAGGTGGATACGGTTTCGCAGCGGCCGTGGCTCGCTCGACTGCCGGATCCGTAGCGCTGGGTCGCGCCGCAACGGATCCACCAAGCCGCCGCCCTTCCCGGGTGCGTAGTCGAGCACGCGCTGCCAGAACCGCCTCACGCCAGAGGGGTTCGCGGATTCGAACACGACGCTCAGCTGCTGCAACACGGCAGGGTTCGCGGCCAGCCCGAGATCCCGTGCGGCCGCCGACACCGCCTCGGCGTGCTCGTCCGAGTCGAGGCGTACCCGCATGCCTGTCGCGCGCAGGTCGACGACGATCTCGGCCGACAGCTCCACGATGCGCCCGGCCAGCGCGGCCCCCGCGCTCAGCGAAGGCGTGTCGAACCATGCCGTCGCAACGCCGTCGACCGTCCGCCAATCCGTTCCGATCCCAGCCATGCCCGGCACTGTAGAGCCCATTGCGGACGATCTCCTTCCGGATGGTGAGCATGTCGGCCGGCCGCCTCGGTGAGCGTTAATGGCGATCGGGCAGCGGGCTTGATCTATTAACCTGTCGCGATGCGCTATCGGTCGGATGAAGAGGACAGCGCGCGCTGGGACGGGTTTGCGTTTCGCGATGGGGACATCGTCATCAGCACCCGGTCCAAGAGCGGCACCACCTGGATGCAGATGATCTGTGCGCTGCTGATCTTTCAGACGCCGTCGTTGCCGGCCAGGCTTTCGGCGCTCTCGCCCTGGCTGGATTGGCTGGTTGTCCCGGCCGACGAGGTCCATGCCCAGCTCGACGCCCAGCCGCATCGTCGTTTCATCAAGACGCACACCCCGCTCGACGGGGTTCCGATCGACTCGCGGGCGACCTACATCGTCGTGGCTCGGCATCCGCTCGACATGGCCGTCTCGCTGTTCCACCAGAGCCGCAACCTCGATCGCGCCCGCATTGCCGCCCTAAGCGCCGGGCAGGGCGACCCGCCGCCCGCCCGGCCCGGCGGCGACCCGCCGCCCGCCCGGTCCGCGACGGCGCCGGCCAGCCGCCCCGAAAAGCCGGCCAGCCACCCCGAAACGCCGGCGGAAGAGCCACAGCCACCCCCGATCAAGGAATCACTGCTGCGCTGGATCGACCAAGAGGTTGCGCCGGCTGACGCCATGGACTCGCTCCCCGGCGTCATGTGGCACCTCACCGACGCCTGGCAACGTGCCGCCGACAGCGACAATGTCCTGCTCGTGCACTACGCGGACCTTTCCGCCAACCTCGACGCCGAGATGCGTCGGATCGCGGGACAGCTGCGGGTCGACGTACCCGAAAAGGTTTGGCCTGATCTCGTGGATGCGGCCGGCTTTGCGCGGATGCGGGAGCGTGCGGACGACCTCGCCCCGGACCCGGCCGGCATTTTGAAGGACCGGAATGCCTTCTTTCGGCGCGGCGCCTCCGGTTCGGGGCGGGAGATGCTGTCGGACGCCGAGTTCGCGCACTACCTGGACCGGGCCGCCGCCCTCGCCCCACCCGAGCTGCTGGCCTGGCTGCACCGCTGAGCATCGGCAGACTGGTGAGGCTGCACCGCGGTCGGAGGAGCACCGGTCCAGAGGCCACCCGCGCGCAGTCGAGTTGGCAAGCCGGCCCGGAGTTGACCGCGGCCGCGAAACCTCCGGACACAACAGCTGTGGACGGGCCGGCAGCGGCATAGGCACGTCTCGCGGGGAGCCAACCTTTCCCCACCCCGGAACTGGGTGGGGAAGAACTTAGCGGTGAGGTACGACAGCTTCTTGCCGCAAGCGGCCTCCCCTGTGGATGGTGAACTGACCTAAGGCGCCAGCGTGCGCACCACATCCCAGGCCGGCGGCCAGTCCCGCGCCTCGATCACGCACCGGGCGAAGAGCCACCGCCGCACCCGAAGCTCATCCAACCCGAGCAATCCAGCCATCCGATCCGCGAACCCACCCGGATCCGCCAGCAGCCGCTCCGGAAAGTTCAGCATGTGCTGCAGAGGCTCATAGGCCGGATCCCCGACATACGGCTTCGGATCGACCACCAGCCACGGCTCCCGCTGCGCGGCCAGCACGTTCTCCGGATGCAGGTCCGTGCACAACAGCACCTCGCGGGAGGCCGAGGCGGGCAACTCACCCCACAGCTCGAGCCCGCGCCGGGCCAGACCAGCGTCGGGCGGGACGAACCCGGACCGCTGATAACCCCGCGCCCACATCGCACACATCGACGACAGCGTGCGGAACGAATGCCCGGCCGGCGGCGTGATCCACAGCCGGGTCAGCAGCCCGGCGACGACCTCATCCTGCCCGAGCGGCGGCAACGCGGTGATCAGCGTCGTCCCCGGCTCGCAGGCCTCCAGCAGCAGCGCACAGGTCGACCCGTGCTGCTCCGAAGCCAGCAGCCGCACCGTGCCGTGCCCGTCCCAGACGCGCAACCCATCGGCCTCGTGCAGCGCCTCGTCGTGCAGCCAGCCCACTTTCAACACGACACCCGGCCCGGCCGGCGCGACCCAGGAGGCCGAGCCGCCGGGCTGGAACGGCTCGCCCAGCCGCAGCGACCACCGCGAGGCGAGGTCGTCGATGATCGCCGGCAGGCCTTCCAGCCAGGACCGGACCTCGGGATTGTCCGAAGCCGTCCGGGCCAGGTTGTCGGGGAGAATCAGGTCCAGTCCTCTCTCGTGGGGGGCATGTCGCTGGCGCCGTCGCGCCGTGTCTTCACCGCCAGCACCTGGTTGACGCCGATGCGGCCCCGCTCGAAGGCCAGCGCCGACGCCGCCATGTAGAGCCGCCACACCCGCGCCCGGCCGGCGCTCGTCAGTCGCACCGCCGTCGACCAGTCGGCCTCCAGATTTGCGACCCATGCCCGCAGGGTTCGCGCGTAATGCTCTCGCAACGCCTGCACGTCGCGCACCTCGAATCCGGCGCCTTCGAGCAGCGAGACCGTCGTGCCGAGGGGAGCCAGCTCGCCGTCCGGGAACACGTAGGCGTCGATGAACGACCGCTGCTTGGACGAACCGCGCGGACCGAGCGACGAGATCTGGTGGTTGAGCAGTCGCCCACCCAGCTTGAGCTGGGCGAACAGGACGGCCGCATATTCCGCATAGGTGTCGGTGCCGACGTGCTCGGCCATGCCGACGCTGGAGATCGCGTCGAACGGCCCGTCGTCCAGGTCGCGGTAGTCCTGCACCCGGACGTCCACCTGCTCGGTCAGCCCGGCCTCGGCGATCTGCTTGCGCGCGTAGTCCGCCTGCTCGGTGGAAAGGGTGATCCCGACGACCTCGACCCCATGACTTTGCGCCGCGTGCAGCGCCAGGCCACCCCATCCGCAGCCGACGTCGAGCAACCGCATGCCGGGTTTGAGATCCAGCTTGCGGCAGATCAGGTCGAGTTTGTCGCGCTGGGCGTCGGCAAGATCAAATGCAGGATCAAAAGATGTCCAGTACGCGCACGAGTACACCATGCTGTCGCCCAGCACGATCCGGTAGAAGTCGTTGCCCACGTCGTAGTGGTGGCTGATCGCGTGCCGGTCCCGCCGCCGACTGTGGCGCGTGCCGGACATGGCGATCTCCTCGGCCGGCGGCGCGGGCGGCGGACCCAGGACCCCGAGTCGCACCAGGTCAGCGACGATGGATCGCAGCCGCGGACGGGAGGTGAGCGGCGGACCGCCGAAGATCAGCGTGGACAGGGTGGTCAAGACGTCGTAGATGTCGCCGGAAACGTCCAGGTCGCCGGAGACGTAGGCGCGGGCGAGCCCGAGTTCGTTCGGCGACCAGACGAGCCGGCGCAGCGCCCGCCGATTGCGGATGATCAGGGTGCCCGACCCGCGCGGGCCGGCCTCGGACCCGTCCCAGGCGCGCAACCGGATCGGCAGCGGAGCCTGCAGCAGAGTTTCCAGCAGTGAAGTGAGTTTGGCGGCGGTCGGCATTGGCCCTCCCCAAGCGTGCAATGGGGGTCGCGCTGGGGGAATGCGCCCGCCTGGCCCGTCAGCGCGGCCGATAGTTGATCTGCCGACTATCCACCCGGCACGCACTGATGCATAAGTGCCTGATGTAAATCTGTGATCAGCAACTCACACGCTGCGCAGGATGCGTTCCAGCTGGTCGACGCGCATCCGCCGGGCGTGGCCGCGCCGGCTCTCGGCGTACGCCAGAAGAATGGTTCTGCGCTCGACCTCGGAGAGGATGCCGGCGAACGGGGACGTGCGACGCAGCTGCACGGCGAGGTCGGAGGAGGAGGTCAGCGCCTCGAGCACCGCCTCGACGCCCTGGTCGAGCACCGCGTCCCAGCGATCGAGCCAATCCCACGCCGCGCCGTCCGGATGGATCCGCCGCAGCCGCCGCAGGTTGATCGCCGCGGCCGCGAGCAGCGCCGGCGGGTTCGCGACGAGCTTGCCGGCCACCGCCCGATGCAGCCACAGCGCTTCCATCGCGTCGCGGCCCAGGCCGGGCTCGATCAGCGCCTCCACATCGGACCGCCGGATGCGCCGATGGCCGTTGACCCGCACGAACGGCAGCAGCCCACGCAAACACAGATCCACCACGTGCGCCCGCGAGGACCGCAGCAGAATCGCGGCCTGCCCGGTCGTCACCAAATCACGTGAACGCGTCTCCACGGGACGAATAGTGGCGTTCGCCACCCCGTCGATGCAACAACCGAACGGCTGATGCCTCTTTCACGCGTGGGCGCTGACGGAAATCTCGCCGATCGACACGGCGGCCTCGCCTTCGAGTATCTTACCGATTCGCCCGGCCTCCGTGTCGATGGCCTTGAGCTGCGCTTTCGTCGGCGGGCGCAAAGTCTCGACGGTGATCCGCACGCGTCGGCCGGACCGCTTCTGATGCCAGACGCCGGCCACCCGCCCATCGATGAGCACCACCGGAAAGTTTCCGGCCTGTCCACGATTGAGGGCGCGCTCGGCGGCCGCCTCCGGGAAGAGGGTGGTCCGGGGATGACAACCAATCTGGTACGCGTCGAAGTACGGCAACAGCCGCAGCCCCCGAGCCGGGCGCTCGCCTCCGCCGACGTCACCCTCATTGACCAGCGCTTCCACACCGTCGAAGTCGATCGTCTCAAGATCGGGCAGCCGCTGCAGCAATGTGGAAGTCCAGCCCGGCGGCGACCCGAGCCAGCGAGCGAGTTGTGCCGGGGTGGCCGGGCCGTAGGTGTGCAGAAAGTTGCGCACGAGCGCGGCGAGGGCGTCGTCCGTCGGCAACGACGATGACAGGCCGGGCGATTGGTAGGTGGCTCGGCGGCCTCGATCCGGGCCGTAACAGAGGGCGCCGCGGAACATGGCGGTGGCTTCCACCTGCCGCCAGCGTGGCCATTTGTCCTGGAAGGCGTCCATGGTGCGCTCGCCGGCCCAGGCGCCGACCCGCTCAACGATGGCCGCGGTCAACTCATCCAGGGTCAGGGTCGTGTGCGAGGCCGCGTCTGAGATTGCTGCGATGACCTCGTCGGTTTGGGTCGCGTCCATTCGGACGCCGTCTGGCCAGGGGTTTGGGCTGGGCGGGATGGCGGACATTGCCGCCGTCCACATCGGAAGGTCGGCGGTGGCGAGCAGATGCACGGTGCCGCGTGGGCCTCGGGTCTTGATCAGGGTGCGGTTGGTCCAGAGCGCGTTGCGTACCGAAGAACGGGTTTGATCTGTCGTGCGAATGCACAGCGAGATTTCGGCCGCGGACATCACCTGCGCATGCACCCCGACCATCGCGGTGGCGGCCGCGGCCAGGTCGGCGTCGGCCCGCGGCTCGGCGAGATGGTTGCGCTCGAGCCGGCGAGCGGACACTTCGTCCCAGGTCAGACGCCGCACCGACCCAGTCAAGCACGTCTCCGGTGAGGGCACCGGCGGAGCCGGACCCGAGCAGGTGCCGGAGTGCGGCCGTGGGGCCAGGGTGGCGGGGCCAACGTCGCGGAACCAAGGCGGCGGAACCAGGTCGGGACAAAGGCCCGGGACCAGGTCCGGGACCGAGGCGGCGGGACCAGGGCCAGGGACCAGGGCGGGCGGGACAGGGCGGCGGGACCAGGGCCCGGGACGAGGGTCGGGGCCAGGGCAGGGGACGAGGCCGGAATCGGAGCCGGGACGGGGGCGCGGGGGACTGCACCACCGGGGCGGCCGGCAGTGAGCACATCGGAGAGTGCCGGCCGGGCGGCCGGCACTCTCGACTGCGATGCGTTACCTCGACCAGCGCGGCAAGCCCTTGCGAGCGGCCGGATCCAGCGGCTCACTGAATCGCAGATGATTGCCGAACGGGTCGGAGATGGTCATCAGCCGCAGCCCCCACGGCATCTCCTGGATCTCCGGCACCCAGATCGCCGGGCCCCAGACGCGGCTGCCCATCTCGCCATATCGGTCCTGGAGTTCCGAGCGCAGGGCGTCGAGCCCGTCCAGATTGATCGCCACGGTAGCGCCGTGGCCCGGGTCGTAGGGCTGTTCGGTCAGCTGGAACGTGGTCTCGCCGCGGATGATCTGGCCGTAGAACGGTGAGCCGGGACCGCTCGCCGGCCCGCCCCAATCCAGTGTGAAGCCGAGAAACTGCAGGTAGAACTCCTTGGCCCGGTCCTCGGAGAAGATCCGCAGGATCGGGATCGTGCTGGTGGTGGCTCGCCGCGGATCGGTGAGGTCCGGGCCCTCGACGAGGTAGCTCGGCACGATCCGGCTCTCCGCGGCCTCGGTGATCTTGGCGGCCAGGATGTTCCAGTCGTCGAAGCCGAACTGCTTCGCCACGATCTCCAATGCCCGGCTGTGGGACAGCGATCCGTCCGGCAGCTCGCTGCGGAGCGTCCTGGCCATGAGTTTGGCGTCGCGGAATGTCCGCATGGTCTGATCCCTCCACGGCGAACGTCGTGGCCGGTGCTTGCGTTGCCGGCTGGTTCGCCGAGATCGAAGGGCAGATCAGCGCGAATCCAAGAGTGCGATGCGTTCACCAGCCCCGGAGGGGTGCAAGCGGCGGGCCGCATCAGCCCTGCTCGGATCCTCAACGGGCCGCGACACAGTGTCAAGACCAGCCGGCGAGGAAAGCAGGACGGCCAGCGCGTTGACCGTGATCACGATGGCGATGCCGACCCATTCGTGCGCGCCCAGCCGCTGGCCGAGCAGCATCAGGCCGGCCAGCGCCGCCAGCACCGGGTGCACGCTCATGAACAGCCCGAAGAACCGCGCCGGCACGTGCCGCAACGCGATCAGATCGGCCGCATAGGGCACCACCGAGCTGAACAGCCCGGCGCCGACCGCATAGAGCACGGCCGCCCCGTGGAAGTCGATCAGGAACAGCACCGGCAGGTTGAGCAGCGCCGACACCGACGTGCCCAGCGCGGGCGCGGTCAGGCCGGGCAGTCGCCGTCCGAGCAGCCGGTTCAGCTGGATGTAGGACGCCCAGCACAGCGCGGCCAGCAGCCCCAGGCCGATGCCCGGATAGTCACTGGACGGGCCAGGCAGCACCAGCACGTAAACGCCGACCCCGGCCAAGATCGCACAAACCAAATCAATCCGGGTACGCGAGCCGAGCAGCGCCACCCCCAGCGGTCCGAGCACCTCCAGCGTCACCGCGAGGCCCAGCCCGATCCGGTCGATCGCGGTGTAAAGACTGAAGTTCATCACCGCGAACACCACTCCGAGCAGCAGCGTCGGCCACCACTGCGCCCACGTCATCCGGCGGATGTCCGGGCGCGCCACCGGCAGCAGCACGGCCGCGGCGACGAACTGCCGCACCGCGACCACCCCGGCCGGCCCGATCATCGGGAACGCGTGCGCGCCGATCGCCGCGCCGGCCTGGTTGCTGGCCGCGCTGCCGAGCATCGTCGCGATGCCGCCCGCCGTCTTCATGCCTCGAGCATTCGCCGAGGAACGCCGGACCGGAAATGCATGGGCCGCGGCTTTAATACGCTGAGCGTATGGATGTCCAGCTGCGGCAGCTCCGCACCCTGGTCGCGGTGGTGGACGCGGGCACCTTCACCGACGCGGCCGCGCTCCTCGGCGTCTCGCAGGCGGCGGTCTCCCGTTCGGTGGCCGCGCTGGAGTCGGCGCTCGACGTGCGGGTGCTGCAGCGCACCACCCGGCACGTGGCGCTGACCGACGTCGGTGCCCGGGTGGTCGCCCAGGCGCGCCGGGTGCTGGAGGAGGTCGCCCACCTCGGCCGGATCGTCGAGGGCGCCCGCGCCGAACTGCGGGTGGGCTATGCGTGGGCGGCGCTGGGCCGGCACACGCGCGGGCTGCAGAAGCGTTGGGCCGCCGCGCATCCGGACGTGCCGCTGGTGTTCGTGCAGGTCAACGAGCCGACTGCGGGGTTGAGCGACGGCACCGCCGAGGTCGCGGTGATCCGGCGCCCGCTGGACGACGCTCGGTTCGCCACCGCCGAGGTGGGCGTGGAGAACCGCTACGCCGCCGTCTCCACCGACCACACACTGGCCCGCCGCCGAGCGGTGCGGCTGGCCGACCTGGCCCGCTATGCGGTCGCGATCGACGAACGCACCGGCACCACGACACCGGAGCTGTGGCCACCCGAGGCCCGCCCGGCGACGATCCGCTGGACCCGCACGATCGACGAATGGCTCACCCAGATCGCCGCCAACCAGGCGGTCGGCGTGACAGCCGAGGCGACCGCACACCAGAACCCCCGGCCCGGCGTCGCCTATCGGGTGTTGCGAGACGTGCCCCCGATCACGGTCCGGCTCGCGTGGTGGCGCGACAACCCACCGACCTACCTGGCAGAACTGCTCGCCCAGATCCGCGGCGTCTATCGGCCAACGTCGGGCTGAGAGCCGAGTCGCGCATCGAGGGCCAAGGGGGCCAAGGGGCATAGGGGCCAAGGGGCCAAGGGGCCGAGGAGCAAAGGGGCCGAGGGGTCGAGGAGCCAAGGGGCCGAGGGGTCGAGGGGCCGAGGGGTCGAGGGTCGAGGTCGAGGGCGCCCGTCGGGCGGCCGCGCCTCGCGAGGTGGGGGTCAGGCTGAGGCTGACGTCGGCAGCAGGGCCAGGTCGCTGAGCGAGATGATGCCGACCAGCTTGCGGTCGGCATCGCAGACCAGCAGTCGGCGCACCCCGCGCTCGCGCATCGCCCGCACCGCCTCCTCCACAGTGGCCGACTGCTCCACCATGATCATTTCGCGGGAGACGATGGACTCCAGCGTGGTCGTCTTGGGCGACAGACCTTCGGCGATCGCCCGCACCACGATGTCGCGGTCGGTCACCAGCCCGGCCATCGTCGGACCGTGGGTCACCACGACGTCGCCGATCGACTGGTCGCGCATCGCCTGCGCGGCCTCGTCCAGAGTCGTGTCGCCTGGCAGGTAGACCACCCTGCGGGTCATCACCTCGGCGACCGATGTCCTGGTCATGATCGTGCACCTCCCGCAGCGAACCCCGTCACCATCCGGCTACCCGGAGTGGCCCATCGTTACACGCGGGCGACCGCGGCGACCATGTCCGACATGGCGATCTCGGCACGATCACCCGTGACGCGGTTGCGCAGCTCGCCGAAGCCCTCGGCGAGGCGGCGTCCGACCACGACGGTGCGCGGGATGCCGATCAGTTCGGCGTCGGTGAACTTCACTCCGGCGGACACCCCGGCCCGGTCGTCCACCAGCACCCGCAGCCCGGCCGCGACCAGGTCGGCGGCGAGCGCCAGCGCGGCCTCGACCTGCCCGTCCTTGCCGGCCGCGACCACGTGCACGTCGGCCGGCGCGATCTCGGCCGGCCAGACCAGGCCACGCTCGTCGTTGTGCTGCTCGGCGATCGCCGCCACCGCGCGGGAGACGCCGATGCCATAGCTGCCCATCGTCGGACGCACCGGCTTGCCGTCCTTGCCCAGCACATCGATCTTGAACGCGTTCGTGTAACGCCGGCCGAGCTGGAAGATGTGCCCGATCTCGATGCCCCGGCGCATGGTCAGCTCGCCGTCGCCGCAGGCCGGGCAGGCGTCGCCGGGCCGCACCTCGGCCGCCTCGATGGTGCCGTCGGTGGTGAAGTCGCGGCCGGCCACCACCGAGGTCGCGTGCCGGCCCGGCTGGTTGGCGCCGGTCAGCCACGCGGTGCCGGGCGCGACCCGCGGGTCGGCCAGATAACGGATCGTGCGGTCCTGCGGCCCGATGTAGCCCTTGACCAGGTCGGGCCGGGACGCGAAGTCGTCGAACATGGTCGCGGTGGCGGGCGCCAGCGCGGCGTCGAGCCGCTTGAGGTCCACCTCGCGGTCGCCCGGCACCCCGATCGCCAGCAGCTCGGGCTCGCGGCCCGGGTGCCGCACCGTGACCACGACGTTTTTCAAGGTGTCGGCGGCGGTCCAGTCGGTGCGGCCCTCGAGCGCCTGCTCGTTCGCGAAGTCGACCAGCGACGCGATGGTCGGCGTGCCCGGCGTCTCGTGCACGGTCAGCGGGCCGTGCTCGACCGCCGCCACCTCGGGCACCGGCGTGGTCACCGCCTCGGTGTTCGCCGCGAAGTCGCACTTGGTGCAGCCGACGAAGGTGTCCTCGCCCACGTCGGCCATGGCCAGGAACTCCTCGGAGGCCGATCCGCCCATCGCGCCGGACACCGCGGCCACGATCGTGTGCTCCAACCCCAGCCGAGCGAAGATCCGCTGGTATGCACCCCGCATCGTCGCGTATGCCGAGACCAGCCCCTCGTCGGTGAGATCGAACGAATAGGCGTCCTTCATCAGGAACTCACGCCCGCGCAGCAGCCCGGCGCGCGGGCGAGCCTCGTCGCGATATTTCGTCTGCACCTGGAAGAGCACCAGCGGGAAGTCCCGATAGGAGCTGGTCATGTCCTGCACCAGCAGTGCGAACATCTCCTCGTGGGTGGGCGCCAGCAGGTATTCGCCGTCGCGCCGGTCCCGCAGGGTGAAGATGTCGTCGCCGTAATCCGTCCAGCGGTTGCTCACCTCATAGGGCTCCCGGGGCAGCAGCGCCGGGAACGACACCTCCTGCCCGCCGGCCGCGAACATCTCCTCGCGCACCACCCGGGCCACGTTGTCGACCACCAGCTTGCCCAGCGGCAGCCAGGTGTAGCCGCCCGGCGCGGCGCGACGGATGTAACCGGCGCGCAGCAGGAGCCGATGACTCGGCACCTCCGCCTCGGCCGGCTCCTCGCGCAGGGTCTTGAGCAGCAGGGTCGACATTCGCAGAAGCATGTGACGAAGCCTAGAGAGGCGGTACGACGTTGAGCACGCGGATATCGGAGTGTCGTCAGCGTCACCCTGCCCTTCCACGCGGTCTGGTGCTTAGCTAAACAGTTGTTCGGTCAACGCTCGTTAAGGGGGACGTGACGATGGCCTGGGCCAAATACGTTGCCATGGGAGACAGCTTCACCGAGGGCATGAACGACGCCTATCCCGACGGCGAGGGCTTCCGTGGCTGGGCCGACCTGGTCGCCGCCCGGCTGGCCCTGGAGGCCGGCCCCGACTTCGGTTACGCGAATCTGGCGGTCCGCGGCCGCCTGCTCGACCAGGTCATCGACCAGCAGCTCGAGCCCACCCTGGCGATGGCTCCCGACCTGGTCAGCTTTGCCGCGGGCGGAAACGACGTGCTGCGCCGCAAGGTGCAGCCGGCCACCCTGATCGCCCGGCTCGACGACGTGGCCGGCCGGCTGCGCGCGACCGGCGCCGACGTGGTGCTGTTCCGCTTCGCCGATGTCACCGGGCACCTGCCCGGGGCGCGCGTGGTCGGGCCGCGGGCGGCCGCCCTCAACGACGGCGTGCGTGAGGTGGCCGAGCGGCACGGCGCCCATCTGATCGACCTGTTCGGCGACGAGACCTTCCGCAATCCCGCGATGTGGAGCGCGGACCGCATCCACATGTCGTCAGCCGGGCACCGGCGGGTGGCCGCGCACGTGCTGAACGCGCTCGGCGTGGGCGTCGACGAGGAGTGGATGCTGGTGCCACCGGCCCCGGCCCCGACGCCCTGGCTGCTGGCCCGCGGCGATGACCTGCGCTGGGCCGGGCAGCACCTGGCGCCGTGGATCAAGCGGCGGCTGGCCGGCGTCTCCTCCGGCGACACGATCACCGCGAAGCGTCCGACGTTGACCCCGATCTCCGACTGAGTCCGACGTAGGTTGAGAAGATGGAGACTGATCCCGCCCCCGAGCTGAGGGCCTACGCACATCCCGACAAGCTGGTCACCACCGAGTGGCTGGCCGCCCATCTCGGCGAGCCGGGCCTGGTGGTGGTCGAGTCGGACGAGGACGTGCTGCTCTACGACACCGGGCACATCCCGGGCGCCGTCAAGGTCGACTGGCACCTCGAGCTGAACGACCAGGTGACCCGGGACTATCTGGATCCCGCCGCGTTCGCCGAGCTGTGCGCCGCCAAGGGCATCGGCCGCGACGACACGATCGTGTTCTACGGCGACAACAACAACTGGTGGGCGACCTACGCGCTGTGGGTGTTCAGCCTGTTCGGCCACCAGGACATGCGGATCCTGGACGGCGGCCGGCAGAAGTGGGTGGCCGAGGGCCGCGAGCTGACCCGGGAAAAGCCCGTGCGCGACCGTGCGGACTACCCGGTGCCGACCCGCGACGACGCGCGGATCCGGGCGTTCCGCGACGAGGTGGAGTCGCACGTGACGAGCGGGCGGCCGCTGGTCGACGTGCGGTCGCCGCAGGAGTACACCGGCGAGCTGACGCACATGGCGGCCTATCCGCAGGAGGGCGCGCTGCGCGGCGGCCACATCCCGGGTGCGGTGAGCAAGCCGTGGAAGTCCGCGGCGAACGAGGACGGCACCTTCAAGCGGGCCGACGAGCTCACCAGGATCTATTCCGACGAGCTCGGGCTGAACCCGTCGGACGACGTGATCGCCTATTGCCGGATCGGCGAGCGGTCCAGCCACACCTGGTTCGTGCTGACCCACCTGCTCGGCTTTGAGCAGGTCCGCAACTACGACGGCTCCTGGACCGAGTGGGGAAACCTGGTCCGGGCGCCCATCGTCAAGGGCAGCGAGCCGGGCGGCACGAAATCGTGAAGCGCTGATTGATCGGGTTCACTAGCGTCCTGGGGCGTGACCAACACGTTCCAGGTGGACCTGCGCGGCATCGTCGACCTGCTCAGCCATCACCTCTATGCGAGCCCGCGGGTCTATGTCCGCGAGCTCCTGCAAAATGCGGTCGACGCGATCACCGCGGCCGGCGGTGACCAGACCGGTCAGGTCCGGATCACCACCGGCGCGGAGGCGCTGCGCGTCACCGACAACGGCATCGGCCTGACCGAGGCGCAGGTGCACGAGCTGCTGGCCACCATCGGCCGCAGTTCCAAGCGCGACGAGCTCGGCTTCGCCCGGCACGAGTTCCTCGGTCAGTTCGGCATCGGCCTGCTCTCCTGCTTCCTGGTCGCCGACGAGATCCGGGTGCACACCCAGCACGCCGGGTCGCCGGCCGTGCTGTGGACCGGCTTCTCCGACGGGCGTTACGAGGTGCGCCCCGGCCCGGACCGCGAGCCGGGCACCGAGGTCACGCTGCTCCCGCGCCGCGGCACCGAGGAGTTCCTGACCCCGGCCACCGTCCTCGACCTGGCCCGGCACTACGGCTCGATGCTGCCGATCGACATCACCGTGGACGGCACGCCGGTGACCGGCGGCGAGGTGCGCTGGTCGGAGCAGACGGTCGGCTTCCGCCCGTTCGACGTGATCGAGCTGAACGTGCCCGAGGCCGGCCTGACCGGCGCCGCGTTCGTGCTGCCCACCCCGGTCAACCCGGCCACCCGCGGCGGCCACCGGGTCTATCTCAAGCGGATGCTGCTCTCCGAGGCGGTCGACGGGCTGCTGCCCGAGTGGGCGTTCTTCGCGCGCTGCGTGGTGGACAGCACCGAGCTGCGGCCGACCGCCAGCCGCGAGGCGCTCTATGAGGACTCGCTGCTGGCCATCGCCCGCGACGGCATCGCCGATCAGCTGCGTGGCTGGCTGGTGCGGCTGTCCGCGACCGATCCGCGGCGGCTCGGCGACTTCCTGCGGATCCACCACCTCGGCGTGAAGGCGCTGGCCCTGCACGACGACGAGATGCTGCGCCTCGTCGAGCAGTGCTGGCCGATGGAGACCAACATCGGCCGGGTCACGCTCGCCGACTTCCGCGAGCGGCACGGCACCCTGCGGTACGCGGCCACCGCCGACGAGTTCCGCCAGCTCGCGGCCGTCGCCGCCGCGCAGAACATCGCCCTGATCAACGGGGGTTACGCGTACGACGACGAGATCATCGAGCGGCTGCGCGAGGTGGATCCGGCGATCCGGGTCGAGCGCCTGGAACCGGCCGACCTGGCGACCCGCTTCGAGGCCGTCGACACCGAGGCCGAGCTGCGGCTGCGCCCGTTCCTGGCGGCCGCCCAGCGCCGCCTCGACCGGCTCGGCTGCGAGGTCGTGCTGCGGTCCTTCGAGCCGGCCGGGCTGCCGGCGCTCTATCTGGTCAGCCGGGCCGCCGCCTTCCACGAGCAGCTCAGCGCCACCCGCGACCGGGCCGACGAGCTGTGGGCGGGTGTGCTCGACGCGCTCTCCGGAGCCGGCCCGGTCGAGCGACCGCAACTGGTGCTCAACCATCGCAACCCACTGATCCGCCGGATCGCCGGGCTGGGCGATCCGGAGCTCGCCGGGTTGTCCGTGGACGCGCTCTACGGCCAGGCGCTGCTGCTCGGCTACCACCCACTGCGGCCGGCCGACGCGACGCTGCTGAACTCGTCGTTCCTCGGCCTGCTGGACCACGCCGTCGGAGGTGACCCGGAGTGAACCCGACCAAGAAGCAACTGTGGAGCATGCTGAGCGAGGCGCGCGGCCTGCCTTGGGGCGCCGCCCGCATCGCCGCCTTCGAGCAGGTGCTGTGGCGTGCCGACGCGAGCGGCGACCGCGAGCTGTCGTTCGCCGTGCGGATGGACGCCACCTCGTCCTATGTGCAGGGTGGTGAGCCCGGCAAGTCGTTCGTCACGTTCTCCTGGTGCTTGAGCGAGTTCGACAACGACCCGGCGCCCTATCACGGCGCCTGGGAGCACACCCTGCTGTGGCAGTTCAAGCACATGATCGGCGCCCTGCTGAAGTTCCCCGAGGTGCCGCTGGCTCGCACCTACGACGTGCTGGACGACATGGAACGCCGCTACCGGGCGGCCGCCGGCGACAACCTGCAGCCGGTCTACAAGGACCGGCACCACGTCGCCGCGCACATCGGCGACACGGCGAAGGCCGACGAGTGGTACCAGCGCTGGGTCACCTCGCCGCGCTCCGATCTGTCCGACTGCATCGGCTGCGATCCGTCGTCCCGGGTCTTCTATCTGGTGAGCCGGGGCCGGGACGAGGACGCGATCGCGGTCGGTGAGGCCGCCATGGCGTCCAATCTGACCTGCTCCGAGCAGCCGCAGGGCATCCTGGGCAACCTCGTCGTGCCCTATCTGCGCACCGGCCGGATCAGCGACGCGGTGGACGCGCACCTGCGGTCCTACCGCGTCTTCCAGCGGAACATCGCGGACATGTACGACGTGGCCGAGGCCATCGAGCTCTGCGCCCGCACCGGCAACGAGCACCGTGGCCTGGAGATCCTGCAGCGCCACGTGGGGTGGCTGCCGAAGTCGCCGTCACCGGCCACGACCATGTACTTCGCCGCGACGGCCGCACTGCTGCTGCGCCGGTTGGACGAGATCGGGCACGGTGACGTGACGATCCGGCGGGACGGCCTCGACGTGCCGGCCGGCACGTTGCGCGCGGAGATGTCGGCGCAGGCGCTGGAGATCGCCCGCCGGTTCGACGCCCGCAACGGCACCACCGCGCGCAGCGCCGCGGTCACCGCGACCCTGGATGCCGAGCCCTACGACGTGGCTCTGCCGCTGACCGGCGCCCGGTCGACGACCCGAACGGGCGATGAACGATCGTTAAGTTAGCGAACTTGACAGCCGGTTATCGTTTACTTCGTGACGGTAGATCAGCAGCATCGGACGGGTCCGCCCGCGCCGCGCCGGCGCTCGCGGCGGGACGAGATCCTGGACATCGCGGTCGGGCTGTTCGCCCAGCGTGGCTACCACGGCGTCTCGATGGACGACATCGGCTCGGCGGCCGGCGTCACCGGTCCGGCGCTCTATCACCACTTCGCCGGGAAAGAGGCCATGCTGGTCGCGGCGCTGATCCCGGTGAGCGAGGGCCTGCTGCACGGAGGCCGTGAGCGGGTCGCCCGGCACACCGACGACGCGCACGCCGCGCTCACCGACCTGATCGACTTCCACGTCGCGTTCGCGCTGGCGAACCCCGCGGTGATCGCCCTGCACCTGCACGAACTCGACCGGCTGCCGGAGGAGCCGCGCCGGCAGATCCGCAAGCTGCAGCGCCTCTATGTCGAGGAGTGGGTCGGCGTGCTGGCGACCTTGCGTCCGGGCCTGGATCCCGCTGAGGCGCGGGTGCTCGCCCACGCCGCCTTCGGCCTGATGAACTCGACGCCGTTCCTCGGCGCCGAGGTCGAGCGAAACCGCGCGGCGGCGCTCCTGAGGGAGGCCGCAGCCTGTGCCCTGGAGGGCCGCTGAACTGGAAGGCTGGTGAAACGATGATCGACTCGCTGCTCGTCGCCAACCGCGGCGAGATCGCCCGCCGCATCATCCGCACCGCCCGGCGCCTCGGGATCCGGGCGATCGCGGTGCACTCGGATGCGGACGCCGAGATGCCGTTCGTGGTCGAGGCGGACCAGGCGGTGAACATCGGGCCGGCCGCGCCCGCGTCGAGCTACCGCAATGTCGAGGCGATCCTGGCCGCCGCCAAGAGCACCGGCGCGCAGGCGATCCACCCCGGTTACGGCTTCCTCAGCGAAAACGCCGCGTTCGCTCGTACCGTCGAGGAGAACGGCCTGGTGTGGATCGGGCCCGGCGCCGACGCGATCACCGCGATGGGCGACAAGATCAATGCCCGCAACCTGATGGCCGCGGCCGGCGTGCCGGTCGCGCCGGGCACGACGGACCCGGCGGCGTCGGTCGACGCGGCGGTCGAGGCCGCCGCCGGGATCGGTTACCCGGTGATGGTCAAGGCGTCCGCGGGCGGCGGCGGCATGGGCATGGCGGTGGCCGCTGACGAGGCCGCGTTGCGCAAGGAGTTCGACAAGGTCAGCGGCTTCGCCGAGCGGACCTTCGGCGACGGCTCGGTGCTGCTGGAGCGCTACTTCCCCCGGGTGCGCCACGTCGAGGTGCAGATCCTCGGGCTGGCCGACGGCCGGGTGATCGCGCTGAGCGAGCGCGAGTGCTCGGTGCAGCGCCGCAACCAGAAACTGGTCGAGGAGGCGCCGTCCCCGGCCGTGTCGCCGAAACTACGCGCCCGCTTGCTGGCCGCCGCGGTCCGGGCCGGCGAGGCCGTGGGCTACCGCAACGCGGGCACCGTCGAGTGCCTGCTCGACCCGGTGACCGGCGAGTTCTTCTTCCTGGAGATGAACACCCGCCTGCAGGTCGAGCACCCGATCACCGAGCTGATCCACGGCATCGACCTGGTCGAGGAGCAGCTACGGATCGCCGCCGGACTGCCGCCGACCTTCGATCCGGACACGCTCATCACCGCCGGTCACGCGATCGAACTGCGGGTGAACGCGGAGGATCCCAAGCGGTTCCTGCCGGGCCCCGGGCACATCACCACCTGGATCGAGCCGAGTGGCCACGGCGTCCGGGTCGACGCGGGCTACTGGGCGGACCTGACGGTGACGCCGTTCTACGACTCACTGCTGGCCAAGGTGATCGTCTACGGCCACGACCGCGCCGACGCCATCGCCAAGGCCCGGGTCGCGGTGGCCGGCTTCCAGATCGCCGGCCCCAAGAACAACCTGCCGTTCTTCGCCGAGTTGCTGGAAAATTCGGAGTTCCTCAGCGGCGACTACGACACCGGCATCGTGGGACGGATGCGATGAACGTCTCGATCCGCGAGGTCGCGCCGCGCGACGGCCTGCAGAACGAGGAGCCGATCCCGGCCGACGCCAAGGTCCGGCTGATCGACGCGCTCTCCGGCACCGGCGTGCGCCGGATCGAGGCGGTGTCGTTCGTGCACCCCAGGGCGATCCCGCAGATGGCCGACGCGGACGAGGTGTGGGCGCGGGTCCGGAAGCACCCGGAGATCCGCTACTCCGCGCTGATCCCGAACACCCGCGGCGCCGAGCGCGCGATCCAGGCCGGCTTCGGCGAGATCGAGGTCGTGGTCTCGGCCAGCGACACGCACAACCGGCGCAACCTGAACCGCTCGACGGCCGAGTCGCTGGACGGCATCGCCGGGCTGATCCCGCTGGTGCACGAGGCCGGCGCGACCCTCGAGGTGATCGTCGCGACCAGCTTCGGCTGCCCGTTCGAGGGCGACATCGATCCGGATCGGGTGGCCGGCATCGTGGCCCGGGTGCGTGCCGACGGCGCCGACCGCATCGCCTTCGGCGACACCACCGGCATGGCAACCCCACGACGGGTCAAGGACCTTCTTTCCGCCGTACGCCCGGACCTGCTGCACTTCCACAACACCCGGGGGACGGGGCTGGCGAACATCCTCACCGCGCTGGATCTCGGGGTGACCGAGTTCGACGCGAGCGTCGGCGGGATCGGCGGCTGCCCCTATGCGCCGGGCGCCTCCGGCAACGTGGCGACCGAGGAGGTCGTGCACATGCTGCACGACATGGGGATCGACACCGGAATCGACCTCGACGCGCTGATCGAGGTGGCGGAACTGGCCGAGAAACTGCTCGGCCGGACGCTGCCGTCCGGTGTTCTTCGGGCCGGACCGCGTACCAGATTGGTGTGATTCCCGCGGTTGATTCGTCCGATTATTTTTCCTATTTGTCCGCGTGACCCCGGTCGGGTCTCTTCGTTACCCATATCGAGTGGCCGATATCGCCGCATCCGGGAGGCCGGAGGCGGTGGGCGAGCCACCGGTCTGTGTCGAACGACGAGGGGTGGACCATGACGGGGTGGGTGAGCGAGCGCATGCCGCACGCGGCACTCGCGTCGTCCCCGCCCGACGCCGGCGCCGGCACGCGCATGCCGCCCCACAGCCAGGGGGCGGAGACGCGTCGCACCGGATCCCGGTGGGCCTTGCGTGCTCTCGTCATCGGCGGTCTGGCCGGTGCCGCCTGGCTTCTCACCGGCGCTGCCGCGCACGCCGCGGACCAGGACGCCACGGCCGAAGGGTCGTCGCTGATCGGATCCGTCGTGCACGGCGACGCCACACCGGTGGTTCGCGACGTCCTCAAGGTGGCCGCCCAGCCGCTGGACGCCGGACACCGGGAACACGCCCAGAAGCATCGGAAACACCAGCACCAAGGGGTCACCGACACCGTCCTCGCCACGCCGACCCGGGTGCTCACCCGGCCGGCCGCCGCGCTGACGGGAACGCTCGACGAGGTGGCCCCCGCGCACGGCAAGAACGACGCGAACACCGCACTCGGTGCGGTGGACCGTGTCGTCCGGGAGTTGTCCGGCCCACTCCGCCTCACCGGCGGACCGGCGGACTCCAGCCGACTCGCCCCGGTGGCGGCACCGCTCACCCGGCCACTGCACTCGGTCGTCGACGCGCTGCCCCAGGCAGCCGTACCGGCCGGAACGCAGCGTCCGGCATCGGCTGAGAAGCCGGTGATCCGTGCGGCGGCGGCGACACGGACCGCGGACGCCGGTACGGCCCCGCACGTCAAGGCACCCGGCCGCCCGGCTGGTGCAGATGACGTCCTGGCCACCACGGCGTACGCAGGCAAGAGGCACTCGATCGTCACCGAAGGGCACCCGGCCACCGCTTCGGCGGGCCGGCCGGACTCGCCCGGAGATGACGGACCTGCTCCTCGGCGGGTGCACCTCGGGGCACTCAGCGGCATCTCGACCTCCGCGTCGGGAGCTCCGACGGAAGGTGGCTCTGCGGCCTTCCTTCCGGCTGCGGTCGTGAGCGGTCTGGTGAATTCCCACCGGCTGCGTATGGCGACCGATGTCGAGGCCCGGCGATATGACGCCGAGGCACCGACCGTCTCACCTGACTAGTGACGGACGCCGGCCTCGGGCAGGCACCCGACCGCCCGGTCATGGGTGGCGACCGTCCGGATTCCACGAACCGTTTGCGAACAAACGGCGAATCACGCACGGCTGAATCCGTCACATCACCGCTGTGGGCGCACGTCGACAAGCGGAGTCAGGTCCGGAGAAATCAAGCCAGGCACCGCTGCGCCCGAATGCACCTTGTTCCGCAACGCCCAACTGAATACGCGCACCACCATTCTGCTGACATTTTCGAAAGGCACTTCTTTCTCATGAAGACTTGGGTTCGCAAGACTCTGAGCGTCGGTGTCCTGGCCGCTGGCGCCCTGCTGGTCGGCTCCACCGCCGCGCACGCCGACGTCGACCAGAACTCCTGGGACAACAACGGCATCGGCAACGGCATCCAGATCGTCTCCGGCATCACCGCGCCGGTGAACGTGGTCGGCAACGCGATCGGCGTGGCGGGCGAGGCCAACGCGGCCGGCTCCGGCTTCAACTCGACCGAGGGCCACCGCAAGGTCAAGCAGACCTCGAAGGACAACAACGGTGTCCTGAACGGCCTGCAGGCGTACGCCCCGGCCTACGTCCCGGTCAACGTGGTCGGCAACGCGGCCGCGGTGCTCGGTGAGGCCAACGCCGCCGGCAGTGGCGTGAACAAGCGCACCGAGAGCACCCGCACCGAGGGCAAGAAGGGTGGCGACGACGACGTCACCCAGAACTCGTGGGACAACAACGGGATCCTGAACGGCGCCCAGCTGTACTTCCCGATCGAGATCCCGATCAACCTCTGCGGCAACGCGATCGCCCTGCTCGGCGAGGCGAACGCGCAGGCGCACTGCTCCAACGGCAGCTGGAAGACCGAGTCGGGCTCGGCGACGCAGAACACCACGGACAACAACGGCGCGCTCAACGGCGTCCAGATCCTCAGTGGCCTGCACATGCCGGTCAACCTGTCCGGCAACTCGGTCGCCGCGCTCGGCGAGGCGAACGCCGCGGCCGTCTCGCAGAACACCGAGGGCGGTTACGACGACGTCACCCAGAACTCGTCGGACAACAACGGCATCGCCAACGGCCTGCAGGCGTACGCGCCGGTCGAGATCCCGGTGAACATCTGCGGCAACGCCCTGGGCATCCTGGGCGAGGCCAACGCCGCCGCGGCGTGCAGCAACGGTGGTGGCAAGGGCAAGCACCACGACCACGACGGTGACGACAACGACGGCGACAACGACGGCGACAACGACGGCGACTACGACGGTGACCACGATGGTGACCACGATGGTGACTACGCCGGCGACAACGGCAACGACGACGCCGACTACGGCGACGCGCCGCGCAAGGCCCACGGCGCCAAGGCTCACGGCAAGTCCGCCGCGACCGAGGCTTCCCCGGTCGGCGGCCTGACCGATGGTCTGACCAAGGGCGGCAACGTGCCCAGCGTCGGTGGCCTGAACCTGCTCAACACCCTGGGCTGATCCAGCTCTGAAGGTCACGGGTCGCGCCGTCCCGGGCGCGGCCCGAACCGACGCCACGCGGCGTCGGGATAAAGCCGGTGCTCCTCCACAGCGCCGGTGACGCAAGGAACGGAAGGGAGCCTCCGCAGCCGGCGGAGGCTCCCTTCCGGCGTTGGCGGGGTACGCTACCCTAACGATCGTTCAGGATCGTTTCGAAGGGGCTTGGCTCAGAGGAGGAGGCGCGGTGTCGGTCGACGACGAGGCGTTGGCCCAGGTCCGCAAGCGGGTGATGGCGGGCGGGGCGGAGCGTTACCACGCCGCGAACGCCGCCAAGGGCAAGCTGTTCGCCCGCGAGCGGATCGCGTTGCTGACCGACGAGGGCTCGTTCGTCGAGGACGGGCTCTATGCGAACAGTCTCGCCGACGGACTGCCGGCCGATGGCGTGATCACCGGAAACGCCCGGATCGACGGGCGCGACGTGTGCGTGATGGCGAACGACTCGACGGTCAAGGCCGGGTCGTGGGGCGCCCGCACGGTCGAGAAGATCATCCGGATCATCGAGCGGGCCTATGCCAACGGCGTACCCATGGTCTATCTCGTGGATTCGGCGGGCGCGCGCATCACCGACCAGGTCGACCTCTTCCCCGGCCGGCGCGGCGCCGGAAAGATCTTCCACAACCAGGTTCGGGCCTCCGGCTCGATCCCGCAGGTCTGCGCGCTGTTCGGCCCGTCCGCCGCGGGCGGGGCCTACATCCCCGCGTTCTGCGACGTGGTCGCGATGGTCGAGGGCAACGCGAGCATGTACCTGGGATCCGACCGGATGGTCGAGATGGTGACCGGCGAGAAGACGACGCTCGAGGCGATGGGCGGCGCGCGGGTGCACTGCGCCGAGTCCGGCGTCGGCCACTTCCTCTGCAAGACCGAGCAGGACGCGCTCGGCGTGGTCCGCGACTACCTCTCCTACCTGCCGTCCAACTGGCAGCAGGAGCCGCCGGCCGCGGCCGCCAAGGCGCCGGCCACTGTGGACCTCGCCGCGCTGGTGCCGGTCAGCGAGCGGCAGGCGTTCGACATGCGGCGTTATCTGAAGGGCATCGTCGACGAGGGCTCGTTCTTCGAGATCCACGCCTTGTGGGCCAGGGAGTTGACGGTCGGCTTCGCCCGGCTCGACGGCCGCGTGATCGGCGTGGTCGGCAACAACTCGATGTTCAAGGGCGGCGTGCTGTTCGTCGATTCGGCGGACAAGGCGAGCCGCTTCGTGCAGCTCTGCGACGCGTTCAACGTGCCGCTGCTGTTCCTCTCCGACGTGCCCGGGTTCATGGTCGGGTCGGCGGTGGAGAAACAGGGCATCATCCGGCACGGCGCCAAGATGATCACGGCGATCAGCGAGGCGACCGTACCCAAGATCTGTGTCGTGGTCCGCAAGGCCTACGGCGCCGGGCTCTACGCGATGGCCGGCCCCGGTTTCGACCCGGACGCGACGATCGCGCTGCCCACCGCAAAGATCGCCGTGATGGGCGCGGACGCGGCCGTCAACGCGGTCTATGCCAACAAGATCGCCGCGATCGAGGACGAGGCCGAGCGGGCCGAGTTCGTCGCCGCCAAGCGCGCCGACTACGAACGCGACATCGACATCATGCGGCTGGCCAGCGAGCTCGTCATCGACGCCGTGGTCGAGCCGGCCGACCTGCGTGGCGAACTGGTCCGCCGGTTCGCCGCCGCGCAGGGCAAGGAACGCGGCTTCTCCCGGCGCCGGCACGGCGTCACCCCTGTCTAGATCGCAGAAAGAGGACCCCGTCATGGTCGACTTCCGGCTCAGCGAGGAGCAGGAGGCGTTGCGCGAGAGCGTGCGGGAATTCGCGCGCGAGCAGGTCGCACCGGTCATCGCCGAGCACTACGAGCAGCACACGTTCCCCTATGACCTGGTCCGGCAGATGGGCAAGATGGGCCTGTTCGGACTGCCGTTCCCCGAGGAGCACGGCGGCATGGGCGGCGACTACTTCGCGCTCTGCCTCGCCCTCGAGGAGTTGGCCCGGGTGGACAGCTCCGTCGCGGTCACCCTGGAGGCGGCGGTCTCGCTGGGTGCGATGCCGATCTTTCGTTTCGGTACGCCGGAGCAGCAGGCCCGCTGGCTGCCGCAGCTGACCAGCGGCGAGGCCCTGGCGGCCTTCGGTCTCACCGAGCCGGGCGGCGGCTCCGACGCCGGTGCCACGATGACCCGCGCCACGCTCGACGAGGCCACCGGCGAGTGGGTGATCAACGGCTCCAAGGCGTTCATCACCAACTCCGGCACCGACATCACCTCCCTGGTCACGGTCATGGCGGTGACCGGGGTGAACCCGGACGGCAGCAAGCAGCTGTCCACCATCATCGTTCCGTCCGGCACGCCGGGCTTCACCGTCGCGCCCGGCTATTCCAAGGTGGGCTGGTGCGCCTCGGACACCCACGAGCTGGCCTTCGACGACGTGCGGGTGCCGGCCGGAAACCTGCTGGGCGAGCGCGGTCGGGGCTTCGCGCAGTTCCTGCGGATCCTCGACGAGGGACGCATCGCGATCGCCGCGCTGTCCGTCGGGCTGGCTCAGGGCTGCGTCGACGAATCGGTCACCTATGCGAAGCAGCGCCAGGCGTTCGGGCATGCGATCGGCGACTTCCAGGCGGTCCAGTTCATGATCGCGGACATGGAGTTGCGGGCGCACACCGCTCGTCTGGCCTATTACGACGCCGCCGCGCGGATGCTGGCCGGGGCGGACTTCAAGGCCTATGCCGCGGTGGCCAAGCTGCACGCCAGCAACGCGGCGATGGACAACGCGCGCTACGCCACCCAGGTGCACGGCGGCTACGGCTTCATGAACGAGTCGGCGGTCGGCCGTTTCTATCGGGACGCCAAGATCCTGGAAGTGGGCGAGGGCACGTCCGAGGTGCAGCGCATGCTGATCGCCCGCAACCTCGGACTCTGAGATCATTTAACGGTCGCGTGTCGTGATTCCGACCGCCGCTCGGTCCGATGCCTGACAACACCGCCGCTCAGTTCGGCAGGCATCGACACAGGTGCCTACTTTCAGGGCATGGCATCTGATCACGGGGCGGACCGCGAAGGTCCGGGATTCGGGGCCATGCTGGGCAGTCATCGCAGGCGGGCCCGGCTGACCCAGGACGAGCTGGCCAAGCGCGCCGGCATCGGCGTGCGCACGGTGCGGGATCTGGAGCGCGGCCGGGCCAACCGGCCGCAACGCACCACCGTCGAGCTGCTGGCGACCGCGCTCGGGCTGACCGGCGCCGAGCTGCGCGACTTCCTCAGCGCGGCTCGTGGCCCCGCGCCCGAGCCGGGCCGGCCGCCGCGGTTCGTGCGGCTCCCGCCGGCCGGCGATCTGATCGGCCGCGACGGCGACGTCGACGAGCTGGTCGCCCGGCTCACCATCCGCCCACCGCTGGGCCCGCGCGGCGTCACTCTGGTCGGACTGGCCGGTGTCGGCAAGACCGCGCTGGCACTGGCGGTCACCCACCGCATCGTCGACGCACACCCGGGCGGGGTGGCCGGCATCGTCGTCACCGACGGCTTCACCACCGGCGACATCCTGGGCATGGTCGCCGCGGTGTTCGGCGTGGGTCGCTTCGACGACCTGTCCGCCCGGTTCGCCGCCCGGTCCGGCGTGCTGCTGATCGACGCGGTCGAGCGTGCGCCGGAAGCCGTCGCCGAGGCCCTGTCCCGGCTGCTCGAGCGCATCCCGACGCTGCGTTTCATCGCCACCGGCCGGCATCCGATCGGTCTGCCGGCCGAGCGGGTGTGGCCGCTCGCGCCGCTGGTCGCGCCGCCGGAGGCGGCCACCACGCTGGCCGAGGCGAGTGCCTACCCGGCGGTCGCGCTGTTCCTCGACCGCCTTTCCCGGGTACGCCGCGCGCCGGTCGAGCCCGACGAGGTGGCGCCGCTGGCCACGCTGGTCCGCCGGCTGGGCGGGCTGCCGATGGCGATCGAGCTGGCCGCCGCGCACGGCCGGGTGCTGACCGTGGCCGAGATCCTGGACCGTTACGGCGACCGGCTGCTGGATCTGACCGGCCGCCCGGGCGACGCCGTGGTCTCGTTGCGTGACGCGGTGGCCGCCAGCTACAACCTGCTGGCCCCCGAGGAGCAGTGGGCGCTCCGCCGCCTGGCGATCTTCCGTCACCGCTGGTCGGTCGCGCTGGCCGAGCGCCTGGTCGAGCCCGGCCCGGGTGCGGGCACCGACGTGGTGCATCTCCTTGACCGCCTGCTCGAGCTGGGCCTGCTCAGCGTCCGCGGCAGCGGCGCCTTCCGGTTCCGGCTGCTCGACGTGGTTCGGGACTTCGCCGCCGAGCGGGCCGCCGCCGAGGGCGAGCTGGCCGCCGGCCGGCAGCGGCACGCCGAGGTGATCGCCGACCTGGCCAACGAGATCGCGCCGGAGCTGATCGGGGCAAACCTGTCGGCGGCGGCCAAGCGGCTCGACGACGTGGCCGGTGACCTGGGCGCGGCGCTGACCTATGCGGCGTCGGAGGACCCGCACACCGCGCTGCGGATCGCGGCGGCGCTGCCCCGGTGGTGGCGGTTCCGCGGGCGGGACGTGACCGGACGGCAGTGGTTGCGGCGGCTCCTGGACGATCCACGCACCGCGGACGCCGACGTGGCGATGCGGGCCTGGGCGAAGGTCGGCCTGGCCCAGCTCGCGCTCGAGCACGGCTCCGGCGGCGAGGAGATCGAGTCGGCCACCTCCGCGCTGGACGACTTCGAGGCGATCGGCGCGGTGGACGGGCAGCTCACCGCGCACACCCAGCTGGCCGCGCTGTGGATGACCACCGGCAGCTTCGACGCCGCCCGGCGGCACGGCGAGGCGGCGCTCGGCCTGGCCCGCGCCGGCGGCCGGGTGCGCGACATGGCGGTCGCGGAGAACAACCTGACCTGGCACGAGATCCGCGAGGGCGACCTGCCCGCGGCCCGCGAGCGGCTGGCGGCGGTGGACCGGCTGGCGGCCCGTTGCGGCGAGCATCGGCTGCGCGCGCTGGCCGCGGCGAACCTGGCCGAGGTGGCCCGGCTGGACGGGCAGCCCGACGAGGCCGAGCTGCTGGGCCGGCGGGCGGTGGCCGAGCTCGAGGTGCTGGGCGACCCGAACCACCGGCGCCGGGTGCTGGCCACCATCGGGCTGGCGCTGGCCGAGGCCGGGCGGCTGGCCGAGGCCGACGAGGTGCTGCGCGAGCTGCGGCCGCCGTCGGACGCGGAAATGCCGGTGGACGGGCCGGCCGCCGTGGTCGAGGCGTCGATCGCGATGCGCCGGGGTCACGAACGGGAGGCGGCGGAGACCTTCGCCCGGGCGGCCGCCGCCTATGCCGGCGGGCATGATCCGCGGGATGTGGTGGAGGCGTTGGTCGGGCTGGTGGTCTGCACGCCCGATCCGGAGCCGCGGCAGGTGGCTCTGCGCCGGCTGGACGATCTCTGCCGGACCGGCGGGATCACCCTGCTGCCGCGCGAACTCAAGCTGCTGGGTCGCTGATCAACGAAGGGGTCGGCGCGGACGACCGGCGCTTCCTCCTGTGGCCCCCCACACGCCGGTCGTCACAACGCCCCAATCGGTACGCGGCGTGAACGAAGGCTCCCCCGTAGCTCCCCGTGCGCGCCCCGGTCGCGCCGCATCCCCCTTGCGGAGATCACCCTAGCGGCGGCAGCGCAGCGTTCCGGGCGGATGCGCGGCTTATGTCCTAGGCGTTCTGCGGTTCTGCCGGTACTTCTGCCGGTCCGTCCAGACTCGCGCCGCTGCCGGCCGTGGCGCACGGATTGACCGCGTCACGCAGTGCACGCAGACCGTCGAGCAGGCTGTCGTATTGCGCCGGGCTCAGCGGGTCGACGAGCCAGCGCTGGATCAGGTCGAGGTGACTCGGCAGCAACTCGTCGAGCCGGGCCAGCGCGGCCTCGGTGATCACCGCATAGGAGCTGCGCCGGTCGGTGGCACACGCCTCGCGCCGGACCAGGCCCTCGCGGTCCATCCGATCGACCACCCGGGTCACGCCACTGGTGGACAGCGAGGTCTGGGCGGCCAGGTCGGTCATCCGCAGACGCTGCCCGGGCGAGCGGGCCAGCCGCATCAGCACCTCGAACTCGACGGGGGACAGGCGGTTCTCGTCGAGCTGCGCCGAGAAGCGGTTCATCAGCCCGGTGTAGGCCTCGGTGAAGAGACCGACCGCGGTGAAGCGAGGGTCGTTCAGATCGGTGTTCACGTGACCGATCCTACCAGGCACTTGACATGTGGAATATTGCCGAGCATATAGTTGCTGTGTCACACAACAATCCGGCATCCCCGAGAGGAACCAACTGTCATGACCGAGTCCGTCGCTTCCAGCACCCGCGACTTCCAGGGTGTTCAGGTCCCCGCAGCCGGCACCTACCTGCTGGATGCCGCGCACAAGCGCATCGGTTTCGTGGCGCGACACCTGATGGTCAGCAAGGTCCGCGGCAACTTCGGCGAGGCCGAGGCGACCATCGTCGTCGCCGAGGACCCGCTGCAGTCGTCCGTCACCGCGACGATCAAGACCGCCAGCGTGCACACCGGTCAGCCCGACCGTGACAACCACCTGCGCACCGGCGACTTCTTCGAGGCCGAGAAGTACCCGACGATGGAGTTCCGCAGCACCGGCATCAAGTCCTTCGACGGCGGCGAGTTCGTGCTCGAGGGTGAGCTCACCATCAAGGACGTGACCAAGCCCGTCGACCTGGCCGTCGAGTTCGAGGGTGTGGGCCGCAGCCCCTACGGCTTCGACGTCTTCGGCTTCAGCGCCAGCACCGAGATCGACCGCGAGGACTGGGGGCTGACCTACAACATGGCCCTCGAGACCGGCGGCGTGATGATCAGCAAGAAGATCAAGATCGAGATCGAGGGCGAGGCCATCCGCCAGGCCTGATCCCTCGGCCGCCCACCGCAACACTCGAAGCGCCGTCCCCGTAGGGGCGGCGCTTCGGCGTATGCGCCGGACCGGTGGCGGGCGGCTCGGACAGATGGCAAGGTGAACCGCGCGCACACGGTTGTTCACTGCGTGTGGGGGAGGCCGGAATGGGCAAGGACCTGTCCCAAGCCGTCTACTCGCCGCAGAACCGCACGGTCTACCGGCGCAAGGTGCGCCGCTGCCTCGACGCGCTGGCCCAGATGCTCGACGCCGGCGCGTTCGACGCGGAGAGCCGGATGACCGGCCTCGAGATCGAGCTCAACCTGATGGACCAGGACGCCGAGCCGGCCATGCGCAACGCGGAGATCCTGGCCAACCTGGCCGATCCGTCGTTCCAGACCGAACTCGGCCAGTTCAACATCGAGCTCAACGCCCGCCCCCGGATGATCGCCGGGCACGGTTTCACCGAATATGAGACCGACATCCTGGAACGGCTGGCCCGGGCCGAGGACCGGGCCGGCAAGGCGGACTGCACGATCGTGATGATCGGCTGCCTGCCCACGCTCACCCCGGAACACCTGGTGCTCGCCAACCTCTCGGCCAACGAGCGCTATCGCGCGCTGAACGACGAGATCGTCGGCGCCCGCGGCGAGGACTTCGCGGTCGACATCAAGGGTGTCGAGCGACTCACCACGGCCAACGACTCGATCGCGCCCGAGGCGGCCTGCACCAGCGTCCAGTTTCACCTGCAGGTCCCGCCGGAGCACTTCGCCGCGCACTGGAACGCCTCCCAGGCCATCGCCGCGATCCAGGTGGCGGTCGGCGCCAACTCGCCCTATCTGCACGGCCGGCAACTCTGGGCGGAGACCCGGATCGCGCTCTTCGAACAGGCCACCGACACCCGTCCGGACGAGCTCAAGGCCCAGGGGGTACGCCCTCGCGTGTGGTTCGGCGAACGATGGATCACGTCGGTGTTCGACCTGTTCGAGGAGAACGTCCGCTACTTCGCGCCGCTGCTGCCGATCCTGGAGGACGAGGATCCGCTGGCCGTGCTGCGCGCCGGCGGGGTGCCGCGGCTGGGTGAGTTGCGCCTGCACAACGGCACGGTCTACCGCTGGAACCGGCCGGTCTACGACGTCATGAACTCCCGGCCGCACCTGCGCGTGGAAAATCGCGTGCTGCCGGCCGGGCCGACCGTGGTCGACCTGCTGGCCAACGCCGCCTTCTACTTCGGGCTGGTGCGCCAGCTCGCCGAGGAGGACCGCCCGGTCTGGTCACGGCTGCCGTTCGAGGTGGCCGAGGACAACTTCCACGCCGCCGCGCGACACGGGATCGAGGCCGACGTGCGGTGGCCGGGGCTGGGCGAGGTGGCGGTCACCGACCTCGTGCGGCGTGAGCTTCTGCCGAAGGCGTACCGCGGGTTGGAGAAATTCGGGGTTGATCCGGCGGAGCGGGACCGGCTGCTGGGCGTGATCGAGGGCCGGTGCCGGACCGGGCGCAACGGCGCGGTGTGGCAGGCCGAGGCGGTGTGGGCGGCCGAGCGGAACCGGCGGCTGGACCGGACCGCGGCGCTGCACGACATGCTGCTGCGCTACAGCCTGCTGCAGCACGCCAATCAGCCGGTGCACACCTGGCCGGTGGTGTGAGGCCTATTTCTCCGGCGGGCGAGGTGGGTTGATCTTCGCGACCGGCGGGGCCGAGGGCGGCGCGGCCACGGTCGACTTGCGTGGCGCCTCGAGCTCGGCGGTCTGCTCGTCGTCGCGCGAGGACTGAGCTGCGGGTTTGTCACGACGCAGGCGGCTCGCGATGGACGGCTTGACCTCTTTCGGCGCCGCCGCGGCGGCCGGCTTGGCCGCGGCCTTCGCCGATTGCTCGGCTCTCGGAGCCTGCGCCGGCCGACCCGGCGAATCGGCTCGCGCCGCCGACTCCGACCGAGTCGCCGAGTCCGTTCGCGTTGGGGACTCCGGTTGCTTTGGGGACTCCGGTTGCGTGCGCGATGCTGCTCGCGTGGACGACTCCGATCTGGCCGGGGACTCTGCTCGCGTGGGCTGCTCGGCCCGGGGACGCGGCGTCTTGGCCGGGCGGACCGCGCCCAGCTCCTGGGTGGGCTCCTCGTCGTCGCTCTCGCGGACGTGGGCGGTGCCGGTCGCGGCCGGTGGCGCCGGCCGATGGTGGTCGTCCTTCGCGCGCTGCTCGGCGCGCTGGCCGGTGGTCACCACCAGCGCGGAGCCGGCCAGGCCGGCGAGCACGGCATAGGGCGCGATGAGGTACGCCGACTGCAGCTGCCCGATCGCACCGGTGAGCTGCGGCGCCAGCAACAGGAAAGCGGCCGCCACCAGCACCGGGCCGACCGCGCCGGACGCCGCCGTGCCCACCCCGAGGTTGCCGCGCCGGGCCGCCGGCCAGGCCGCGATCACGCCCAGCAGGAAGGCCGCGAACACCGTGATCAGCGCGCTCGGCCAATAGATCGTGCCGTACCGCTGGTCGTCACCGAGCGGCGCGAACTGCCAGCTCGTGAGGTATGTCGCCGCGGGACGGCCGCCGGTCAGCTCCACCACGATCGCGGTCGCGGCGAGCGCCCAGAGATAGGCCGAAGTGGCGATCAGGTTGGCCGCGACCGGGCCGGAGACGACCGCCCAGTAGGCGATCACGATGCCCAGGGCGATGCCGATCAGCGCGTACACCGCGGCGGTGGTCTGTGGAGGAAGCGTGTCCGTGCGTACCGCGGACCGGGCCGGCAGCGCGACCAACGCGACCGTCAGCAGCGCACCGAGGCCCGCGCAGAAGGCGAGCGCGAACCGCAAGGGCCCGGAGGGCCGAGCCGTCGGACCACCGCGCAGGGCGGCCGCGATCATCGCGCCGAACACCGTCGAGCTGGCGGCGATCCACGTCGCCCAGCCGAGACTGCCCAGCCAGACGCTGTCATCGGGGGCCGGCGTGACCGGCCAGACCACGACGCCGAGACCGTAACCGAGACCCAGCTGAGCGGCGCCCGTCGCGGCTGCCACTCCGGCCGCGGCGGCCACCTGTGTCGTCCAACCCTTCTCGGCCATGCGCGGCACTGTAGCGAACGTTGAATGTCCTGCGCTCGTCTCGATTGTCGGCGCTCGTCCCACAGGCCTCTCAAGATTCGATACGTTGACCAGGGCGCGCAGAGAGGAATCGCGGATGTCCGACGAGACGCGACAGTTCTCGCCCTTCGACGATGACGATGACGACCGCACCCAGGTGCAGCCGAATCACCCGGACGATGCCACCGCGGTGACGCCGCGGCCGGACTCGACCTCCGTCATGCCGCAGCGGGACTGGGCGGCAGACGATGCCGCGTGGGCCGGCCGCGCCGAGGTGCGGGCGCCGCGGCCCAGCCGGGAGGACTGGTCGACCTCGGCGTGGGATGACGACGGACCGCCGCCGCCCGGTCAGCCGCGCGGCAAGTGGTGGATGCCGATCCTGCTGGGCATCGTCGGCCTGGTGCTGCTCGGCGCGCTGGGCTGGGGGATCTATCTGATCGCCAACGCCGAGGACACCGGCGGGGAGACCACGCCGACCGCCTCCGTGCCGCCGCCGGCCGCGACGACCCAGGCCGAGACCACCCCGCCGACCACGGCTCCGACCACGACGCCGCCGACCACGCCGTCCACCACCCAGCCGGCGGAGACCGCGGTGACCGTTCCGGCGCTGGTCGGGTTGTCGCAGCAGGAGGCACAGCAGGCGCTCGATCGGAGCGGCCTGACCTATCGCCTGATCTTCCGCAACTCGGACTCGCCGGCCGGCACGGTGATCGACAGCGACCCGGCCGAGGGTCAGGAGGTGCCGTCGGACACGCAGGTCACGCTGGTCATCGCGACGCAGCGCACGACGGCGCCGACCTCGAGCCCGCCCACCGGGCAGGCCGAGGAGGACTGACTCTCAGCGTGCGGTGCGTCTCAGCGTGCGGTGCGGACTCGGAGGGGGCCGGTGTTCTGGCCCGGAGTCCGGCTGTTGCGGGTCCGGGGGTCTGGCGCCTTGCCGACTTGGCGAAGCCCACTGACCTGCACAAAGATGGACCGCCGCTCAACCGCGTCCCCGCCGGAGTTGAGCTCGTAGCCATCCAGCCAGACCCAGCCGTCGTAGGTCGGCCAGTCGTGCACCCGAATCACGCGGAACAGCATCGGCGCCGCGAACTGGACGCTGGCAGCCTTCGTCACGTGTATGACATCGCCGGACCGAGGAAGCACGTCATCTCCTGTCCTGTAACTCGTCGCGGGGTGGACGGTTAGTTTTGCCGCAGGTTGACCGGCGATGCTCCAGTGTGCCCGGTTCGTGAGCCTTGGCATTCTCCACGATGGACATTGGGGCTTAGAGGGGTCCGGTTGCATGTCCTGATCACTAACGAACAATAAGTGACCTGGGCCATACCGAAGAGATTGCACTACCTTCCGTATTGATGCAAGTTGCATGTCAGCCGTCCGTGATTGTTTGATCACGGTCACGGGTTGAACCGGCTATTGATCAACGGGAGACTGGGCTGGTGAATGCCCGTCGAAGCCCCGCGATCCGCCGCCGCCGACTGGGCGCGGAACTGCGACGATATCGCGAGACGGCCGGCGTCACGATAGAGGTGGTGGCCGACCGGCTGGGGTTTTCTCCCTCGAAGGTGTCACGCATGGAAACTGGACATAATGGTGCAAGTCCGCGCGATGTGGCCGACATGCTGTCGCTTTATCGAGTGGATAGCCGCGAGGCGGCGGACCTTGTCCAGATTGCCCGTGAAGCGCGACAAAAGGGGTGGTGGCACCCGTATAGCGCGGTGTTGGTCGGTGACTATGTGGGGCTCGAGGCGGCCGCCCGGGCAATACGTGCATATGAGCAACAGGTGATTCCGGGATTGTTGCAAAGCGAGGATTACGCCCTTGCGATGATTCGGGCCGCCCGATCGAGTGACAGTCCTCGAGAAATCGATCGGCGCGTGCATGTGCGACTCGCCCGGCAGTCTTTATTGATTCAGGACGATCCCATTGATCTGCATGTGGTGCTCGACGAGGCGGTGCTGAGCCGGCCGGTCGGCAGCGATGCGGTAATGCGTGATCAATTTCTGCGCCTGGTCGAGGCGCAACAACTGCCCAACGTCACCCTGCAGGTGCTGCCGTTCGCGGCCGGCGCGCACGCCGCGATGGACGGCGCCTTCGCGATCCTGGACTTCCCCGATTCGGCGGATGCGGACGTGGTGTACGCCGAGAACGCCACCGGAGGGCTTTTCCTGGAGAAGAAGCACGAGTTGAGGAAGTACTACTCGATCTTCGACGCCATCTCGTCGACGTCGCTCACCGCCGAGGACTCGACGAGGATGATCGAGAGGCTGGTAGAGGAGCCATTGTGGAGATCACGACCAAGGGATTCAGGCTCGACCTGAACGACGCACAGTGGTTCAAGAGCACGCAGAGCGGCCCCAACTGCGACAACTGCGTCGAGGTCGCGTTCGTCGGCGAGGCGATCGCGGTCCGCGACTCGAAGAACCCCACCGGACCCGCATTGATCTTTACCGCCGCGGAATGGGACGCGTTCGTCGGCGGCGCCAAGGACGGCGAGTTCGATCTCTGAGCGCTGGTGACCGGCTCTCCTGGCGCGCTGCGGGAGAGCCCGTCACCATGTCCATTTGTCCTATTTGCCGTCGCCCGGACGGACCCGTCTCGTTGAACCGGTAAGCGCGGGCCGGACCGCGCCTTGACCACTTCAGGCGAGGCACTCCCTCGTCTTGATCATCAGGCGAGGCAAGGCGAAGACGATGAACGAGAACCTCAGCAACGGGTCGGCGACGGCGCAGGATCGGTTCAGTGGCGGGGTGAGCGCGTACCGGCAGAATCGCCGGGAGGCATCGCTGTCCCCGGACAACGACGGCGAGCTGGTGACCCGCCGGGACGGCACGCCGCTGCCCACCCGTTCACCGGGCCTGACCCAGGGGCTGGAGCCGACCAGCGCGCTGGACCGGGCCGCCAAGCTCCCGTCGCTGGACCTGCAGGGGCTGACCGAGCCGGTCTTCTCGCCGTCCAGCTGGAGCGATGCCGTTCCGGAGTCCGCGCCCGCGGCGATCACCTCGTCGGCCGCCTCGATGGCCGATCACCCGCTGCTGCGCGGGCTGCTGCTGGAACTGCCGACCCGCGGCACGATGCCGCCGTCGGACTGGCTGGACCGCTGGTTCGAAGCGGCCCGGTCCATCCTCGAGCTGCTCTATGTGCAGGAAGCCCGGAAGAAGTAGCTCAGGGGACCAGCTGCTTGGGCAGGCGCTTCAGCGGAGCGATCGCGCCGACGCTGAGACGGTTGTGCCGCATCGCGTGCCGGATGCCGATGGCCACCACCGCGAGGCCGGCGACGGTGATCGCGATGCCGGCCACGGCCGCGCCGGGCACCTCGACGATGCCGGCCGCGATCGGCAGTCCGACCAGCGCGGCCAGGCCGGTGACCTGAAGCGGCGCGGCGACCAGCGGGTGTGCGGCGGCGGCGATCAGGCCGGGCGGGACCGGCGCCCGCGGTGCGGTCGCAAAGGCCCCGGCGCCCTGCCGGACCTGGGCGAGGCGGCGCCGGGTCGTGAAGAGCACAACCGATCCGGGTACGGCCGCCAGCAGCGCCGCCGTGGGCGCGGCGGACCGGCCGGACAACATGCTGGTGACCACGGGCACCGCCAGGAAGGCGATCAGCCCGGCGCCGACCAGAGTGGACAGCAGCGTCGCCCGGCGGCGCAACTCGGCGGCCGTGCGCGCGGTGGGGAGCGCGTCGGCCAGCAGTCCGGCGGTGAGCCAGACGGCGGCGAGGCTGCCGATGAGGGCGATGTCCGCGGTGGTGTTCACATCGACAGACTTCACCCACCGCGCAACCCGCATAACCGGGATATCACCGGACCGGCACCCCTAGGGGCCCTCCTCGCTACGCGTTGTGCGCACGTGACTACCTTGCGCGCTCATTCGTCCGGGCGAAGTGGACAATCACCCTTGTTGTGCCGTGACCAGCGCCCTAATGTCAGGTCACGGACTCGACCTGGGGAGGTCGGCCGGGGTCTCCTCGTGAGGCCCCGGCACTCCGTCTTTCAGACCGCGAACGTCTCGACCGGGTCCGAGGTCGGTGGCGGTGGGGTCGCCTTCCACAGCCCGGAGCGCTGGGCGGCCAGACGGGCGACGTAGTTCGGGTTGAGCAGGATGTAACGCCGCCACAGGCGCTTGGGCTCGAGGCCCAGCCGCCACAGCCACTCGAGAGCGTATTTCTGCATCCACGCCGGCGGGTTCTTCAGCAGGCCGGCGTGATAGTCGAAGGCGGCGCCGACGGCCAGCAGCGGCATGTCGAGCAGCGGCCGCATCGCGTAGGTGAAGACCTCCTGGCGCGGACAGCCCAGGCCGACCAGCACCAGCCGGGCGCCCGAGGCCTTGATCCGCTCGGCGATCTCGGCGGGCTCGCCTGGCTGCGACTTGCGGAACTTGGACGCCTCGACCCCGGCGATCTTCAGCGCGGGGAACATCCCCTCCAGCGCCGGGACCAGCTTGTCCAGGACCGGCTGCGTCGAGCCGTAGAGGTAGACCGGCAGGCCCTCGGCGGCGGCCTCGCGCACGACGCGCAGAGTGAGCTCGGGGCCGTAGACACGGTCGGTGAGGCCGGCGCCGTAGAGCATGTTGAGCGCGCCGCGGACCGGCTGGCCGTCGGGCGTGGCGAGGTCGAACGAGTTGAGGCGGGCGTTGTGCGCCCGGTCCTGGACGCCGGTCATCACGCCGTGCACGGCAAGGGCGGTCACCGCGAAGGGACGGCGCTCGCGGGCCGCCTCCATGATCTGTGCGGTGGCGGCCTCGTAGTCGATGATGTCGACCTGGACGCCCAGCACGTTTCCCTTGCCTTTTGCGATCATGCGCCGGGAGCCCACCTGTCGACGTTGGCCTCGTACATCTCCTGCAGGATCATCGGCACGTCGTAGACCTGCTTCCAGTCCGGGTAGTCGGCCTGGAAGGCGGCGTTCGAGCCGATCCACCACTTGTGGTCGCCGACCCGGTTGTCCTCGACGTATTCCGTGATCATCTCGTGACCGGTGATCTTTTCGGCCAGCGCGAACGCCTCCAGGTGCGAGGAGTTGGAGAACCGCCCGCCGCCGAGGTTGTAGACGGCGCCCGAGCGCGGGTTGCGGAAGAAGGCCTCGAACGCGGTCAGCACGTCGTGGCTGTGGATCGAGTCGCGGACCATTTTGCCCTTGTAGCCGAAGATCGAGTATTTCCGGCGCTCCATGTTGCAGCGCATCACGTAGCCCAGGTAGCCGTGCAGCTCGGTGGCCGAGTGCGCCGGCCCGGTCAGGGTGCCGCCCCGGAAGAGAGCGGTCTTCATGCCGAAGTAGCGGCCGTATTCCTGCACCATCACGTCGGCGGCCACCTTGGACGCGCCGAAGACCGAGTGCAGGCACTGATCGATCGACATGTCCTCGGTGATGCCCTGGTAATACTCGTGCTCTTCCGGAAGCTCCCAGCGGGTCTCCTGCTCGACCAGCGGCAGCGAGTTGGGCCGGTCGCCGTAGACCTTGTTCGTCGAGCAGTGGATGACGGCGGCCTCGATCGCGTGATCACGCACGTTCTGCAACACGTTGAGCGTGCCGGTGGCGTTCACGTCGAAGTCGGTGAAGGGGTCGCGGACGGCCCAGTCGTGCGACGGCTGGGCGGCGGTGTGGATGACCACGGCCAGGTCCTTGCCGTACCGCTGGAAGATTTTGGCGAGCGCGTCCCGGTCCCGGATGTCGATGCCGTGGTGCGAGTACCGGTCACCCAGGTCGTCGCTCAGCTTGCGCACGTTCCAGGCGGTGGAGGCCTCCGGCCCGAAGAACTCCTGCCGCATGTCGTTGTCGATGCCCACGACATCGAGCCCGAGCCCGGCGAAGTGCCGAACCGCCTCAGACCCGATCAGCCCACCGGACCCGGTAACCAGCGCGACAGCCACGAAAACCCCAAACCTAGGCACCAAAACCGCCGCGAGCATACCCGTAGACCACACACCCCAGACGAGGGCGACAAGCAGCCGGGCCCACGAGGAAATTACGTCCGCGAGGGAAGAATCACTCACCGGTGCTCACGGCGTACCCAGAAGGGCCAGAAAGAAAGTCACCCAACCGTGACCACCGGTTCGGGGGGCAAGCGAAGCGAGCCGCCAGACCACCGACCCCGGCGGCAGACCACCTGGCGCGCCCATCGCAACGCGGGGCTTCCGGGGGCTCGGCCCCCGGAGCAGATATGACGAGGCGGCGAAGGTGAGCGCTTTTCGCGAACACACTTCGCCGCCGACTCGTGGGGATGGGGGGAGTTGAACCCCCACGTCCTTTCGGACACACGGACCTGAACCGTGCGCGTCTGCCATTCCGCCACATCCCCGTGACGCGTTGCGAGCCAGGACAGATTACGCTGTCCCAGTCACGTCCTAGAGCATAGAAGCCCCGCGACGCCGGAAACATTAGCACGGCGCCGGGGGCCGTTATACGAGGGTCAGAAGTGCCGGTCGCTCTTCGCAGAGATGCGCAAGCGGCGGCCGGATACCATCATGTCCTCGGAACCCGAGGAGGAGCCGGTGAGCGTGCTGCAGCGCTTCGAGAAGCGGTTGGAAGGCCTGGTCGAGGGGGCCTTCGCGAAGGTGTTCAAGGGTGTCGTGCACCCAGTCGAGATTCTTAACGCCATGCAGCGGGAGGCCGAGGCGCACAAAGCCATCCTTGCGGGTGGCCGGACGCTGGTGCCGAACCGTTACGTGATCGATCTGTCACCGTACGATCACAGCCGGTTGGCGCCCTATGCCGCCGCGCTGGCGCAGGAGCTGGCGCAGTCCCAGGCCGAGTTCATCGGTGAGCAGGCCTGGACTGTCTATGGCGACGTCATCGTCGAGATCGAGCGCGGCGACGGGCTCGACACCGGCATGTTCCGGGTCACCGCGGAGGTCTACACCGGCGGCGAGGTCGCCCCGGTGCAGCAGCCCGCATATGACGCCGGACCGCAATACTCGCCCTACGACCAGCAGCAGGGCGGTTATCAGCAGCACGGTGGTGGCGGCGGGCACAACGGGCGCAACGTGGGCCTGGTGTCGGGCGACGGCCGCACCTACCCGCTGCAGATGGGCTCGACCGTGATCGGTCGTGGCGACCAGGCCAACCTGCGTCTGCCGGACGTCGGCATCTCCCGCCGGCACGCCCGGCTGGACTACGACGGCAGCCAGGTCGTGCTGACCGACCTCGGGTCGACGAACGGCACGATGGTCAACGGCCAGCGGGTCTCGGCCGTGGCTCTCAACCCGGGCGACATGATCCAGCTGGGCACGACCACGTTGACGTTCCGAGTGGACGGCTAGGCACCTTGCCCGAATTCGTACTGACCGTCGCCCGGTTCGGCTTCCTCATCCTCCTGTGGATCTTCGTGTTCACGGTGGTCGGGGTCATCCGCCGGGACCTCTTCGCCGGAGTCCGGTCCAAAAGCATCGTCGCCAGCCCTCGGGGGGTGGGCGGTGCGGTGATGCCGGGCCGGCCGGCGAAGGCGAAACGCGGTAAGGCGGCACGACAGCTCGTGGTGACCGCCGGTCAGTTGGCCGGCACCCGCATCACTCTCGGTGAGGCGCACATCACGATCGGTCGCGCCGAGGACTCGACGCTGGTCATCACCGATGACTACGCGTCGGCCCGGCACGCCCGCCTGGTCCCGCGCGACGGCCAGTGGTTCGTCGAGGACCTCGGCTCGACGAACGGGACCTATCTCGATCGGGGTAAGGTCTCCGGGCCCACTCCCGTCCCCCTTGGCGTGCCGATCCGGATCGGCCGCACTTCCCTCGAGTTACGGCCATGACTCTGACCCTGCGCTACGCCGCTCAAAGCGACCGCGGTCTGATCCGAGACGGAAACCAAGACTCCGTCTACGCCGGACCGCGGCTCCTTGCTGTCGCCGACGGCATGGGCGGGATGGCCGCCGGTGACGTCGCCAGCAACATCGTCATCGCCGCGATGGCTCCGCTCGACGAGGACGTCCCCGGTGACGCGCTGGTGGACGCGCTGCGGCACGCCGTCGGCAACGCCAACCAGACGTTGCGCGACACGGTTGACGCCAACCCTCACCTTGAGGGCATGGGCACCACTCTCACCGCGGTGCTCTTCTCGGGCAGCAAGATCGGCATGGTGCACATCGGCGACTCCCGGGCGTACATGTTGCGCCAGGGTGAGTTCGCGCAGATCACCAAGGACGACACGTACGTGCAGATGCTGGTCGACGAGGGCCGGATCAGCCCCGAGGAGGCCAGCAGCCACCCACAGCGCTCGCTGCTCACCCGGGCGCTGGACGGGCGCGACATCGACCCGGAGTACTCGGTCCGCCAGGTCCTCAAGGGCGACCGCTATCTGATCTGCAGCGACGGTCTGTCCGGCGTGGTCAGCTCGGAGACCATCGGCGACAGCATGCGCGACATCCCCGACCCGCAGGTCTGCGTGGAGCGCCTCGTGCAGCTCGCGTTGCGCGGCGGCGGGCCGGACAACATCACCGTGGTGATCGCGGACGCGACCGACGCGGACATCATGGAGCAGGCGCCGATCGTCGGTGGCGCGGCGGCCCGTGACCGGGGCAACGCAACGGTGGCGGACGCCTCCAGCGCCGCCGCCCGGGCAGCCGCCCTGCAGGGCCCGCCGCGGCCGCCGCAGCCGGACGGCGCGGCCTATGAGACCCAGGAGCCGGAGCCGAAACGGCATCCGGTGCGCACCAGCCTGCTTCTGCTCGTGCTCCTCGCCATGCTCGGCGGCGGGCTCTATCTGGGCTGGCAATACACGCAGAAGCAGTACTACGTGGGCGCGACCGATTCCGGTCAGCTCGCGATCTTCCGCGGCGTGCCGGGTGAGGTCGCCGGGCTCGACCTGTCGAGCGTCAACGAGACCAGCGACGCGCGCCTGGACGACCTGACCACCACCGCGCAGGACCGGGTCAAGCAGGGCATCCAGGCCGAGAACCGGCCGGACGCCCAGCGCCGGCTCGCCGAGCTGACCATGGACGCGCCGACCAACCCCAACCTCAAGCCGGTGTGCGCGCCGGTCCTGCCGAACCCGTCCCTTTCGGGTGGACCTTCGGCCGGCGCCTCGGCGACACCCTCAGCCGTGCCCTCCACGGCCGGAGAATCCTCCGCAGCAGGCCGGAGCAACGCCCCCTCGGCGCCGGCCTCCGCGCCCGTCACCACTCCGGACGCTCCGCCCTCCGACGCTGCGCCGCCGGTCATCGATCCGGTCGGTTGTCGGCCGGTCGACTGAGCTTCCGCTCAACACGTCTGGGGACTGCTTCTTGACCGCGCCCGCCGTACCGGCTCCCACACCCGCTTCCACGGGTGAGATGCCGCGTATCCCGGGGCTGAAGACCCACCGCAACGCCGAACTGGCGCTGCTCGCCTTCGCGATGATCCTGGTCGCGGTCTACGGCGCGACGGTGGAGGCCAACCAGTTCGACCGGGTCACGCCCACCTTCTGGGTGCCGGCCGCGCTGCTCAGCGTGCTGTTCCTCAGCCTGCATCTGGTGGTTCGCTTCGTCGCGCCCTATGCGGACCCGGTGCTGATCCCGGCGGTCGCGCTGGTCAACGGCCTGGGCGTCGGCTTCCTGCGGCGGCTGGACATCGCCAAGGCGATCTCCGACAAGGCCCCCGAGCCGGGCATCTTCGCCGGCACCGGTGGCCGCCAGCTGGCTTGGACGCTGGCCTCGCTGATCCTGGCGGCGGTGCTGCTCGTGGTGATCCGCGATCACAAGCAGGTCTCGCGGTACGCGTACACGCTGGGCCTGGTCGGCATCGTGCTCGTGATGATCCCCGCCGTGCTGCCCAGCAGCCTGTCCGAGATCAACGGCGCGAAGCTGTGGATCCGGATCGGCTCGTTCTCGATCCAGCCCGGTGAGTTCGCCAAGCTCGCGCTGGTCTCGTTCTTCGCGTACTACCTGGTCCGCAAGCGCGAGGTGCTGTCGCTGGCCAGCAAGCGTTTCCTGGGCATCGACTTCCCGCGTGGCCGCGACCTCGGCCCGGTGGTCACCGTCTGGCTGCTCAGCCTCCTGGTGCTGGTCTTCGAAAAGGACCTGGGCACCGCCCTGCTCTATTTCGGTCTGTTCGTGGTGACGCTCTACGTGGCGACCGAGCGGGCCAGCTGGCTGATCATCGGCCTGCTGATGTTCTTCGGCGGGGTCTACATCGCCTACCTGCTCGGCGCATCCGTCGGCGGTCCGTTCGCGAACTTCTACGACCGCGCCGAGGTCTGGCTCGACCCGTTCGCGTCCGCGAACTACGACCGGGTCGGCGGCAGCTACCAGCTGGTCCAGGGTCTGCTCGGGCTGGGCACCGGCGGCCTGTTCGGCACCGGGCCGGGGGCCGGCTCGCCGGGCTTCGTGCCCGAGGTGCGCACCGACTTCATCTTCGCCGGGCTCGGCGAGGAGATCGGTCTGTTCGGCCTGTCCGCCCTGCTGGTGGTCTATGTGCTGATCGTCGAGCGGGGCCTGCGTGCGGCTATCGCGGTGCGCGACTCGTTCGGCAAGCTGGTCGCCGGTGGCCTCGCGTTCACGCTGGGCTTGCAGGTCTTCGTCATCGTTGGTGGCATCACCGGGTTGATCCCGCTGACCGGGCAGACAACGCCGTTCCTGTCCGCAGGTGGCTCATCCCTCATGGCGAACTGGCTTCTCATCGCCATGCTGCTCCGAATCTCGGATGCGGGGAGACGCCCGGCGGCGGGCGGCCCGCACGAACGCACGGCCGGTCCGAAGCAACCGCCGGCTCAGCTGCACGGCGCCATGACGGAGGTGATCAAGCCGTGAATGCTCCACTGCGTAAGGCCGGCGTGGTCATCCTCGTCCTGTTCGGGCTGCTCTTCGCCAACCTCAACTGGGTGCAGGGCTACAAGGCCGACGAATATCGCACGAGCGACTACAACCGCCGCGTCACGGTGGCTGAGTACGAACGCCCGCGCGGCATCATCGAGGCCGACGGCCAGCCGCTGGCGGAGAACAGGGCGACCGACGGAGTCCTGAAATACCAGCGGGTCTACCCCGACAAGGAGCTCTACGCGCCGATCATCGGCTACAAGCCGGTGAGCAACGCGGAGACCGGCATCGAGCGCAGCGAGGACGAGTTCCTGGCCGGCACCAGCAACAAGCTGATCGCCGACCGGTTGAGCGACATGTTCACCGGCGACACCACCGGCGGCGGCAACGTCGTGCTGACGCTGAGCACCCGGGCCCAGGAAGTGGCCTGGAAAGAGATTACCGAGAACGAGCGTGGCGTGAAGAAGGGCGCGGCGGTCGCGATCGACCCGCGCACCGGCGCGATCCAGGCCCTGGTCTCGATGCCGAGCTACGACCCCAACCCGCTGGCCAGCCACGACGAGAAGACGTTCGCGGCGGCGTTCAAGAAGCTGAACGACGACAAGAGCAAGCCGCTGCTCAACCGGGCCACCGGCGACACGCTGCCGCCCGGCTCCACGATGAAGGTGATCATCGCGGCCGCGGCGCTGCAGGCCGGGAAGAACCAGCAGAGCGAGATCCAGGCGGGCCCGACCTACACCCCGCCGGGCAGCGGCACGCCGATCCGCAACGCCGAGGACGAGGTCTGCCCGGGCGGCCAGATCGACCTGAAGGAAGCCCTCACCGAGAGCTGCAACACCGGCTTCGCGCGCCTCGGCGTCGAGCTCGGCCGCGACCGGGTGATCAAGGCGGCGCAGGCGTTCGGCTTCGGCCAGAAGGACCTGACCGTCGGCAACCTGGACGGCACCGGGCTGGTCGTCGCGGCGAGCGAGACCGGCGCGATGGCCAACGCGGACGGCAGCACCGACCAGGCCGCGCTGGCCCAGTCCTCGATCGGGCAGCGGGACGTGCGGATGACGCCGCTGCAGGGCGCGCTGATCGCCGCCACGGTGGCGAACGGCGGCAAGCAGATGCGGCCATACCTGGTGCAGCAGCTGCTCGACTCCGAGCGCCGGCCGATCTACACGGCCAGTGGCAAGGTGCTGCGCACGCCGATCGACGGTCAGGTCTCCAACGACCTGCGCGAGATGATGGTCAGCGTCGTCGAGAACGGCACCGGACGGAGCGCGAAGATCAGCGGTTTCGAGGTGGGCGGCAAGACCGGCACGGCGCAGAACGCCGAGGGCGCCGACCCGCATGGGTGGTTTGTCGGGTTCGCCTACAACGAGAAGGGCGAGGCCGTCTCCGCGGTGTGCGTCATGCTGGAGAACGTGCCCGGTGGACATGCCAGCGCCGAGGCGGCCCGGATCTCCGGGCTCATCATGCGGGCCGCGGCCGGCCGGGGAGGGGACTGAGATGATCAGCCCTGGGGTCACCCTCGGTGGGCGCTACCGCCTGGAGGACCGCATCGCCGGCGGCGGCATGGGCGACGTGTGGCGCGGCACCGACGAGGTGCTGGGCCGGACCGTCGCGGTCAAGATCCTGCTGCCCGCGCTGCTCGACGAGCCCGGCTTCGCCGAGCGGTTCCGCGGCGAGGCGCGCACCATGGCGACCATCAATCACCCCGGCGTCGTGGACGTCTACGACTACGGCAGCGACCAGCAGCTCGCCTTCCTGGTGATGGAGTACGTCGAGGGTGACGCCCTGTCCCGCACGCTGAGCCGGGTCGGCCGGCTCACCCCGGCCCGCACCATGGCGCTGGTCGCGCAGGCCGCGGACGCCCTGCAGGCCGCACACGCCAACGGGATCGTGCACCGAGACGTCAAACCCGGCAATCTTCTGGTACGCCCGAACGGCACGCTGGTGCTGACCGACTTCGGCATCGCCCGTTCCGCCCTGGTCGGCCAGCTCACGGTGGCCGGCTCGGTGCTCGGCACGGCGTCCTACATCTCACCCGAGCAGGCCTCCGGCGCGGTCGCCACCGCCGCCTCCGACGTCTACGCGCTGGGCGTCGTGGCCTATCAATGCCTGTCCGGGCACCGCCCGTTCGACGGCGCCACGCCGATCGAGATCGCCATGAAGCATGTGCGCGACAACCCGCGTCCGCTCCCGGCCGACATCCCGCCGGCGGTCCGGCAGATCGTCGACCGGGCGATGGCCAAGGACCCGTCGGCCCGCTGGCCCACCGCGGCCGCCATGGCCGGTGTCGCCCGCCAGGCCGCATCGTCGCTGACCACGGCCCACCAGCCCCCGATCAACGGCGCCGGCCCGTCGGTGCCGCGCCCGCAGTCCGGCGGCCCGTCGATGCCGCGACCCCATTCGGGCGCGCCGGCGATGCAGGGCCGGCCGCCATACCCGCCGGTGCCGCGTCCGGTCTCGGGCGGTCAGGCGCGGGGGGCCGCCTCGGTGCCCCCGGCGCAGCAGCCGTATCGTCACCCGTCGGTGCCGCCGGGACCGCCGATGGGGCCGCGCAAGCAGATGGCGCCCCCGCCGGAGACCTCCGGCGGACGTCAGGTTCTGATCGTGCTCGCCGTGGTGCTGGCACTGTTGGTGTTGTTGTGTGCAGGGGTCATCTCGTTCCTGTTGAAGCAGGGTGGCTCGACTGCCCTGGGCGGTTCCGCGGGGAAAGCAGCGGTCGTCCGCACGGGCGTGGTCGGCGAGGGAACGCCGGCGACGTCGTACCGTCTTAGAGAGCGGGCTGCCGATCAGCGGCGCCTGGAGACCGCGAGCGAAGGACGACAGACGCTATGACGGCGCAGGCCCGCCTGCTCGGTGGCAGGTATCAGGTCGGCGAGTTGCTCGGCTACGGCGGCATGGCCGAGGTGCACAAGGGCCGCGATCTGCGGCTCGGCCGCGACGTGGCGATCAAGATGCTGCGCACCGACCTGGCCCGCGACGCCACCTTCCAGGAGCGATTCCGCCGCGAGGCGCAAAACTCGGCGGCGCTGAACCACCCCGCCATCGTCGCCGTCTACGACACCGGCGAGGAGCTCTCGTCCACCAACGAGAAGCTGCCGTTCATCGTGATGGAGTACGTGAGTGGGCGCACCCTCAAGGAGGTGCTCGCCCAGGAGCAGCGCATCCAGCCGCGTCGCGCCCTCGAGATGATCGCCGACATCTGCGCCGCGCTGGAGTTCAGCCACCGGCACGGCATCATCCACCGTGACATCAAGCCCGGCAACGTGATGGTCACCCCGAACGGCCAGGTCAAGGTCATGGACTTCGGCATCGCCCGGGCCCTGGCCAGCGGCGCGACCACCATGACGCAGACCAGCGCGGTGATCGGCACGGCGCAATATCTGTCGCCGGAGCAGGCGCGCGGCGAGTCGGTGGACGCCCGCTCGGACGTCTACGCGGCCGGGTGCGTGCTCTTCGAGCTCCTGGTCGGTCACCCGCCGTTCGTCGGCGACAGCCCGGTCAGTGTGGCCTACCAGCACGTACGCGAAGACCCGAAGGCGCCCAGCGACATCAACCGCGAGGTCCCGCCGGACGTCGACGCGATCGTGCTGAAGGCGCTCGCGAAGAACCCGCTGAACCGTTACCAGAGCGCCCAGGAGATGCGGGCCGACGCCCTGCGCGCGGTCGCCGGCCGCCCGGTCCTGGCCACCCCGGTGATGACCGAGGCCGACACCATGGCGATGGGCGGCCCGATGCGCCAGCCGGCCGCCACCACCCAGATCAACCGCCCGGTCCCGGGCATGCCGCCGCGCCCGCCGCAGCGCAAGTCGTCGTCCTGGGTGATGGCCGTGCTGGCCGCTCTCGGCGTGCTCGCGGTGGTCGCGCTCGGCGTCGGGCTGGCTCTGTCCCGCAACAACGACCCGGAGACCCCGCCGCCGACCGCGCAGGCCGCGGTGCCGAGTCTGAACGGTCTGACCGAGGACGAGGCCAAGGACAAACTGACCCAGGCGAAGTTCACCACGTTCGCGGCCGGCGACCCGGTCACCACCGACGACTGCCCGGACACGCCCACCGTGGCCAAGCAGGATCCGCCTGCGAACGAGCGGGTTCCCGTCGACCAGGCGATCAGCTACTCGCTCTGCAAGGCGCCGGACAAGGTCACGGTGCCCAACCTGGTCGGCAGCACCCGCGGCGCGGCCGAGTCCGCGCTCACCGAGCTCAAGCTCAAGGTCGACTTCGATGAGGTCGACAGTGACAAGCCGGAAGACCAGGTGCTCGAGGTCGAGAAGGCCGGCGACCAGGTCAACCCGGGCACCACGATCACGGTGAAGGTGTCGCGCGGCAACCAGGTCGTGGTGCCGAACGTGGTGGGTCGCACCGAGGACGCGGCTCGGGCGGTGCTGAGCAACCAGGGCTTCAACGTGAGCGTCGAGACGGTGCAGGCCGATGGCACCCCGGGCACGGTCGCCGATCAGGATCCGAAGGCGAAGCAGAAGGCGAAGCGCGGCGCGAAGGTGACGATCTTCGTGATCGCCGAGCCCGACCCGGATCCGAACCCGACGACGGGCGACCCGACCGATGACCCGACTCCGCCGACCGGCGGCGGGATCCTCAACTAGCTAGCTGGTCGCGAACGCCGCGCGCCGCCGGGACTCGACCTCGGCGGCCAGCGCGGGCGCCTTCTCCAGCGCCTCCGGCAGGCCGCAGGTGGCCAGCCAATTCGCCAGCATGGTGTGGCCGCCCTCGGTGAGCACCGACTCGGGGTGGAACTGCACGCCCTCGACCGGCAGCTCCCGGTGCCGCATCGCCATCACGATGCCGCTGTCGGTCTGCCCGGTCACCTCGATCTCGGCGGGCAGCGTCTCGGGCAGCACCGCCAGCGAGTGGTAGCGGGTCGCGGTGAACGGATCGGGCAGCCCGGCCAGCACCCCGACGCCCTTGTGGTGCACCTCGGACGTCTTGCCGTGCAGCAGCTCGGGCGCGCGCTCGACGGTGCCGCCGAAGACCGCCCCGATCGCCTGATGTCCCAGGCACACACCGAAGAGCGGGACCTTTCCGGCGTACGCCCGGATCACGTCCATCATGATCCCGGCGCGGTCCGGCGTGCCCGGCCCGGGAGACAGCAGCACCCCGGCGGCGCCGAACCCGCCGACCTCCTCGACGGAGATCTCGTCGTTGCGGCGGACCTCGCATTCGGCGCCCAGCTGGCCCAGGTATTGCACCAGGTTGAAGACGAACGAGTCGTAGTTGTCGATCACCAGGATGCGCACGATGTCACCGGCCCGCGGTTCCGGAGGGATGGGGAGCGTTCGACTCTTCGCTGTACGGGAGCTCGTCCGGCGCGCCTTCCTCGCCGGGGATCACCGCGTCCGGGTTCTGCTGGCCGGGCCCCTGTTGCTGCTCGGTGCCGGTGCCCACCTGCACGTCGTCGAACGGCAGCAGCGGAGTCGCCCAGGGGAACACCACGTACCAGAGCAGCGCGCCGACCGCCGCGATCAGGACGATCGATCCGCTCAGCTTGCCGGCCAGGCCGAAGGGCAGCTTGCGCCAGATCCAGGCGTACATGAAATCTCTCAGCCCTTCTTCAGCACAGCCGGCATGCCGGCGTCGGGCAGGGTCTGGTCGCGGACGACCGTCTCGGCCAGCTCCGCGTGAATGATCAGCCGCTCGTAGTTGTTGAACTTCGGGTTACAGGTGGTCAGCGTCAGCATCTTCTTGGTCGCCTTGGCCTTCGGCTTCCCCGGCACCGGCGCGACCACCTCGACGGCGCTCGGCAGCACGACCTCGTTGCCGGTCACCTTGTAGATGAACCAGTTGTTCCGGGTCTCGACGCCGATCACGTCGCCCGTCTTCAACTCGTCCAGCCGCCAGAAGATCTTCCGGATCCGGTGGCCGGCCACCGAGAAGTTGCCCACCTGCCCCGGCAGAGCGGTCTGCGGGTAGTGCCCCGGCGCATAGCGGATGTCCTGCGGCCGGACGCCGTTGACGACCACCCACTCCTTGTCCAGCTTCGGGATGTACAGCCGCCCGATCAGGTTCTTGCCCGGCGCGGCAGGCCCCGCCGGAGCGCTCGGCCCCACCGTCGGGTCGGCCCACTCCTGCGCCAGAGAGTCGTCCAGGCTGTTCTGCTCGTCCTGCACCGCCGCCGAGTTGCCGAACACCTCGTACCCGGCGAACAGCAGCACGACCAGCCCAAACGTGATCATCAGCTCGCCGGTGACCCGGATGCCGGCGCGGATGCGGGAGCCCAGCGTCGGCCGGGTCAACTCGGAGTACACGCTCTTGTAACCGTTGTCTGTCTGTTCAGGACGCAGCTTGACGATCTTTTCGCCCCTTTTCGGGGTGATCTCTTCCGCGTCGGTGGTCGGTTCGGACGGGTTGGCGGCGGCTTCCGCGACCGCAGCCATGGGTGCGGCCCCGACGGCCACATCGCCGTCGGAGACAGGCCGCTGCGCGGTCGAGCCCGGCAGCTTGGGTGCGGGCTCAGCCGGGCGATCCAGGTCGATCACCGCGGGGAGCAATCCGGTCGGGGCATCAGCGGTACGAATGACAGCAGTGCGCTCGGGATCCTGCCCCACAGCCGGCCCGCCGCCGACGCCCTTGCCGTTCTTGCCCTGCTTGCCGCCTCGGCCCGCGCCCTTGGCCGGGCCGTTGGCGTTGCTCTGATGCCCCGTGGCGCCCTGGTTGGACCCGCTGGTCCCGCTGGTCGCGCCGGCCGAACCGCCGATCACGGGCACGTTGCCACCGACGACCGGCACCACTCCACCAGAGGCCGAGCCACCGGCGCGGCCGCCAGGGCCGTCGAAGGCCGAGCCACCGGCGCGGCCGCCAGGGCCGTCGAAGGCCGAGCCACCGGCGCGGCCGCCAGGGCCGTCGAAGGCCGAGCCACCAGCACGGCTGCCGGGGCCGTCGAGGGCCGAGCCACCCTGCCCAGTTCCGTCGGCGCCAGGCTCGCCCCGGCCGGCGCCACCTGCGCCTTGCCCACGCCTTCCAGAACCAGGTCCTCCGGCGACGGGTCCGTTCGCGCCGGGTGCACCTGCCCGAGGGTCGTCCGAGCCGGGCCTTCGCAGAGCAGCGCCGCCGACAGCAGCACCGCCCACGGCAGCGCCGCCCACGGGTGCACCGCCAACAGCGGTCCCGCCGACAGGGGCGCCGCCAACCGTCGCGCTGCCTGCGGCCGGTCCGCCCTGGCCGAGCCCGGCTTCCCCCCGCGGGCCAGCAGATGGGTCTTCCGAGTAAGGACCGCGGCGCCTCGCAAAGCCGCCGACGGGCGCACCCCCAGTCGGGTCGACGTGGCCGAATTCGCCGCCATCAGATCGGCCGTTAGATGGGTCTTCCGAATTGGCCCCGTGGCGCGCGGCAACGCCGCCCGTGGGCGCGTTGCCTACAGCCGCGCCCCCGACATTGCCCGCAGCCGCTTCGCTGTGACTGAATTGCCCAGAGTCCGATCGGCCTGAGTCTGATCGGCCAACACGTGGGTCTTCCGAGTAAGTCCCGCGGCGCATGGCGCCGCCGATTGCCGGCTCGTCCACTGCCGCCCCGCCGCCGCCCGCCGGGCCGCTGACGACCGTGTCGCCTGGAGATGCATCGCTCAGGTCTGCGCCTCTGACCGCCGGGCCGCCAGTTGCCGGGCCGCCGACAGCGGCGCCTCCATGGCTGCCCGCGCCCGGTCCAAACTGGCTCGTCGCCGGTCCGAACTGGCCCTGCCCGCCGGAACCCGGTCCACCCTCAAACGAGTTACTCGACCCGCGCATGGCCGCGCCGCCGCGAGCAGCGTTGTTGTTCGGACCGTATTGGTCGTCGAAGCCGCCGCCGAGCGAAGCGCCACTGATCGGCGGCCCGCTTACCGCGCCGTCACGCCTGGCTCCGCCATTCCCAGCCGGGCCGCCGGCGAAGTCGCCGCCCACAGCGGCCGCACCGCGCGGAGCCGAGCCGCCGACCGCTGCGCTGCCCGCGGCCCCCATGGCCGGACCGCGCATGGCAGCACCACCAGCCGCAGACCCACCGAAGCCTCCGCCTCGGGTCGAGCTGCCGGTCAGACCGTAGCCGTCGTCGTGGGGCCTACCGACCGAAGCGCTGCCCGTCGGTGCGCCGCCCACGGCCGTGCCGCCTCTGGCGTCATCGCCGCCGGCGTGGCCGTTGCGGAATTCGCCGCCGAGGGCTAAGTCGCCCGCTGCGGGTCCGCCGTAGGTGTCGCCGGAGTTTTGGTTTGAGCCATAGCCGTTGCCGTAGGGGATGCCGACTGAGGCGCTGCCTGTCGGTGGTCCGCCCACGACGGCGCTGCCCCTGGTGTTGTCCTGTTCAGGGCGGCCATCGGCGCCGAAAGTTGAGCCGCGGCCGGCTCCGTTCATGGCTTCGTTGCCGGCTGCGGACCTCGCGCTGCGGAGGTTACCGAAGGCTCCGTCCGGCTCGTGTGAGCCGAAGGCTTCGCCTTGGTGAATCGGGCCGGGACGGTTGTCGAAGGAACTGCCGGCCGCCGGCCCGCCACCGTGGGCTTCGCGATCTCCGGCCGGGGCGCCGGGGTAGGTGCCGCCGGTCGCCGCGCGGTCTCCGGGGCTGGCCATCGGGTCGGCGGAGGTGCCGTGCTGGTCGTCGCCGTCCGCGAAGTGATTCGGCTGGCCGGCAGTTCGGCCCGTGAAGCCGTCGGCCCAGTCTTCGTCGTCGCCGCCGTTGCGAAGGCTGGCGAGCCAGTCGTCACCTTCGCCGTCGTCCGGGCCGTCGCCCCACCCGGCGCGGTCCCCGCGTCCGCCGAACCCTCGGCCGCCATCCGGGTCTGGCTGGTTGCCACCCCGCCGGAAGGACAGGCCGCGCCGGCCGCCACGGTCCGCGGGTTCGTCAGCACTCTGCCCGGCGTCCGAGCCGCCGGGTTGGCCATAGGTCGGAGCGTTTCGGCCGCCGCGATCCGCCGGCTGGTCACGCCCAGCTGCGCCGTAGGTCGCGGCGCTGTGGTCATTGCCTGACTCGCGCTGGTCGCCGTGGACCGGTCGGCCGTATTCGTCGGACCTGGTCTGATCCGGCCCGAAGGCCGGGCTGCGCCGGGTGCCATAGTCGCCGCCGCCGGGCTGCCCCGGGTAGTCCGAGCCGGGGCCGAAATCCGAACCGACAGGTTCGCGATAGGCCTCGCCGTGCTGGTCCTGGCCACGCACCGGCATCGCATTGGGACCGCGGCGGCCGTCATTTTCCGCGCCGCCCGTCGGGAAGGCCGACCGCGGATCCGGGCCGCCATATCGGCCGGCCGCTGGTGGTTCCGTTTGGCCGCTCGGGCTGCCGTAGGCCGCGCCGCGGTGGTCGGCGACCGGCCCGGATGCGGCGCCACGTCGGGCCTGGTACTCCTCGCCGCCCTGCCGGTCCTGGCCGAACGGCTGCCGCCGATCGTCCGGTGCCGCGGATGGACTCCAGCCGTTCTCGTAGCCGCGTGCATCTGTTGCGCCGCGCCGGTCATCCGCGCCAACGGCCGCGGATCCGCCGCGGATCGCGAACGAACCGCTATCCACACCCTGGCCTGCGACGACGCCGGACGGTCCGGGCGGCACCGGTACGCCGGCCGAAGCACGGCCGGGCGTTGCCGGGCGCATGTTCGGGACGCCCGCGCTTCTGGACGCCGGTGTCGTTGCTCGTCCGTAGTTCCCATTGGCGTCCGGCACGTCCGCGGACTGCGTCGCCGGGCGCATGGCCGGCACTCCGCCTCCGGCGTGCGGTTCGTCTGCCGCCGAGAAGAAGTCGAATTCGGACTCGCCGGCCGCGACCGAACCGCCGGGCGCGAATGGCCGGCCACCCGGCTCCTCGCGGAAGACGATCGGCCCGCCCGCGACACCGCCGTCCGCGGCCCACTCGGCGTCGCGGCCGTCACCGACCATCGGCCAGTTACCGTCCCGCTCGCCGGCGCCGCCGGAGGCCCGTCGTCCGCCGTCGCGCGGGCTCCCGGCTTGCGGCAGGCCCAACCCGTTCTCGTCCGGCCCAAACCCGTGCGCGGCAGCCGCCCGCCGCCCGCCGACCGGCCAGCCGTCAATGCCCGTGTCATAGCCGGCGGACCCGTTGCCGCTCAGAGGGTTACCGGTCCGGCCGCCCTGTCCGTCGCCGTTCCCGACCGGCGCCCGACCGCCACGTCCACCGGCGGCCCAACCGTCCACGCCCTGGTCATAATCGGTCTGTCCATCACGACCGTCCGCTGTGCGCCCGTAGGCTTGGTCGCCATCGCCGGTGCCGTCCGGCACTTGCTCGCCGCGCCCGCGCCGCCCGACCGCCCAACCGTCGATGCGGCCGTCGTTCTGGACCGGTCCGCGGTCACCGCGACCGTCAGCGACCCAGCGGTTGCCAGCGAGTTCTTGGTTCTCACGGTTGGTGTGCGGGTGCGCTGCCTCGCGGTCCGAGCCGTCGTCGGCGCCGCCCGCGGACCAGCTCGCGCTGACCGGCTCATCCGGCGACCAGCCGCGGCCACCGGCACTGGGACCGTCCCCGCGGCGGCCGCCGACATACCGATCGTCATCGCCACCAGAATCCCGCCCACGGCCGCCTGCCGCCGGGCCGTCGTCGCCGCGGGAGTCGCTTTCCGACCAGCCGCCCCCGCCAGGAGAGTCTCCGCCGGAGGCGCTGTTCACCGGTGCGGTCGCGGGTCCGAGGCTGCCCGGCCATTGCTCGGCGGCCCGGTCATCGGGGCGCCGTCCAGCCGGGTCACCAGCATTGTCGTCACGTCCGAAGCCGTCCGGGTCCTCGAACGGCCAGCCGCGCTGAACACCGGCCCCGGAGTCGGCACCAGAACGCGCCGCGCCAACCCGAGCGCGGCCGTCCACCCCGGCACCACGACCAGAACGTCCACTTTGGTCACGATTCGCGCGCCCACTGCCGGCTCGCGAAGATCCACCGACCTGCCCCGGCCACCGGCTGCCCACGGTGCCACCGGCCGGCGCACGTCCACCGTTGCTCCGGTTGTCGCCGTCGCGGCCCGGAGACCCCCCGTCGCCCTGCACTGCGTCCCGCCCATCCCCGTAGTTCGGTCGGCCGCCGTTGCTGCCCACGGCCTGCGAACGCTGATTCGCCGGTCCGCCGACCCCACCGCGCCGAGCCGGGTTCTTCCCAGCCCCGACGCGACGATCCGATCCCGGCCGACCCACATCAACCTGCGCATCATCACGATCCGCGCCCGACAGGGTCTCATCTCCGGCCCCGCCGCGAAGTCCCCACAAGCCGTGATCAGCATCGCTCCAACCATCACGGGCCTCCACCACCCGCGCAATCTCCTGCCCACCCCGGCCGCGACGATCCCATCCCACGTCGCCCGCATCGGTCGACCGGTCGCCGGTCCCGACGTGCTGCGCGGCCTCCTGGCGGCTCACGCCCGCCTCGCGAGTCTCATCACGCGGTCCGCTGGACGGCTGGACGGCCTGGCCGCGACGGCTGAGTTCGGCGTCGGCTTCGTCGATTGACTGGCTGCCAGCCGCTGTCGTCTGCGTGGGTTGTTGCTGCTCGGGGAGGCGGCCAAGGCCTGCTTCGCGGTGCTGGTCGTGCGATCTGCTGGGCGACGGAGTCGCCTGCTCATCCCGGCCGCGACGATCCCATCCCATGTCGCCCGCATCGGTTGAAGGGTCGCCAGTCCCGGCGGGCTGCGCCTCTCGGCGGCTTATGCCCGTTTGGCGAGTCTCATCGCGCGGTCCGCTGGACGGCATGATGGCCTGGTCGCGACGGCTGAGTTCGGTGTCGACCTTCTCGGTTGACTGGCCGCCAGCCGCTGTCGGCTGCGCGGTTTGCTGCTGATCGGGGAGGCGGCTAATGCCTGCTTCGCGGTGCTGGTCGTGCGATCTGCTGGGCGGCGGAATCACCTGCTCGGCTCGGCCGAGGCGATTCGAATCGGCGGCCGGCTCGGTTGCCTCGTCACGGAGTTCCGCATCCGGACGACGTCGCGAATCGCCTGGTCCTCGATCTCGCGCAGACTGCGCGAACACTTGCCGACCAGTTCCGCGATGACCCGATTCGGAAGCACTCGCATTGAATTGCTCGACGCCCGAGCGATCAGCAGACCGGGTGAGCTCTCGCGTGCCGACATCGCGGCTTTCCGGCCAGGAACCGTCCGGGTGGACCCGCGCGCCGTCATCGACGGCCGGCGGCTGCTGATCCGGGACGGCACCTGCGTGACGGTCCGTCCATGGCTCCCGTGAGGCTCCAGCCGCATCCGCGGTTTGCTCGGACATCGCTCGAACGCCCGAGGCCGACTCGAACCCGGGGCGTGCCGGCTGTGCGGGCTCCCCGACGGTGCTGTCGTTCCAGTTCGCAGCGGGCTGCGCACTATCGGCAGCCGCCTCCACGTGGCCTTCGACCGGCACGAAGCCCGGCCCGTGAACGACGGCATCGCGCCGATCTTGACCGACAGCTGGAAGGACCGAATCTGTTCTAGGCAGGTCGACCGTCGCGCCTACGAATTCGGACGCATCGCCCTCGATGGTCCTCGGAATGCTCGCGCCACCGACGAATGTGTCCGCGCCGTTCAGCGGCGTAGTAGCAGCGATTCGCGCCGCGTCTCCGCCGCGGCTTGCCGGATGCGGATCGATTCGAACCGCGTCCACAGCGGTCGCGTCGCTGCCTTCACCAGCGCTCGCGGGATTCGCCGCGACCGCGGCGGGACCAGAACCCGCGGCTTCTGCGTCGTCACGAGCGGGATTCGCCGCGTCACTCGAATCCAGATCGGCGGCGCCCGCAGGGTCTGCCATCTCCGGCGCATCGGCCGTGGACGGCCGGCCCTGTGCGGCATCCCTGTGCAGGATCGCGGTGTCCGCGGGTGAGGACTCGGCAGAATCCATGCCGTCGGCCTGCGAAGCGGGTCCTTGCGGCAGTGCCGAGGGCGGCGCCGGTGGCCGCTGAGACGGTCCGGAGTTGGCCCCCCGGAACGGCACGGCCGAGGTCGGTCCGGCAGGCCGCAGCACGGCGGGCGGCCGCTGTGCGGAACCCTCAGCGACACTCGGACGCCCACGCCCCGACGTGGCACCCCCCGGTGCGGCCCAGGCCCCAGACGCCTGCCGCGTCGCAAGATCCGGCGAAGAAGGACGAACCTGCGGCGCCCGCCCGGAAGACTTAGAAGCTGCGGCGGGTCCGGTGGTCGCGGATGACCCGGCGCCTGCGGAAGGTGCGATAGCTGCGGATGACGCCGCGCCTGCGGAAGGTCCGGAAGCAGCGGAGATCGCCGAAGCCGCTGAAGGCTTGGAAGATCTGGAAGCTGCCGAAGGTCCGGCAGCTGCGAAGGTTCCGGAGGCCGCGGAGGGTCCGGAGGCCTCGGAAGGTCCGGAAGGCGCGGAAGGTCCGGAAGCCGAGGCGGCGCCGGGCGAAATGACAGGAACCCCAGGAACGGAAGGACCGGAATCCGACACTGAGCGACCCGCCACATCCCGCCCCGCAACCGCCCGCCCGGAAGCAGCCCGTCCAGGCCCACCGCCCGCGGTGATCGACTGCCCTAACCCCACCGGCGGGTCCAACGGCCCACCCGGCACCCCATCCGGCGCGGCATCACTCACGCGCGGAATGAAAGCCGTCTGCGCATCACCGTCAGGCGCCCGGTGGCGACCCGAGTTCGGCACGTCAGAGGCGAACTCGGGTGGAACGCTCACTGCGCCGCCCGGGCGGATCGGAGGTCACTCGACCCGTCGTACGCACGCACTGTCACGTTCCTCTCGGTGGTTTCCTGGTACCCGAGGCCGAAGTCGGCGACCGCATCGCGGAACTCTTGGACACCCTCCGCGGACTCCAACGCCGAACGCAGTGCTGTGGGTTCGCCGATCGCCGTGATCTTGAACGGGGGCGAGAAGACCTGGCCGTGCAGAAGCAGCGTGTTGCCGACACAGCGTACCGCGCTCGTGGAGATGACCCGGATGTTCATGATCGTCATTGCCTCGGCCCCACCGGCCCACAATGCGTTGACCACAGCCTGGACATCGCCCTGGTGAACGACCAGATCATCGTTCTTCGGATTGTTCGGCCCACCGTCGCCGACCCGTCGCGAAGAGTCGTTCAGCACCACCGTGACACCCGGTCCGTGCAGCTCCGTGAAGCCGGCCGCGGCCTGCATCGAATCCGCCCGCTGGCGGGCCGCTTTCAGCGGGGCGTCGACCTCGGCCAGGCGGGCCTCGTCCTGGTCCTTCTGGGCGCGCAGCTCCGCCGCCCGCCGCTCGGTCTGCACCAGCCGCGCTCTCTTGTCCGAGAGCAACTGTGCCAACTGCGGACGGCGATCGTCTCGTAACGCCGTACCCCCGGCTGTTGTCGCCGACGTCGTGAAGAGCAGACCCGCCGCCACCGCGATCAGCGGGACCCCCATCGACCAGCCTCGTTGCTTCTGGCCGCGCAGCCGGGGCCGCAGGCCGCCGAGCGCGCGGCGCAGAACTTGACGCCAGGAAGGCGCACCGGTGGTGTACTCCACGCGCTACCCTCCGACGTCGTAAGTGGTCCAAGCGGAACGAAAGTTACCCGGCGGGTGCCGGTGCGCGCGCCGCCTTGACTACGCTAGCTGTCGAACACTATTCGCCACGGGCTGCAGACGGGGATCCCGCCGCCGCTCAGCGGTGGTTTGTTCACCACTTGTTGCCCGCCCAGGAGAGCGTCGTGCCGAAGTCGCAGGTTCGCAAGAAGAAGGTCTACACACCGCCGACCGACGTTCGGCCGGCGGTGAATGCCAACAACAAGAAGCCGAGCCCGGTGTGGCTGCCGGCCAGTGCGGTGACGCTGATCGTGCTGGGCATCGCGTGGCTGGTCGTCTACTACCTCTCGGAGCAGCAATACCCGGTGGAGGCGTGGCGTTACTGGAACCTCGCGGTGGGCTTCGGCGCGATGGTCGCGTCGCTGGCCATCCTCGCCCGCTGGCGATGAGGCGGCGGTAAGAGGAGCGGGCTGCCCACAGCCCGCAGACAAGCGCGCGCTGCCTGCTGAGACGCGGCCGGCGCGATAAAGTTCGAGGCGCACCCCGTGGTTTTTGCACTCGGGGTGCGTTTATCGTGTGAACCCCCAGGTGCGCGCGACTTACTCGCGGGTAACATAGGGCCACCGCGACATCGAGGAGGCCGCCGAAGATGGGCACTGCGCAGATCATCGCCACCGTGCTTGCCGCAGCCGTCACGGTCGTGGCCACCGCGCTGGCCATTCGTGCCGTCCTGCGGATGACCTCGGTGATCCGGCTCGGCAAGCCCGATCCGGCCCGCTTCACCGACAAGGGCGCCCGCACCAGGACGATGCTGGTGGAGACCGCAGGACACACCCGGATGCTCAAGTGGGGCGTCGTCGGGGCCGCGCACTGGTTCGTGATGGTCGCGTTCGTGGTGCTGTCGCTGCTGGTGCTCGAGGCATATTTCGAGGTGGTCGACCCCGAGCTCGGGCTGCCGATCATCGGGCACTGGACGATCTTCGGCCTGGTCACCGAGTGGATCGGCGTCCTCGGCACGGTCGGCATCCTGGTCCTGATCGCGATCCGCCAGCAGCAGATCCGCGCCAAGCGCAGTCGCTTCACCGGCTCGACGATGTGGCAGGCCTATTTCGTCGAGGCGATCATCGTGGCCGTACTGGTCTGCGGGTTTTTGATCCGGGGTTTCAAGGTCGCCACCGATCACTTCGAGTACCCGCTGTGGGCGACTCCGGTGAGCCACGCGATCGGGGCATTGCTTCCCGACTGGGCGGACGGCGCCACCTGGGTCGCGCTCGTCAAGATCTACATCTCGATGGCCTGGCTGATCACCATCGCGTTGAACGTGACCATGGGTGTCGCGTGGCACCGCTTCCTGGCGTTCTTCAACATCTTCTTCAAGCGGGCGCCGGAGAAGCCGGCCGGTTCCGGGCTGGGCGCGCTCAAGCCGATGATGAGCGAGGGCAAGCCGCTCGACTTCGAGGAGGCCGACCCGGAGAAGGACCAGTTCGGCGTCGCCCAGGTCGAGCAGTTCACCTGGAAAGGCCTGCTCGACTTCAGCACCTGCACCGAGTGCGGCCGCTGCCAGTCCCAGTGCCCGGCGTGGAACACCGGCAAGCCGCTCTCGCCCAAGCTGATGATCCTGTCGCTGCGGGACCATGCCTATGACAAGGCGCCCTATCTGATGGCGGGCGGCGGCAAGGATCTGACCGGCGAGGAGAAGGCCACCGAGGCCCAGCTCGCGCACATGGACGTGCTCGCGCTGGCGGAGGGCAACCGGCCGCTGATCGGCACCGAGGACGAGCAGGGCGTGATCGACCCCGACGTGCTCTGGTCCTGCACCACCTGCGGCGCCTGTGTCGAGCAGTGCCCGGTGGACATCGAGCACGTCGACCACATCGTCGACATGCGGCGCTACCAGGTGCTGATCGAGTCCAGCTTCCCGGCCGAGGCCGGCGTGATGCTGCGCAACCTGGAGAACAAGGGCAACCCGTGGGGCGCGCCGCAGAACACCCGCGAGGACTGGACCAAGGGCCTCGACTTCGAGGTGCCGCGGGTCGGCGAGAAGGACTTCGAATACCTGTTCTGGGTCGGCTGTGCGGGCGCCTTCGAGGACCGGGCCAAGAAGACCACCCGGGCGGTCGCGACGCTGCTGCACGAGGCCGGCGTCGACTTCGCGATCCTCGGCGAGGGCGAGACCTGCACCGGCGACCCGGCCCGGCGGATCGGCAACGAGTTCGTCTTCCAGATGCTCGCCCAACAAAATGTGGAGACGCTCAAGGAGGCCGAGGTCAAGAAGATCGTGGCCACCTGCCCGCACTGCTTCAACACCTTGGGCAACGAATATGAGCAGCTCGGCCTCGAGGTCGAGGTGGTGCACCATACGCAGCTGCTGGCGCACCTCGTCAAAGAGGGCAAACTCACCCCGGTCCAGCCGATCGAGGGCGATGTGACCTACCACGACCCCTGCTACCTCGGCCGGCACAACCGGGTCTTCGACGCGCCTCGCGAAGTTCTGGGGGAAGCGGCCAACCTCGTGGAGATGCCGCGCAACTCCGAGCGGTCCTTCTGCTGCGGCGCCGGTGGCGCCCGCATGTGGATGGAGGAGAAGATCGGCAAGCGGATCAACGTGGAGCGCACCGAGGAGGCCCTCGCGACCGGCGCGAAGACGATCGCGGTCGGCTGCCCGTTCTGCTACACGATGATCGGCGACGGGGTGACCGGCAAGGGCGAGCAGGACAACGTCGAGGTCGTGGACGTCGCCACGGTGCTGCTGAGATCTCTGAAGCAGGACGTGTGACCGTGTCGAACTGAGCGGCCCGCCGATCGTCACCAGAGGAAAGTGGTGATCGAGAGGAGAGTCGCATGCGATACGTCATGATCCTGACCGGGGCCGAGTCCAACTGGTTCGACGAGGCCACCGCCAGCGGGTTGATGGACGAGGTCAACGCCTGGTGGGAGAAGTGGTTCGAGGCCGGCAAGATCGTCCAGGGCGGCGCCGAGCTGCAGCCGTCCAGCACGGCCAAGACGGTCGGCGCGGGCCCGGACGGCACGCCGACCGTGACCGACGGTCCCTACCTCGAGATCAAAGAGGTCGTCGGCGGCTTCATCAACCTGGTCGCCGACGACATCGACGAGGCGATCGCGGTGGCCTCGGGCTGGCCGGGCATCCCGCTCGGTGACCGGGTCGAGGTCCGTCCGGTCATGGAGCGATAGCGGCGAGTCGGCGGGCGAGCAGCTCGCGCTCGGCCGGGTTGGTGGCCAGCGCGAGTGCTCGCCGCAGGTGGTCCGAGGGGTCGCGGCCCAGCCGGCTCAGCAGGTCGGCCCGGGTCGCGTGCCACAGCCGATAGCCGGACAGGTCGTTCTCCAGCGCGTCCACCTCGGCCAGCGCCGCGGCCGGGCCGTCGACGAAACCGGTGGCCACGGCCCGGCTGAGCCGCACGACCGGCGACGGCTTCATGATCATCAGAGCGTCGTAGAGGCGGCGCACGGCCGCCCAGTCGGTCGTTTCATAGGACGGCGCGAGGGAGTGCTGGACGGCGATCGCGGCCTCCAGCTGATAGGGGCCCGGGCGATCCTGCGCCGCGGCCCGGCCCAGCCGGGACAGCGCCGACTTCACCAGGGTGACGTCCCAGCGGCGGCGGTCCTGCTCGGGGAGCAGCACGAGCCCGTCGGCGGAGAACCGGGCCGCCGCCCGCGACTCGAGCAACTCCAGCAGGGCGGCCAGCCCGGACACCTCGGGCTCGGCGGGCATCAGCAGGGCGAGCTGCCGGGTCAGGTCCAGCGACTCGCGGGCCAGGTGCCGGTGCCGGTCGACGGACAGGTAGCCCTCGTTGAAGATCAGATAGAGCACGGTGAGCACGGCCGGCAGGCGTTCGGCGTACTCATCGGGTCTGGGCACCTCGAAGCGCACCCCGCGCTCGCGGAGGCGGCGTTTGGCCCGGACCAGCCGCTGGGCCATCGTCGCCGGCGGCAGCAGGAACGCCGCGGCGATCGCCTCCGAGCTCAGACCGGCCACCGCGTTCAGCGTCAGCGCCATCTGCGCCGGCTCGGGCATCGCCGGATGGCAGCACGCGAAGATCAGCGCGAGCCGGTCTTCGCCGCTCGGTTCCGGCGCCGGCGCACCGGCCAGCGCGGCCAGCTTGTCGCGGCCGTTCGCCTCGCGGCGCAGCCGGTCCAGCGCCTTGTGCCAGGCCGTGGTGACCAGCCAGCCGGGCGGATTGTTCGGCACGCCGTCGTCCGGCCAGCGCCGCAGCGCCTCGGCGAGGGCGTCCTGCAGCGCCTCCTCGGCCCGGTCCAGGCCACCCAGCCGCCGCGCGAGCACGCCGAGCAGGCCGGCCGCGTCGGCCCGCCAGACGCCGTCCAGCACCGCCCGCACATCGCTCACGCTGCCAGTCTGCCCGGAATCCGGAATCGGCCTTCGCGCCCCCCGACCATGTGTTTGCCTGACTGCGATGATCACGAAGACTCGCAGGTGGCGGCTGGTCGCGGTGGTGCTGGTGGTGCTCGGTGTGGCGACCCCCGCGCACGCGGCGCCGGACGACGCGCCGGAGGTGACCGCCCTGCTAAAGCTGCAGGCCAAGCTCGCCGACGCGATCGGTGGCCGGCCCACGTTCGGCGCGACCGGGGTCGACGACGGCTATCCGGGCGGGTACGCGCTCGCGGCCGGTACCGACTCGGCGTGTTCCTCCGCCACGGAGGCGACGTGGTGCTGGGGCGCCGGGGAGAGCGAGCCGGTCAAGCTCGACTCCGACGTCGCGTCCGGCCCGCTGACGACCGGCCGCGCGCACACCTGCGAGCTCGAGTATTTCGACGAGACCGACGAGGGCGGCGACCTCTACTGCTGGGGTGACAACGCCGAGGGCCAGGTCGGGGACGGCACCACCACGACGGCCGCCGAGCCGGTGCAGGTGGCGAGCGGCATCCGTCAGGTGGCCGCGGGCGCCGATCACACCTGCGCGATCCTGGACGACTCGACGGTGCGGTGCTGGGGGCGCAACGACGTCGGCCAGCTGGGACTGGGCAGCGTCGGCCCCTCGGAGTCGAGCCCGCAGGCGGTGACCGGCCTGACCGACGTGATCGACCTGGCGGCCGGCGGCGACACCACCTGCGCGATCGACGACGGCGGGGACGCCTGGTGCTGGGGCTCGGACGCGGAGGGCCAGATCGGTGACGACAGCGTGACCGCGACGCCGGTCGCCGCGCCGGCCGCGGTGGTGATGACCGACGTGGGTGACGAGTTCACCCAGCTGGACCTCGGACGCGGGCACGCCTGCGCGGTGACCTCGGGGGGCGGCGTCTGGTGCTGGGGCTCCGACACCCACGGGCAGCTCGGCGACGGCGCGCCCGCCGCCGAACAGGACCGCCCGGTGGAGGTCGGCGGGGTCGAGGACGTCTATCAGGTGAGCGCGGGCGGGGACAGCACCTGCGCGGTGGCTCAGATGGGCCAGGCGCACTGCTGGGGTGCGAACGCCGAGGGTCAGCTGGGCGTCGGCGACCGCACCGACCGGGACGAACCGGCCGAGGTGGATCAGAGCGCGGTGCCGGAGTCGGCCTTTCTCGCCCTGCTCGTCGGCACGCACGGCAGCCTCCTGGTGCAGCTGTCGGTCGGCGACGCGCACACCTGCGCCCTGGACATCCAGGGCAACCCGTTCTGCTGGGGCGACAACGCGGACGGGCAGGTCGGCGATGGCACCACCACCGACCGCCTGACCCCGGTGGCGACCCTGCTCGCGCCCGGCTTGGTGACCGACGTGAACGTCACGCCCGGCGACGCCGAGCTGGGCGTGACCTGGTCGGCCCCGGCCGAGCTGGGAGTCGGCGAGCTGGACTCCTACGGCGTCCTCGCGATCGGCGACAGTTTCGGCCCGCAGTGCATCACGAAGACACCCGGCTGCACGATCTCCGGCCTGGACAACGGCGCCGAATATCAGGTGCTCGTCGCGACCGTCACGGACGCCGGCTTCTCGGTCAGCGCGGCGGTGCCCGGCACCCCGCTGGGCCGCTCCGCGGCACCGGTGCCGGGCAGCGGCGGCGGCTCCCCGCTGCCGATCACCGGCGCCGCGGTCTCGCTGCTCATCCTGCTCGGCGGCGGCCTGGTGCTCGGCGGCCTGCTGCTGCGGCGAGCTTAAGAGCTGCCGCCGGAGTTGGCCGCCGCGCTGCTGGAGACGGCGGCGGCGATGATCGCCGCCTGGATCTGCTCGATGGCCTCCTGCACCGCGGTGGCCGCCCACGCGCCCTCGCCGATCTCCTTGAGCCGCGCCTTCACGAGCTTGCGGTCCAGGTCGGGGAAGACCTTCTTCTGCAGGCCGGTCGCCGCGATCAGCGAGCACAGCGCCGCGGTCCGGGGCTCGACCGGCCCGGATCCGGTGATCGCGGCGCGCATCCGTTGCCGCGCCTCGGTCTCCTGCGGCGGCTCGACGCCGTGCGTGGCCGGGTATTTCGTGCGGGGGAAGATGGCCAGCACGCGACCCTTCTCCCGGCGGACGATCTCCTTGGTGACCAGGCCGTCCATCACCGCGTCGCGAGCGCCCTTGGCGAGCTTGGACACCCAGGTCTTGGCGGAGCGCGGCCGCTCGTCGGCGATCCGGGCCAGCGCGGCGTCCACCACGGGATCTCCGGTGGGCGAACGGTCCAGCACCACGACCTTCTTGTCCACCACGTCGACCCGGGCGGCGAGGGTGAGATCGAGCAGCAACGCACCGCCGAGCCCGTTGTCCAGATGCATGCCGTCGGTCACCGGGGTCCCGTCATCGTGGTAAGCGATCAGGGCGAATTCCTCGGGCAGGTTCATCACTCGAAAGTAACCCGAGACATCGACCGGGCGCGCGGCGCGAAGGCGGATGCCCAGGCCCGGCACAATCAGGGCACAATGAGGGCCGAGGTGAACCGATCATGGACGGCCTGTTCCTGACCGCGGTGCTCCCCTTGGTGGCATTTGTGCTGCTCACGGCGGGCAACGCGTTTTTCGTGGTCGCGGAGTTCGGTCTGGTCACCGTGGACCGGGCAGAGATCGACAAGCGGGCGGCGGCCAACGACCGGCGGGCTCGCACCGTTCGTCACGCACTGAGCGAATTGTCCTTCCAGCTCTCCGGCGCGCAGCTCGGGATCACGATCACCGCCCTGCTCACCGGATACCTGGCCGAGCCGGCGCTGTCCCGCCTGATCACCCCGCTGGTCGAGCCGGTGGCCCGGGGCGCGACGGAGACCGCCACGCACGCGTTGTCGCTGATCCTGGCCACTCTGGTGTCGATGTTGTTCGGTGAGCTCGTACCCAAGAACGCCGCCCTGGCCCGCCCGATGCGGGCCGCACTCGCCACCGCCGCGCCGTTGCGCACCTTCTCGCGGACCTTCAAATGGCTGATCGGCGCGCTCAACGGCTCGGCGAACTGGCTGGTCCGCCGCCTGGGCATCGAACCGCAGGAAGAGCTGGCCAGCGCCCGCAGCCCCGAGGAGCTGGGCCTGCTCGCCGCGATCAGCGCGCGCGCCGGTGCGCTGCCGACCGAGACCGCCACCCTGCTGCGCCGCACGATCCGGTTCGGCGAGAAGCGGGCGGCCAAGGCGATGACGCCGCGGGTGGACGTCGTCGGGCTCAAGACGACGGCGAGCGTCGCCGACCTGATCGCGCTTTCGCGCGAGACCGGACACACCAGATTCCCGGTGTACGAGAGCACGCTCGACCTGGTCACCGGTGTGGCCGGGGTGCCCGACGCGCTGGGTGTCCCGCCCGAGCGCCGGGCCGGCACCACCGTCGACGCGATCGCCCGCGAACCGGTCTACGTGCCGGAGAGCCTCGACCTCGACAAGGTGCTCGCCGCCCTGCGCGCCGCCGACGCCGACCTGGCCATCGTGGTCGACGAATACGGCGGCACCGACGGCGTGGTGACCGTCGAGGACCTGATCGAGGAACTGGTCGGGGAGATCTCCGACGAATACGACGTGGACTTCCTGGAGACCGGCACCCAGGAGCTGACCGCCCCCGGTGGCGAGAAGACGTTCCTGGTCGACGGCCTGTTACGCGAGGACGAGACGCTCGAGCAGACCGGATTCCGGCTGCCCGAGGGCCCGTACGAAACGCTCGCCGGTTTTCTGCTCGCCCGCCTCGGCCACATTCCGGTGCCCGGGGAGTCGCTCGCCGAGGACGGCTGGGAGTTCACCGTGATGGAGGTCGACCGGCACCGCATCGAGCAGGTCCGGGTGGTCGCGCCGGCGCCGGAGCCGCTCGATGGTTGAGCTGCTGGTCACCGTCGTGCTGCTGCTCGGCAACGCGCTCTTCGTGGGTGGCGAGTTCGCGCTGATAGCGTCGCGTCGCACCGCCCTCGAACCGCTCGCCGCCACCTCGCAGCGTGCCCGCTGGGCGCTGTCCGCGATGAACCAGATCCCGCTGATGATCGCCGGCGCCCAGCTCGGCATCACGATCTGCTCGCTCGGCCTGGGCGCGATCGCCGAACCGGCCCTCGCGCACCTGCTGGAGGGCCCGTTCACCGCGCTCGGACTGCCGGAGGGCGCGGTGCACCCGGTCGGGTTCGTGCTGGCCCTGGGCATCGTGGTGTTCCTGCACACGGTGGTCGGCGAGATGGTCCCGAAGAACATCACGCTGGCCGGCCCGGAACGCTCGGCGCTCATTCTCGGCCCGTTCATGCTGGGCTTCTGCATCGCGACGAAGCCGCTGCTGACGGCCATGCGCTGGGCCTCGCGCACGGTGCTCTCGCTCTGGAAGATCGAGGCCACCGACGCGGTCAAGACCGTCTTCACCGCCGAGGAACTGGCCGGCATGGTCACTCAGGCGCGCAGCGAGGGCCTGCTCGGCACCGAACAATATGAGCGCATCCACGCCGCCCTCGGCCTCAACAACCGCACCGCCGCCGACACCCTGCGCCCGTGGGCCGGCGTGACGACCGTCACCGACGACGTGTCGCCCGCGGCCCTGGAGGCGGTCGCCACCCGCAGCGGCCGATCGCGCTTCCCGGTGGTCCAGCGCGAGACCCGGCGCGTGCTCGGCTTCGTCCACATCAAAGACATCCTGGGGTACGACGGCGCGCAGCGCCGCCTTCCGATCCCGGCCGAGATCATCCGGCCGCTGGCCGTGGTGCCGCCCGATCGCACCCTCGCCGACCTGCTGCTCACCATGCGCCGCGACCGCCGGCACATCCTGTTGGTCAGCGACGGGCGCACGCCGCTCGGCGTGGTGACGCTGGACGACGTGCTGCACGCGGTGGTCGGCGAACCGGCCGACCGCTTTAGTGTGCTTTAACACTGTTTCAAAGACAGGCCGCGTGGAAATGGCGTAGTAACGCCGCGATACGGACAATGTCCGCATGTCTGACACCCGCCTTGCTCGTGCCGGCGCGATCGCGACGGCGCTGGTCCTCGGCGTGGGAGTGGTCACCGCCGTGCACCTGTCCCGGGGCGAGAGCCTGCCGCAGACCGGCCCGCTGCCCGCCTTCGCCGTGCTCCCGCCGCCGTCCGCGGGCGTGCTCACGAACACCGGGTCCTTCTCCACGCACGAGCGACCCGGCCGGGTCGCCGTGGCCGCCGCGCCGATCAACGTGCGCTACACCTTCGACGGCGGTGTGGACAAGCCGATCACCGACACCCAGGGCGGCCACGAGCTGCGTCCGGTCGGCCAGAACGGCGGCGCGCTCAGCCTGGTGCCGCAGGGCCTCGGCCTGGCCGTCGAATATCCGGACCGGTGCACCATGCAGCGCGAACGCGACTGCCCGCGGGCGATCCTCGAGGGCACCCGCGACGACGCGCTCAACCCCGGCAACCGCCCGGTGCAGTACGGCGCGTCGATCATGATGACCCACGCGGACCTGGCGGACGGCGCGAACGTGCTGCAGAAGGGCTACTCGGTCGGCGGGGTCAGCCAGTTCAAGCTGCAGGTCGACCATCGGCAGGGGCACCCGAGCTGCGTAATCGCGTCGCGGGCGCGGATCTACCGGGCCGAGCCGCTGATGGACGTCGCGGACGGCGCCTGGCACGAGGTGGTCTGCTCGCGCAGCGCGAACCGGCTGGCGATCGTGGTGGACGGCGTGGAGCGGGCCGGGGTTGCGGTGCCGCCGTCCCTGTCGATCGCGAACGCCGAGCCGCTGCGGGTCGGCGGCAAGGGCGCGAACCGAGGCAACGACCAGTTCGCCGGCCGGATCGACAACGTGTTCATCGCCATCGCGTGACACACTGCGACGGTGCTGTGGGACGTCGCGCCGATCGGGCCGGATGAATATCGCGGCTTCGGTGACAAGGGCCCCAACGGGCGGACCTTCGGTGGTCACGTCGCCGCTCAAGCGCTGCGGGCGGTGGGCGCGCCGGTCGCGTCGCTGCACGCGCGATTCGTCAGCGAGGGTCGTGGCGGCGAGTCCATCGACTACCGGGTTTCCGTTGTGGGGGACCGGTTTCGCCAGGTCACGGCCACGCAGGCCGGACGCACGATCCTGACGCTGGATGTTTCTCTCGGGGCACTCTCAGTGGCGCCCAGCGTGGCGGTGCCCGTGCCGGATGCGTGGACTCCGGACGGGCCCGGCGAGGCCGCGTGGCTGGACCATCTGCTCGGCCGGATGCCGTTCGACTTCCGGTTCGCCGGGCCGCCCAGCACGATCGCGGGACGCCGCGGCGAGCGGGTGGCCGGTCAGGCGTTCTGGTTGCGCACCCGCTCCCGCCTGCCGGATTCGGCGCCGGACCACCAGTGCGCGCTGACCTACGTCTCCGACCTGCTGCTGGTGTCGACCGCGCTGGCCCGGCACGGTCTCGCGCACGGCAGCCGGCCCGGTCTGCAGTCGGCCAGCCTGGACCACGGGGTCTGGTTCCACGCGCCGTTTCGAGCCGACCAGTGGTTGCTCTATGCGCAGGAGACGCTCACCACCAGCGGCAATCGCGGCCTGTGCGCCGGGCGGCTCTCCGATCACGACGGCCACCTCGTCGCGTCGGTGCGCCAGGAGGTCCTGACCCGCCTCCGATAGGCCGACCCCGAGCGGTTGACGTCGTTCGGTTGAGATGCACCGTAAAGCGGACAACCAGCTTTTTCAACACCAAAACATCATGGAGAGTACGCGGTGCGCGCCGAACTGGCGTGATCACAGCATCGAGGAGTACGCCATGAGAAAGTCGACGGTCCTCGTCGTCTTCGCCGCATCCCTGCTCGGGCTCGCGTCCCCGGCCGCCGCGGCGCCACCGGCCACCAGCGGGTCGATCAGAGTCACCATCGTGACGCCCGACGGGGTGCCCGCCACGGTCACGCTGGCCGGCAAGACGAAGCAGATCGCGGCCAAGCCCCCGGCCGGCAAGTCCACCGTGGTCACCCTGAAGCCACCGGCCGGCCTCTACGCGGTGCAGACGCCGAGCCTGATCTTCAACGGCGTGCGCTACGTCGGCCGGGCCTCGGTGCCGGTCGTGCCGGTGGTGCCGAACGGCCGTGCGGTCACGGTCACCTACGCGGCCGACGGCGCCGCCCGCGACCTGCACGCCGCCACGGTGACGGCGACCGGGGTGGGTCTGGCCTGGACCGCCCCGGCCGGCGCCAAGTTCATCCTCCGGCGTACGCCCGGCCGGGTGCCGGTCAGCCTGAGCTCGCTCGGGACCGGGGTGCCGGTGAAGGGCACGACCGCTGCCGACAGTGGGCTGAAGGCGGGGCAGCAGTACACGTACTCGCTGTTCACGCTGCTCAAGGGCCGTTGGTACGGGCCGCTGACGGTGACCGCGGGCCCGGCGGCGGGCGGTGCCGAGGCCAAGTACGTGGCGAACCCGCAGGCCCTGCTCGCCAAGCCGGCCGACCTGGTCTCGGCCACCGCGACCGGCGACGGTGTGCGGGTGGTGCTGCAGCCGGGCGTGCCGACCCCGGTGCTCGGGTCCGGCGTGGTGCTGCCGATCTCGGCCGCGCTGGCCGGCGGCTTCCTGGGCGTGGTGACCGCGATCTCCACCGACGGCCGCACGCTCACCCTGGAGTCCGGCGGTCTGGCCGACGCCTTCGACTACTACGAATTGAATGTCGACCAGTTCTCCGTGACCGGCGATGAAGCACCCAAGGTCGCGGCCAAGGCTGCCAAGGCCGCCGCGTTCGGCTGCAAGGAGTCGGACAGCACCTCGGTCAGCTTCTCCACCGACGTCGTGCTCGGCGGGCACTTCGCCACCAAGGTCGACAAGTACAGCGTCCTCGGCGCCGACGTGCCGGTCGGCGCAACGCTGGACATGGGTCTGACCGCGGACGTCACCAACTCGGCGACGATCAAGACCAGCAGCAGCTTCACCTGCAAGGCCAACCTGCCCAAGCTGACCAAGCAGCTGACCGTGACGCCGATCCCGATCGCGCTCACGTTCGAGCCGAAGGCCGAGTTCACCATCACGAACGCCCTCGAGCTCTCCGATGTCGGTCTGCAGACCACCGCCGGCGTCAACGTCAAGGGCACGATGAGCGTCAAGAGCGGCGCGTCGTTCTCGGGCGGCACGACGATGAAGACCGAGCCCCTGTCGCCCAAGGTCACCGCGAACGGCAAGATCGGCGTCAAGCTGGGCGGCGAACTCACCGTCGGACCGGGTGTCACGTCGGAGAAGGCCGGTGTCACGGCCGGGGTCAGCGGCAGCCTCTACCCGGTGGACGCGTCCTTCGGGCCGGTGTTCACCGCGCAGGACGGCCGATTCAACGCCTGCACCGAGATCAAGGCCGCCTTCTCCCGCAGCCTCGCCCTGACCGCCAAGGCCTGGCTGGGCAAGCTCTGGAAATACGACGCCAGCGTCACGGTCGATGCGCTGACGGGCTCGACCGGTTATGCCGGCTCGCCGTGGGCGTTGCCGAAGGGTTGCAAGGACCTGCCCGCCGAGCCCGGTGGCAGCAAGGATTCGCTGCTCGGTGACGGGGTCGAGAAGGTCGACGACACCACGGTCGGCGCGCCCGAGCAGTGGGGTCACGTCGAGGGATTCGTACCCGGGAAGAAGACCTGGGTCTTGAGCACCGGCCAGATGGCCGACGCGCTGGGCGATCCGTCGAAGTTCGCCAGCACCGGGCTGGGCCGGGAAGGCGACGCGGAACTGACCGAGTTCGCCGGGCACGAGACCCACGACGCGGCGTCCTACCAGGTCAAACTCGTTCCGGAGAAGAACACGCTGCACATCCGCTACGTCTTCGCCAGCGAGGAGTACCCGGAGTACGTCGGCAGCAACTTCAACGACGTGATGGCCGTGCGGGTGGACGGCAAGAACTGCGCGCTGGTGCCCGGCACGACCCAGCCGGTGTCGGTGAACACGATCAACGCCGGTCAGAACCCGGACTACTACGTGGACAACGCCGATGGCGCGGCCGGCTACGCGACCAGCATGGACGGGCTGACCAAGCCGCTGACCTGCTCGGTGCCGGTGACGCCGGGCAAGGAGGTGACCGTGCAGATCGCGGTGGCCGACTCGACCGACTTCATCTATGACAGTGCGATCGCGCTGGTGGACGGCGGCATTTGGACCGACTGACGCGGGTGATGCGGGCCGGTCGTGGTTCGCGGCCGGCCCGCCGTCAGCGATAACCGAGGTCGCCGGCCTTGCCGCCGGTCGCCATCACCTCCGTGTAGTAGCGGTGGAAGTCGGGACGGGTGCCGTCGAGGTCGGTGACCGCGTAGTGCGCGGCGAGATCGGCACTGGACAGCGTCCGTCCGCTGAAACGCGCGCGATCCGGATCGGCGGCCAGCGCGGCGACACCCCGGCCCACATAACGTGGCGACTCGGTCATGCAGAAGTGCGGGTCCTGCGCGGTGGCGTCGCGCCAGTTGTCCTCGCCGACCCCGTAGTCGTCCAGCATGCGTTCCGAGCGCAGCCAGCCGGGCGTGACCGCGACCGCGCCCGACCCGTGGTCGCGGAGCTCGGACGCCTGCGCCTGAGCGAGGCGGATGACGCCGACCTTCACCAGGTCGTAGAAGACCGAGCCCCGATAGTCACCGTCGACACCCGCCGTGCCGTCCGTCATTTCCACGACGAGTCCGCCGGGCCGCCGGATCAGCAGCGGGAGCGCGTGGTGACTGGTGATCAGGTGGGTGTCCAGGCCCTGATGCAGCAGGCGCAGGCCGTTGCGCAGGTCGTGCGTCCACAGCGGCTCGCCCCACTCGGTGAACATGTCCCCGCCCCAGACGCTGTTCACCAGGATGTCGAGGCGGTCGTGGTCCGCTCCGATCCGGTCGACCAGGGCGGCGACCTCGGCGGGGTCGCTGTGGTCGACACGGACCGGGATGCCGGTGCCGCCGATGGCGGTCACCGCCGCGGCGGTCTCCTCGATGGTCTCCGGGCGGTTCATCTCGGAACGGGTGGCGCCGCTGCTGCGGCCGGTGCAGTAGACGGTCGCGCCGAGCGCGCCGAGCTCGACGGCGATGCCCCGACCGGCGGCCCGGGTCGCGCCGGCGACCAGGGCTACCTTGCCTCGCAGATTCGTCGTCATGGCACGATCATCGCGTGCGACCCGAGATCACCGAAAGGCTGGCCCGGCGACTGGTCGACACCCAGTTTCCACAGTGGTCGGACCGGCCGTTGCGGCTGCTCGATCCGGCCGGATCGGATCACGTGATCTATCGGCTGGGCGATGACCTCTCGGTCCGCATCCCGCGGCACAGCGGGGCGATCAGGCAGGCGCAGAAGGAGTGGAAGTGGCTGCCGCGGCTCGCTGCGGCGCTGCCGCTGGCGATTCCGTCGCCGGTCGCGGTCGGCCGCCCGGACTTCGGTTACCCCTGGCCGTGGGCGGTCTCGCGGTGGCTGCCGGGCGTCGCCGCGGTGGCCGATTCGGACTCGGTGGCCCGGGAGCTTGCGGGCTTTCTGCTTGCCCTGCAACGGTTTCCGGTGCCCACCGGACCACGGGCGGATCTGGCCGCGCGGCCGCTGGCCGACCGGGACGCGGACACCCGCGCCGCGATCGCCGAGGTGGCCGGTGACTTCGACGCCGGCGCGCTGACCGAGGTGTGGACGGCAGCCCTGCGCGCGCCGGGCTGGGCGCGGCCGCCGGTCTGGTTTCACGGCGACTTCCACACCGGCAACCTGCTCGCCGTCGATGGTGAGCTCAGTGCCGTGATCGACTTCGGCGGGCTGGGCGTGGGCGATCCGGCGTGCGACTTGATGATCGCGTTCACGTTGCTGGGTGCCCGGACGCGATCGGTCTTCGGTGATGCGGTCGGCCTGGACGACGCCACCTGGGCGCGCGGGCGTGGCATCGCGCTGGCGGCGGGGTTGAGCGCCTACACGGCGTACGCCGCCACCGATCCGCGGGTGGCGGCCGCGACCACGCGACAGATCACGGCGACCGTGGAGGGTTTCGCTCAGTAGACACCGGGTAATCTGGACATATGGAACAAAACGGGATCAATCTTCGCTCAATGATGCGACGCGCGGCGGCTGCGGCCTTCGCCGTGACCACGGTGTCGGTCCTGGCGGTCAACGCTCAGCCCGCCAGTGCCTCGTCGCACCGGCCCTGCTCAGTCGTCAAGCACAGCAACACCTCCGGCGTGATGAAGGTCGGCACGGCGACGGCCACGGTCGGCGCCGACGGCATCAAGCTGACCACCGCGCAGTCCCAGAAGGACGACATGGTGTCCTGGAAGACGTCGTTCAAGCCGGTGCCGGCCGGCACGGTGAACGAGGTGAGCTACGAGACCGTGAAGCTGGACAAGACGGCGAACGACAACAACGTCGTGAACGACGCCGCGCTGCCCGCGTACCACATCTACGTGAAGACGGCGAAAGGCGACGGTGTCCTGATCTTCGAGCCGTACTACTACCTGATGTCGATCAAGGCGGGGGGCAACCCGCAGCGCATGCTGCGCACCGAGTGGAACGTGCTCGACGGTCCGCTGTGGACCTCGTCGACCACGATCAACGGCCTCGACAAGACCGCGGGTGGCCCGGCCGAGAAGACCTTCGCGCAGGTGGTCGCGGACAACCCGAAGATGACCGTGACCGGCGTCGGCTTCGGGCTGGGCACCTACAACGCCGGCGTGATCTCGGTGCTCGACGAGCAGCGCTTCGCCACCACGAAGTCCTGTTCCGAGCACCAGTGGTCGACCGGCTTCAAGAACGGTTCGTGGTGGCCGGGCTGGCTCCACTGATCAGGTGACGGATGCCCGCCAGCCAGGCCTCCGGGTTGTCGAAGTGGGCCATGTGACCTGCTTCCGGCACCTCGACCAGGCTGCTGGCGGGCAGCTCGGCATGCAGCCGGCGCGCGACCTCGATCGGGAAACAGCGGTCCCGGGCGCCGTGCAGGATGAGCGTCGGGCCGCCCCAGGCGCGCAGCACCTGCGCGGCGATCCAGCTGCCAGATCTGCGACGGCACGTCGGCCCCGGCCATCGCCCGGCTCAGCTCGCCGTCCGTCCCGTCCGCCAACGTGAAGTCGACCTCGGCGAGTTCTTCTCGATCCGCGGCCGGCGTGAAGTCGGTGTAGGCCGTGGTCGAGGCCAGGATGAGCCGGCGAACGACCTGCGGGTGCCGCTCGACGACACGCATCGCGATCCGGCCGCCGTAGGAGAAACCCAGCACGTCGGCGACCGGATGGCCGAGCTCGCGGATCAGCCGGCCACGTCGTCCGCCAGGAACTCCGGCTACAGCTGATCTTCGGCCAGCTCCCCGTGCGGCGGGATGCGCTCGCTGCGCCCACATCCGCGCAGGTCGACCTACTTCATCCTGGCGGCACTCCAAGATCAACCCCTTCATGGGTACGCGATCATCAAGCGCGCCGACACCCTGTCGAACGGGCGGGTGAAGCCGGCCACGGGCACGCTCTACACGGCGTTGGACCGCTTGACCGGCGATGGATACGTACAGGTCGTCAATGAGGAAGTGGTCAACGGCCGCTCGCGCCGCTACTACGCCCTGACCCCCGAGGGCCGCGCGGCCCTCGAAGAGGAGGCGGCCCATCTGGCCGCCGCCGCCCGCGTCGTGATTGCCCGTCCCGCGGTGGGTCTCGCATGACCGCCGAGCTGGAGCGGCGCTATGCCCGCCTGCTGTTCCTCTATCCGTCCGACTACCGCCGGACCCGTGGCCCCGAGCTGCTGGAGACGTTGCTGGAGTCGGCCGAGGAGGGCCGCACCCGCCCGCCCGCGCGTGAGGTCGTCGCGCTGGCGATCAGCGCGTTCCGGGTGCGCGCCGGGCGCACCCAGCGCCAGACCGTCCGGGAGAGCCGGCTGGCCGCCTGCCGCGCCGCCGCCTTGATGCTGCTGGTCTATGGCACGGCCAGCGCCGGCGTCCGGCTGTTCGACCTGCTCCTCGGCGCTCCGATTCCGTGGAACACGCCCCCGCAGGTCGCCCTGGCCATGGTGGCGTTCGGCGTGGCCGCGGTGGTGGTGGCCGTGTTCAACCGCTTCCGGGTGGCGGCCGTGATCGCCGCGATCGTCTATGCGACCGCGCTCGTCGCCGGCTTCCCGACCCCGGACTTCTGGCAGTTCCCGCCGGCCGTGCTGCTCCTGCTGGCGCTGTGGAAGCATCGCCCGGCGCCGGTGGCCGGGGTCCTGCGGTTCGTCCCGGCGATCCCGTTGATCCTGGTGGCCGCGGACTACCTGATGCCCTATGCCTTCCCGGCCATCTCCGGGATCCTGACCAGGGCGCTTCCGCTGGCACTGTGCGCGGCGGCCCTGCTGCGGCTGGCGATCGACGAGCGGGTGGCGATGGCCCTGGGCCTGCTGTTCGCCGCCACCCTGCTGGTCCAGACCGCGATAATCCTGACGTACATCCTGGGCGACGGCGGACTCGAAAGCCCAGCGGCAGCCATCCTCTCCACCGCGGTGGCCGCCCTGCCGGCCACGGCTCTGCTGCTGTCCAGTGCCACCGCGGCCCGCCGCCAGGCAAGCCCCTGACCCGGTCAGGTGAGCTGCATGCGTTCGTAGAGGCCGCGCACCTCGGTGCCGCCGGCCGGGCGGCGGGAACGGTCCAGCAGGACCCGGACTGTTTCCGCCAGCACGGCCGACGTGCGCACGTGCTGCGGGGCGATGCGTTCCGCGGTGAGCAGGAAGCGGATCGCCTCGCGGTCACGGCCGCCGATGCGGGCCAGCGCCCGGGCCGTGTCGGCGTAGTAGAAGACCTGCCGGACGCCGGCCGTGATCGCCGCCGGATCGGTGCGGCGCGCGATCTCCACGACCAGACCCGGGTCACCGTCGTCGACCTCGATGCTCATCCGCCAGATGTCCACGTTGGTGGGGCCGAAGAACATGCCCATCGCGTCGCTCTCGCCGGTGCGGCCGGCCAGCAGGCCCGCCTCGTCCAGCCAGTCCCGGCTGTCGTCGAGTCGCTGCCGGCACCGGCTGGCCAGCGCGGCGACCAGGTGCAGCGAGCCGAGCAGCTCCGGTCCGCCGGCCCGGCCGAGTCTCCGGCCCAGGTCGTCGACGGCCCGCTCGGCGATGGTCTGTCCCCGCTGGAAGGACCCGCAGGCGGTGGCCGCCCGGGCCTGGGCATAGGCCGCGTAGGCCCGCAGCACCGGGTCGCCGACCACGTCCGCCGCGTCGCGGCACCGCTCCGCGGCCAGCCAGGCGTCCGCCGGATGCCCGAGGCTGCGTAGCACGGTGGAGGCGATGTGGGTCGTGTCGCAGAGCAGCCGCAGCGCTTTGCGGTGGTCCGGGCCGGCCGTCTCGGTGTGCAGGTCGCGCAGCAGATCCGGCAGCAGCCGGGTGGCGCCGGCGTAGTCGCACGCCTGGTACAGGGCGTCGGTCAGGGCGACGCCGCGGGCCAGCTCGGCGAGCGGCGGCGCGGGTCCGGCGGGCGGCTCGGTCAGGTCGACGTCGATCAGGGCCCGGCGCACCCCGAGCACGCCCGCGTGCGCCGCCGCGGTGGCCCGATCGGCGGCCGGCACGCCGGTGCCCGCCAGATCGGCCGGCGCACACTCCAGCGCCCCGGCGATGTCCGCCAGCATGAACCGGTTGTCCGTCGCCTGCAGCCCCCGTTCGATGCGACTCCAGGTGGCGTGCGAGACACCGGCCCGGCTGGCCGCATAACGAACACTCCACCCCCGCAGGAGCCGCCGCGCCCGAATCCGCTCGCCGACCGCCGGATCAGAGCTCCGTCGTGGGTTCATGACGCCGACGCTAACCCCGCCGCCCCTGGGGGTGGTGCATCCACGTACCACCGGAGCCGAAGTGGGTGGGAAGTGAGGGTGAGTCGCGACTGGAATGAAGGGTGGGCGCATCGGTCTGGACGCGTCAGCGGCCTTGATGTGCCCGCCCGGCCTCGGCGGGAGCTGCGGCGCGCAACCACCCACCCGGGTGCGACCTCAAAGATCTTTAGGTGGTTGGCCAGATCCGCCAGTTGTGCGCCGAGCGGCTCGCCGTGGGTCCGCGTTGTCCCTGGTAGCGGCTGCCGTAGACGGCGGAACCATAGGGGTGCTCGGCCGGGGACGACAGGCGGAAGATGCAGAGCTGGCCGATCTTCATGCCGGGCCAGAGCTTGATCGGCAAATTGGCCACATTGGACAGCTCGAGCGTCACGTGGCCGGAGAAGCCGGGGTCGATGAAGCCCGCCGTCGAGTGGGTGAGCAGGCCCAGGCGGCCCAGGCTGCTCTTGCCCTCGAGGCGGCCGGCCAGCTGATCGCCCAGGGTGATCACCTCGAGCGTCGACGCCAGCACGAACTCGCCCGGGTGCAGCACGAAGGCCTCGCCGTCGGTCACCTCCACGGCGGCGGTCAGGTCGTCCTGCTGCACGGCCGGGTCGATGTGCGTGTAAAGGTGGTTGTTGAAAACCCGGAAGAAGCGGTCCAGGCGCACGTCGATGCTGGACGGCTGCATGAGCTCCGGCGCGAACGGCTCGAGAGCGAGGTTGTCCGACTTGATCTCGGAGACCAGGTCACGGTCGGAGAGCAGCATCGCAACACCATACTTCGGTGGTTCTTTCGTACGTGTGTTCGATATGATCGCGGGATGGCAACCTGGTCCGCGTTCGTCGCGTCATCGCCCGCTCTCGCCGCCGGCGTCCGAGCGCTGCTGCAGCAATATGGCCCCGGCCTGGCATATCTGGCCACCGTGCGGGCCGACGGCGGCCCGCGGATCCATCCGGTGTCGCCGGTGATCACGGCGGACGGCCTGTTCTGCTTCGTGGTGAGTTCCCCCAAGCGGCGTGACCTGGAGCGGGACGGCCGCTATGCGCTGCATTCGTTCCCGCCGGAGGAGTGCGACGACGAGGCGATGATCACCGGCCTGGCCACGCCGGTGGACGATCCGGCGGTGATCGCGCGGCTGGCGACGGCGCTGCACGCTTCGCCGCTGATCGACTGGCGCGTGTTCGAGCTCTCCGTCGAGTCAGCGATGCTGCGCCGCCACGGCGAGTCGGGCGCACTGCCGTTCGCCACATCCAGGCCACCGATCACCCGCACGTGGAAGGACCCGGCGGCCCGCTTAGGCCGTTCACTGGTGGCAAGCTGATCCTGTAGAGTGACGACGCACCATCGCGGGTGTAGTTCAATGGCAGAACATCAGCTTCCCAAGCTGAACATGCGGGTTCGATTCCCGTCACCCGCTCTACCGAGCTTCGCCGTTAGCAGCGTTGGTGGCGGGGTACGCCTTTTGGTCTCTGGGCCGTCCAGAGGGCCTGCGGCAGCACTCGACGAGGGCTGCGTTCGCCATCTTGCGCGGACTGCGCCTCCGCGGAGCCCGGAGCCCTCACTTAGCTAAGCGGGAGACTAGGTTTGTCAACTTGACAAGAGAGTCATCCCTCGGGTCAACAGCTCGGGCACACCAGGATAGCGTTGGCTGCGTGGCCTTTAGGCCTCTTGATACTCGTAACAGCGCCGACCTCAAAGCCTCCGCACCGCCAAACTCTCTAGGCGTGATGCCGAGTTCTTCAAGGCAGCGCGTCGGATAGCGGTATTCGTCGTAGAAAGCCGATCCAATCTGGCTTGTCAATGCCGCTACCTCTGTCAATAAAGTACTGAGATCGTCTTGATTACTTGCGTGCTCAAAGGTTCGCATCGCGTTGAGAGAAATGAGACTTAGTGATACTACAACCTGATGCGGGTCGAGCTTGTTTTGAGGACGGTCCGATATAGAGACCTGCGCGGCCCAGAACGCTGGCCACCACTTCTTGCAAGTTCCGAGTGCAGTAGCCAGTTCGCACCAGGAGCCCCGGGTGTACTCGGCGTAGTCACTCCACTGAGTCACGTCATCTAGCCGAGCCGTAGTGTCCTCCCAAACTTCTCTCAACGAGGCCTCCGGCTGCTGTTGCTCCCGAAGCACCTGCGACAAAGCCGTGAAGCTGCTGAGGTCGCAAGGAGCGACGACGCAGGCCGTCCGGCACAAGTTAAGGGCTAGCTCGCCAATCAGATCATGCGAGACGCCACTGAAGGCCAATCGCCGCCCGAGATCTTTGAGCTTTCCGAACCCGCCGCGAAAGCCATTGCTTCTCCCGATGTACTGGACGTCGCCAATGAGCTTCTGCAAGCTTGACTCTACCCGTACGCCATACTCGTCACTGAGGCTCAACTCCACTAGAGCCTTCGAGATACTGGGGTGTCGAGCAAAGAATTCGCGCGACGATGTGCTTAGGAAGAATTCTCGCTTCATCGGCACTTCGACCAGTGGCCGCAAGTCCGATTCGGCAATTCCAAGAAAACGTGCGGCGACATCTCGCGGGACACCCTCAATGCCGCTGATGTCCACGGCACCAAGCGCGACAATGAATTCCGCTAAGGAAATGCCCGGCTCGCCCGAGTGTATCGTCGCCAACCTAGACAACAATGAGGACAATCTAGATCGAAGGCGTTCGGAGTCGAAACGCATGGACAGGACGCCACCCATGAATGCCTGCCGTCCTTCTGAGGCTCTGCTCGCATCCACCATCTCTCGCGCTATTGACCTAATGTCGCCAGTAGCGAGCCGCGCGGGTCGGCTTGATGAGCAGTGAACCCAATTCTGAGCAACCACTAAAGCATCGGCTGGATCAACCACGCCTACCTGAATGGGTGAACTTACTCGGAAGGAAGCTGCCCATCGGTCGGCAACGCTTCCTTTCCAGCCGAGCCGGTCGCGCTCTGCATTCCAGTCGACGTCACGACTGGCCAAAAGGAAGTGCACGAATACTTCCTCCTCGTGCAACTTCATTTTTTCGTAAGAATCGATGTCCGCCAGCAGGGCCTCGGCGTCGTCGGATGCAATCAAAACAGTCCGCTGGCATTCACGCATCGCGGCTACGACATCTGGCGTGAGTCTGGCATCCGCCGTGCTTCGCCAGAATATTGTGCCGAAGCGATCTTCTTGCGCAAGCAGGACAACGGCCTGAAGGAGGATCGTGGACTTGCCGTCGCCAGTAGCTCCACCAATGCGGACCAGAATGCTGCGGTCTTCTAGATCATCAGGCTGGAAGGCCTGGACAATCTTCATCAATGCCGGGCGAGGGCGCAATTCGGGATGGCATATGTCCTTCCAGTCTGGCGCTAGGCCGTCGAAGAAGTCCGCAAGATCTGCACGCGGCTTTCGGGTGGTTAAGAATTGCCTTGTGACACGCACCCATCCGGGCAACGGAGCCGGCGATCCCACCGGTCGCGACTTGAGAGCCTGAGCAACGTGCTCGACGAGTTTGGCGGTTTCATCCTGATCCAAGCCTGAACTCGCATAGAAGTGGTTGTGCTGAGTTCCGCCGTCACCGGTGTAGACGCCGCCGGCTCGCGACGCATCCACGCTGTAACTTTGTTCCTCGCTGTTCGAGGGCTTGCCGGTGTTCATTCGCCAATGACCAATCCTGCGGTGGGTCAGGAGAAGGTGTTCGTCTGCGTTCCGCCGTCGCCTACGTAGAGGCCTTTGGCTTGCGACGCATCGACCTTGAACTTGCCTGCCTCAGCGCTGGCAGGGTCCATGAGCGTCAGCAACCGCTGAGCAGCCGCCACAATCTCGGCATCAGCGTCGACCTGCGCCCGCGTTAGCGCCTGATGCAACCGGGCCTGCCTGATCTCAGGCTCAAGATGGTCGGCGTCGAGGATCTCAACGACTTCTGTCTCCTGCGGCGAGCCCGAGACCCGACGTACCACCAGTCCGCGCAGACCGGCGTAAGCATCCTTGACGGCCGCTGTTGCCACGTCCTTCGCCCCAGCCACCCCGCCAGCAGCCAACGCCCCCACAATCACCGACATTGCATCTACTGCCATGATCACCCTCCGTACGCTTTGCCTGACACCAGTGTGACTCGCTGACACTAGACGGCCAGCGGCCGTTCGGAGCGGACCTCCTAACCTCCAGCGGGAATTACTCGCAGAACCCGGGCAGCGTTCCTTGCCGGTGAGGACCGTCGCGCGGGCCATCTATGGGCCATTAGTTCAGGCTTCGAGAGGTCACTCCAGGCCACACGGTGCCGCCGTGACCTGCGGTGAGAGGGTTAAGGCAGGAGATCTTGTACGGTTCCCAAGCTGACAGTGCGGGTTCGATTCCCGTCACCCGCTCGTCGGCGGGGGCCTGTGTCTGCGGAGAGCGCAGACCTGGGCCTTCTCGCATATCTGCTTGGGGGCCGAGCCCCCAAACCCCCACGGTGCGGTGATTGCGGTGGGTGAGCTGCTGCCGGGTTTGGTGCCTCCTTTGACTGCTTGGGTACGGGCGGCTTTGCGCTGGGCGGTCGGGATTGTGTCGGCCGGTGGAATGGCTCGGTAGTGGTCGGCGGAGCGCTTGCTTGGGCTCGCTTGCTTGTGGGGCTTGATCTCGAGTGACTTTGGCGTTTGTTGACTGCCTGGTCCGGCGTTGGTTGCGGGGATCGCTCTTCTCATTGATTGGCATCTGAGCGGGGATCTGGGCCGCTGGTAGCGGTGTGCTTTCTTCGTTGGCAGGCGCGCTGAGCGGAACACCGCGGCGACCTTGGTCCGCTCGCGCGCCCAGACCGTCAACCGTCTACACGTCCTTCTCGCTCAGCTCATCGCGTCCGGCCTTCCTCGCAAGCTGACCGCCGAGTCCGCAGCTGCCGCTCTGCGCACGATCCGGCCGCGCACCTTGGCCCGCACAGTGCGCAGGTTGGCCGTCGAACTGCTGGCTGAGCTTCGCCGGCTCGATCGGCGCATCGGCGAGACCACTGCCACGTTGGGTGCCGCGGTCGCCGCCAGCGGCACGACACTGACCGAGCTGCACGGCATCGGTGACGTCATGGCCGCCGAGATCCTCGCCCGGACCGGGCCTGTCAGCCGGTTCCGATCCGAGTCCGCCTTCGCGTCGTTCTGCGGCGTCGCGCCGATAGAAGTTTCCTCGGGTGACGTCCAGCGGCATCGTCTTTCGCGGGCCGGTGACCGTCAGCTGAACTACGCGCTGCATGTGATGGCCATGACGCAGACCCAGCGAGGGACTACTACCAGCGCAAACGAGCCGCCGACAAGACTCACAAGGCAGCCATGCGCTGCTCAAGCGTCGGCTCGCCGACGTCGTCTTCCGAGCCATGATCAAGGACGCGGAGACGGGGCGGGGATCGGTGTCTGGCTGGGGCGGGGTTGGGGCAGGTGGGTGGCGGTCATGATGGGGTCATGCGGAAGCTGATCTACTACATCGCTGTTACGCCGGATGGGTTTATTGCTGGGCCTGATGGGGGGTTTGAGTTCTTTCCCGTTGAGGCTGACATGGTCGAGTGGGTTGTTGGGCACTGTCCGGAGACGTTGCCTACGCATGTGCGGCGGGGGATCGGGATCGATGAGCTTCCCAATCTGATGTTTGACACCGTCGTCATGGGGCGGGGGACCTATCAGCCCGCGCTCGATCTGGGGATTGCGAGCCCCTATGCGCATCTGCGGCAGGTTGTCTTTGCGCACGGGCTCGAAGCCGACGGGGTCACCGTCGTCGAGGGGGATCCCGTCGAGGTTGTGCGGGGGCTCAAGGCCGAGGACGGGCTTGATGTCTGGCTCGCCGGAGGTGGGAAGTTGGCCGCGCAGCTGCTCGATGAGATCGATGAATTCGTGATCAAGGTCAGTCCGGTTCTCGCCGGGGCCGGGATTCCGGTGCTGCCTCGCGAGTTCGCACCGCGGCGGCTCACACTCGCCGGCGTGGAACCCCTGCCCAGTGGGGTTGTCGTGTTGCGCTACGGTGCTGCCGCGTGACTGACGAAACGAGCGGCGTTCTGATTCTCGGGTCTGCCGACGCCGGCGGGGACGAGATCGCCCGGGCGCTCGGGCGGCTCGATTCTCGTTATGTCACCAGCATTCCGGTGCTGTTCGCGGAGGACGCCGCTGCCGTTTCGGCGGTCAAGGAACTCCGGCCGGACGTGGACTGGACCGTGGTGCGGTTGTGGTCCGCGCAGCGGCCGTCGGAGGACGCCGAGGCCGACCTCTGGCTCAACACCGACCACGTCAGCCCGGAGGAGGCGGCCGCCGCCATCCGGGAACCCGCGCTGACCGTCTGGTACGAGATCCTCGACAGCGCGCTGGTCGGCGGAACCGGGCGCCCGCTCGCGCATGCGGCGGACAATGGGCAGCGGCCGGACTGCCTTCCGGAGGCGAGCAAGGTCCAGCCCAGCGACGATCTCTGGGCCTGCCCGCCCGATCGCCAGGTCGACCGCTGTCCCCAATGCCTCAAGGCGCACCCGCTTCCCTGACCAAAGGAGCACGATGTCCGCGATTGCCTGGCTGCTGGAGTCGGACGAGCCGGCCGTGCGAGCCCTGGCGCGGCGTGACCTCCTCGGGGAAGAGGTCCCGCCGGTCGAAAGCGGGCCCAAGGTTGATGCGCTGCTGAACGCGCCGATCGAGGGGCATCCCTATCGGAAGTGGACGGGTGTCCATTGGCGACTCATCTCGCTCGCCGAACTCGGCGTCTCGCCCGCGCTGCCACGTGTCACAGAGCTCACCGACTATGTGCTGGAGTGGCTTTCGCACAACACGTACCCGAAAAGCAAAGGTCTTCCGCTGCGGCACGCCTCCATTGAGGGCAACGCATTGGCCGCCTGCTGCCGGCTCGGGCGCCGGGACGATCCGCGGGCGCGGCGGCTGGCCGATCTGCTCGAGGAATGGCAATGGCCGGACGGCGGATGGAACTGTGACCAGCGCGCATCCGGGCGGCGCTCGTCGTTTCATGAGACGTTCGGGCCGATGTGGGGGCTGCACGAGATGGGCCGGGCGGAACCGGCTCGCAAGGCCGCGGAACTGTTTCTCGACCATCGGCTGTTCAAGAGCGGCGATCGGGTGATCAAGAAGCAGTTCCTGGACTTCCGGTACCCGCCCTACTGGCATTACGACATCCTGCAGGGCCTGCTGCTGTTGTCGCGGATGGGATTGGCGACCGACCCGCGCGCGGCCGACGCCCTGGACGAGGTGGAGCGACGCCGGCGGCCGGACGGCAGGTGGCAGGCGAACGGCTACTGGTGGAAACCCGGAAACCCCGACGTCTATCCCGAACTGGTCGATTGGGGACGCGGCGGGCCGAACGAGATGATCACCCTCAATGCGTTGCGTGTCCTCGAGGCGGGAGGCCGGGCAACTCGCACGTCCGGCGGTGATCCTGTGCGTTAATCAAGTGTGCGTCGAAATATGGCTCTTGCCCTGATTGCGCTCCTGCTTGTTGTCGGGCCGGCCCCGGCGAAAGCCACCGCGGCGCCGGGTGACATGCCGCCGTTCAGCGACGACTTCGCGGCGATCGCCACGAGCTTCTATCGGATCGCCTGGACCGCCGATCACTACCCGGCCCGCCGCGAGCCGGACGGCTCACTCTTCGAGCACCCGATCTATCCGACGTACGTCATCGCGGACTACATCGACCAGTACGAGGCGACGCCGACCACCGAGCTCCGAAACGCCGTCGGCATCGTGGCGCACGCCGCGATCCGCCGGATGAAGGTGCACGAGGGCGGCCTGGTCTTCTGGTACGCCGAGGCCGGCACCGCCCGCGCGACCCGTCGCTACTACTCGGGCCTCACCACCGCCTACTACGCCGATCAGCTCCAGCAGGCCGCCGATCTGACCGGCGACGACACGATCGCCACCGCCGCCCGGCAGGCCATGGACGCGCTGCTGGTGCCCAATGAGCGCGGCGGCGTCCTGTTCACCGACCGCAACGGCGTGTCGATCGCCGAGGTGCCGCAGCGCCCGAACAGCTACGTCCTCAACGGCTGGCTGTCGACGCTGTTGTCGATCTGGAACTACGGGCGCCTCTCCGGCGACTCGCGGGCCCGCGACGTGGTGCTGAAGTCCACCAAGGCGCTGGTCAAGGTGCTGCCCAGGTATGACGACCCGGTTCGCCACCTGTCCCGCTACGGCCTGACCGGATACGTCGCCGTGCGGGTGGTCGGCACGACGTACAGCTCGTTGTCGGTGACGGTGCCGGGGGAGGGGACCTTCGGGCCGGCGAAGAAGCCGTACCGCTGGGAGGTCCATCGGATGAGCCCGAGCCAGGCGAACATCGTGATCTCGTACGCGTCCTGGCCGACCGCCAACACGCTCACCATCAAGCCGGCCCGCCCCGCCCGCGTCCAGGCCCTGATCGGCCGGTACGACCCGCTCACCGCCGCGCCGAACTACCTGAAGTGGGTGGACATCGGCGCGGTGACCCCGCAGCAGCCGACGATCAAGGTGCCGTGGCGGATCTTCGACACCGTGGTCTATCAGACGAACTTCGCCAAGAAGATCGACGGTCACCAGGTGAACATCTATCACACGGTGCACGTCAACCAGCTCGCCCGGCTCTACGCCCTCACCGGCGACGCGGCGCTGCAACAGTGGTCGCAGCACTGGCGCGCGGACATGTGCACGTGGGGCGGATCACCACTCTTCCGTGGTCTCTACGCGGCCCGTCCCGAAGGCGGCATGCCGCGGATCGTACCGGTGGGCCAGCTTTGCACGGAACGTCGCGCACACACTCCGGCACCCGATTCGGACCCGTTCTTCTATGGCGCGTAGGTCCGCAGTAGACCCATAGGATGGCGACATGTACCTGATGATCTCCACTTACACAGCGCCGGCGGACGAGATCGACAAAGCGCGCGAGGCGCACCTGCAGTTCCTCGACGGGCTGGGCGACGTCGTCATCTCGGCCGGCCGGCAGGACCCGCCCAAGGGTGGCGTCGTGCTGCTCCGCGCCGACTCGGAAGAGGAAGCCCAGCGGATCATGGCCGACGACCCCTACGTGCAGGGCGGCCTGGCCGACTACGTCGCCACCGGCTGGAAGCCGACCCGCGGGGTCCTGGCCGGCTAGGTCGGCTGAAAATCCAGGTCGGCGCCGGTGAGCAGCCCGCGAATGGTCACGTTCTGCGGGCACTCGTCGACGATCACCGCGGTGCCCAGCGGGATCGCGCCGAGCTCGGAGACGACCTGATAGAGCGCCCGGGACTGTGCGCCGGTGGCCGCCCAGTCGTCCACCACCAGCACCCGGTCGCTCGGCCCGATCAGCCGCGAGCGCAGGCCCAGCCGCTGCGGTTCGCCGCGATGGTCGGCGGCCACGTCGGCCCAGGTCATCGGCTCGGGGATGGGCCGCCGGGCGCGGTCTCGGTAGGCCTCCACAAAGCCGACACCGAGTGCCCGGGCGACCAGCGGGCCGACCAGGAAGCCGGTCACCTCGGGGGAGACCACCACGGTCGGCTGCTCGTTGGCGAAGAGGCTGCCGAGCGCCAGGCCGAGGCCGTCCAGAATGTGCGGATCACGCCACCAGCCGGAGCGATCGCTGACCAAGACCTCGCTGTCCGGCCCTGGGTCCGTCCACCGGAACGCGGCGATCAAGCGGTCACGCAGGTCGGATGTCACCGGGACATCCTGTCATCGAGGTGCGGGGGTTCCGCCGCCGACTGAATGAGGCCGATCTGCCGCGTGGTCAGAACCTCATCAGACTACGGGACAAGTTGATGCAGTCCATCGCCTCGATCAGGCATGCTGTGCGCGTACCCATGGCTATCTTTTCCGCGTCGGGCCGCCGCCTGTTGAGCCCAGCTTCCCGCGCCGGTCTCGGCGCGGCCCTTGTGCTGCTCACCGTCGTGTCCGCCGTGGAGCTGGTCGACAACCGCCGGGCCAGTTTTGTGGGCCTGTTCGCGGCCGTTCCGTTCCTCGCCGCCGTGTTCGCCTCGTGGCAGACCGTGCTGGGCATCGGCGCGTTGGCCACCGTGGTCGGCATGGTCTTCGCCGGCACCGACCCGGACCACGGCGTCTCCGGTGTGGTCAACGTGGTCGGCATCATGCTGGCCACCGGCATCGCGGCCGCGGTGGCGACGATCCGGCAACGCCAGGCGGCCCGCATCACCGAACTGCTGCGGCTGGCCGCGGTGACCCAGCAGGCGGTGCTGCGCCCGCTCGGCCCGCAGGTGGGTTCGCTGGCGGTGGCCGGGCGATACATCTCCGCGACCGCGGCCGCGGACATCGGCGGTGACCTGTACGAAGCGCTGGACACGCCGTACGGGGTGCGGATCATCATCGGCGACGTGCGCGGCAAGGGGCTGGACGCGGTCCGGCTGGCCAGCATCGTGCTGGGGTCCTACCGGCACGTGGCATATGAGCGGGCCGATCTGCGCGCCATCGTGACCGATCTGGATCGTGCGGTGGCCCGCAGCGTGGGTGACGAGGACTTCGTGACCGCGGCCCTGGTCGAGGAGCGCGGCGGCACCCTGACCATCGTCAACTGTGGACATCCGTCGCCGCTGCTGCTGCGCCGCGGCCAGGTGATCGCTCTGGATCCGCCGGCCACCGCCCCGCCGCTGGGTTTCATGCCGGTCGCTCAGCCCCGCGTGGAGCGGCTCGAGCCGGGCGATCGCATTCTGCTCTTCACCGACGGCCTGGGCGAGGCGAGGCGCGACGGTGAGTTCTTCCCGACCACCGACCGGGCCTGGCGACTTCTCGGGCACGGCACGGTGGGCGACGGCCTCGCGTCCCTGGAGACCGCCCTGGTCGACTGGGTGCACGGGCACCTGGACGACGACATCGCCCTGGTCCTGCTGGAATATGCGGGTCCGGGCGTCGACCCGGCTCAGCCGATGCCGAGCTGGGAAGTCGGAGCCGCGGGCTCCTAGCGGTGACTCAGACCGCGGCGGGCTGGGTTTCCTCGGCGGTCGGAGTCTCCGGCGCGGGTTCGGGCGCCGGGACGGGCTCGGGCAGTCGGTGCTTGCCGACGTACCGACGGGGTTGGTCCGCCTGGCGAGGCTCCGGAATCAGGCTCTTGATCGTGGCGAACACGGTGACCTCCTGGCCTCTGGCATACGTCCTTCGCGTACATCGGGAGCAACGACTCGATCCGACGGTCGATACGACGTTTGCGGCGCGGCAACTTGCAAATGGCCGAACGGTTGTCCCGCTTCCCACCGATCGGAGACGTTTGAGACGCGGATCGACGGACAACCACCCCCAATCTCGAGGTTTCTCACAGATCGACTCGCCGCTTGTCGACGTCTACCCGTGGGTAATACAGTGTGTGTTACTGACGGGTAACTCACGTCCGGGAGAAGCGGGGCAGTCACCCATGACGCATTACAAGAGCAACCTGCGCGACCTCGAGTTCAACCTCTTCGAGGTGTTCGGGGCCGACCAGGCGTTCGGCCAGGCGCCGTTCGACGAGATCGACGTGGACACCGCGCGCGACGTGCTGCGCGAGGTCAACCGGCTGGCTCGCGAGGACCTTTCGCTGAGCTTCGCGGACGCGGACCGGAACCCCCCGGTCTTCGATCCGGAGACGCACACCGCGCCGCTGCCGGAGTCGTTCAAGCGGGCCTATGCCAAGTTCATGGCCTCCGAGTTCTGGCGGCTCGACCTGCCCAGCTCGATCGGCGGCACGCTGGCGCCGCGGGCGCTGTGGTGGGCCATCGCCGAGCACGTCCTGGGTGCCAACGCGCCGGTCTGGCTCTATGCCAACGGCCCGTCCTTCGCCCACGTGCTGAAGGCCGAGGGCACCCCTGAACAGCAGCAGTGGGCCGAGCTGTTCGTGGAGAAGCAGTGGGGCGCCACCATGGTGCTGACCGAGCCGGACGCCGGCTCGGACGTCGGCGCCGGCCGCACCCGCGCGATCCCGCAGGCGGACGGCTCGTGGCACATCGAGGGCGTCAAGCGCTTCATCACCTCTGGTGAGCACGACCTGACCGACAACATCATCCACTACGTGCTGGCCCGCCCGGTCGGCGTCGAGGGGGTGGGCGGCCCGGGCACCAAGGGGCTGTCGTTGTTCCTGGTGCCCAAGTTCCACTTCGACCCACAGACCGGCGAGCTGGGCGAGCGCAACGGCGTCTTCGCGACCAACGTCGAGCACAAGATGGGCATCAAGGTCAGCAACACCTGCGAGATGACCTTCGGCGAGCACGGCACCCCGGCCAAGGGCTGGCTGCTGGGCGACGTGCACCAGGGCATCCGCCAGATGTTCATGATCATTGAGTACGCGCGGATGATGGTCGGCACCAAGGCCATTGCGACCCTGTCCACGGGTTACCTGAACGCTCTGGAATACGCGAAGGAGCGGGTCCAGGGCGCCGACCTGCTGCAGCAGATGGACAAGGCGGCCCCGCGGGTCACCATCACGCACCACCCCGACGTGCGGCGCTCACTGATGCTGCAGAAGTCCTACGCCGAGGGCCTGCGGGCGCTGGTCACGTTCACGGCCACCTGGCAGGACAAGGTCGCGATCGCGGACGCGGCCGGCGACACCGAGGCGGCGAAGGCCGCCGGCAAGGTGAACGACCTGCTGCTGCCGCTGGTCAAGGGCGTCGGCTCGGAGCGGGCCTACGAACTGCTCAGCCACGAGTCGCTGCAGATCTTCGGCGGCTCCGGCTTCCTGCAGGACTACCCGCTGGAGCAGTATGTGCGGGACGCCAAGATCGACACGCTCTACGAGGGCACCACCGCGATCCAGAGCCTCGACCTGATCTTCCGCAAGATCGTGAAGGATCAGGGGCAGGCGCTCGGCGTGCTGGCCGGCGACATCCAGGCCTTCATCGAGACCGAGGCCGGCAACGGTCAGCTCAAGGTGGAGCGGCTCGCCCTGGGCAAGGCGCTGACCGAGCTGAACACCATCATGGGCATCCAGATGGGCTGGCTGATGGCGTCGCAGAGCGGCGAGCCCCGCGAGCTCTACAAGGTCGGCCTCACGTCGCGTCGCGTGCTGCTCGCGCTCGGTGACGTGATCCTTTCGTGGCTGCTGCTGCGTCAGGCCGAGGTCGCCCTTAAGGCGCTCGGCACCGACGTCAAGCCGTCCGACAAGTCCTTCTACGAGGGCAAGGTGGCCGCCGCCCGGTTCTTCGCACGCGAGGTGCTGCCGCGGATCGGCTCGGACCGCCGGATCATCGAGAACACCACGCTCGACGTGATGGACCTGTCCGAGGACGCGTTCTGACCGAAAGACCGTGAGGGCCGGCTGCGAAAGCAGCCGGCCCTTTCGCTATCCCCGCGCGGTGTGCCTCAGCACCAGGTCCATCGACCCGGGCTCGGTGCCGGACCAAGGACCAGATGCCTTGTGTATGGCCAATCCGCACGTTTTGAGCCCCTCGAAGCCGTGTTCCTCCTCGTCCGGTCGCAAGAGGACAGACACATCGGACATCGTCGGGTTGTGCCCCACGACGAGCACCGTGGCCACGTCGTCCGGCACCGCCCGCAGCAGGTCGATCACCTCGGTCCGGCCGCCGTCATAGAGGCCGAGTTCGTAGTGCGCCTCCGCGGCCGGCTTCTCCGGGGCGGCCTGGGCCAGCGCGACCGCCACGCCGTGCCAGGTCTGCCGGGCGCGCTGCGCCGACGAGCAGAGCACCAGCCGCGGAACCAGCCCCTCGTCCGCCAGCCAGGCGCCCGCCGCGTCCGCGTCCGCCTCGCCCTTCTCGGTCAGTCTGCGGTCGAAGTCGCGCAGCTCACCAGGGGTCTCCGCCTTGGCGTGCCGCAAGAGGATCAGGGTCCGTTCGGTCATGCGGATCACTTTGCCTGATTACGGATTCGCTCGCCGGGGTAAACACGCCCATCGACGAACGACCCCGGTTCACCATGTCGCCTCATCCCTCGGCGGCATCCAGCTAGGAGGGCCCGATGGGCATCGGCGGAAGCATTTTCCTACTCGCGCTGGGGGCGATCCTCGCGTTCGCCGTCAATGCGGATATCAGCGGCCTCGACATCAACGTCGTCGGCTACGTCCTCATGCTGGCCGGACTGGTCGGCCTGATCGTCACGGTCTGGTTCTGGAACAGCCGCCGCCGCACGGTGGTCGAGGAGCGGCAGCCGATCATCCGCAGCGACGGTCGCGTCGTGGACGAGGTCCGGACCGTGCGCCGGGAGGACCCGCCGCCCCCCACCTACGGCAGGTGAGCAAGCCGTCCGCCTAGGCGGACAGAGCTCAGGCGACAGGGCTCAGGCGGACAGGGCCGCTCGGATCGCGTCGGACACCGGCGTGGCCGGGCGGCCGAGCAGTTCCTCGAGGTCGGCGGGGCTGACCTCGAGAGCCCCCTGCGCGGCGCCGCGGTCGGCGTCCGACAGCACCACCGCGGCCACCTCGGGCAGACCGACGCTGATCAGGAACTCCTTGTGCTTCTCCGGCGACAGGTCGGTGTAGGTCACCTCGGTGCCGGACACCGCCGAGATCTCGGCGGCCAGCCCGGCCAGCGTGAAGCCCGGGCCGCCCAGCTCGTAGACCCGGCTCTCGCCACTGATCAGCGCGGCGGCCGCGGCCTCGGCGAAGTCCGGGCGGGCGGCGGCGCTGATCCGGCCGTCCTGTGCGGCCCCGAAGATCCCGCCGTTCTGCACGGCGCCGGCGAAGTCGTAGTTCTCGTGGTACCAGCTGTTGCGCAGGAACGCGTGCGGCAGACCGGACTCCTTGATCATGGCCTCGGTCGCCTTGTGCTCGCCGGCCAGGATCAGGTCGGTGGTGTCGGCGTTCACGATGCTCGTGTAGAGCAGCAGCCCGACGCCCGCCGCGGTGGCCGCGTCGACCACGTTGCGGTGCTGGGGGATGCGCTGGCCGGCCTCGCTGCCGGAGACGAAGAGCACCTTCTCCGCCCCGTCGAAGACCCGCTTGAGGTCCTCGGGGTTGTTGTAGTCGGCCTGCTCCGCGCGTACCCCGAGGTCTTGGATCTTTTCGATCTGGCGACCGGTGGCGAGGATCTGGTCGGCGGGCACGCCCTTGGCCAGCAGCGCCTCGACGGCGTGACGTCCGAAGGGGCCGGTGGCGCCGGTGACGACGATGGTCATGGAATCTCCTAGGTTTGTCGGGTCCACTCGGCAGCAACCGCGCTGATCGAGGATCACTTCCCCACAGAGAGTGGGCACCTTGAAGTGCCATACGCACCTGAGGGATAGTGTCCTGGTGAAGACGACGCCCTATGCCAAGGATTGCCCGAGCCGGCAGGTTCTGGACCGGATCGGTGACACCTGGAGTGTGCTGATCGTCATGCTGCTGGCCGACGGGCCGGAGCGTTACACGTCGCTGCAGCGCAACATCGAGGGCATCAGCCCCAAGATGCTGACCCAGACGCTGCGCGCGCTGGAACGCGACGGCCTGATCACGCGCACGGTGCACGCGGTGGTGCCGCCGCGGGTGGACTATGCGCTGACCGATCTCGGCGAGAGCCTGTTGTCGCTGGTCGAGGCGCTGGAGAAGTGGGCGGTCAACCACATGGACGACGTGCTGGCCGCGCGGGCGACCTACGACGCAGCCTGAGCCGGTCGAAGGCCTTCGGCGCCCGGAGCCGGTCGAGGGCCTGCACGATCGTCCGCGCGCACGCTTCCGGGCCGGTCTCCGTGGTATCCACGACGATGTCCGAGTCGCCGTGGGCGAAGATCTCCGCCGCCTGGGAGCGGGCCAGGCCGACCGGCCGATCCCCGCGGGCCCGCTCACGCCGGTCGAGCTCCTGCTGATCGCAGCGGACCTCGACGAGGGTGACGTCGTGGTCACGCAGCACGTCGAGCAGATCCGTCAGCCGCCACCGCTCGCTCAGCGGGTAGTCCATGATCACGTCATTGCCGGCCGCGGCGAGACCCGCCACCGCCCGGTGATAGCCGAGCCGGGTCCTTCGCAGCATCTCGGCGACCTCCCCGTCGTCCAACAACCGGGTGTGCACGGTGGAGCGCATGGCGCCGATGGCGTCGCCCGGGACGAAGAACCAGGGATCGGGCAGCAGTGCGAGCAGTGCGTGGCCGATGCTGCTCTTGCCCGCGCTCGAGGCGCCGTTGAGCAGGAGGATCCGGCCCCTCGCCCCAGTGAGTTGATCCATCTCGTGCGACAGTCCTTCCTTGGGAGGCGGCGGCTGTGCCGCGCGGCGTACCAGAAAATCTCGGACGGCCTGTCGGATCCGGGCCGAAGCGTTCGTAGCACGGGTGAAGGGCGGCCCGAAGGGGCGGCCGCACGACGACTGGAGATGATCCCGATGGCGCAGTATCTGATGTCCGTGCTCGACAGCCGGTCCAACTCCGGCACCGAGGACGAGATGACCGCGATCCACGCCTACAACAAGCAGCTCCAGGCCGACGGCCACTGGGTCTTCGCCGGCGGGCTCGCGGCGCCCGCCACGGCCACCGTCGTCGATGGCCGGCCCGAGGAAGCGATCTTCACGGACGGGCCCTACCTGGAGTCGAAGGAGTACATCGCCGGGTTCTGGATCATCGAGGCGGCCGACCTCGACGTCGCGCTCCGGATCGCCGCCGGCGCGTCGAAGGCCTGCAACCGGCGGCTCGAGCTGCGGCCGTTCCTGGAACTGTGACCGGCCTCGACGAGCTGATCACCCAGGTCCACCGCGCGGAGTGGGCCCGGGTGGTCGCGACCCTGTGCAAACGCTTCGGCGATCTCGACCTCGCCGAGGAGATGGCCGCCGAGGCGTTCGCGACCGCCGTCGAGCGCTGGCCGGCCGACGGCGTGCCGCCGAATCCGGGCGCCTGGCTCACCACCACCGCCAACCGCAAGGCCATCGACCGGCTCCGGCGCGAGGCCAGGCGCGAGGAAAAACACAAGGCGGCGCTCATGCTGTCCGACATCCCGGAACCACTCGGCGCCGTCGACGACGATCGGCTCCGACTCGTCTTCACCTGCTGTCACCCCGCCCTCGCCATGGAGGCACGGGTCGCACTGACCCTGCGCATGGTCGGCGGGCTGACCATGCCCGAGATCGCCCGCGCGTTCCTGGTGCAGGAGGCCACCATGGGCCGCCGGATCACCCGCGCCAAAGACAAGATCAAGGCGGCCCGGATCCCCTATCGCATTCCCTCCCGGGAGGACCTGCCGGCCCGAATCACCGGAGTGCTCGCCGTCCTCTTCCTGATCTTCAACGAGGGCTACCTGACCTCGGACCCGGAGAAGGAGGCGGTCCGCGGCGACCTGACCGCCGAGGCGATCCGGCTCACCCGGCTGGTGCGCGAGCTGATGCCGGACGACGGCGAGGTCGCGGGGCTGCTGGCGCTGATGATCCTGACCGAGGCCCGGCGGACCGCACGGGTGTCGGCGAGCGGTGAGCTGGTCGCGCTCGGTGAGCAGGACCGCGGCGCCTGGGACCGGGAGCTGATCGCCGAGGGGCACGCCCTGGTCCGCGCGCGTCTCGCCTCCGGCCAGGCGCCGGGGCGCTACCAGATCCTCGCCGCGATCAACGCCGTGCACACCGACGCGCCGGACGTCCGGGACACCGACTGGTCGCAGGTCGTCGCGCTCTATGACCAACTGGTCCGCCTCGACCCGTCGCCGATCGTGCGGCTCAACCGGGCCATCGCGGTCGCCGAATTCGACGGTCCGCAGGTCGCGCTGGCGGAGCTGGACGGCCTCCCGCTGGACGGTTACCACGCGTTCCACGCGACCCGCGCGGAGCTGCTGCGCCGGATCGGCCGGAGCGGGGAGTCGCGGGCGGCGTACGACCGGGCGATCGAGCTGGCCGGCAACACCGCGGAGACGGCATATCTCATCCGGCGCCGCGACCAGCTGGGCGGCGCCTGAACCGGACTATGCGAAGAGGGCGAAGTAGATCGCGATGTGGTGGCAGAGCGCGGCGACCAGCGTGCACGCGTGGAAGAACTCGTGGTGGCCGAAGACCGTGGGCCACGGGTTGGGGCGGCGCAGCGCATAGAAGACCGCGCCGACGCTGTAGATGACGCCGCCCGCGCAGAGCAGGACCAGGGCGGCGGCGCCGCCGTTGTGCAGGATGTCCGGAAGGATGGCCACCGCACCCCAGCCGAGGGCCAGATAGAGCGGCGCGCCGACCCAGCGCGGCAGGTGTGGCCAGATGCTCTTCAGCGCCACGCCGCCGATCGCGCCGACCCAGATCAGGGCCAGCATCACATTTTGCTTCGTGCCGTCGAGCAACAGCACGATGAACGGCGTGTATGTCCCGGCGATGAAGATGAAGATCATCGAGTGGTCCATGCGGCGCATGATCTGGTAGCCGCGCTCCGACCAGATCCGCCGGTGGTAGAGGGCGCTGATGCCGAACAGGCCACAGACCGTCAGGCTGTAGATCAGGCAGCTCAGGAAGGGGCTGAAGCCCGGCCGGCTCGCCGCGATCGAGCACAGCACGATGCCGCCGGCGAGCGCGACGAAGAACGCGTACTGGTGCAGCCGGCCGCGCAACCTCGGCTTTCCGAGGTCGGCCGGCTCCATCCGGAAGGGCGTCGAAGTCGTCACGACCTCCAGGTTACGACACCGTAGGTTACTCGTGGGTAGTGAAGCTGCTCACCCGTCCAGGCCACGCAAGATCAACGGCAATCGCGTCTCGCCACCGGCGGTCACGACCACCGGCACACCCCAGTCCTGCCGGGTGAGATGGCAGGCGGCGTGCTCGACTTCAGCATCGCAGGTCGCGGCCTGAGCCACCACCGTCAGAACGCCCTCACCCTGCGCGAGGACCAGAGGACGGGACAGGTCGGTGGTCACGCCGGCGCCCTCGGCGAGCAGTTCGGGAGGCGACGCGGAGACCTCGAGGCGGGTCGACGGGCCGAACGTCTCGTCGAGCTTCTGACCCGGCGCCGGGGTGAAGACGATGTCGAGTGTCACAGCGCCGGGAGCCAGCCGGGTGGCCGGCCGCTCGGTGCGATGGCGCTCGCCGGTGACCGTTCTCACCGCGCCGGGGCTCACCGCGCCGTGGCTCACCGCGCCGTGGCTCACCGCGCCGTGGCTCATCGTGCCGGGCGCGAGCCGGGTCAGTCGGTGCGCGCCGGATTCCACCACGAGCACGTCGCCGGCGGCGGTGACCAGGATGTCGCTCGGCTCGGCGAGACCGGAGTCGACCGTCGACACCGTCTCGGTCGCCGGGTCGTACCGCCGGATGGCGCCGTTGTACGTGTCCGCGACCAGCACATCCCCGTCCGGCAGCACGGCCACCCCGAGCGGATGCTGGAGCAGCGCCTCCCCGGCCGGCCCGTCCACGTGCCCGAAGTCGAAGAGGCCCTGGCCGACCGCGGTGTGCATCTCGCCGTGCTCGATCCAGCGCAGCGCGGACGTCTCGCTGTCCGCGATCCACAGCCGGTCGCCGGCCGCGGACAGTCCGGACGGTTGCGCCATCCACACGTCCGGCAGCGGGCCGTCGCGCAACGACTCGACCGTGGTGCCGGCATAGACGCCGACCGTGCGGCGCACCGGGTCGAACCACCACAACTGGTGGATGCCGGCCATCGCCACGATCACCTTGTCGTCGAACCAGGCCAGATCCCAGGGCGAGGACAGGTCGGCGGCCAGCGCGTCGTGCGCGTGGTCGTCCACCGTGGACCGCCACGGGCGCCCGCTGCCGGCCACCGTGGTGACCTCGCCGGTCTCCAGCACGAGCCCGCGCAGCAGGTGGTTGACGGTGTCCGCGATCAGCACGTCGTAGCCGGCCACCTCGGCGGTCTTGGAAGGCAGCAGCAGGAGGCCCTGGGGCTCGGCGAAGCCCGCCTCGATCCGGCGGATCACCCGGTCGCCGTCCGGGGTCAGCTCGACGATCGAGTGCCGCGCCGAGTCGGAGACCAGCAGGTTGCCGCCGGCCAGCTCGATCGCCTTGCCGGGGAAACGCAGCGTGGTGTCGGCCGGCGCGGACGGCACGTAGGGCGAGTCGCCGATCCGCAGACCGCCCTCGGCGATCAGCTCGTCGATCAGCCGGGACAGACCCTCGGCGTGCCCCTCGCCGGCCATCGACGCCACCAGATAGCCGCGCTGGTCGACCACCGCGAGCGTGGGCCAGGCCTTCGCCGCGTACTGCTGCCACATGATCATGTCGGTGTCGTCGAGCACCGGGTGGTGCACGCCGTAGCGCTCGACCGCGGCGGCCAGCGCCTCCGGATCACGCTCGTGCTCGAACTTCGGCGAGTGCACGCCGATCACCACGAGCACGTCGCCGTACTTGTCCTCGAGTGGCCGCAGCTCGTCCAGGACGTGCAGGCAGTTGATGCAGCAGAAGGTCCAGAAGTCGAGCAGCACGATCTTGCCGCGCAGCTCGGCCAGGGTGACCGGCTTGCCGCCGGTGTTCAGCCAGCCTCTGCCGCGCAGCTCAGGGGCCCGCACCCGCGGGCCTTTCTCCACTGCCATCGGCGTCAGCTGCGTGGTTTGAGGCAGAGCACCTGGGTACGCCCGTCGCTGGTCGGGTTCAGCACATATGGCTGACCCGGGTCGGCGCACTCCTCCTTGGTGTTCGCGACCGACACCACCTCGAAGGCGCCCGCGTCGGTGCACGCCGCCTTGACCGCCTCGTCCCCGTTCCGCTTGACGCACTCGCCGGCCGCGACAGCGAATCCGCCGCCCTCGCCCGAGTCGTCGCCGGAGAACAGGTAGACCAGACCGAGCGCCAAGCCGACGATCAGCGTGGCGGCGATGGTCACACCGATCAGGATCGGCAGCATCCGGACGTGCGTGGTCTCCGGTTTGGCCACCGGGGCGGCCTCGGCCTCCGGCCGGAACTGCTCGAACCGGCTCTGGTCACCCTCCGGACCGCCCTCGGCCGTGCCCGGCCAGCTGGCCGTGTCGTCCGGCGGGGGCGGGGTGACCGTGCCGCGAGTGGGCGGGCCGGGGAAGACGCCGCCCATGCGGGGGCGGTCGCCCTCGACGCCGGGCGGGGCCTGGCGGTTCGCGGGCGGGAAGCCGTTCTCCAGAGGCGGCGACGCGTGCATGGACGGCAGCGCGGCGGCCGGGACGTAGGGCTGGTCGGGTCGGCCGCGACCGGAGATGTCGGTGGTGTGCTCGCCGTAGTGGTCGGCCGGGTTGGGCCCACCGGGCAGGGGCCCGGGCGCGCCGGGCGGGAACCCGCCGTGCTGGGGTCCGCCCTGTTGGGGTCCGCCGTGCTGGGGTCCGCCGTGCTGGGGTCCGCCCTGTTGGGGAACGCCCTGTTGGGGAACGCCGTGCTGAGGTCCGCTCTGTTGGGGAACGCCCTGCTGGGGGCCGCCATATTGAGGTCCGCCGTGCTGGGGCTCGCCGTGTTGGGGTCCGCCTTGTTGGGGTCCGCCGTACTGGGGTCCGCCGTGCTGGGGCTCGCCGTGTTGGGGTCCGCCTTGTTGGGGTCCGCCGTACTGGGGTCCGCCGTGCTGCGGCTCGCCGTGCTGGGGTCCGCCGTATTGAGGGCCGCCGGGCTGGCCGCTGGTCGGGGCGCCCATCGGCGTGCCGGGCTGGCCGCCCATCGGGCCGCCGGGCTGGTTGCCCGGCTGGCCGCCCTGGTATGGGTTGCCCTGGAACGGACCGCCGGAGCTGGGGTCCGGGCGCCCGCGGCCGGCGACGTCGGCGGTGAACTCGCTGAACGGCGGGCCGCTGTGCGGGGCGGCGTCCTGAGCCGGCGGGCCGGACGGCGGGGCGACGCGGGCACTGGCGCTCGCGCGGCCCGAGGCGCGACCCGGCGACTGCGGCGCGGCGGCCGGCGGTTCGGGGTCGCGCTGGTACATCGAGTGGTCCGGCTGCTGCTCCTTGGCGCGGTCCCAGGGCCAGGCGCCGTCGCCGGGCGGCGCGCTCTGCGGCTGCTCGTCGGGCTCATCGGCCGGCGGCGGGGTGGCCGGACGGCCGTAGACCCGGGCCTGCGGCGCCGCGACTGGCGGCGGGACCTCGTCGGGGTCGACCGGGCCGCTGCGGTTGGGCATCGGCACCGACGCGCTGGCCGAGACCGGGCGGGCGGTGCCGGTGGCCGCACCGCCGGAGCCGGGACCGCCCTGTTCACCGGGGTTGCGCGGCTGCGGGAAGGCGCCGTTGCGGGGGTCGCCGGACACCTGTGCGGCGCCGAATTGCCCGTTTCCGCCAAAGGCCGGGCTGGGACCGCCGTATGCGGGGCTCGTGCCGCCGAAGGGCTGCGGCGGGGCAGCCGGGGTGCCGCCGAGGCTGCCGGGCGGCGTGGTGCGGTCGGAATCGGTGGCGGGCGAGGTGCCACGGCCGAAGGCGCCGTCGGCGTCGGCCGAGTCACGGCCGAACGGGTCGGACTCGTCGGCATCACGGTTGCCGAACGCACTCGGCCGGCTCGGGCTGCCGTAAGCGCCCGGGCTCCCGAAGGCACCGGACTGCTGGTCGGAGCCGGACCGGGCACCGAAAGCGCCGGGCTGCTGGTCAGAGCCCGGCCGCGCACCGAAGGCGCCGGGCTGCTGGTCGTCCTCGGGCCGGGTGCCGAAGGCGCCAGGCTGCTGGTCGGAATCGGGCCGGGTGCCGAAGGGGGCACCGGACCGCTGTTCCAAGCCGGACTGCGGCTCAGCGCCGGGCCGGGCGCCGAACGGTCCGCCCTCGGGTCGCCCGCCGAATGTGCCGGGCTGCTGGTCGGAATCGGGCCGGGCACCGAAGGCGCCGGGCTGCTGGTCAGAGCCCGGCCGCGCACCGAAGGCGCCGGACTGCTGGTCGTCCTCGGGCCGGGCGCCGAAGGGGGCACCGGACCGCTGTTCCAAGCCGGACTGCGGCTCAGCGCCGGGCCGGGCGCCGAACGGTCCGCCCTCGGGCCGCGCACCGAAGGCGCCAGGCTGCGGGTCAGCGCCGGGTCGAGCACCGAAGGCGCCGGACTGCGGGTCGGAACCGGGCCGGGCACCGAAGGCGCCGGACTGCTGGTCAGAACCAGGCCGCGCACCGAACGGAACGCCCTCGGACCGGCCGAACGCTGCGGACTGGTCATCGGACCGACTGGTCTGATCCGGCACGGGCGCGTCACCGAACGCCGGCGGCGACGTCGGCGCGCCACTGGCCGCGAACGACGCCCCCGGCACCCGCTGCGCGTAGCCACCCGCCGCGGGCTGACCGGGCGCCTGCCGCGGCAACCCGCCGCCGGCCTGATCGTCGGTGGCAGAGCCGGGCCGGACGCCGAACGGGCTCGCACCCGAAGCCGGCTCGCTGTCGGCGGGCGACTGGAACGCCTGACGCTGCGGCAGCGGGCTCGACTCACCCGGCGCGGCGCTGCCGAACGTCGCCCCGCCCGAGGTCGGCCGCCCGAACGGCCCGGAGTCCGGCCCCGAACTCGGCTGGCGCGACGGCAGCGCGGGCGACTCGTCCGGCGCGGCCGCGCCGCGGTGCCCGAACGGCGACGAGCTGCCCCCGAAGGGCTGCCGGGTCGGCAGCGGTGTCTGGCCGCGCCCACCCGGAGGCTCGCCGAACGGCGACTCCGCGGGCGAGGACGTCGGCTGGGAGGGCACGTCGAAGATCGAGGGCTGGCCGGGCTGCGGGGTCGCCGAGGGCGGCGGCGCCGGTGTGCGGCGGGGCAGCGGCGCCTCGGACGGGCCGGTCTGCAGCGACGGCAGCGGCGGGCCCTGGCCGGGAGGCGTGTTCTCCGGGAGCCCGGTCAGGGTGGCACCCGGGACGCGGACCTGCTGGTCACCGAAGGCGGACCGGCCCGCGGGACGCTGACCGGCCTGGCCACGGTTGGGCGAGCCGGCCGCGAAGCCGTGGAAGTCGCCGTTTCCCTCGGCGGAGGGCGGCGGCGGAGAGGCGGAGGGCGGCGGCGCCCACACCGACTCGGGTCCGGAGGGACGTTGCGGGCCGGGCTGCTGAGGCTGCTGGGGCTGCTGCGGCTCGGCCGTGGGCACGCCGTAGCGGTTCGCGGGCGCGTCGGGGAAGGAACGCCCGGACGGCGGCACTGCGGGAACCACGAACGGCGAGCCGCCGTTGGGTGTGGCCGTTGGTGGAGGACCGTACGAGCTCGGCTCGCGACCGTCGTCCGAATCCGGCGGGAAGCCGTCGGGGGTCGCGGGTCCGCTGCCCGACGTGGCCTCGGCCGGTTGCCGACCGGCGTGCTGCCCCTCGGACGTCATATCCGCCTCCTCCGTCGCCCTTCGGCCTGCCAGCTTCGCACGAACGCGGAGCCGCCGTGATCCGTGCTCCCGGCCTGTGGACAGGGAGGCACTGGCGGCCGTGCCACTCGACCGGCCTGGCCGTGCGGGACCGCCGGCCCGTGGGGAGAGGGCGCCGGTCCCGGTCACCGGCCCGGCGATGTGACCCCCGGGCAGCGACCGGACCCAACCGTACCGGGCGTTGCGGCCGCTCGGAACTCCGGTGTACGCCCAACGGCGTCACCCGGCTCACCACATGGCGCACCGGCGGGATTCCCGGCGGAAACCGTGTCGAAGGGCATATGCCGAGGTCAGCGCCGTGCCCCGAAAGAGGTACGGCCCGCCCGGGGTGGGCCGGGCGGGCCGTGGTGCTGCGGATCGCAGCTGGGGGAGAGATAAGTCAGTCAGTTGGTGCTTCGCAGCAGCAGCTCGGCTCAGTAGGGCCGGCGCTGGGCGAAGAGCGCGATCTCGTCACGCATCGACTGGGTCGGCGCGGACTGCCAGGCGCGGTCGATCGCGCGGTTCTGACGGTTGATCAGTCGGCGGTGACGCATGCGGTCGATCATCTTGCTCATGGTGGTGCTCACATCCCTTTGGGCCTGGTCGGGCCCGGTTTGAAGCTCGCTTTCCGGTGCACCACGAGTGTGCCGCACCGGAAGGCGAGTCGCCAAACGATTAAGGGGTGATCCGGCGCACCCGCCGAAGGATCGAAGGTTGGGAAAACAATTTGCTTTACGTCCAGGCGAGCATGGCCTCTTCCGGGTCCTCCAGGAAGCGTCCGATGTCGCGCAGGAACCTGGACCCGAGCTCGCCGTCCACGATCCGGTGATCGAAGGACAGCCCGAGCGTCGTGACCTGGCGAATCTTGATCTTTCCCTTGTGCACCCACGGCGTCGGCCGGATCGCGCCGAAGGCCAGGATGGCGGCCTCACCGGGCGGCAGGATCGGCGTGCCGGTGTCCACCCCGAAGACCCCGACGTTGGTGATCGAGAAGGTGCCGCCGGCCATGTCCGACGGCGGGGTCTTGCCCGACTTCGCGACCTGGACCAGGGCGTTCAGCGCCTCGGCCAGCTCGTGCAGGGTGAGCCGGCCGGCGTCCTTGACGTTCGGCACGATCAGCCCGCGCTCGGTCGCCGCGGCGATGCCGAGGTTGACGTACTCCTTGACGACGATGGTGTCGCCGGCCCAGGTGGAGTTGACCATCGGGTGCCGCCGGACCGCGAGCAGGACCGCCTTGGCCACCAGCAGCAGGGGCGAGATCCGCAGGTCACGGAACTCGGGGCGGGACTTGAGGCGGTCCAGCGCCTTCATCGAGCGGGTCACGTCCACGGTGAGGAACTCGGTGACGTGCGGCGCGCTGAACGCCGAGGCCACCATGTTCTCCGCGGTGAGCTTGCGCACGCCCTTGATCGGGACGCGCTGCTCACGGGACTCGTCGAAGACCGCGGTGGTCGCCCTCGCCGCGACGGCGGGCGCCGGCGGAGCAGCAAGATCAAGAGCCTTCTGCTGTACGTCGGCACGCGTCACGGATCCGGCGGGGCCGGTGCCGGCCACCGTGGACAGGTCGATGCCCATGTCGCGGGCCAGTTTGCGCACCGGCGGTTTCGCCAGCACCTTGCCGGAGTGGTGCCCGTTCGCCTGCCCGCCGTCGGCCGCGGTGCCGGTGTCGGCGGGAGCCGTCGCGGAGCTGTCGCGACCGGCCTGGGCGCCCGGGGGGGCCGTGGTGCTGCCGGAGCCGGCCCGGGTGCCCGTGTGGTCGGGACTTTGTGCTGGGCTGGGCGACTGGGGGGCGGCCGTCGTAACCAGGGCGGTGGGTCCCGGCGGGGCGGCCGGAGGACGGGCTTCTGGCTGGTGGCGCGTCTCCGGTGCTGCGGTTGTGGAGGCTGTGGGCGTACCCGAGCGGGGTCTTCTCTTGGCAGTTGCGGTTTTCGGGCCGTAGCCCACCAGCACGGCCGTGCGGCCCCCCGGAGCCGGACCACCGATCATGCCGGGCTCGATCGCGCCCTCGGCCGGCGCGATCTCGACCGCGGCGAGCGACTCGGCCGACGGCACCGGACCGGAGCCCTGGGCCTGACTCGAACCCTGGGCCTGACTCGAACCCTGGGCCGCACTCGAACCCTGGGCCGGATCGTCCTGCGGGGACGGAAGCGGCCCTGCCGACGGGTCGGTGTCGATCGCCACGATCGGCGAACCAACCTCGACCGTCGTCCCGGCCTCCACGAAGATCCGCGAGATGCGCCCCGCCCACTTGGCCGGGATCTCGACGGCTGCCTTGGCGGTCTCCACCTCGACGATCGGCTGGTTGAGCTCGATGATGTCACCGACCTTGACCAGCCAGGACAGGATCTCGCCCTCGGTCAGACCCTCGCCGAGGTCGGGCAGGTTGAACTCCTTGATCCGCGACATCGGCCTCACCAGCCGAACGAGCGGTCGACGGCGTCCAGCACCCGGTCGAGATCCGGGAGGTATTCCTCCTCGACGCGCGCCGCCGGGTAGGGGATGTCGAATCCCGTGACCCGCAGCACCGGCGCCTCGAGTGAGTAGAAGCACTCCTCGCTGACCCGCGCGGCCACCTCGGAGCCCATGCCCAGGTTGCCGGGTGCCTCGTGCACCACGATGCACCGCCCGGTCTTGCGCACCGATGCAAAGACCGGACCAAGATCCAGGGGCGAGAGCGTACGCAAGTCGATGACCTCCAGACTCCGGCCGTCCTCGGTGGCCGCCTGAGCGGCGTCGAGTGCCGTGCGGACCATCGGGCCATAGGCGACGATCGTGGCGTCGGCGCCTTCCCGAACCACCCGCGAGGCGTGCAGCGGGAAGTCCGGCGCGGCGTCCAGGTCGACCGCGCCCTTCTCCCAGTAACGCCTCTTGGGCTCGAAGAACACGATCGGGTCGTCGGAGGTGATCGCCTGCCGGATCATCTGGTAGGCGTCCACCGGGTTCGAGCAGGCCACCACCTTGAGTCCCGGGGTGTGCGAGAAGAGCGCCTCGGGCGACTCGGAGTGGTGCTCGACCGCGCCGATGCCGCCGCCGAACGGGATCCGGATGACGATCGGCAGCCGCACGTTGCCCAGCGAGCGGTAATACATCTTGGAGACCTGGCTGACGATCTGGTCGAACGCGGGAAACACGAACCCGTCGAACTGGATCTCGCAGACCGGCCGGTAGCCGCGGATGGCCAGGCCGATCGCGGTGCCGATGATGCCCGACTCGGCCAGCGGCGTGTCCATCACCCGGTTCTCGCCGAAGTCCTTCTGCAGCCCGTCGGTGATCCGGAAGACGCCGCCGAGCTTGCCGACGTCCTCACCCATGATCATGACCTTGGGGTCGTTCTCCAGCGCGCGGCGCAGCCCGTGGTTCAGGGCTTTGCCCAGGGAAATCGTCTCGCCAACGGGGTTCTTCTGGGGTTTTCCGCTGCGGGTCAGCTCAGTCATCAGTGGGCACTCCCCTCGAACGAGGCCTGGTAGCGCTCGAACTGCGCGCGTTGCGCGTCGATCTCGGGCGAGCCGCCCGGATAGACGTTGTCGAACATCGTGACAGGCGCCGGGTCGGGCATGGCGAGCACGCGTTCGCGCAGGTCGAGGGCCAGCCGCTTGGCGGTCTCGTCGACCTCGCCGAAGAAGTCGTCGCCGGCCAGCTGTTGTTTCTCGAGGAACGTCTTCATCCGTGCGATCGGGTCCTTGGCCTTCCAGGACTCCACCTCGCTGGCGATCCGGTAGCGCGTCGGGTCGTCCGAGCTGGTGTGTGCGCCCATCCGATAGGTGTACGCCTCGATCAGCGTCGGGCCCTCGCCGTTGCGCGCGTGATCGAGCGCGGCCCGGGTGACCGCATAGGTGGCCAGCACGTCGTTGCCGTCGATCCGGACGCCCGGGAAGCCGTAGCCCATCGCCCGCCGGTAGAGCGGAACCCGGGTCTGGCGCTCCAGCGGCTCGGAGATCGCATATTGGTTGTTCTGGCAGAAGAACACGATCGGGGCGTGGAAGACGCTGGACCAGACGAACGCCTCGTGCACGTCGCCCTGGCTGGTGGCGCCGTCGCCGAAGTAGGCGATCACCGACTCGCCGTCCGCGTTGCCGGTCTTGCCGTCCATCGTGATGCCCATGGCATAGCCGGTCGCGTGCAGCGTCTGCGCGCCGATCACGATCGTGTACGTGTTGAATTTGAACTCGTTCGGGTCCCAGCCGCCCTGGTCGACACCCCGGAACAGGCCGAACGGCATGATCGGGTCGATGCCGCGGGTGTAGAGCACACCGTGCTCGCGGTAGGTCGGGAAGGCCATGTCCTGCGGCCGCATCGCCCGGCCGGAACCGACCTGCGCCGCCTCCTGACCCAGCAGGCTCGCCCAGATGCCCAGCTCACCCTGCCGCTGCAGGGCGGTCGCCTCGGCGTCCAGCCGCCGCACCGTGACCAGATCGCGGTAGAGCTCGCGATATTCGTCGTCGGTGAAGTCGACGGTGTAGGTCACGCCGTCGTCGGTGGTGAAGCTGTCGACGCGCTCCCCGCCGGGGGTGAGCAATTGAACGAAGCCGCCGGCCGGGACGTCTGCCCCGGGTTCGCTATCGCCGTTCGCCATCGTGTCTCCCTGTTCATCTCTGTGCCCACGGCGGGGTTGGCCCGTCCGCGCGGCGTGCCGCTGCGGGTTGTGCCGCGCCTGACCCTGGTGAGGCTGCCGCGCGGCTCGTCGGCGCGGGCGTGACCCCCGCCGGGGAGTGACGACCCGCACCTCGCGCCGCTGGTTGGCGACCGCGACGGCGGCGGTGCCGTCGTCCCCATCCTGACAGAGAACGTGAGCGTCATTACAGGTCGGGTCGATCACACTAAGGAAATTCTGCTGTTACGTCACGGAGGACTTTTGTCCGGGTACGCCGTTTTTGGCCTCTGCCTTCTGCGCGAACCCGTAGCGATCGCCGCAGCCTCTCCCCGCCCCCGTCGTTCACCCCGATAGCTGAGACAGATCTATGTTGATCTTTATTCGGGGGTGCAGTGGTGGAGCGGGAGCCGGCCGACGACGGATTGGTGCCGCCGATCAAGGTGCTCCGCAAGCGGGTGAACGGCGTCTACCGGGCCGACGGCTTCCGCGGTCCGACCCGGCGATATGTGTTGATCGTGGCACTGCTGGTCGGCCTCGCGTCACTGCCGACGCTGGCCGCGATCACGGCCGGCTCCAACGAGCTGGACGAAGGCACGACCGGCGCGATGGACGTCCCATTCCTGCCGTTGCCGTCATCGGGCCCGGTGAGCCCCACGTCGCCGTCAACTCCCGCTCTGCCCGCCCCCTCGTCGTCCTCGGCCCCGATCCGCCCGGCGCCGTCGACGGACGAGGCCCCCGGCGACGAACCAAACGGACAGGCCCAAAAACAAAACTCCAAACCCGGGTACGCAGACCCCACCCGCCCCGGTTCCTCATCCCCGAGCGGCGAGTCCTCCGGTGCCTCGTCCAGCGGCGGTTCGTCGTCGGGCGGTTCGTGGTCCGGTGGCTCGTCCAGCGGCGGCTCGGCTTCGGGTGGCTCGTCCAGCGGCGATTCCTCCTCCGGTGGTTCGTCCCCAGGTGGCTCGTCCCCAGGTGGCTCGTCCCCAGGTGGCTCGTCCCCAGGTGGCTCGCACCCGGGTGGTTCATCGTCAGGCGGCTCGTCGTCCGGTGGCTCGCAGCCAGGTGGTTCGTCCTCGGGCGGTTCGTCCGGCGGCTCAAAGCCGGGCGGCTCAAAGCCGGGCGGCACTCAGCCGGGTGGCTCGCCGTCGGGCGGCGCTCAGTCGGGCGGCTCAAAGCCGGGTGGTTCGCCGTCGGGCGGCGCTCAGCCGGGTGGCTCGCCGTCGGGTGGCGGCGACTCGCCGCAGGAGCCGTCGTCGCCGGACTCGGAGGAGCCGGAAGCCGCGGACCGCGAGTGGACCTGGCCGCCCGGCCACTCGTCCCCGCAGAACAACGCCGACGGCGACGAGCCAGGCGACTCGGACGGTGACGAGCCAGGCCACTCGGACGGCGACGACTCCGATCACGAGCCCCCCTCCACCCGCCCCCAGGAAGCACCCCGCGACCGACACGACCAAGGCTCCGACTCCGAAGACCCCGACGACGCCGACGACGCCGAGCACTCCGAAGACCCCGAGGGCTCCGAAGACCCCGAGGGCTCCGAAGACCCCGAGGGCTCCGGCGACTCCGGGAACGACGACGACCGCGGCCACCGCAGCCACCCCGGCAGCGGCTCCGCCCCCGGCTGGCACTCCGGCAACGTCTCCTGGCCCGGTTTCCCTGGCAAACCGGTCGGCGACCGCCCACCACCCAGCAAGAACCGGGACCGACCGATCCGCCAGGCCCAACCGTCCTGCCAAGACCGCAGCAAGTGCGGCGCCCGCCCGTCGCACCACCACCGCCCGGACTGGTCCCGCCACAAGCAGGCCGACAACGCCGCCCACCGCGCCCACTGGTCCCACCACCGCGAAGGCCGCGACCGCTCGATCACCGTCCACATCGAAGCGACCGGCCGCCACGGTTACGACTTCACCATCCGCGAGCGCCCGTCCGACCGTGACCGCAGCATCGCCCTGCGCCGCGACCGCACCCCGGGTTTCACCGTGAGCAGCCGGTCCACGGACCGGTCCGAATCCAGCCGGAGGTCTTCCGTGGCCGAGCGCCCGCAGAATGTTCGTCCCGCCCGCGTCGCCGAGCGGACCCACAACAGCCGCCGGCACCACACCACCGAGGCGCGCACCGACGAGCCACAGTCGGGCGGTCGTTCCTATCGCGGACACCACCGCGCCGAGCGCCAGCACCGCGCCGAGGACGCGATGGACGGCAACCGCGGCTCCCGCGCCGGTCGCCACCAGTCGGACCGCACCGGCCGCTGGTGAGCGGTCACATGTGGCCGGCCCGTTTCGCGGACAGCGCCGGCAGGTCGATCCGGACCGGCCACGGCACCTTGGTCTCGAAGACATCCGCCGTGTAGTGCGTGACGAACTCGTATCGACCCTCGTCCGGGTCGAGGATCAGCTCGGCCAGACGGATCGCCGGGTCGTCGCGACCGGCCACGATGATCCAGTAGGCCGGGACGCCGGCGCGGGCATAGAGAGCACGTTTGGTCTCGGTGTCACGCAGCACCGAGGTGGGCGACACCACCTCGCCCACCAGCGGAGAACCCTGCAACGGGAACGGGCTGTCGAAGAGGTGCCGGGTGGAGGTCACGATGAGATCCGGACGCGGCTCGCTGTGCCGGTCGATGGTCGCGGACTGATCCGTGCTGACCAGCAGATCTTTGTGCGGGCAGGAGTCCTCGAGGATCTGAGCGATCCAGCGGGCGATGATGTTGTGGTCGGTGGTCGCCGACGGCGACACTTCCAGGCTCCCCTCGATGAGCTCCCAGCGACGTCCGTCCTCCGGCAGAGCGTGCAGGTCGTCGATCGTGAACCCGTTCTCGTCGGGCAGATCGAGGGCCGGCAGCGCGGAGGCGGTCATCGGGGAGACCTCGGGAGTGGCCATGCGGAAAAGGTTACGGCGCAGCGGTTCATGCCGGGAACGCTAGAGAAATCGAAGTCTTCCCGCGGCGTGCCCTGTGGATAACTTGCCGCTGTGGATAACTACGAGGGGTCGTCGTTCAGGCGGTGGCGGTTCTGGTCTATCCAGGCGTCGATGGCGTCCGTGTCGTTCGGGTCGACGCCCTCCGAGATGAGCTGGGCCACCGCCGCCGTGGCGGGGCTGCGTCGCTCGCCCGTCGCATAGAGCCGGGCGAACTCGGGGATCATCTCCTCGACCACCGTGTCGATCTGCTCGGCCGCGAGATCCGGCAGCCCGCGCCGCCGGATCGCATAGGCCGACCAGGCCCGGGTGACCCGGGGCAGCATCGCGGCGTCGTCCATGTCCAGCACCGCGCGCCGGTGCACCCAGTCGAGCAGGAACAGCCCGGCCACCGCCGGACTCCAGCGCAGCGGGTCGGCGTCCGGCAGCCCGGCCGCGTGGTCGATGATCAGACTCAGACAGAAGTGCAGGCTGGCCAGTTCGTCGTCGGCGTGCACCTGGTCGAGGCCGAAGCGGGCCGCCTCCGGTGACGACAGGAAGTCGCGGAGCAGCTCGGGGCCGGGGCTCGCGGGCGGCTCGGTCAGCGCCGGCGTGGTGGACGCCGGCAGCAGATGCAGCCGGGACACGGCCAGCGCGCGATCGGTGGCCAGCGAACCGTCGGCGGGCAGGTCGGTCAGGCCGTCGGTGATCTCCAGGTGCCGATCGACCTCGTGCCGCAGCCGGCCCGGGTCCTCCGCGCGGAACCAGGTCAGCTCGTCGGCCGCGCACATCTCCTTGACCTGGTCCAGGATGCGCGCCGCCGGACTGCCCACATAGAGGTCCTTGGTGATGCCGATGTTGTGGTCGACCAGGGCCACCAGCGCGTGGTCGGAGCCACCCTCGGCACTGTCCTCATATGCATAGGTGACCAGGTAGGACGTCTGATCTCCGTACACGTCGCCGTAGGCATAGCAACCGGTGGCCCGGACCCGGCCGACCTGGCCGGTCCACGCCGGAGCCTGCGCGCCCACCTTGACGTCGCGGGCGCCGTCGGCCTCCGGGACCAGCGCGGCGAAGACGGATCGGATCGTGATGGCCGACGCGGTGCGCCGCCGGTTGGTCGCGCCGAGGAAGGCGCCGACGAAGTCCCGCACCGCGGAGGCACGATCGTTCTCGGCCACCGCATAGACGCTGCCGAGCAGCGCGGTGGCCAGCATCTCGGCGTCCAGGGCGCAGTCGAGCTTCGCCACGTCGCGGGCCGCGTGCAGGACCGCTTCGTACGGAGTCTGGGGAGCCGGCATGCCGCGAGCGTACCCGTCCGGTGGCAGGACAGACCCTAGTCGGAACGGACTGCGGCCAGAGCTTCACGCGCCTGTGCGTACGCGTTCAGCACCTCGCGCACCGGCGCCACCACCAACTCCCTGGCCACCCCGGTCACCGCCACCTGCAACCGCTGCTCAGCACGTCGCCGGGCGCGCCGGGCACCCCAGTTCACGATCGGTTTCAGCAGCAGCCACAGCAGCAGCCCGACGGCCAGCCCGCCGAGCAGCAGCACGGTCGGCATCGGGACGTCGCCGATCTGGGGATGGCGCAGCTCGGGCAGGCCCAGCGCGCGCACGCCATAGCCCGCCAGCAGCCACAGCAGCCCACCCACCGCGGCGAACGTCAGCATCCACTGCAGCACGCCGACCAGCCGCCACCAGATCGGCGTGCGGTTCATCCCGATGTCGGTGGAGGCGACCGCCCGGTCCAGCGCGTCCGGCAGATCCGCCACCCGGGACCGTGCCGCGTTGTTCAGCGCCGGCGCCCACACCTCGGGGATCGGCGCCGCGGCCCGGCTGGCCACCGCCCGCACGCTGAGCCCCACCGCGGACTTCTGCGCGGCGTCCGCGGTCGGCAGCGAAGTGCGCGGAACGACTTCGCCCTCGATCGTGGCGGACGAGTCGATGTGCAGCCGCTTCAGCGGATCCGGTCGCAGTTTCCGCAGCCCGCGCACCACCGGCCACCCGGTCGAGGCGGCCGCCCGATGCCGGTACGCGTTCCCCGCCGCCTCGGCCACCGCCGGCACCCCGGCCGATGCGGCCAGCGCCTCGGACAGCTGCCGCACCGTGGCCCGGTCCACCTCGTCCTCGGCGGCCGGCGGCCCGATCATCTCGGCCAGCGGCTCGCTCACCGCGTCGAGGTCACCGGAGAGCCGGCGCAGCGCGGCCTGCCGCTCGGCCACCGTCTTTTCCAGCGCCTCCCGCAGCTCGGTCAGCATGCCGGGCTGCTTGGCCGAGGTGGCCAGCACCGGCGCGCCCTCCAGCCCGTCCTCCTCGAGCAGCCGCTTGAGGTCGGCCAGCACGATCTCGGTGTCCGCGGCGGAGAGCCGGTCGGCCTGGTTGAGCGTCACGATGGTGATCTCGGCGTGCTGCTTGAACTGCTTGAGATAGGCGTTGTGCAGGATCCGGTCGCCGTACTTCTGCGGGTCGACCACCCAGATCACCTGGTCGACCAGGCCCAGCAGGCGGTCCACCTCGAGCCGGTGGCCGCGTTCGACGGAGTCGAAGTCGGGCAGGTCGAGCAGCACCAGGCCGCGCAGCGCGGCCTCGTCGTCGCCGTCCAGCGCGCTCTCCCGCACATAGCGCTGGCGTGGCAGCACCCCGACCCAGTCGAGCAGCCGGTTGGCCGGTTCGAGCGGACCCCAGACGCAGGCGTGCGCGACGCCGGTGGTCGGCCGGCGCACCCCGACCGGCGACAGCTTGAGCCGCGCCAACGCGTTGAACATGCTGGACTTGCCGCTGCCGGTGGACCCGGCGAGCGCCACCACGGTGTGGTCCTGGGACAGCTTGAGCCGCGTGCCGGCCCGTTCCACCAGCGTGTGCGCCGCGACCAGGTCGCCGTCCGGCAGATAGGGGTCGGTCACCCGCAGGAACCGCGACAGCGACTCCAGCCGGCCGACCAGCCGATCCACGTCGATCCGGCCGTCGTCCGGGGTCAGCGCGTCGCGCACTTTCTCCACGAGGCTCATGTCAGCGCGAGCTCCCCCCTGGCTCGTTCCACCTCTGCGCCGGCCCGGCGCAGGCCGGCCGCCGGCTCCAGCTCCAAACCGACCGCGGCGGTGCGCTGCGTGAACCGCGCCGCCTCCGCGTCGAGCAGCTCATCCACCCTGGTGAGCAGGTTTTCCCGGGCGCGTGCGGCGAGCGTGCGGATGGCCTGATCCCCGAAGATCGCCTCGAGCAGCTTCTGCGCCGCGATCGTGGTGCCGGCCCCGACCGCGACCTCCGCGCCGGTCGGGATGAAAGCGGTCGACGTGAACACCGCGATCATCACCGCCAGACCAACCCCATTGACGGCGTACGCGCCGGCCCGCGCCACGAACCGCTTGTCCCCGGCCTCTTCCCGGACCAGCTCGAGCACCCAGTGCTGCCAGTCGCGCACCAGGCGGTCGGCGCGCTGCGGCAGGTCCTTGGCCGGCTGTTGCAGCGTGGGATCGAGCAGCGCCGCCCCGGCCGGGTGCGCGTGCCACGCCGAGTAGGCCTGCTCGGCGGCGTCCGCGGCCACCCCGCGCAGCAGCGTGACCAGCTGGGACTCGAGCGCGGCCTGCAGATTGCGGCCGGGTGCGGGCCGGCCGGTGACCGCCGCGATCAGCCTGTCGCGCAGGTGCCCGACCCGTGACTCCAGCGCGCGCAGGAACTCGCCGGTGCCGACGAACTCCTGCCAGCGGGCCAGCACCTCGCCGCGGAGCAGCCGGCCGTCCTTGAGCCCGTCCGCCACGGTCCGTTTCGCCGTGCGGTAGGCCGCCGACACCCGCTCGTCCAGCGCCGCGGCCGCCAGCGCCTGGTCGTCCGCCGCGTCGGCCAGGCCCTCGACCGCGGGGCCGAGCGCGGCCAGGGCGCCGTCCAGCGTCTGCTTGACCACGGCGGCCCGCGCGCTCGAGTCGGCGGCCAGCTTGCCGAACCAGTCGTGCAGCGGCCGGACCACGTCCTCGGAGAGCAGGCCCTGACCGTCCAGCGTGGTCTCCGGCAGCACGAACAGCGGCGCCGCGGCCATGTCGTGCGCGGCCAGCATCTCGCCGAGGTGCGCGGAGATCTCGCCGGCCGCATCCCCGGGCACCCGGTTCAGCACCAGGGCGATCACCGTGCCGCGCAGGCGGGCGGTGGTCAGCAGCTCCCACGGCACGGCGTCCGCATAACGCGCCGCGGTGGTGACGAACAACCACAGGTCGGCGGCGGCCAGCAGCTGCGCGGCGAGCCGGCGGTTGCGGTCCACCACCGAGTCGATGTCCGGCGCGTCCAGGAAGGCCAGCCCCGGACCCAGGGCGGGCGCGGTGACCAGTTGCAACGTCTCCGGGTCCGAACTGGACACCGTGGTGCGCACCAGCCCCGGCAGCAGCTCGCCCTTGCGGAACCAGGGCATGTCGTCGGCGTGCCCGACCAGCACCGGCGAGCGGGTCGTCGGACGCAGCACGCCGGCCGCGCTCACCGGCGCCCGGACCAGGCTGTTCACCAGGGTGGACTTGCCCGCGCCGGTGGATCCGCCGACGACCACGAGCAGGGGCGCGTCAAGCCGCGCCAGGCGCGGCAGAAGATAATCGTCCAACTGCGACACGAGCGCTTTGCCGATCCGTCGCGCTTCGTCCGCCGAGGGCATCACCAAGGGGTACGCGGTGCCGCCGATCGCCGCGCGCAGCGAACTGAGCCCCGTCGCGAGCGCCCCGACGGCCGGCGGCGCCTCGACGAGTGTCGGCTCCTCCGCCGCGGGCGGCTCGACCAGCGTCGGCTCGGGCGTCTCCACCACCGCGGTCGGCTCGTCCTCGATCACCGCGGTCGGCTCATCCTGGACCGCCGCGGTCGGCTCGTCGTCGATCACCGCGGTCGGCTCGTCCTCGGCCGGCGGCTCGACGACGGTCGGCTCGTCATCCGCGACCTCGGCGGTCGGCGGCTCCGGCTCGGCCTCAGCCGGCGGTGAGACCTCGGCGGTCGGTGCGACCTCGGCGGTCGGCTCGGCCTCCGCGGAAGGTTCTACGGACGGTTTCTCGTCCGAAGGCAAGGATTCGGCGGCTGTCGATGCTCCGGCCGGCTCGGCGGCCACCGTGGGTTTGTCCTCCGGCGCCTTGCCCGGGCCGGGCTCCGGCCCGGCGGCGGGGTGCGGCCCGGCCTCCGCAGCGACCTCGTCCTCTGACTGACTGGACTTTTCGGCGCGCGTATCCAAGGCATTGGAGTTTTTGGACGGCGAGGAGTCCGCGGCGTCGGTCTCGGCGGGAGCGGCCGCGACGTCGTGTTTCTCCAGATCTGGCGCGGCAGCGGCGGCGGAGGCCGACGGACCGACCGCGTCACCGTGCGTCGTCACGGCTAAAGGGTGCCCGATCCGCCCGACTCAGACAACAGGTACCCGTGTGCCGTGACCGGACAGGTATGTAGACAGGTGACTTGCGTCCAGTCCGCTCAACTTCGAGTTGACGACTAGATCGGCCGTGGCATGATTGAGCCTGGTCCGCTCAACTTGTGGACCCGACGACATGAAGAAGCGAGGGCTACCAACATGGCACGTGCGGTCGGCATCGACCTCGGCACCACGAACTCCTGCGTCAGCGTTCTGGAAGGAGGCGAGCCCACCGTCGTCGCCAACGCGGAGGGCTCCCGGACCACCCCGTCCATCGTCGCTTTCGCGCGCAACGGTGAGGTCCTGGTCGGCGAGGTCGCCAAGCGGCAGGCGGTGACGAACCCGGACCGGACCATCCGCTCGGTCAAGCGTGAGGTCGGCACCAACTGGTCCATCGACATCGACGGCAAGAAGTACACCCCGCAGGAGATCTCCGCGCGGGTGCTGATGAAGCTCAAGCGCGACTCCGAGGCCTACCTGGGCGAGACGGTCACCGACGCGGTGATCACCGTCCCGGCCTATTTCAACGACGCTCAGCGCCAGGCCACCAAGGAGGCCGGCGAGATCGCGGGCTTCAACGTCCTGCGCATCGTCAACGAGCCCACCGCGGCCGCCCTGGCCTACGGCCTGGACAAGGGCTCCAAGGAGCAGACCGTCCTGGTCTTCGACCTCGGCGGCGGCACCTTCGACGTCTCGCTGCTGGAGCTGGGCGAGGGCGTCATCGAGGTCAAGTCGACCTCGGGTGACAACCACCTCGGCGGCGACGACTGGGACCAGCGGGTCATCGACCACCTGGTCAAGACGTTCCGCGGCGCCAACGGCATCGACCTGGGCCAGGACAAGATGGCCCTGCAGCGGCTGCGTGAGGCCGCCGAGAAGGCCAAGATCGAGCTGTCCGCGGCGACCACCACCAGCATCAACCTGCCCTACATCACGGCCGGCCCGGACGGGCCGCTGCACCTGGACATGAGCCTCAGCCGGGCCGAGTTCCAGCGGATGACGCAGGACCTGCTGGACCGCTGCAAGGGCCCGTTCGAGTCGGCCATCAAGGACGCCGGGGTCAAGGTCGCCGATGTCGACCACGTGATCCTGGTCGGCGGCTCGACGCGCATGCCCGCCGTGTCCGACCTGGTGAAGAGCCTGACCGGCAAGGAGCCCAACAAGGGCGTCAACCCGGACGAGGTCGTCGCCGTCGGCGCCGCGCTGCAGGCCGGTGTGCTCAAGGGTGAGGTCAAGGACGTCCTGCTGCTCGACGTGACCCCGCTGTCGCTGGGCATCGAGACCAAGGGCGGCATCTTCACCAAGCTGATCGAGCGCAACACCACCATCCCGACCAAGCGCTCCGAGGTCTTCACCACGGCCGACGACAACCAGCCGTCCGTGCTGATCCAGGTCTTCCAGGGCGAGCGCGAGATCGCGGCATACAACAAGAAGCTCGGCACCTTCGAGCTGACCGGCCTGCCGCCGGCGCCGCGCAACGTGCCGCAGATCGAGGTCACCTTCGACATCGACGCGAACGGCATCGTGCACGTGGCCGCCAAGGACATGGGCACCGGCAAGGAGCAGAAGATGACGATCACCGGCGGCTCCGCGCTGCCGAAGGACGACATCGAGCGCATGATGCGCGACGCTCAGGACCACGCGGACGACGACAAGAAGCGCCGCGAGGACGCGGAGACCCGCAACCTGGCCGAGCAGCTCCAGTGGCAGACCGAGAAGTTCCTGGCGGAGAGTGGCGACAAGCTCCCCGAGGAAAATCGCGGCAAGATCCAGGAGGCGCTGGGCGACCTGCGCGGCGCACTCGGCGGCAACGAGATGGAGAAGATCAAGACGGCTCACGAGAACCTGGCCAAGGTGTCCCAGGAGGCCGGCTCGCTGCTCTACTCGCAGCAGCAGGCCGACGGCACCCAGGGCGCTCCCGGCCCGGACGGCACCCAGGAGCCCGGCCCGGCCGGCGCCTCCGGTGGGCCGACGGCCGGTGCCGCCGGCGGCCAGGACGACGTGGTCGACGCCGAGATCGTCGAGGACGACAAGAAATGAGCCGCGCGGAGGACGAAAACGACGGTCAGGCGACCGAGCGGGTCGTCATCCGTGATCGGCGCAAGATCAACCCGAACGGTAAGGCAACAGGGGAGTCCGTGAGCGACGCCAAGGAAGACACGGCGAAGGAGCCGGTGAAGGGCGGTGCGCATCGAGCGGCCGACCCGGAGGAAGGTGCCACGGTGACCACGGAGGATGCCGACGCCAAGCCGCCGGTGCTCGGCGCCGAGCTCGAGGCGTTGCGCACCGAGCTGGAGGAGCGCACGCGCGACCTGCAGCGGGTGACGGCGGAGTACGCGAACTATCGCAAGCGGGTCGACCGGGATCGCGGCGCGGCCGCCGAGCAGACCACCGGCGCGGTGCTCTCCGCGCTGCTGCCGGTGCTCGACGACGTCGACCGGGCCCGCGAGCACGGCGACCTGGTCGGTCCGTTCGCGACGGTGGCCGAGTCGCTGACCGCGTCCACCGGCAAGTTCGGTCTCGTGCCGTTCGGTGAGAAGGGTGATCCCTTCGACCCGACGCGGCACGAGGCGGTCGCGCACCTGACGTCCCCGGACGTCACGGAGCCGACCTGTGTCGAGGTCATGCGCCGTGGTTACACGCTGGGCGAGCGGCTGCTGCGGCCCGCCCTCGTCGCGGTCGCCGACCCCGAGTGACGCCGTCGTCGATCGTCCCGCCCGCCGGATCTCCGGCGGGCGGGGCGGCAGCCATGTGCAGAAGGAGGTGGATGAGTTGAGTTCGAAGGACTGGCTGGAGAAGGACTTCTACGCCGTCCTCGGGGTGAGCAAGTCCGCCTCCGCCGACGAGATCAAGAAGGCATACCGCAAGCTGGCGCGCGAGCTGCACCCGGACCGCAATCCGGGCAACGCCGAGGCGGAGGAGAAGTTCAAGGCCGCCTCCGAGGCATACGACGTGCTGTCGGATGACAAGAAGCGCAAGGAGTACGACGAGATGCGCTCGTTGTTCGGCTCCGGCGCGTTCCGGCGGGGCGCCCGCTCCGGCACCGGCGGCCCCGGGTTCGACCCGTCCGACCTGTTCGGTGGCTTCTCCGGCAGCGGCGCGTCGGGCGGCGCCGGTGATCGCCGGTTCGGCGGCGCCGGCTTCTCCGACATATTCAGCTCGATCTTCTCCGGCGGCGGGGCCGGCCCGGGCGTGCGGCGCACCGGACCACAGCGCGGCCGTGACGTCGAGGCCGAGGTGACACTCGACTTCGTGCACGCCGTGCAGGGCACCACCCTGCCGCTGACCCTGCGCTCGCCGGGGGTCTGCGACACCTGTCACGGCGACGGCGCCAAGCCGGGCACCACGCCGCGCACCTGCCCGCAATGCGCGGGCAGCGGGCTGATCTCCCGCAACCAGGGGTCGTTCAGCTTCTCCGAGCCGTGCCGCGAGTGCCAGGGCGCGGGCACGATCGTGGACGAGAAGTGCCCGGAGTGCCGCGGCACCGGCGGGGTCACCAAAAACCGCACGATCAACGTCCGGTTCCCGGCCGGGGTGGCCGACGGGCAGCGGATCCGGCTCAGCGGGCGCGGCGAGCCGGGCGAGCGCGGCGGCCCGGCCGGCGACCTCTATGTGCAGGTCAAGGTGCGGCCCGACGACCTGTTCGGGCGCAGCGGCGACGACCTCACCCTGACCGTGCCGATCACCATGGCCGAGGCCGTGCTCGGCACCGACCTGCGGGTGCCCACGATGGACACCCCGGTCACGTTGCGGGTGCCGCCGGGCACCCCGAGCGGGCGCAAGCTGCGTGCCCGGGGCAAGGGCGTGTTGCGCCGCAACGGCGAGGCCGGCGATCTGATCGTCACGGTCGACGTGCAGGTGCCGGCGCAGATATCGGACGAGGCCCGGGACGCGCTCGAGCAATTCGCCAAGCTGACTCCGCCGGCCGGACGGGAGCGCCTGGACGCCCGCCTGCGGCGGTTCGGGTAGGAGGTGGGCAGATGTACGACTCCGATGCGAAGGTGCTGATCATCTCGGTCGCCGCCCGGCTGGCCGGCATGCACCCGCAGACCCTCCGGCAGTACGACCGGCTCGGGCTGGTGCAGCCCGGCCGGTCCGGCGGGGGCGGCCGCCGCTACAGCGAGCGGGATGTCGCGTTGCTGCGCGAGGTGCAGCGGCTGAGCCAGGAGGACGGCGTCAACCTGGCCGGCATCAAGCGCATCATCGGCCTGGAAAACCTGGCCGGCGACCTGCAGCAGCAGGTCGCCGAGTTGCAGGCGCAGCTGGCCGACGCATATGAGCGGATCGCCCAGCTCGAGGCGATGAGCCCCTACCCGAGCCGGGACCTGGTCCGGCAGGAGCGCCCGTCCACGGCCCTCGTGGTCTGGCGCCCTCGTCGAGGTCCTAGCGGCGGTTGAACAGACCGAGGCGTCGGGGGTGGCGCACGAGGCCGCCCTCGATCCACTCCTCGTAGTCGAACAGCTCGGGGCGGGTCATCAGCACCCGGCAGTTGTGCGCCCAGATCGACATCGGCTCGTCGCCGACCTCCTCGGCGCGCTCGACATACTTCTTCAGCCGGCGCTTGCGCTGCGACGACGCGTTCGGTCGCACGCCGTCGGCGGCATAGATGTACATGCAGTGCTGCGCGAAGCGGCGGGCCGGGCACTGCCGGTCCATGGCCAGCTCGAAGAGAGTGGGCCCGAGGACGTCGCCGGCGATCAGCAGGTCCCAGTCCGGCGGCATGGCGTCGAGCGGAACAGCCTCGGGGTGGTATGCCCAGGCCTGCAGCTCCTCCGGACGAGGGTCCACCGGGTTCGCGAATCCGAAGAATGTCGATTCACGCAAGCTCACGTTCGCCGCCTGAGTGTCCTATAACACGAAACTGTCGAGCGGAACGCTAGCGCGCGGAAACGGCCATGCGAAAGGTCTACTCGTTCACATTCTGATACTGGTCAGTAGCTGGTTGATCAGGTTCAGTCGGTTGCGGCCAGCGGCGCCGGCGTCGCGGAGAGTGCCATCCGACGCCGGACAGCGGCCTTGAACCAGGGGTAGTCGGGCAGCCGGGCCAGCATCGGACCGCTCACCACGGTGATCAAAACGTACGCGGTGGCCAGCGGCGCTAGCTCCGGCTCGACCCCGGAGGCAACCGCCAAACCGGCGATGACCACGGAGAACTCGCCGCGCGGCATCAGCGCGAGACCGGTGCGCAGCCGGCCGGGCAGCGCGATCCGGGCCCGTTTCGCGGCGAGGTAGCCGGTCAGCACCTTGGTGGCCATGGTCAGCACGGCCAGCCCGAGGGCGGGCAGCAGCACCGGCGGCATGTCGACCGGATCGGTGGAGAGCCCGAAGAAGACGAAGAACACCGCGGCGAACAGATCCCGCAGCGGCGACAGCATTTGTGTCGCATGATGCGCAACCGGACCGGACAGCGCGATGCCGACCAGGAACGCGCCGACCGCGGCGGAGACGTTGAGCTCGGCCGCCACCCCGGCGACGAACAGGGTCAGGCCGAAGACGCTGAGCAGCAGCGCCTCCGGGTCGCGGACCGACATGAAGCTGGAGATCGTGTTGCCGTACCGGATCGCCACCACCAGCACCGCGATCACCGTGACCACCGCGACGGCCAGCGCCTCCAGGCCGCCGACCAGGCCGACACCGGCCAGCACCGCGGTGACCAGCGGCAGATAGAAGGCCATCGCCAGGTCCTCGATGACCAGCACGGACAGGATCACCGGGGTCTCCCGGTTGCCGAGCCGGCCCAGATCGCCGAGCACCTTGGCGATCACCCCGGACGACGACACCCAGGTGATGCCGGCCAGCACGATCGCCGCTTCCCAGCCCCAGCCGAGCAGGAACGCGAAGCCGGCCCCGGGCAGGGCGTTGAGCAGCATGTCCAGCACGCCGGCCGGTGCCGAGGCGCGAAGGTTGCCGACCAGCTCCGACGCGGAGTACTCGAGGCCGAGCATGACCAGCAGCAGGATCACGCCGATCTCGGCGCCGACCTCGATGAACTCCTCGCTGGCGTTGAGCGGCAGCAGGCCGCCGTGCCCGAAGGCGAGGCCGGCCAGCAGATAGAGCGGGATGGGCGAGAGACCGATGCGCCGGCCCAGGCGGCCGAGCATGCCGAGCGCGAACAGCAGCGCGCCGACCTCGATCAACAAGACGGTGGTCTGGTGCACCGCTCAGCCGTCGGTGTCGCCGGCGAGGATGGCGGTCACGCCACTCAGGCCGTCGCGGGTGCCGACCGCCACCACCACGTCGTTCGCCTCGAAGACGAAGGACGGCCCGGGGGAGGCGATCACCTCGCGGTCGCGCAACACCGCCACGATCGACGCGCTGGTGCGGGTGCGCGCGCGGGTGTCACCCAGCTTGCGGCCCACGAAGGGCGAGCCGGCCGGCAGCGCGATCTGCTCGGTGAGCAGCCCGGCCGCCTGCTGACGCAGCCCGGCGAGCTGGCCCAGCATCAGCGAGGCGCCGAGGACGTCGGCCAGCGCCTCCGCCTCGTCGTCGGTGAGCGGGATCGAGGCGAGGCACGAGTCGGGGTCGTCCACGTCGTAGAGCACCAGGTCGCGACGACCGTTGCGGTGCGAGACCACCCCGACCGTCCGGCCGGAGGAGGTGATCAGATCGTGCCGGACGCCGATGCCCGGCAGTGGAGTTTGCTCTACCCGTGCGCGCACACCACCACGCTAACTCACTGTGAGCCCTGCTTTCGCAGACCCAGCAGGAACAGCAGGCCCACGGCGCACAGCCCGGCACACATCACATATGCCAGCCGGTAGTCGTAGCGCTGCGCGATGCCGAACAGTGGCCCGGCCAGCATCGCGCCGATCGGGAACGTGTTGGTGAACAGTGTCGTGGCCCGGCCCGGCTGACTCGGCAGCATGTCCTGCACGAAGCTGATGCTCGGCCCGGAGATGGCCGCGATGAACAGGGCGTTGAGCACCTGCGCCGCGAGCAGCATCCAGACCGTCGAGGTGGTGACGGCGACCAGGAAATAGACCACCCCGATGGCGGCGCCGGCCAGGATCACCCGGCGGACCGGGACGCGCGTGGTCAGCCAGCCCATGCCGAGCAGCAGCGGAATCTCCAGCGCGGCACACAGGCCGAGGATCAGCCCGGCGTCGGACACCTGACCGCCCAGCTCGCCGCGCACGAACAGCGGCAGCGCCTGCACGCCCAGGGTCAGCGGGCACTGCAGACAGGTGAACGCGACGGTGATCAGGATCACCGTGCGGCGGGAGATGCCGGCCGGCGGCTCGACCACCACACCCGCTTCCGGAGCGGCCGGCGCCGGCGCCCGCACCTCGGGCAGGAAGAACGCCGCGAGCAGGGCGGCCAGCCCGTACATCGCCGCGGCGACGGCGTAGACCAGGCGGAAGCCGCCGGTCTCGACCAGCAGCGCGGCCAGCGGCGGGCCGGCCACCCAGGCGATCGAGAACACCGTGCGCAGCGAGGTGATGCCCATCGCGGCGCGGTCCGGCAGGTCGCGCTGCAGCACCTCGCGGGCATAGGCGAACGACTGCGGGAACAGGGACCCGGCGAGCGCGATGGCGGTGACCTGCAGGGCGAGCAGCACCCAGTAGTCCCGGATCACCGCCGTCAGGGCGCAGCCCAGCACGCCGATCAGGGCGGCGCCGATCAGCAGCCGCCGCCGGATCGGCCGCCGGTCGGAGAGCCGCGCGATGCCCGACGCCACCAGCACCCCGGCCAGCGGGCCGCCGACCAGGAACGCGGTGACCTGCAACGGGCCGGCGTCGACCTCGGTGCTCAGGAAGAGCGACAGGAACGGCACGACCAGCGCGACCGAGACACCGACGGCGAGAAAGACCAGGCCGAGCGGCAGGAAGACCCGAACCAGACCGGCGCGCGTCACGGTGGCGGTGTCGGTTCCCATGGCCGGAACGCTACGGCGTACCCCCGACATTGTGTCGACGGTCTAGGGTTGAGCGGGCTAGGCTCAAGTCTGCGGAAACTTGATCTGGGGAGCACATGAACGCCGAACGTCTGACCACCAAGAGCCGCGACGTCATCACCGGGGCGGTCGCCGACGCCAACCAGCGTGGGCACGCCACCGTCGAGCCGTGGCACATGCTGCTGTCGCTGCTGGACACCGGCGGCTCCACCGCTCCGGGCCTGCTGCGCGCGGTCGGCGCCAATCCGGCCGACGTGCGTCGCGTCGCCGTCCGCGCGGTCGAGCAGTTGCCGTCCGCCCGGGGCTCGAGCATCGCCGAGCCCAGCCTGTCCCGTGAGTTCGTGAACGCGATCGGCGAGGCCGAGCTGATCGCCAAGCCGCTCGGCGACGAATACGTCTCCACCGAGCACCTGCTGGCCGGCCTGGCCCGGGTCGGCGGTGCGGTCGGCGCGGCGCTGCGCAACGCCGGCGCCACCGAGGAGGCGCTGGTCGCGGCGTTCCCCGAGGTGCGTGGCGGTGACCGGCGGGTGACCACGGCCGAGCCCGAGCAGACCTACAAGGCGCTGGAGAAATACAGCGTCGATCTGACCGCGCTGGCCCGGGACGGCAAGATCGATCCGGTGATCGGGCGGGACACCGAGATCCGCCGTGTGGTTCAGGTGCTCTCCCGGCGTACGAAGAACAATCCGGTTTTGATCGGTGAGCCCGGCGTCGGGAAGACCGCGATCGTCGAGGGGCTGGCCCAGCGCATCGTGGCCGGTGACGTGCCGGAGACACTGCGCGACAAGAAGCTGGTGTCACTGGACCTGGGCGCCATGGTGGCCGGCGCGCAATATCGCGGGCAGTTCGAGGAGCGGCTCAAGTCGGTCCTCGAGGAGATCCGCAACTCCAACGGGCAGGTCGTCACGTTCCTCGACGAGCTGCACACGGTGGTCGGCGCCGGCAAGGGCGAGGGCTCGATGGACGCCGGCAACATGCTCAAGCCGATGCTGGCCCGCGGCGAGCTGCGCATGGTCGGCGCGACCACGCTGGACGAATACCGCGAGCACATCGAGAAGGACCCGGCGCTCGAGCGGCGCTTCCAGCCGGTCGTGGTGGGCGAGCCGACGGTCGAGGACACCATCGGCATCCTGCGCGGTCTGAAAGGCCGCTACGAGGCGCATCACCGGGTGCAGATCACCGACGGCGCACTGGTCGCCGCGGCGGCGCTGTCCGACCGCTACATCACCGACCGCTTCCTGCCGGACAAGGCCATCGACCTGATCGACGAGGCCGCCTCCCGGCTGCGCATGGAGATCGACTCCCAGCCGGTCGCGCTCGACCAGCTGCAGCGCCAGGTGGACCGGATGCGGGTGGAGAGGCTGGCGCTGGCCAAGGAGACCGACCCGGCGTCGGTGGCCCGGCTGCAGAAACTCGAGCGTGACCTGGCCGATCGGGAAGAGGAGCTGACCGCGCTGACCGCCCGCTGGGAGCGCGAGCGCGGCGGCCTCAACCGGGTCGGCGAGCTGAAGAAGAACCTCGACGAGGCCACCGCCGAGCAGGAGCGCGCCCAGCGCGACGGCGATCTGGAAAAGGCGTCCCGTCTGCTCTACGAGATCATCCCGGCGCTGAAGAAGGAGATCGAGGCCGCCTCCGCGGTCGAGGACGAGGCGGAGAAGGAAGAGCCGATGGTCGGCGAGGAGGTCGGCGCCGACGACATCGCCGAGGTGATCTCCTCGTGGACCGGCATCCCGGCCGGCCGGATGCTCGAGGGCGAGACCGCCAAGCTGCTGCGCATGGAGGAGTCCCTGCAGGGCAAGGTGGTCGGCCAGGCCGAGGCGGTGGCCGCGGTCTCCGGCGCGGTGCGGCGCGCGCGGGCCGGTGTCGCCGACCCGGACCGCCCGACCGGCAGCTTCCTGTTCCTGGGCCCGACCGGCGTCGGCAAGACCGAGCTGGCCAAGGCGCTGGCCGGCTTCCTGTTCGACGACGAGCGGGCGATGGTCCGGATCGACATGAGCGAATACGGCGAGAAGCACTCGGTCGCCCGGCTGGTCGGCGCCCCGCCCGGATACGTGGGTTACGAGGAGGGCGGGCAGCTGACCGAGGCGGTGCGCCGGCGGCCATACAGCGTGGTGCTGCTGGACGAGGTGGAGAAGGCTCACCCGGACGTGTTCGACGTGCTGCTGCAGGTGCTCGACGACGGCCGGCTCACCGACGGTCAGGGCCGCACGGTCGACTTCCGCAACGCGATCCTGGTGCTCACGTCGAACCTGGGCTCGTCGGTGATCTCCGACTTCACGCTCGGCGAGGAGGAGCGCCGTGAGGAGGTCATGGCGACCGTCCGCTCGCACTTCAAGCCCGAGTTCCTCAACCGGCTCGACGACATCGTGGTGTTCCACGCGCTGACCTCGAAGGATCTGGCGGCCATCGTGGACATTCAGCTCGGCCGCCTGCGCACCCGGCTGGCCGACCGGCGACTGTCCCTCGAGGTCTCCGAGCCGGCCGTGCTCTGGCTGGGCGAGCACGGTTACGACCCGATCTACGGCGCACGCCCGCTGCGCCGGCTCGTGCAGTCCGCGATCGGCGATTCGCTGGCCAAGGCGTTGCTGGCCGGGGACATCACCGACGGCGACACGGTCCAGGTCGACCTCGGCGAGGACAAGGACCACCTTCGGGTACGCCGCGCGTGAAAAGCAGAACGGCCCCGGGTCGTCCCGGGGCCGTTCTGTCAGTCCGTCGCTTCCCGCTGCCGGTAGGCGTGTGTCATGAGGATGTCCGTGAAGGCGTGTTCCCCTTCATCGGACCAGATCCTGATCCCGTCTCTGACCAACTGGTAGCGAACGTCTTTGTATCGGGTTCTCGTATCGTCGTGGTGAACGACGGTCAGGGTGTCTGCGTGCGGCATGGGATGCACCGGTCCTTTTCAAGTCTGAGGCGGCCGCGGATTGGTCACGCGGCCTGCGCAATCGGATGGGTGCCCGGATCCGGTCTGCCTGCTCCCCAGCGTCTTTGTTGCGCGGGCGGCGACTCGGTCGGGCACGGGTGACCGCTGGAGGTCTCTGCTGCCAGCTTGGGGCCACGGGATCGAAGTGTAGGTGGCGGGATCGACTCCTGTCGCCCCCTGAAAGGGCGACCTTTTCGGGGGTTTTCCTCCATCGCTGACCGATATTGCCACACCGGTGCGACGCATGAGGTCTGGTCGCGAAGCTAGCGCCCGACCGATACCGTGAGTAGATCAACGAGGGGGGATCGTGGCTTATCCGACGTATTCGGGGCCGGCATCATCGCCGCCGCCGCGGCCGGGAACGGTCACCATGTCGACCTACCTGCTCTGGATCGCCGCCGCGATCGCGTTGGTCAGCGGCATCCTGACGCTTTCCACGGTGGGCCGCACCAACGAGGCCTACAGGGATCTGTTCGAGGGCACCCCGTCCGCCGGCACCGAGTCGATCGTGGTCGGCGCCAGCGTCTTCGCCGTGGTGCTGAACATCCTGCTCGCGGCCGGCCTGGTGATCCTCGCCATCTTCAACAACCGTGGCCGGCAGGGTTCCCGGATCACCACCTGGGTGCTCGGCGGCCTGATGCTCTGCTGCAGCGGCGGCGGGCTGGCCAGCGCCGGCCTGACCTCCTCGATGAACCTGGACTCGGCCGGCGGACCCTCCCAGGAGGAGATCCAGTCCCGCCTCGACGCGGTGCTCCCGTCCTGGTACGAGCCGCTCAGCATCCTGCTCACCGTGGTCTCGCTGCTGTCCATCCTGGGCGCGGTGATCCTGCTCGCGCTGCCCGCGTCGAACGCGTTCTTCCGGCGGCCGGCCACCGGGGGCTTCGATCCGTCGGTGCCCTACCCGTCATATCCGGGCGGTCAGCCGCCGTTCCCGGGCGGGCCGTCGCCCTATCCGACCTATCCGCCGCCCCCGGGCGGCCAGCCCGGCTACCCGCCGGCGGGATATCCGCAGTCCGGCCCGCCGGCCGGCTACCCGCAGTCCGGCCCGCCGCAGTCCGGTCCGCCGGCCGGCTACCCGCAGTCGGGCCCGCCGCAGTCGGGCCCGCCGCAGTCGGGGCCGCCGGCCTATCCGCCGCAGGAACAAGCGCCGCCGACGCCGCCGAGCTCGGATCCGTGGGGCAAGCCGGAGGGCGGCGAGCAGAAGCCGCCGACCGATCCGACCGCGCAGCCGTGATCCGTCCCGCACACGGGTAGGTTCGTCCGCAACGGATCATCCCGGGAGTCCACATGACCTACGCCGCCGCCCCGCCGAGCGTCGCACCTCCGCCTGCGGAGGCGCCGCGCCGGCCCGTGCCGGTGCAGCTCGCCGCCGTCCTGCTGGCCGTGATGGCGCTGGTCGGGCTCGGCTACGCCGTCACCACCCTCGCGGTCACCCCGGGCGTGGTGTCCCGCTTCCGCGACGCGGCCGGCAACGCGGACACCTCCGACGTCGACGGCTACGTGACGGTGGTGTGGACCGTGGCGGCGATCGGCGCGGTGCTCGCGGTCGTGTTGTTCGCGCTCTACATCGTGCTGGCGCTGGGCCTGCGCCGTGGCAGCCAGGGCTCCCGGGTGGCCACCTGGGTGGTCTGCGGTCTCGGCCTGCTTCTCGGCTGCGGCTCGGCGGCCACGGTCGGCGCCCAGCGCGCGGGCGACGGCACCCCCGGCACCCTGGGCTACGCGCTCACCTCGGCCTATCCCGGCTCCTGGATCGAGCTGAACGTCGGCCTGGTGATCGCGCAGATGGTCGGCTATCTGATCGTCGGCATCCTGCTGGTGACGAGTCCGGGCGCGTTCTTCGGCCGCGGGCAGTCCACTTCCGGGCGACCGACGGCCTATGTCGCATTGCCGACATACGGCGGCCAGCCGGCGGCCCAGCCCTATCCGCAGCCCGGCGGATACCCGGCCCAGGCGCCGACGCCACCATCCGGATTCCCAGCTCAGCCGGGCTATCCGGCGGCCGATTACCCGACCTCGGCGGCGCCCTCGGCGAGCTACCCGGCCACTCCGCCGGGTGGTCACCCGCCGGTGTCCGCCGAGGATCACGCGGCGTGGGCGAGGCCGGCCCCGGCGGCGCCCGAGGCGCCCGTGCCCACGCACCACGACCACTCGTCGTCCGGCGACGCACCGAGCTCGGATGGATCGGCGGCCTCCGATGGGTCGTCTTCTTCGGACTAATTGCCCTCTAACGGTTACTCGTCGCGTTCACCGAGCTGAAAGCGCGTGTCGGGGTTCACCCGTCCGTGAGCGGACATCGATGGTTGTGCGTCACCCGAACGGGTACCGTTGAACGCCGAGGATGGGTCGTAAACGCGCCGTCCGGCCGCCTCGAGCCGGGCTTTAGGGCGCGGTTTTGCTGACGGACGGCCAAAGGTGTTATCGAAGCGTGCGCAGGCTTCGATCGCCATGCTCGACGGCCTGATCCCGGTCCTGACCCGCGGATTGGGGCGTTGAGCTGCGTCTATCCCTCGCGGATCAACCTAAATCGACAGCCATTTAGTAAACAATATTTCCAATATCTTGGGGCAGCGTCGTGGGTCAATAGTTCCTTTTCCGCCCGGCGGGGCGGAACGGCCCGGTTTTTAGATGCAAGTACGCTCGAAGGCAGGGAAGAACGCTACGACCTGCGTAAATTCATCGACGTTCGGTCGTTGCACAGAGTCGTGGCGTGCTTTCATCGGGTCGTGAAGTCAGGGGATGTCGACGGTGCCGGCGCAGCACCCCGGCCGATCTTCACGACACGGGTATGGCAGAGGGCCGCTACGGCAACGCCGCCGTATGGATCGACAAATCGACAATGTGAAGCGTCTCACTCCGAGGTGGCGGATCGAGAGCTTGACGAAGTTGGGCAGCGACCAGACGGCGACTGAGGCGTTGCAGGAGGCAGAGACCGAAGTCGGTACCAAGTAATGGTCGGGTCGGTAGTCGAACGGAACCCGCAAGGGCGACGGGCAGTCGAACCCGACAGACCAACAAGGTGATCGATGTCGGCCTTACGGCCCGAAAGTCAGCCGGTTCGTTCCTGCGCACATGCAGGAGAATCGATGCAGTTGGTGGAAGGATGGAGATCGTGGGAACTGCGTTGGCGGAAATGACAATGCCTCAGATCTCGCCGCTAGCCGGCGAGCCTATTGAACGTGCCGACGCCGAGCGTCTGGCGGGAGTGCTGAAAGCACTTGCCGACCCGGCCCGGCTTCGGCTGCTGAGCCTCATCCAGTCCGCGACGGACGGTGAGGCCTGCGTCTGTGACCTGACGGCCCCGCTCGGTCTCTCGCAGCCTACGGTGAGTCATCACCTGCGGATCCTGACTGAGGCCGGCCTTCTCGAGCGCGAGAAGCGCGGTGTGTGGGCGTACTACCGCCTCGTGCCGACGGCGATCGCGACCATTGCCGATCTGTTGACCCCGCCTCGGAAGCGGGCGACCAAGAAGGCACGCTGAGCGCCGATTCACAGCGCATCGCCTGGCGTCACCACGTCTGAGGCGTGACGCCAGGCCCGAGGACCTTGGAGTTAATCGGGTGAACTACGTCTCCGGCGATCTGCGCGACGAGCTCGCGCACGTGGGATACGACGTGGTCCAGGCCGGACTGGTCAGTGGTTCGGGCGGCAATCTGTCCGCACGAATCCCGGACGAGGACGCCTGCTGGGTTACCGCTCGCGGTTCCTGGTTGGCCCGGCTCAGCCGTGCCGACTTCGCGGCGGTTCGCATCGCCGACGGCTCGCCCGCCGCCGTCGGCCCGGCGCAGTTCGGAGCGGTGCCGGCGCCACGGGTCGAACCGACCAGTGAGCTGGCTCTGCACCTCGCCCTCTATCGAGCGCGGGAGGACGTCAACGCGATCGTCCACCTGCACCCGCAGACGGCGTTGCTGCTCGACGCGCTGGGCGAGCACATCCGCATCGTCACCACCGACCACGCCTTCTACCTGAGGCGGGTGTCGACGGTGCCGTTCCGGTTGCCCGGCAGCACCGAACTGGCCGCGTTGACCGCGGCGATGGCCGCCGACGGCACCGACTGCCTGGTGCTGAGCCAGCACGGTTCGGTCGTCATGGCGGACAGCGTCGAGTTGGCGCACAAGCGGGCACGCAACCTCGAAGAGGCCGCGCTGCTCACGTATCGGGCACTGACCGCGGGCCGGCTCGAAGGCCTGCGCGAATGCCCGGAGGAGTTCCTGGACCGTCTCCACTCGTCAGCGGTCGTCACCGTCTGACGGCCCCTCTGCCACGAAAAAGGCGCCCACCTTGCCGGTGGGCGCCTTTCTTGTGCCGGTCACTGGTGGTGGTGCGGCTTGTGCTCCTCGATCTCGTCGTGGATCGCGTCGGCGATGCCGGCCACGGTCGCCGCGGCGACGACGCCGATCGCGGTCGCGGGGCCCGCCTCCGCGGCCCGCTTCTTCGCCTTCCGCTCGCGCAGGATCTCGATCAGGATCGGCAGCACCGAGATCAGCACGATCAGCGCGACCACCGGCAGGATGTAGTGGTCGATGTCCTCGCCGATGGCTTCCCAGATCTGGCGGGCGAGCAGGTAACCGATCAGCAGGATGCCGTCGGTCCACAGGATGCCGCCGACGATGTTCCACAGCAGGAACTGCCGGGCCGGCATGCCGAGGGTGCCGGCCACCGGGTTGAGGAAGGTGCGCACGATCGGGATGAAGCGGGCGAGCACCACGGCCTTGGCCGGGCCGAACTTCTCGAAGTAGTACTCCGCCTTCTCCACGTACTCCTTCTTGAAGAGCCGGGAGTTCGGCTTCTCGAACATCTTGCGGCCGTAGCGCGCGCCGAGGAAGTGGCCGAGCTGGGCGCCCACGATCGCGCAGATCGGGGCGCCGATCAGCAGGCCGACGATGGACACCCGGCTGCCGGCACCGAAGATCGAGTCAGCCACCGGGGACGCCGCGACGCCGGCCAGGAACAGCAGCGAGTCACCGGGGAAGAAGAAGCCGACCAGCAGGCCGGTCTCGGCGAACATGATCGCCCACACCCCGTACAGACCCAGGGTCTGCACCAGATCCTTGGGATCCAGCGGGTTGAGGGCGAGCTGATCGGTCAGCGCACGGGTATCCACGAGGAGCCAGGGTACCGGCCGCGTCACGGGGCACGGCTGTGCAACCGCTGTGAGATCAGAGCCGGGGGTCGACCGGTTCGGACTCGCAGGCCAGAACGGCGAAAACCAGCTCATGGATCCGCCAGGTGGGCGCCCCCTCGGCCAGCCGGTCCAGCGCCGCCAGGCCAAGCCCGTGCTCGCGCAGGGCCAGGTTGCGCTTGCGGCCGAGCGATCGCCTGCGCAGCCCGCCGAGCTGGTCCGGGCGGGTGTACTCCGGGCCGTAGATGATCCGCAGGTATTCCCGGCCACGGCACTTCACGCCCGGCTGTATCAGCCGGCCGCGGTCGTCGGTGACCTTGAGCCCGGCGTACGGCTTGACGACCATGCCCTCGCCGCCGGCCTCGGTCAGCGCCATCCACCACTCGACCGCGGCCGCCTCCGAGGCCTCGTCGCCGAGGTCGACCACGATCCGGCGGGTCGGCGTGAACAGCTCGGGGTCGGCCGCCACCAGCCGGTCGGCCATCGCCAGGTGCCAGCCGTGGTCGCGGTCGGCGAACGAGACGCCCTCGCCGGCCAGCACCGCGAACGGCGCCAGCGTGACCGGGTCGGTGGTCGCGTACGTGCGGTAGGCCGCCGAGTAGCCGGCCACCTCCGCGACCCGCAGCTCCAGCCGGTCGCGCAGCGCGGCCACCTCGAGCCCGCGCCCGGCGGCGGCCTCCAGCACCGAGAGCGCGGCGGGCAGCGCGGCCCGGCCGGCCGCGCCGACCCCGGCATAGCGCTGCCGGATCAGCTCGGCGGCCTTGGCCGACCACGGCAGCAGCTCGGTGTCGAGCAGCAGCCAGTCGGTGTTGAGCTCGTCGAAGAGCGGCTCGGCGGCCCGGCGCACGCGAGCCAGCAGCGGCTCGACGTCGGTGAAGAACGGCCGGCCGGTGCGGGTCCAGATCGCGCCCCCGTCGCGCGACACCTTGACCACCGCGCGCGAGCCCATGTGCTTCTCCTCGCAGATCACCCGGCCGGCCTCGCGCAGGTCGCCGAACGCCCCGGACGGGTGCTCCAGGTAGCCGTCCAGGGTCGAGGTGGAGCACGGCGCCATGGTCGGCGGCAGCCACACCAGCGTCGGCGGGTCCAGCGCGAACCGGCCCATCACCTCGAGCGCGGCGGCGGCGTTCTCGGCGGCGACGGTGATCCGGCCGTACCCGTAGTCGAGGTGCCGGCGGCCGGTCACGTCCGCGAGGTCGAGTTCGTCGTCGGCCCGCGCCGCGGCGTGCAGCGGCTTGGCCGGCGCGTAGTACTCCCGCGCGGCCGGCACCGACACCAGCTCGCGGGACGGCCAGCGCAGCGCGGTCAGAGCGCCGCCGAAGACGCAGCCGGTGTCCAGACAGATGGTGTTGTTGATCCACTCGGGCGTGAGGGTGGGCGTGTGGCCGTAGACCACGGCGGCCGACCCTCGGTAGTCGCGGGCCCACGGGTAGCGGACCGGCAGGCCGTATTCATCGGTCTCGCCGGTGGTCTCGCCATAGAGCGCGAAGGCCCGCACCCGGCCCGAGGCGCGGCCCTGGTAGGCCTCCTTGAGCCCGGCGTGCGCCACCACCAGGTTGCCGCCGTCCAGCACGTAGTGGCTGATCAGGCCGTCGATGAAGGCGCGCACCTCGGCCACGAAGGCGTCGTCGGTGCGTTCGAGCTGGGCCAGCGTCTCGGGCAGGCCATGGGTCAGCTGCACGTTTCGGCCGTTCAGCTTGCGGCCCAGCTTCTGCTCGTGGTTGCCGGGCACGCACAGCGCGGTGCCGTCGGCCACCATGTTCATCACCAGCCGCAGCACGCCCGGCGAATCCGGCCCGCGGTCGACCAGGTCGCCGACGAAGACCGCGGTGCGGCCCTCCGGGTGCTCGGCCCGGTCGTCCTTGACCAGGTAACCCAGCTCGCCCAGCAGCGCGTCGAGCTCCACCCGGCAGCCGTGCACGTCGCCGATGATGTCGAACGGTCCGGTCCGGTCGCGCAGGTCGTTGTACGAGCGCTCATATCGGATCGTCGCGTTCTCGATCTCCTCCACCCCGCGCAGCACGTGCACCTTGCGGAAACCCTCGCGAGCCAGCCGGCCGACGGATCGTCGCAGGTCACGGCTCATCCGGGCGAGAACCGGGCGGCCGAACGTGCGGTCCGCGCGCTGCTCGGTGCGCTCCCAGGCCACCGACTCGGGCACGTCCAGCACGATCGCCACCGGCAGCACGTCGTGCTCGCGGGCCAGCTGGACCAGGCCGGCCCGGGCGGCGGTCTGCAGGTTCGTCGCGTCCACCACGGTGCGCCGGCCGGCCTCCAGGCGCTTGCCGGCCACGAAGTGCAGCGCCTCGAACGCAGGGGTCGAGGCGGACTGGTCGTTTTCGTCGTCGGCCACCAGGCCCCGGAAGAAGTCCGAGGACAGCACCTGGGTGGGCCGGAAGTGCTTGCGGGCGAAGGTGGACTTGCCGGATCCGGAGATGCCGACGAGGGCCACGAGGGACAGCTCGGGGATGTCGATCTCGGTCATGCGGGGTCCTCCTTCCGGAAGAGGGCGAGCTGGGTCGGCGTACCCGTCTCGGGGTTGTCGTCGCCGACGCCGCGGAAGGTGACCGCGTAGCCGAACGTGGTGGCCACCCGGGTGGCCCAGGTCTGGAACTCGGCGCGGGTCCACTCGAAGCGATGGTCCGAGTGCCGCATGCCGGTCAGACCCTCGTAGTGCACGTTGAACTCGCTGTTCGGGGTCGTCACGATCACCGCGTCGGGCTTCGCGTGGCCGAAGACGCTCGCTTCCAGAGCGGGCAGCCGCGACGCGTCCAGGTGCTCGATGACCTCCATCAGCACCGCCGCGTCATAGCCGCGCAGCCGGTCGTCGCGGTAGGTCAGCGCGGACTGCCAGAGCTTGACCCGGTCGCGCTGTCGCTCGGGCAGGCGGTCCAGCCGCAGCCGCCGGGCGGCCACCTCGAGCGCGCGGGTGGAGACGTCGACGCCGGTGATCTCGCGGAACCGCCGGTCCGCGAGCAGTGCGGTGAGCAGGGCGCCCTGGCCGCAGCCGAGGTCGAGCACCTTGCTCGCGCCGACCTCGTGCAGCGCGGCCAGCACCGCGTCGCGCCGCTGCTCGGCCAGCGAGCGCTTGCGGACCACCGGCAGCTCGGCGTCCTCGTCCGTGCTCAGGTCGGGCGGCGTGTCGACGCTGTCCGGGTCGCTGCGGTCGAGCTGTTCGAGCGCGGTGGCCGCCAGCGACCGCCGGTGCGCCAGGTATCTCCGGGTGATCAGCACCTTCTCCGGGTGCTCGGCGAGCCAGCCCTCGCCGGAGCGCAGCAGCTTGTCGATCTCGTCCGGGGCGACCCAGTAGTGCTTGGCGTCGTCGAGCACCGGGAGCATCACGTAGACGTGGTTGAGCGCGTCGGCCACCCGCAGCGTGCCGGTCAGGGTCAGGTCCACATATGCGCTGTCGCCGCTCAGCGGGTGGCCGGCGGGCACGTCGTCCAGCGGGATCGGCACGGCGGTGACCTGCCAGCCGAGCGGCGCGAACAGCTTTTCCGCCAGCTCGGGGGTGCCGCGCAGCACCGGGACCCGGATCTGCAGCGGCAGCGGCTCCCCGGCCAGCTCGGGGCGGTCCTTCGAGCGGCCGCGCAGGGCCGAGCGGAACACCGTGTTCAGCGCGCCGGCGAGCAGGCTGGAGGCGGTGTACGGGCGATCGTTCACGTACTGACCCAGCGCGAAGGTGTCGCTGCGCGCACGCAGGCGCTGCGGGTCGACGTCCACCAGCAGCGCGGCGGTGCACCGATCCTCGGTCGCCTCCGGATAGAGCACGTATGCCGTGCCGGTGGGCAGGTCGAAGGAATGCACCTTGTCCGGATGCTTGACCAGCAGGTAACCGAGGTCGGTGGCCGGCCGGTGGGTGGTGGTCAGGGTCAGCAGCACTCGGCAATGGTCTCAGCGGCGTCACTGCTCGGCGACCCCAATTGCCAGGGTGGAATACTGCCTGCTGGGGGACAGCGCGGTCCTGCCTCCTCGCCAAACGCAAGATAGTCGCTCGGAAGATCAAGGAGCATTCCCGATGCCCATCGCGTCCCCTGAGGTCTACCGCGAGATGCTCGACCGTGCCAAGGCCGGCGCGTTCGCGTACCCCGCGATCAACGTGACGTCCTCGCAGACCCTCAACGCCGCCCTGCAGGGCTTCACCGAGGCGGGCAGCGACGGCATCATCCAGATCTCCACCGGCGGCGCGGAGTACGTCTCCGGCCCGACCGTCAAGAACATGGTCACCGGCTCGGTCGCATTGGCCGAGTTCGCGCACGAGGTGGCCAAGAACTACCCGGTCAACATCGCGCTGCACACCGACCACTGCCCGAAGAACAAGCTGGACGGCTTCGTCCGCCCGCTGATCGCCGTCTCGCAGGAGCGGGTCAACCGCGGCCAGGCGCCGCTCTTCCAGTCGCACATGTGGGACGGCTCCGCGGTGCCGGTGGACGAGAACCTGGAGATCGCCGAGGAGCTGCTGGCGCAGTGCAACAACGCGCACATCGTCCTCGAGATCGAGGTCGGCGTGGTCGGCGGCGAGGAGGACGGCGTCTCCGCCGCGATCGACGACAAGCTCTACTCCACCGTCGAGGACGGCCTGGCCACCGCGGCGAAGCTGGGCCTGGGTGAGAAGGGCGTCTACATGACCGCCCTGACCTTCGGCAACGTGCACGGGGTCTACAAGCCGGGCAACGTCAAGCTGCGTCCCGAGATCCTCAAGGAGATCCAGGACGCGGTGGGCGCGAAGTACGGCAAGGAGAAGCCGTTCGACCTGGTGTTCCACGGCGGCTCCGGCTCGCTGCTCTCGGAGATCCGGTCGGCGCTGGACTTCGGCGTGGTGAAGATGAACATCGACACCGACACGCAGTACGCGTTCACCCGCCCGGTCGCCGACCACATGTTCCGCAACTACGACGGCGTCCTCAAGGTCGACGGCGAGGTCGGCAACAAGAAGGCGTACGACCCGCGGGCCTGGGGCAAGCTCGCCGAGGCCGGCCTGGCGACGCGCGTCGTCGAGGCGTGCGAGAACCTGCGCTCGACCGGAACCACTCTCTCGAAGTAGTCGGCTGCTCACGGCCGGTCTACTGCGTGGTAGTAGACCGGCCGTTCTGGGTACGATCGTCCTCTTCTCCGTCGGTAGGGGGTGATCGTGCTAGGTATCGATGGTTATGAGCCTGTCTGGCATCACGACGCCGAAGCCCTCGCCGCCGTCCACCGCCTCCGGTTCGCCCGGCTGATCGGGCGCCCGCTGCGGGCCGGCTGGCTGATGTGGGACATCGCCGAGCGCGGCTGGTTCGCCGACGGCCCGGTGATCCTCGACTTCGGCCGCACCCGCGTCGAGATCACCCACCGCAAGTTCGACGAGTGCGCGATCACCTGGGACCAGATCGACATGGGCGTGCCGATCGACTGGTACGAGCACTTCGACTGGCGCCCCGACCCGCACGTCGCGCTGCGCAACGCCCGCGGCAAGACGCTGCGGGCGGTGAACATCATCGAGCTGGTCACGGTGGCCGAGTGGCGGCCGCGCATCCTGCACGCCGTCGAGTTCCTCTTCACCGGCGCGCGGCTGGCCGTCTACAACGCGATGGACGAGAACGGCCTCACCGACGTGCCCGAAGTGGACCTGCCCCTGCACAGCTTCCGCCGCGTCCACGTGGCCTAGCCGAGGGCCGCCATCGCCTCGTCGAGCGAGTCGGTGACGACGATCAGGCCGGACTGGTCGCCGTGCGGTGAGCGGGCCAGCAGCGGCCGCAGCAGCGCCTCGACCGGCAGCTGCGCCCAGTGCTCGACGCCCAGGAAGACGAAGGCGCCGGACGGCCCGTCGGTGCGATAGAACGTCTTGGTCGCGGCCTGGAAGATCTCCTGCACGGTGCCGGCCCAGCCGGGCGCGAAGACGATGCCGCCGCGGGACAGCCGCAGGATCGAGTCCTCGCGCACCGCGTTGGAGAAATACTTGCCGATCTGACCGGCGAAGAGATTCGCCGGCTCGTGCCCATAGAGCCAGGTGGGCAGCGCGAGGCCACCACGGGTCAGCCCGGCCTTCTCGGGGTACGCCGCGCGCACCGCGATCGCCGCGCCGGTATAGGGATCGTGGTCCAGGAAGTCCGGCGCTTCCTGCAGCACGTCGATCGCGGCGGACAATTCGGATCCATCGCGCCCCGAGAAATAGGCGCCGAGATTGGCCGCCTCCATCACGCCCGGCCCGCCGCCGGTGACGATCAGCCGGCCCGCGCCGGCCAGCCGCCAGGACAACTCAGCCGCCATCCGATAGGCCGCCGACCCGCGTGGCTGCGCGTGCCCGCCCATGATGCCGACCGGCAGCGGCGAACCGGTCCAGGCGGTCAGGGCCTTGCCCAGCGCGTTGTCGATGCCGGCGTCGTGCAGCCGCTGCGCGATCGCCTCCCGGATGTCCGGCGCCGCCCCGCCATGGTCCAGAAAGTGCCGGTAGACGATCGTGTCGTACATGCCGGCGAAGCCCGCCTCGGCGAACCCGAAGGACAGGTCGTCGGGGGTGTAGAGGGTGGCCGGATGCGTCGGGTAGGGATGCTCCTCGAACGGCGGCACCACGTGCGCGCCGCGCCGGGTGAGGTCGATCTCCACCTCGTCGGAGGCCATCCGGCAGCCGATGAACAGCGTCTCGCGCACGTCCACGCCGGTGAAGTCGGGCGGGTCGACGTCCAGCCGCAGCCCGAGCACCACCAGGCCGGCCAGCGAACGCTTGCCGTGGTGGCTGTCGAACTCGGCACGGGACTCGATCTCGTCGGCGGTGGCGTCGAACGGCACGTCCCCGCCGAGCATGGGCTGTAAGGGGTCACCGGGCATGCCGGTAGGTTATCGAGTCATGCACAACCTCCTTCCCGAGCCGCCCGCCACGCTGTTGCCCGCCGACGCGGAGGCCGACAAGGCTTTGGCCGAAGCCGCCGAGACCGGCACCGACGAGGCGTTCGCCGCCGCGGCGGCCCGCTTCCCGGCATACAGCGCGGTCTGGGCGCCACTCGCGGCCAACGCTCTCGCCGCCGGACAGCCCGTCATGGCCTATGCCTACGCCCGCACCGGTTACCACCGCGGCCTCGACTCGCTGCGCCGCAACGGCTGGAAGGGGCACGGCCCGGTGCCCTGGGCGCACGTGCCCAACCAGGGCTTCCTGCGCTGCCTGCACAGCCTGGCGCTGGCCGCGGCGGCGATCGGCGAGTCGGACGAGGCGGCCCGGTGCGCGCAGTTCCTGCGCGACTCCGACCCGGCCGCCGCCGACGCCCTGGCCTAAAGGCCTTCGGCGACCGCGGCCGCGATCTTCAGCCAGGAGTCGCGGGTGTTGCTGGACAGCCCGCCGTAGCGGATCGGCTCGCCCGAGTCGATCAGCTTCTCGTAGGGCGCCAGCAGCACCGCGCGGGTGCGGGCGGCGAAGTGTCGCTGGATGGCCGGCAGGTCGATGTCCTTGCGGGTGGTCGGCATGGTGACCACGCTGACCGCCTGACGCACCAACCGCTGCCGGCCGCTCTGCTCGAGGTGGTCGAGCATCCGGGCGGCGGTCTCGGCCGAGTCGTTCCGCGCCGACATGGTGATCACCAGCTGGTCGGTGGCGTCCATCGCGGCCTGCCAGTTCTGCGCGCGCACGTTGTTGCCGGTGTCCACGAAGATCAGCTTGTAGAACCGGCTGACGATCTCGCGGATCTCGGCGAACGCGCTCGCGGTCAGCATCTCGCCCGCGGTGGCGGACTCGTCCGAGGCGAGCACGTCGAACATGCCCTCGCCCTGGGCCCGCACATATTGCGACAGGTCACCGACTCGGCCGTGCGAACCGCGGAACAGATGCAGGTCGCGCATCATGTCGCGGACCGTGCGGGCATGGAAGTCCTGCTGGGCGCGCATGCCGAGGGTGCCCTGGGTCTCGTTGTTGTCCCAGGCCAGCACGTATCCGCCGCGCTTCTGCCCGAAGGTCATCGCGAGCAGCAGCACGGCCACCGTCTTGCCGGCGCCGCCCTTCGGGTTGACCACGGTCACCTGCCGCAGCCCGCCGAAGTTGCGCCGGACCATTTCGACGTCCTGCTTGTACTCCTTCTCGAACTTGCCCGGCGCCAGCCGGACCAGGCCCATCGTGCTCTTCTGCAGGATCGCGCGGGCGCCCATCGTCGCGGTCGGCTCGGCCGGTTTGGCCAGCCGCCGGCGGGCGAACTCCTCGGCGGTCGGGGTGCCGTCCGACACCCACGGCATCTGCTGGTAGGGGTCCGTCGGCGGCGCCTGATCCGGGCGCGGGCCGGGCGCCGGCGGCGGCGCCTGCTGCTGACGTGCCCGCGGGTCGACCGCCGGCGGATATGGCCCCGGCGGGGTCGGCTTCGGCGGCTGCGGCTGGGGCGGCGGACCCGGCGGACGGTAAACCGGCCCGGTGCCGTTCTCGGTGCTCTGCCGCGGCGCCGGCGCGGGACCGGGCACCGGTGCGGGACCAGGCCCCGGTGCGGGAGCAGGGCCGGGTGCGGGAGCAGGGCCGGGTGCGGGCGGCGTGGGCTGCTGCCGCACCTGCGGAGGCTGCGGCGGAACGCCGGCCCGGCCGCGGCTGCCGAGCGGCTGCCCGTCCACCCCGGCGTCCGGCGGCGGCGTCGGGCGCTGCGGCGGCGGCTGCGCCCACGGCGACTCCGGCGGCCCGTCCTGCGGCGGCGGCGCGGGCGGGCTCACCTGCTGCTCGTCGGCCAGGCTCGCCCAGGGCTGGGTGCGCGGCTCCTCGTCAGGACGCGGTGCCGGGGCCGGCTGGGCGGAGACCTGCTGTGGCGTGATCGGGTGCACCGGCACCGGCTGCTGCGGAATCGGGTGCGGCGTCACCGGCTGCTGCGGGACCGGGTGCGGCGCCACCGTCTGCTGGGGCATCGGGTGCGGCGGGACCTGCTGGTGCGGGTGCGGCTGCACCGGGACCGGCGGTGGTGGCGGAGGTGGGACCACAGTGGTGTCCGGCGACGGCGGTGGTGGCGCCGGCACGGTGGCCGAACCCGATGCGACCTGCCTGGGTGGGCCGGACTCGTGCGGCACCGGCCGGCCGCCGTGGACCGGGGCGTCCAGCTCCTCCGGCGGCCAGAACGGTTCCACGTCCCGGGCGGGCGGCGTCGGATTGTTGGTGCCCGGGACGTAGACGCGGTCGGCGTTCTCGTCCTCCACTGGTGGTTCCTCCCCGTCGATGCCTACTCATTCAGCCTTGCACAGGCGGTCGTGGTGCGTACACCGCCCAGGCGCCGGGCTCGGTCCACCACGAGCGCTTGCGGGTCGTCGAGCCGCCCACGCCGTCGTCGAGGAACTGGACCTCGCCGTCGCGGGGCAGCACAGACACGGCTCGGCCGCGGGCGCGGCGCACTTCGACGCGTACCCGGGAAGATCGGAACCTCCGGCGCTCCACCACCGGGACCGCCACCGCGACCTCGACCCGCCCGTCGGTGGGGTTGCCCTCGGTGAGCAGCGGCAGACCGTCGAAGGTGGCGTAACCACCGGCGTTGCCGACCGCGCAGGCCAGGATCGGGTCGGTGCCGTCGGAGAGCAGCGCGTCGTCCACCTCGATGCGACCGCGCCACGGCACCGCTCGGCCGTCGTCGTCCGCGCCGCCGATCAGCGCGCCGTCGATGGTCACCGAACCGCCGTCGTTGCGCAGCAGGTCGAGGCGGCGGGTGGTGCCCTCCAGCACGGCGGCGGCGACCTGCTCGGGGGTGCGCGGCAGGCCCAGCTGGGCGGCGAGATCGCCGGTCGCGGACGGGTCGAGCGGCAGGATCGCCAGCGGCGGCAGGTCCGGGACGGTGCGGTTGTCGGCCAGGTCGGCGGGGCGTTTGCTGGGCGGTGGCGCGTACCGCCGGACCAGGCGGCGCACGACGGCGCGCAACTGGCCGTCGGTGGCCGTGGCGACGATCAACCTCTGCTTGCTGTCCGGGTCGGGCCAGGTCAGGCCGTCGGGCCTGGGCCCGCCGTCGAAGCGCGCCAGCACGGCGTCGATCTCCGCGTCCGATCCGGCCACGACGGTCTCGACGCGCGCGCCGGCCTTCTGCAGGGCATCGGCACAAATCAAGACCGGGGTACGCGGTGAGCACGCCGTCTCGCACCCGCCGCAACCCGAGCCGCAACCGCCACCTTCAGAGAGGCTGAGCACCACGACGTCATACATGCTGGTCAGATCACCTTGTGCCGCTCGATGACCGCCTCGCGGCCGGCGCCGACGCCGACGATCGAGATGCGCGCGCCGATCCGTGCCTCGACGAACTCGATGAACCGCTGGGCGTCCTTGGGCAGGTCCTCGAACCGGCGGCAGCCCGAGATGCTCTGCTTCCAGCCGGGCAGCGTCTCGTAGATCGGCACCGCGTGGTGGAAGTCGGACTGGCTGAGCGGCATCTCGTCGTGCCGGACGCCGTTGACCTCATAGGCCACGCACACCGGGATCTCGTCGAGCTCGTCGTAGTTATCGATCTTGGTGAGGGCGAAGTCGGTGACCCCGTTGATCCGCTGCGCGTAACGGCCCATCACCAGGTCGAGCCAGCCGATCCGGCGCGGGCGGCCGGTGGTCGTGCCGTATTCCTGACCGACCTCGCGCAGGTAGTCGCCGAACTTGTCGTGCAGCTCGGTGGGGAACGGGCCCTCGCCGACCCGGCTGGTGAACGCCTTGAGCACCGCGACCACCCGGTCGATCCGGGTGGGCGGGATGCCGGCGCCGGTGCAGGCGCCGCCGGCGGTCGCGTTGGAGCTGGTCACGAACGGGTAGGTGCCGTGGTCGACGTCGAGCAGGGTGGCCTGGCCGGCCTCGCAGAGCACGACCTTGCCCTGGTCGATCGCCTGGGCCAGCTCGAGCGCGGTGTCGGTGACCATCGGGCGCAGCCGATCGACATAGGAGAGCAGCTCGGTGATCACCTCTTCCGGCTTGATCGCCGAGCGGTTGTAGATCTTGGTGAGCACCTGATTTTTGAAGGAGAGCGCGGCCTCCACCTTCTGCCGCAGGATCGACTCGTCGAAGAGATCCTGGATGCGGACGCCGAGGCGGTTCATCTTGTCCGCATAGGTCGGGCCGATGCCGCGGCCGGTGGTGCCGATCCGGCGTGCGCCCAGATAACGCTCGCTGACCTTGTCGAGCGAGCGGTTGTAAGACGCGATCACGTGCGCGTTGGCGCTGATCCGCAGGCGGGAGGTGTCGAAGCCGCGGGCCTCGAGCCCGTCGATCTCCTCGAACAGCACGGCCAGGTCGATCACCACGCCGTTGCCGATGACCGGGGTCACGCCGGGCGACAGGATGCCGCTGGGCAGCAGGTGCAGCGCGTATTTCTGGCCGTCGATGACGACCGTGTGCCCGGCGTTGTTGCCGCCGTTGAACTTGACCACGTAGTCGATGCGGTCGCCCAGCAGGTCAGTGGCCTTGCCTTTGCCTTCGTCGCCCCATTGGGCTCCGACCAACACGATCACCGGCACTGTTCTTGACGCCTTCCCTCACGCACCTCGTACGCGGGAGTGCCCGGGTACTGCCGAAGTTTACGCGAATACGCAGCGTGCGGCTTGGTCGAAGGGGTGCCGAGGTTGGTTTACCGGGTCCTCCTCGCTGTTCGCGGGACCGGGCGTCGGTAGCATCACCGTCCGTGCGCATCCTCCTGATCGGGTCCGGCGGGCGGGAACACGCCCTCGCCGTCGGCCTCTCCGCTGACCCCGCCGTGGACCTGCTGGTCGTCGCCCCCGGCAATCCCGGCATCGGCCAGATCGCCGAGCTGCGGGAAGTCACCGCCACCGACCCGGCCGCAGTGGCCGCGCTCGCTGTCGAGCTCGCCGCCGACCTGGTCGTGATCGGTCCCGAGGCGCCGCTCGTGGCCGGCGTCGCGGACGCGGTGCGCGCGAAGGGCATCGCCTGCTTCGGCCCGTCCGCCGCGGCGGCCCGGCTGGAGGGGTCCAAGGAATTCGCCAAGGACGTGATGGCCGCGGCCGGCGTGCCGACCGCCGGTTACCGCGCGTCCACCACTGAGGCCGAGGCGCGGGCCGCGCTCGAGGCGTTCGGGGCGCCGCACGTGGTCAAGAACGACGGTCTCGCGGCCGGCAAGGGCGTGGTGGTCACGTCGTCGATGGACGAGGCGCTGGCGCACGCCCGGGAGTGCGGCCGGGTGGTGATCGAGGAGTTCCTGGACGGACCCGAGGTGTCGCTCTTCGTGGTCACCGACGGGACCGCCGCGGTGCCACTCATGCCGGCCCAGGACTTCAAGCGGGTGGGCGACGACGATCAGGGCCCGAACACCGGCGGCATGGGCGCCTATGCGCCGCTGACCTGGGCGCCCGCCGATCTGGTCGAGCGGGTCATGCGGGAGACCGTGGAGCCGACGCTGGCTGAAATGCGCCGCCGGGGCACACCGTTCGCCGGGTTGCTCTACGTCGGGCTGGCCCTGACCCCGGACGGCCCGAAGGTGATCGAGTTCAACGCCCGCTTCGGCGACCCGGAGACCCAGGTGGTGCTCGCGCTGCTGGCCACGCCGCTGGGCGGGCTGCTGCACGCCGCGGCCGTCGGCACCCTGGCCACGCACCCGCCGCTGGTCTGGCGGCCGGGCGCGGCGGTCACGGTCGTGGTGGCCGGCCACAACTACCCCGGTGTGCCGCGGACCGGCGACGTGATCACCGGCGCCGAGCGCCCCGGCGTGATCCATGCGGGCACCGCCCGGCGTGCGGACGGCGCCCTGGTCTCGGCGGGCGGGCGCGTTTTGAGCGCCACCGCCACCGGCGCCGACCTGGCAGCGGCCCGCGACGCCGCATATGCCCTGGTCGACGGCATCACCCTGGACGGCTCGCACCACCGCACCGACATCGCGCTGCGGGCCGCCCAGGGAACGATCGGCTATTAAGCCTTGGGGATGTCGAACAGCTTCGCGACCTGGGCCGCCAGGCTCAGGTCACCCTTGGCCTTGATCTTGCCGGTCATGAACATCATCATCGGGTTCCCGTCGCCGGAGACGACCTTGAGGAACGTCACCGGGTCCATGGTCATGGCCAGCTTCGGCTCGCGCGCGGGCTGATTGGTGACCGTGCAGGCGCCGTCCTCGATCACGGTCTCGTAGGTGTCGGTGCCGCCGCCCGCGCCGCCGGTGATGATCCAGTGGATCACCGCCTGGGTGCTGCCGGCACGGTCCGCGCGGAACAGCGTGGGCATCCGGTTGAAGATCTCGTCGAGGATCTTGCCGCGGCCGTCGCCGGCCATGACCTCCGCGATCTTCGCATCCGGCGTGGTCTTGACCGCCTGCGCGAACTCCTTGGGCCCAAGCGTGGCGAGGGCCTCGGGGGTGAAATCAGTCATCGTGGGACCTTTCGGAATGAACGCCAGACCTACTCACCGGTAACCCTAGCGAGAAGTCGCTTTCTCCGCGCAGTTTGCCACCCCCCAATAACCATTGGACAGTCGAGGGTGGTTGTGCCAGACTCCCCAACATGTCTTTGGGGGATGGCAAACAGAAGAGCGCGCTTCGCGCCATGGCCCATCCGGTACGGCTACAGATCCTGTCCCTGCTCACCGGCGCCTCGCTGACCGCCGCCGAGGTCGCGCGGGAGCTCGGCCTGACCCACGCCAACGCCAGCTATCACCTGCGCAACCTGCTCGCCGCCGAGGTGATCATGCTGGCCGGCGAGGAGAAGATCCGCGGTGGCGTGGCCAAGCGCTACCGCTACAACGCCGAGCGCGAGAAGACGCTGAAGCCCAGTGGCGACGAGAACGTCGCTCTCTTCCACGCGGTCGCCAACGAGCTGATCCGGCGCACCGCCCAGGGCGACTGGTCCGGCCGCAAGTCGATGTCCGACGCCGAGCTCTGGGTCGAGCCGGAGACCTGGCTCGAGATGCGCGACCGCATCGCCGAGCTGTCCCGCGAGCTGCACCGGGCGGCCCGCCCCCCGCGCACCCCAGGCACCATCCGCACGTCGACCACGATCGCGATGTTCCAGATGGAGGCCGAGTCATGATCCGGGAGTCCCTCGCCCCGCTGCAGCTGAAGGGCTACCGCGCGTGGCTGGCCGGCCGCACCGTGAACGCCCTCGGCAACGCGGCCGCGCCGATCGCGCTCGCCTTCGCGGTGCTCGACCTGACCGGTTCGGCCACCGACCTCGGCATCGTGGTCGGCGCCCGCATGGTGATCAACGTTATCTTCCTGCTCTTCGGCGGCGCACTGGCCGATCGCATGCCCAAGCACCTGCTGATGGTCGGCGCCGCGATGGCCGCGGCGGCCACCCAGGGCATCGTGGCGGTCCTGGTGCTCACCGACACCGCGACCGTGCCGCTGCTGGTGCTCTTCGGCGGCATCAACGGCATGGTCGCGGCGCTATCCATGCCGGCCTCGGCTTCGATCATCCCGCAGCTGGTGCCGGCCGAGCTGCGCCAGCAGGCCAACGCTCTCGGCCGCCTCTTCCTGAACGGCGCGATGATCATCGGCGCGCCGGTGGGGGCGGCGCTGGTGGCGGCGGTCGGGCCGGGGTGGGGCATCGCGGCGGACGCCGCCACGTTCCTGGCCTCCGCCCTGCTTTTCAGCCTGATCCCGCGACCCGCTCCCGCTCCGGCCGGTCCGGCGCCGGCCGTTCCCGCTCCGGCTGGTTCGTCTACGGCTGGTTCGTCTCAGGCTGGTTCGTCTCAGGCCGGTTCGACTCCGGCCCCTTCCTCTCAGGCAGCAGAGCGCTCTGCGGCCTCTGCGCCAGCGCTGGGCTCCGCGGCCTTGAAGGAAGCAGAGCGCTCTGCGGCCTCTGAGCCAGCGGCCGGCTCCGCGGCCTTTGAGGAAGCAGAGCGCTCTGCGACCTCTGAGCCAGCGCCCGGCTCCGCGGCCTTTGAGGAAGCAGAGCGCTCTGCGACCTCTGAGCCAGCGGCCGCCTTCGCGGCCTTCAAGGAAGCAGAGCCCTCTGCTTCCTCTGGGGCAGCGGCCGGTTCCTCTGGGGCAGCGGCCGGCTTCGGATCCGGCTCTGCTCCCGCTGCGGAAGCGGTCGTGCTCGCGCCGCCGGAGCCGGCCCCGGCCGCCGCGCCGGCTCGGGCGAGCATTCTCACCGACCTGCGCACCGGTTGGTCCGAGTTCAGTTCGCGCACCTGGCTGTGGGTGGTGGTGGCCGGCTTCTGCGTGGTGAACGGCTCGCTGGCCGGCGGCCTGATGGTGCTCGGGCCGCTGGTCGCCGACCAGACGATCGGGCGGCAGGCCTGGGGCTTCGTGCTCGCCGCCGAGACCGCGGGCATGATCATCGGTGCGCTCATCGCGATGCGGCTGCGGCTGCGGCGGTTGCTTCTCGTCGGTGTCGTCTGCACGGCCGGCGAGGCGCTGCCGATGTTCGTCCTCGGCGTACGGCCGCAGGTCTTTCTCTTGATCTTCGCGGGTTTCGTGGCCGGCGTGACGCTCGAGCAGTTCGGCATCGCGTGGGAGACGACCATGCAGGAGCACGTGCCGGAGGACAAGCTGGCCCGGGTCTACTCCTATGACATGGTCGGCTCCTGGGTCGCGATGCCGATCGGGCAGGTGCTGGTCGGGCCGATCGCCGAGAAGGTCGGGCTCGAGCCCACGCTGATCGGGTTGTCCGTGCTCGTGCTGATCGCGGTGGCCGGCATGTTGAGCAGCCGGGACGTGCGCAACCTCCGGCACGAGCTGCCGTCGCGCGAGGTGAAAGAATCGGTCGCGTGACGATCCCCGATGTGCTCGCCGCCCGCTATGCGTCCGCCGACCTGGTGGCCCTCTGGTCGCCCGAGGAAAAGGTGCGGATGGAGCGCCGGCTCTGGCTGGCGGTGCTGCGGGCGCAGCGTGACCTCGGGGTGGCGGTGCCGGCGGGGGCCGTCGAGGCGTACCAGAAGGTGTTGGATCTTGTTGATCTTGATTCGATCGCGGCGCGTGAGCGGGTCACCAGGCACGATGTGAAGGCGCGGATCGAGGAGTTCAGCGCGCTGGCCGGCTTCGAGCAGATCCACAAGGGCATGACGTCGCGTGACCTCACCGAAAACGTGGAGCAGCTGCAGATCCGGGCCTCGCTCGAGCTGATCCGCGACCGGGTGGTGGCGACGCTGACCCGGCTGTCCGCGCTGGCCGTCGAGCACTCCGACCTGGTGCTGACCGGTCGTTCGCACAACGTCGCGGCGCAGGCCACCACGCTCGGCAAGCGGTTCGCGTCGGCGGCCGAGGAGCTGCTGATCGCGTTCGAGCGGCTGGAGGACCTGATCGCCCGCTACCCGTTGCGTGGCATCAAGGGGCCGGTCGGCACCGCCGCCGATCAGCTCGATCTGCTGGACGGCGATGCGGGCAAGCTGGCCGAGCTCGAGCGGCGGGTGGCCGAGCATCTCGGCTTCGCGCGGGTGCTGACCAGCGTCGGGCAGGTCTATCCGCGGTCGCTGGACTTCGACGTGGTGTCCGCGCTGGCCCAGATCGTCGCCGGGCCGTCGTCGCTGGCCACCACGATCCGCCTGATGGTCGGGCAGGAGCTGGTCACCGAGGGCTTCAAGCCCGGTCAGGTGGGCTCGTCGGCGATGCCGCACAAGATGAACACGCGGTCGTCCGAGCGGGTCAACGGGCTGGCGGTGATCGTCCGCGGCTACCTGTCGATGGTCGGCGAGCTGGCCGGCGACCAGTGGAACGAGGGCGACGTCTCCTGTTCGGTGGTGCGCCGGGTGGCCCTGCCGGACGCGTTCTTCGCCACCGACGGGCTGTTCCAGACCTTCCTCACCGTGCTGGACGAGTTCGGCGCCTATCCGGCCGTGATCGCCCGCGAGCTCGATCGCTTCCTGCCGTTCCTGGCGACCACCAAGATCCTGGTCGGCGCGGTGCGCAAGGGGGTCGGGCGCGAGGTGGCGCACGAGGTGATCAAGGAGCACGCGGTCGCCGTGGCGCTGGCCATGCGGGAGAAGGGCGCGCCCGACAACGACCTCTTCGACCGGCTGGCGGGGGACGAGCGGCTCGGGCTGTCCCGGGCCGAGATCGACTCGCTGGTGGCGGATCGGGCGGCGTTCGTGGGGGCGGCGCCGGCCCAGGTCGCGGCGATTGCGGCGCGGGTCTCCGACGTCGCTGCGCGTCATCCCGCGGCCGCGGGTTACGCACCCGCGCCGATTCTCTGAAGTGAGCCGCCGGGACGCGGCGGATCGTGGGTCACACCGCGTCCCGACGGAGCTTTCTAGATGCCCGTGACCTGCGTGATCCAGGCCCGGTTGTAGGCGACGCTGCCGTAGTACTGCGCCGCCTGGCCGTCCGCCGTCGAGGCGACGCCGACCTGCTGGCCGTTGTAGACCTGCGGACCGCCGGAGTCGCCGCGCCACGCGTTTCCGGTGATCTCGGTGCTCGCGATCGCCCGGCCCCCGTAGTAGTCGGTGGCGTTGGTCGAGGTCACCCGCACCGTTGCGGTCTTCAGCACGGTGGAGGCGCCGCATCCGCTGTAGCAGGTCATGCCCCAGCCATAGATCGAGTTCGTCGAGTTGACGGGCGGGTACGAGCTGCTCAGCGCCATGTAGGTGGTGCTGACCGGGCTGCTCAGCCGCATCAGGGCCAGGTCGCTGCGGACCGAGGTGGAGGTGACCGAGCGGGTGACGCCGCCGGAGCCACGGTTGACGCTGCCGACGCGTACCGACATGGTGCCGCTGATGCAGTGCCGGGCGGTGAGCACGTAGTTCGCCGAGATGATCGTGCCGGAGCAGGTGAAGCTGCCACCGCTGAAGACGGCGGCGGCCCAGGGCGCGGAGGCGACGGTGCCGCCTCCGATGATGTTGGGCCCGATCGGCGGTTCGGCGGCCTGGGCGGTGGCGGGGATGGCCAGGGTGCCGGTGAGCGCTGCGGCCAGTGAGGCGACGACGATGCGGATACGCACGCCGGGCTCCTTCCGGAAGGGGGGACGGCTTGGTTGCCTGACGCTATGTGTCGGCGTCGATGCCTGCCTAACCCCAGTTGACCCCTATCACCGTGTGATGACCCCGAGGTGATGAGTAGCCGGGTGGCGGAGATCACCGTCAACATGTGCTGCTCAGCGGCGTACGGGTCGGCTGCGCGACACCTGCCGATGGGTCGTTCAGGAAGTCGGCAGGGTAGGCTTCGGCTGCTCGCCCCTTCTTCAGGGGCACCCAACTGCGCACCTACAGTCAGGAGTGCCCGTGGCTCGCGTCGTCGTCGACGTCATGCTCAAGCCGGAGATCTTGGATCCGCAGGGCCAGGCGGTCGCGAACGCGCTGCCGAGGCTCGGCGTAACCGACGTCTCCTCGGTCCGCATCGGCCGTCGCATCGAGATCGAGTTCGCCGGTGAGCCGGACCTCGACACGGCCCGCGAGATCGCCGACAAGCTGTTGGCCAACCCCGTGATCGAATCATTCGAGATTCACGTGGACGCCCCTGCCGCCGAGGTTTCCTAACCATGCGTATCGGTGTGGTCACCTTCCCGGGGTCGCTGGACGACGGGGACGCGGCCCGCGCCGCGCGCATCGCCGGCGCCGAGGTGGTTCGGCTGTGGCACGGCGACCCCGAGCTGCACGACGTCGACGCCGTGGTGCTGCCCGGTGGCTTCTCCTACGGCGACGCCCTGCGCTGCGGCGCCATCGCCCGGTTCGCACCGGTGATGGAGACGATCGCCGACGCGGCCCGCGGCGGCATGCCGGTGCTCGGCATCTGCAACGGCTTCCAGATCCTCTGCGAGGCGCACCTGCTTCCCGGCGCGCTCACCCGCAACCAGCACCTGCACTTCCGCAACCGCGACCAGTTCCTGCGCATCGAGTCGACCTCGACGGCGTGGACGAACGGCTTCACCGAGGGCCAGGAGATCCTGATCCCGGTGAAGAACGGCGAGGGCTGCTTCGTGGCCGACGAGCGCACCCTCGACGCGCTGGAGGCGGACGGCCGGGTGGTGGCCCGATACATCCGCGGCAACCCGAACGGCTCGCAGCGCGACATCGCCGCGATCACCAACGAGGCCGGCAACGTCGTCGGCATCATGCCGCACCCGGAACACGCGGTGGAGGCGCTGACCGGCCCGTCGCTGGACGGCCTCGGCTTCTTCACCTCCGTCCTGCGGGCCCTGGCCGGGGTGTCCGCGGGCGGACGGCTCGCAGCAGGGGGACAGGACCGATGACCACGCAGCCCGACACTGCTTTGGAAAAGCCGAAGCAGTCCGGCTTCGCCGCCACCGACGTTCTGATCGACGAGTTCGGCGGCGGGCCGGACACGGTCGAGCGCGCCGCCAATTCGCCCGAGGAACTGCAACCGCACACCGAGCTCGGCCTCAAGGACGACGAGTACGACCGCATCCGGCAGATCCTCGGCCGCCGCCCGACGGCCTCCGAGCTGGCCATGTACTCGATCATGTGGAGCGAGCACTGCTCCTACAAGTCGAGCAAGGTGCACCTGCGCCAGTTCGGTGAGAAGACGCCGCAGAACACCCGGATGCTGGCCGGCATCGGGGAAAACGCGGGCGTCGTGCAGATCTCCGACCAGCTCGCGGTGACCTTCAAGGTCGAGTCCCACAACCACCCCAGCTTCGTGGAGCCCTACCAGGGCGCGGCCACCGGCATCGGCGGCATCGTGCGCGACATCCTGGCGATGGGCGCCCGGCCGATCGCGGTGATGGACCCGCTCCGCTTCGGCGCGGCCGACCACCCGGACACCGCCCGGGTGCTGCCCGGCGTGGTGGCCGGCATCGGCGGTTACGGCAACTGCCTCGGGCTGCCCAACATCGGCGGCGAGATCGTGTTCGACCCTTCCTACCAGGGCAACCCGCTGGTCAACGCGCTGAGCATCGGCGTGCTGCCGGTCGAGCGGTTGCAGCACAAGGAAGCCGCCGGCATCGGCAACATCGTGGTGCTGCTCGGCGCGCGCACCGGCCGCGACGGCATCGGCGGCGTGTCCGTGCTGGCGTCCGCCACCTTCGCCGAGGGCGAGGAGAGTCGCCGTCCGTCGGTGCAGGTGGGCGACCCGTTCATGGAGAAGCTGCTGATCGAGAGCTGCCTGGAGCTGTACGACGCCGGCCTGGTGGTCGGCATCCAGGACCTCGGCGGCGCCGGCCTGACCTGCGCGCTCACCGAGACCGCCGCGGCGGCCGGCACCGGCATGCGGGTCTACCTCGAGCGGGTGCCGCTGCGCGAGCCGTCGATGTCACCTACCGAGATCCTGGCCAGCGAGTCGCAGGAGCGCATGCTGCTGATCGTGGCCCCTGAGATGCTCGACCGGGTGCTCGCCGTCGCCGACAAGTGGGGCGTCTGGGCCACCGCGATCGGCGAGGTGACCCCGAGCGAGAGCGAAGGACTGCCCGGCCGCCTGGTGATCAGCTGGAACGATCACATCGTGGTGGACGTGCCGCCCGGCTCGCTCGCCGACGACGGTCCGGTCTATGCCCGCCCGATCCGCGAGCCCGCCGACCTGATCCTGCTGCAGGCCGACCGCGCCGAGACCCTGCCCCGGCCGGCCACGCCGGACGAGCTGCGGGCCACCGTGCTGCGGATGGTCGCGTCGCCCAACCTCTGCGACAAGAGCTGGGTCACCGAGCAATACGACCGCTATGTGCTCGGCAACACCGTGCTGGCCCAGCCCGAGGACTCGGGCGTGCTGCGCATCGACGAGCGCACCGGCCTCGGCGTGGCGCTGTCGGTCGACGGCAACGGGCGTTACGCCCGCCTCGATCCCTATGAGGGCGCGCGGCTGGCGCTGGCCGAGGCATATCGGAATGTCGCGGTGACCGGCGCCGAGCCGGCCGCGGTGACCGACTGCCTGAACTTCGGCTCGCCCGAGGACCCGGCCGTGATGTGGCAGTTCGCCGAGGCCGTGCGCGGTCTCGCGGACGGCTGCCAGCAGCTCGGCATCCCGGTGACCGGCGGCAACGTCAGCTTCTACAACCAGACCGGCGCCGCGGCGATTCATCCGACTCCGGTGGTCGGCGTGCTCGGCATCTTCGACGACGTGGCCCGCCGCGTGCCGATGGGCTTCCCGCCGCCGCCGACCCCGGAGGGCGATCTGCTCTTCCTGCTCGGCGACACCAGGTGCGAGCTGTCCGGCTCGGAGTGGGCCTGGGTCGAGCACGGTCACCTCGGCGGCCGCCCGCCGGTCGTCGACCTGGCCCACGAGATGGCGCTGGGCCGGCTGATGGCGAAGGCGTCCGAGGCCGGGCACGTGAGCGCGGCGCACGACCTGTCGGACGGCGGGTTGGCGCAGGTGCTGGCGGAGAGCTGCCTGCGGCGCAACATCGGCGCGCGGGTGGCGCTGCCGGACGACCACGCGGCCTTCGTCTGGCTCTTCAGCGAGTCGGCCGGCCGGGTGGTGGCGGCGGTGCCGCGAGGCCACGACAAGGCCTTCGTGGCGCTGGCCCAGGACCACAACATTTCCTGTACGCCGATCGGCACGACCACCGAGGAGCCGATCCTCGACGTGCGCGGCGAGTTCTCGATCGAGCTGGACGAACTCCGGGCGGTCCACACCGCGACGATGCGCGACCTGTTCGGCGGTCCGGGCGAGCTGGCCAACCGCCACGGCGACCCGGACAAGGCCGCCCACCCCGACGAGGACGAGACCGATTCGGCCCAGGCCGGGGACGTTGTTGTCGAGCCGGTTCTGGTCGACGAGGACGAGGAGTCCGGGGCGGCGACCTTTGCGTCGCAGGCGGCCGAGGCTTCGACGGACGAGTCGCCGACCACGGCCATCGGCACAGCGCCGACTTCGCCGGCCGCGCCGATTTCGCCGGCCGCGCCGATTTCGCCGGCCGCTCCGGTGACCGCGCCGATTTCGCCGGCCGCTCCGGTGACGGCGACCGCGACGCCGACCGCGACCCCGACGGCACCGTTGATCGCGACGCCCGCACCGCCGATGCCGGCCTCGCCGGCGTCCGCGGCGACGCCCGCGCCGAACAGTGCCGCGACCGCTCCGGTCCCGGTGACATCTCCGGTGTCGCCGGCCGCACCCACGTCGCTCGCCGAGCCTTCTCCCACGCTGCCATCGGCGCCGATCCCGGCAATGTCGCCGACGTCGCCCGCGCAACCGGACGGCTTCGTTCCGACGATGCCCCCGTCCCCGGCAACCGGCGGCGACGATCAGGACGCAGAGCAGACCCCGGCGAGTGCAGTGACAGACAGCCCCACGGCGAACCCGGCCCCGACCTCAACACCAGATGGCGACGCGGCCGAAGTCCAGCCCCCCACCGCCACCGGCACCGCCGCGGTCCACAGTGACCCGACGCCGGTGACCGCTGCCGATCAGGACACCCCGGCACCGGGCGGCCCGATCGCGCCGGACACCCCGCCGGACAATTTCCCCACCGCGGATCTCCACACCAAGAACCGCCCGGATCTCGACAAGTAACCCTCCGCCACAACGCCAGCGAGAGAGGCCGGACCCATCGGGTCCGGCCTCTCTCGCATATCGGTTCAGGTCGGGTCAGTCGTCCATCCACGGGAGGCGACGCTGGCCCGGTTGGGCCGGCTCCTCCGGCGGCTGCGGCCGCGGAGGCGGGCCACCGTGCCGGCCGCCGCTCTGCTGCTCGGCGCCGTAATAACCACCCTGGTCGCCGCGCTGGTCATAGCCACCACCACGCTGGTCGTATCCGGACGGCTGCTCGTAACCACCCTGGTCATATCCGGCCTGGTCGTAACCGCCCTGGTCATAGCCCTGGCCGCCGTAGGCCTGGCCGCCGCCGCGCGTCGGTGCGCCACCGCGAGCGGGAGGCTGACCGCCCTGCTGCGGTGCGCCGTAGCCGTTTCCGGCCGGTGGCGCGCCGTAGTCGTAGCCACCAGGCTGCTGCTCATAGCCGGGCTGCTCGTAACCGCCCTGGTCGTAGCCGCCCTGGTCGTAGCCACCGCCGCCGCCATAGGTCCCGCCGCCGTAGGCACCGGCCGGAGCCGGCGCGCCATAGGCGTTGCCGTTGTCGGCCGGCGCGTCCCACGCCTGCTGCTGTCCATAACCCGGGTCCGGCGCCTGCGGCGCGCGCCCATAGGTGCCACCGCCGGCCGGCGCCTGATAACCCGGCTCCGGCGGCGCGGCATAGTCGTCGTCCGGCGGCCGGTACATGCCGGTCGGCTCGTCGAAGCGCTGCTGCGCCTCCTGCTGCCCGGCGCCGTAGTACTGCTGCTGCTGATCGTCGGCGTAGTAGCCGTCGTCATAGCCGCCCTGAGCGGGCACCGCCGCCGCGCCATACGTCTGCGTGGCCGGTCCCGGGTTCGCATATGGGTTCGGCGCGCCGCCATACGTGTTCTGCTGCGGCCGCACCGGTGCGCCGTACGGATCGGGGAACTCGTCGTCCGCCGGCACCGCCTGGTGCAGCATGGTCGGCGCGTCCGAAAGGGACGCCGCGCCCGCGCCGGCCACCATCGTGGCGTCGTTCGCCCGGCCGCCGACCGGAGCCGCGATCCGGGTCTGGTCGCCATAGGCCCCGCCGCCGCGGCCCGGGGGCATCGGCCCGCTGGGCACCGCACCCTGGTCGTCATCGTCGTCGCCGTTGTTGTTCCGCCGGCGCATCAGCACCAGCACGATCGCGCCGATGCCCGCCGCGACCAGCAGGCCGCCCAGGATGATGAACAGCATCGAGCTGCCACCGTCGGAGTTGTTCGCCGCGTTGTCGGCGTTCACGCCCGCGGTGGTCGCCGCGTCGGTCGCCTCGTCGGTGGCGTCGTCCACCGGCGGCGCGCTGGCCTCCTCGGTGGCCGACGGCGTCGCCGAGGGGGTGACCTTGGCGGTCAGCTTCAGCGGCACGTTCACCGACTTGCCGGCCACGCCGACCGCGTTGACGGCCGCGGGTTCGTAACCGTCCTTGCCGGCCCCGACCGAGAGCGTGCCCACCGCGATGGGCTTGCTGTCCGACGAGCGGAAGGAATAGCCGCCGTCGCCGTCGCTCGTGGTCTCGTACCGGTGGTCGGCACTGTCCTGCATGATCACCTGGGCGCCGGAGACCGACTTGCCCTTGGTGTCCTTGACCGTGCCGGAGACATTCGTCACCGTCTGTGGCTTGTCCGGCCCGCTCACCTTGATCGAGTCGCTGGCCGACCCGGTGAACCGCCCCGACTGCGCGGTGATCCGCACCTGGACGTTACGGCTCTGACCAGCGCCGACGGAGGGCGCGGTCAGGGTGGCCTCGAAGTTCTCGGTCTCGTTGGGCCCGATCGGGGTCAGCGGCGTGCACTGGCCCGAGCAGGGCATCCCGCTCACGGTGATGCGGATCGGGTTGGCGTCGGGCAGGTCCACCGAGTTCTTGTTGGTGACGCTGAACTTCAGTGTGATCTTGTCACCGGAACTGGCGTCGGTCGATGACAGGCTGGTCACCTGAACCGAGGGCTCCACCGCCTGCGCGGGTGCCCCAGCGATCGCGATAATGCCTGCGACCAGCGCCGTTAACGCACCGGCCTGGGCCGCTCGGGCTCGTAGGTGCGTCGTCACGTCCACCGCCTTCCGGTCGCACGGTCTCCGGCCGCTGAAGTGTCCGGTAGATCCGGCGACGATTACACCGTCGGCCACTATGCCCTGTCGCGGGTCCATTGCGCGACCCAGGGCCGCCGGGAGTTCTCTCCGAGTGGAGTCGTAATCTCCCGACGTGTCTTATCCGCACAATAAATCCGAGTCGGTCCGAGAGGCGTTGGACGCGCTGGACCGCGGTGCCGAACCCGACCGTACGGTGCTGCGCGACGCGGTCCGAGCGCTGCTCGCGGAGTTGGCGCGAGTTGCGCCGGGCCGTTCGGTTGAGGTCCGGATTCCACCGTTCGGAGCTATTCAGTGTGTCGCGGGTCCGCGGCACACCCGCGGCACACCGCCCAATGTGGTCGAGACCGATGCGATCACCTGGCTGCTCGCCGCGACCGGACGGCTGACCTGGGCCGACGCGGTTTCCGACGGCCGAATCCGGGCGAGCGGCATCAGGACCGATTTGTCCGAGTGGTTGCCCCTGACCGAGGGTGGCTGAACCGAGCCCGCACCGGGTGGACCGCGTACACTCGGCGGTTGAGCAGCGCCCGACTAATTGAGCATGAGGGAGCAAGTCTGTGCCCCGAGGCGACGGCCGGCTGACCGGTGATCTCGACCCCCAGGAGCGCGGCCCCCAAGATGCCTGCGGCGTCTTCGGTGTCTGGGCGCCCGAGGAAGAGGTTGCAAAGCTCACATACTTCGGACTTTACGCATTGCAGCACCGTGGCCAGGAAGCGGCGGGCATCGCCGTGAGTGACGGCTCCGGCGTGGTGGTCTACAAGGACCTCGGCCTGGTCTCCCAGGTCTTCGACGAGCCGACCCTGGCCAGCCTGCGCGGCCACCTCGCGATCGGCCACACGCGTTACTCGACCACCGGCGGGTCGAACTGGGAAAACGCCCAGCCGACCATCCGTGCCACCACAGCCGGCACCACCATCGCGCTGGCCCACAACGGCAACCTGGTGAACACCACCGAGCTGGCCCGTGAGGTGGCCGACCGCGGCCTCGAAGTCGACCTCGGCACGTCCGACACCGCGCTGGTCACCACGCTGCTGGCGGCCAAGCCCGACCTTTCGGTCGAGGCCGCGGCCCTGGAGGTGCTCCCGCGTCTGCGCGGCGCCTTCAGCTTCGTCTTCATGGACGAGACCACGCTGTACGCGGCCCGCGACGCGCAAGGAGTCCGGCCGCTGGTCCTGGGCCGGATGGAGCGCGGCTGGGCGGTCGCCAGCGAGACGGCGGCGCTGGACATCGTCGGCGCCAGTTTCGTCCGTGAGGTCGAGCCCGGCGAGATCCTGGCGATCGACGAGCACGGCCTGCGGTCCACCCGGTTCGCCGCGCCCGAGCCGAAGGGCTGCCTTTTCGAGTACGTATATCTGGCCCGTCCGGACACCACGATCGCCGGCCGCAACATCTATTCGGCCCGCGTCGAGGTCGGCCGCCGGCTGGCCAAGGAGCATCCGGTCGAGGCCGAGCTGGTGATCGGCGTCCCGGAGTCGGGCATCCCGGCCGCGATCGGTTACGCGGAGGAGTCCGGCATCCCCTACAGCGCCGGCTTCATGAAGAACGCCTACGTCGGCCGCACCTTCATCCAGCCCTCGCAGACGATCCGGCAGCTGGGCATCCGGCTGAAGCTCAACCCGCTGCGCGAGGTGGTCCGGGGCAAGCGGATCGTGGTGATCGACGACTCGATCGTGCGGGGCAACACGCAGCGTGCACAGGTGCGCATGCTCCGTGAGGCGGGTGCGCTCGAAGTGCACGTGCGCATCTCTTCTCCGCCGGTGAAATGGCCCTGTTTCTACGGCATCGACTTCGCCACCCGGGCCGAGCTCATCGCCAACGGCCTGGAGATCGAGGGCATCCGGCGCTCGATCGGCGCGGACTCCTTGGGTTACGTTTCCCTGGACGGGTTGGTGCAGGCCACCGAGCAGCCCAAGACGCGACTGTGCATGGCCTGCTTCGACGGCGAATACCCGATCGAACTGCCGGCCGGCAACCTGATCGGCAAGCACGTGCTCGAGGGTGTCGGACGGCGGGCTTCGATGCCGGCCGCCACCCCTCAGGAGGCGTCGGCCGCAGTGGCCGAGCTCGAGACGGAGTACGAAGTGCGCGAAGCCGCCGTCGACGCACTGCAGCGCCCGTAACAACCGGATCCAACGGCAGCACCAGTAGCAAGGGGAGAATCGTGACGCACGTGTCCGAGCGCAACAGTGCCGGATCGAACGACGCCGAGGGCACGGACCGCAAGCCGTGGGTGGCGAGCGGTGGACGCCCGGGGCGTAAGCGCACGGTGACCTATGCGGACGCAGGGGTCTCGATCCACGCCGGGGAGAAAGCGGTCGAGCTGCTCCGGTCAAAGGTCAAGAAGACCACTCGGCCCGAGGTGATGGGCGACCTGGGCGGCTTCGCGGGCCTGTTCAAGCTCAACGCGCACAAGTACAAGAGCCCGATCCTGGCCTCGTCCACCGACGGTGTGGGCACCAAGCTGGTGATCGCCCAGCAGCTCGACATCCACGACACGATCGGCATCGACCTGGTCGCGATGGTCGTCGACGACCTGGTCGCCTGTGGCGCCGAGCCGCTGTTCCTGCTCGACTACATCGCCTGCGGCGAGGTCGTGCCGGACAAGGTGGCGGAGATCGGCGCGGGCATCGCCGACGGCTGCCGTTATGCGGGCTGCGCGCTGCTCGGCGGCGAGACGGCCGAGCACCCCGGTGTGCTTCGCCCGGACGAATACGACGTGTCCGCGACCGGCGTCGGCGTGGTCGAGGAGAGCGAGATCCTCAGCCGCGACCGGGTCGAGATCGGCGACGCGATCATCGCGATGCGCTCCTCCGGCCTGCACAGCAACGGATACTCGCTGGTCCGGCACGTGCTGCTGGGCGCCGGCCGGATGCGCCTGGACACGGTGGTCGACGACTTCGGCGGCCAGCGCACCCTGGGCGAGGAGCTGCTCACCCCCACCAAGATCTATGCCAAGGACTGCCTCGGCCTTATCGAGGAGACCGACGTGCGCGCGTTCTCGCACGTCACCGGCGGCGGCATCCCGGGCAACCTGTCGCGCATCCTGCCCGAGCACGCCGACGCGGTGGTGGACCGCGCGTCCTGGCGCCCGCAGTCGATCTTCGATCTGATCCAGGCCAAGGGTCGGATCGAGGACACCGAGATGGAGGCCACGTTCAACATGGGCGTGGGCATGTTCGCGATCGTCTCGTCCGACGACGCCGACCGCGCGATGGCATATCTGACCGGCCGCGGCGTCGAGGCGTGGCAGGTCGGCGAGGTCATCGAGGGCGACGGCCAGGTGCAGATGGTGGGCCAGTACACCCGCGGCTGAGCGGGTCGGCACAAACATCACAAAACACCTGTCTTGTGTGAAATGATCCGCGTGCGTCGATTCGTCGGCTCTGCGGATCTTCCCTGCGCGCCCGGCGGTGGGCACACTCAGGTGGTCCGACGCGCTTAGCCTGGCCTTGTCGAGGCGGACGGGGGTGGGGCCCATGGCTTGGAGCGGGATGCGGGGCATCTCCTCGATTCCGACCTATGTCGTCATGCAGCCCACGACCCTCTGCAACCTCGACTGCGCCTATTGCTACCTGCCCTTTCGCAAGATCGATCAGCGGATGCCGGTGGCCGTCGCCGAGGCCGTGGCGCAGGCCGTGACGCCGTGGGCGCGCACCGGACGGTTCTCGGTGGTCTGGCACGGCGGCGAGCCGATGGCCGCCGGCCGCGACCATCTCGCGGCGCTTTTCGCGCCCTTCGGCGCGGGGGTGGAGCACCATCTGCAGACCAACGCGACCTTGATCGACGATGCCTGGTGCGATTTCTTCCAAACCCATGGGGTACGGGTGAGCGTCAGCGTCGACGGCCCCGAGGCCCGCAACGGCGAGCGTGTCACCCGAGGCAACCGCCCGGCCTATGACCGCATCGCCCGCGGCATCGCCACGTTGCGTCGCCACGACATCCCGTTCTCCGCACTGTGCGTGGTCGCCCGCCCCGAGCCCGGCCTGGCCACCGAGCTGTACGACTACTTCCTCGACCTGGGCTGCGAGGTGCTCGGCATCAACGTCGAGGAACTCGAGGGCGTCAACGAGCGCACCAACCGCCACCCGGCCGCCGAGGTCACCGCGTTCTGGGCCGAGCTGGTCGCCGCCTGGCGCCGAGACCCGCGGATCCACCTGCGCGAGGTCGAGTGGTCGCTGCGTTATGTGTCCGCGGTGCTGGCCGGCGCCGCCGACGAGGTGCTGCCCCGCGAGCTCGATCCGATTCCGACCGTCGCGCACGACGGCTCGGTGGTGCTGCTCTCGCCCGAGCTGGCCGGCTTCTCCGACCCGCACTACGGCGACTTCACCAGCGGCAACGTGCTGCATACGCCGCTCGGCGAGATCCTCGCCCGAGCCGCCGAGACACCCTGGATCGCGGAGTTTCTCACCGGGGTGGAGGCGTGCCGGCAGACCTGCCCTTATTTCGGCTTCTGCGGCGGCGCGCACGCGGCGAACCGGTTCTTCGAGCTCGGTCGCTTCGACCGGACCGAGACCGATCACTGCCGCAACAGCAAGATTCGCCTACTGGAGGGAGTGCTGGACCATGCCCGAGATCATGAGCCCACGGCCGTCTGACCGCGTGGCGGAAGATCCCGTGACGGCACGGGTGCAGGACGCCCGCAGCGGACTCGCGTCACTGCTGGCCGAGGCCGAGGAGGCACGGCGGCAGCGTGACGAGAGCTCGTCACAGGACGGCGGCACGGCGGTGTGCGCCTGGAACCACTTCGAAAACATCCCCACGTTCTACAACTGGAACAATCGGCCACGCTGAAGCGCGGCACCGGAGCCCCACGCGGTTGGACCGCGTGGGGCTTCCTTGTTGCCGGTGAAGAGACGGGATGCTCGGCTGACCGGTCACACAGGGGAGCACGCGGTCAGCCGCGTGCTCTCTGGATGTGCGAACGGGTCAGCCGTCAGCGCCTTGAAGGCGACCAGGGGTCCTGGTCATCATCCGGATCATCCTCATCGTCGTCGTCAACGAGTTCGTCGTTGTCGCCATCGAAGTGATGATCGGACTTACCAGCACCCGCCAACTCGCGCTGCAAGGCGGTGAGGTCGGTGTTCGGGGAGTGGTACTTCAACTCCCGGGCCACCTTCGTCTGCTTGGCCTTAGCACGGCCGCGCCCCATGGCTCGACCCCCTCGCACAGAATTCGGGGCAGCCCGAAGGCGGGCCCCGATGACGTCAGGCATCTCTCGTGGGTCTTACGGTACATGGATGATGCCGCCTTCGGCACCTCGGGTTGTGTGAGACACGACCGCATGTCGCGGCGTGTCTCAGCGGAGATAGACGCTGCGCAACCGGCCGACCTCGGCCATGCGACGTTCGGCGAGCCGATCGGCCGCCAGGGCCGGCGACACGCCCTCGTCCTCGGCGAGCTGCAGGATGCGGCGAGTGGTCTGGAAGATCCCGGTAGCGCGCAGTTTGGCCCGCTCGAAATTGAAGCCCTCGATCTCGTCGGCCACCTGGATCACGCCGCCCGCGTTCACCACGTAGTCCGGTGTGTAGAGGATGCCGCGCTCCTGCAGCAGCTTTTCGATGCCGGGATGGGCGAGTTGATTGTTGGCGCCGCCGGTGACCACCTTGGCGCGCAGCAGGGCCACCGTGTCGTCGTCCAGGGCTCCGCCCAGGGCGCAGGGCGCGTACACGTCGATCTCGGAGGTGATCAGGGTGTGCGTGTCGGCGACCAGGTCGATCTGCGGGTAGGTGCTGCGCGCCCAGTCGAGCGCCGCCTCGCTGACGTCGGTGGCGACCACCGAGGCGCCGTCCTCGATCAGGTGACCGGCGAGATATTTGCCGACCTTGCCCAGCCCGGCGATGCCCACCCGGCGACCGGCCAGCGACGGCGTGCCCCAGGCGTGCTCGGCCGCGGCCCGCATGCCCTGGAAGACGCCCCAGGCGGTCAGCACGGACGAGTCGCCGGCGCCACCGTGCTCGACGCTGCGGCCGGTCACGAACCGCGTCTCGCGGGCGATCACGTCCATGTCCGGCACGTAGGTGCCGACGTCGCAGGCGGTGTAGTAGCGGCCGTTCAGCGACTCGACGAACCGCCCGTACGCCCGCAGCAACGCCTCGCTCTTCAGCACGGCCGGGTCGCCCCAGATGACCGCCTTGCCGCCGCCGAGGTCCAGCCCCGCCATCGCGTTCTTGTATGCCATCGCCCGGGAGAGCTGCAGCACATCGGCGACCGCGGCGTCTTCGCTCGCGTACGGATAGAAGCGGGTGCCGCCGAGCGCGGGCCCGAGTGCGGTGCTGAAGATGCCGATGACCGCCCGCAGCCCGCTCTGCCGGTCCTGGCAGAAAACGACCTGTTCATGACCGGTGGCGTCGGTGCCGTCGGTGTCGAACACGCCCATCTCGATGCTCCTCGATTGTGCTGACCCTTGTGGGGTGCTGGGGGTGGGGCCGGAAGGGTAATGGCTCCACAGCCGAGCCTAGGTCGTCGTGCGCCTCTCGTCAGTGCGGGTCAGTGCGTGAAAGGATCGCGGCGTGCCGTCACTGTTCGCGTCGTACCTGCGGGTTTACGAGCCCCTGACCGCCTTCGACCGCGACCGGCAGGTTTTCTGGCGCCGGTACGCGCGGGAGGGTCGCGCCCTGGGCCTCGCCGAGGGCCCGGTCCGGCAGCGCACCGCCGTGCTCGAGGCGCTCGGTGCCGGCTGGACCCGGCTGCCCGACCTGCCCGACGAGGCGTACGTGCTGGAGTGGGGCGACACGCTGCTGGTCTGCCCCTGGAACCTGCGCCTGCGGGTCGCCGAGGCGGCTCTGAACGCCCGCGACGGCGTGCCCTCGGTGCTGGCCGACGCGTTCGTCCCGCCGGTGCTCGCCGGCCAGGCCAAGGCCGTGGTCGAGGACTGGCGCAGCGGGGCCAAGGTGCTGGAGCACGGGGTGCCCCGGGTGCACGAGCAGATCGCGACGTGGGGCGTACCCCTGAGGTGGTTTGTGTTCGTCGATCTGGACGAGCGCGAGATCGTGCTCGACGGCGACCGCCGCACACTCCGCTATCGCACCGAGATCTCCAAGGCGCGCCGGCGTGCGCACCGCGGCGTCTCGGTGCTGCGCAAGGCGCTCGGCGACGCCCCGATCACCGAGGCGGTCGAGGAGGGCACCAAGTGGCTCGAGGAGTTCCACCCGCGATCGGTCGTGGAGCTCGACTACGGCGGCCTGACCAGCCTCCTTCCCGAGGAGGATCTGGCACAGGACGATTCACCCGGACTGGTGGCCGCGGGCCTCTCCGCGCTGTCCCGAGGCGACGCCGACGCCGCCACCGAGGCATACGAGAAGATCGTTGCGAGGTGGCGTGCGGTCCAGTTGCTGGAGCGGTGCAACTGACCTGGGAAAAGTGGACGAACGGGCAGTTTTCGCGGTCCCGGAAAGCGCTTTCAAAGCGAACACTCTTCGTGATCGCGGGTGTCCGAAGGGTGATAATCGGACTAAACGAGGCACTATCTGGCGTAGAAAAAACGTAAAAATCGGGCATGCTTCAACCGTCTATCTAGGGACGTTCGGCCGTTCGGCCCATGTCGGACATCGGGGACTAGCCGGACCATGAGAGACGCACCGGCCGGCGGGACCCCGGCCGATGTCTTTAGGTACCTGTGGAGGAGTGACCGATGGCATCGCGTACGCATGACCCAGAGCCGCTACTAACGCCGGCCGAGGTGGCGTCGATGTTCCGTGTCGACCCGAAAACCGTCACCCGGTGGGCAAAGGCCGGCAAGCTCAGCGCTATTCGTACGCTGGGTGGCCACCGTCGTTACCGGGAGTCGGAGGTTCGTGCCCTGCTGCAGGGGCAGATTCCCACGCAGCGTCAGGGCGACTGACCGCAGTCGACCGAAGATCGTTGTCAGGGGCGAGCGCTGGGGAAGGCGATCGCCCCTTACTTCGTTTCCGGGGCTGTGTCGGTTGGCGACACCAGCAGTGCCACGGTGCCGTCCTTGCCGCGGCGGATCCGGCTGCCGACCAGCGTGAGCCGCCCGGTCATCCCGTACTTCTCGCGCAGCGTCGCGGTGATCCGGTGAAAGTCCGCCCGATCGCCGATCCGTGCGTTTCCCTCGATCACGTCAGCACCGGTGACGTTGCCGCGGATGTCGCACGCCTGCAGGGTGACCCGGCCGTTGTTTCGGACCCGCTTCACCTTCCAGCTGTCCGCGACCGTCCACATGGCGACCCCCGGCGCGTCCGGCATCACCCAGATCGGGGTGCTGACCGGGCTTCCGTCCTTGCGAAAAGTCGTGAGCAGGACGTATTTCTCCGAGCCGAGTTGCTCGAGCGTCGTCATGGCTAAAGAGTAGGCCCAGTGGATCAACCGCTGATCGGCGACGTGTTCGGGGAAATGATCAGGGACGCGTACGCGGTGCGGACCGGAATCGGACCACGGCCGCTGGCCGGCGGGCGGGTGCCCCGGCCGGTGATCGAGGTGATCGAGCGGGACGATGGGCTGATCAACGGCGCGCCGGCCGACCACTATCTCGACGAGCCTTCCGCGTGGCAGCCGCACGACCACCGCGCGCTGCGCCTCTGCCGCGGCCACGTGCTCGACATCGGCTGCGGCGCCGGCCGTACGGCGATCGAGCTGCAGCGCCGCGGCGTCGCGGTGACCGGTCTGGACACCTCGCCGGGCGCGATCGAGATCGCCCGCAAGCGCGGGCTGCGGGACACCGTGCAGAACACCGTCGACGGGTACGCGCGCGCGTCCGCCCGCTATGACACCTTCCTGCTGCTCGGCAACAACCTCGGCCTGTTCGAGAGCCGCGAGCGGGCGCCGCAGCTGCTGACCGCCCTGGCCGCCCTGGCGAATCCGGGCGCCCGGATCGTGGCCCAGGGCACCGACCCCTACGGCACCAGCGACCCGGTGCACCTGGACTATCACCGGCGCAACCGGGAGCGCGGCCGGCTGGGCGGCCAGCTCCGGCTGCGGCTGCGCTACCGGAGGCTCGCCACGGACTGGTTCGACTACCTGGCCTGCGCGCCCGCCGAACTGGAGTCGCTGCTCGCCGGAACCGGCTGGCGGCTGTCCACGATCGACGACCAGGACCGTCCGTATTACCTGGCCGTGATGGACCGAATCGGATAAATCACGGTTACGGTGTACGTGTGCGGAGGCTCACTCGGCGTCAGCTGATGAACCTCACCGGTGCGCTCGCGGTTGCCCTCGCGCTAGCCGGGCTCGCCGTGGGACTGCCCGCCGTCGACGCGGCCCTGCCCGCAGATCGACCGGTGCGCACCGACCGGCCCTACCCGGTCACCAGCGGCGTCACCCTCGTCCCACCGCCCGGCGCGGTGCTCGACGTGACCGGCACCCGGCCCGGCGACGACGGGGGCACCGCGCTCTTCCGGATCGGGGCGGTGCGCTACGCGATCGTGGTCCGGCCGTTCGACGGCACGCTGCCGGCCGCGGCCGACCGGCTCCGGCAGCGCATCACCGGCACCCCGGGCTACCAGGTCACCGGTGGCCAGTTCGGGATCGGCACGGACGGCGGGCTGGACGGGCTGCAGGGCGGATATACGGCGCCGGGGCGGGGCGGGCGCTATGCCGTGTTCGTCGCCGGGCGGCGGACCATCGAGGTCACCATCAGCGGGTCGGAGCTCGAGCTCGGGCGGAATCTGCCGGCCGTCGAGGCGGCCACCCGCACCCTGCGGGTCACCTCGTGACCGCTTCCCCGGAGGAAGCAGAGAGCTCTGCTTCCCCAGAGGGTGCGGGCTCTGAGGGCGCAGAGCGCTCTGCTTCCCCAGAGGAAGCGGGACTTCGTGCGGGCTGTGAGGGCGCAGAGCGCTCTGCTTCCCGAGAGGAAGCGGGACTTCGTGCGGGCTGTGAGGGCGCAGAGCGCTCTGCTTCCCCAGAGGAAGCGGGACGTGGTGCGGCCTCAGAGGAAGCGGGACGTGGTGCGGCCTCAGAGGAAGCGGGACGTGGTGCGGCCTCAGAGGGGGCGGGACGTGGTGCGGCCTCAGAGGGGGCGGGACGTGGTGCGGCCTCAGAGGGGGCGGGACGTGGTGCGGCCTCAGAGGGGGCGGGACGTGGTGTGGCCTCAGAGGAGGCGGGACGTGGTGCGGCCTCAGAGGAAGCAGAGCGCTCTGCTTCCCGAGGGGGAGCGGTTGATGTGCGGCCGGCGGTGGGCTCGGCGGTGCAGCCGTCCCTGTGGGTGGTGCTGGTGCTGCTCGCGGCCGGGGCTGCCCGGACCGCGTGGACGCTGGGCGAGTTCGCGGGGTCCTACCCGCGGGCCACGGTCGTCGCGGTCGGGTTGTTCGCGCTGTTCGCCGTACCGTTCTGGATCTTTGTCTCGGAATTGGACTTTCTGGAGCGGGAGCCGGTCGGGCTGCGGATCACGGCGTTCGCGTGGGGGGCGCTGGTGGCCACCGCGGTGTCGATTCCGGGGAGTGCGGCGCTGGTCAACATCACCGCCAAGCTCGGCTCGCCGCACCTGGCCGCGGACTGGGGCGCCGCGCTGGCCGGGCCGACCGTCGAGGAGATCGCGAAGACGCTCGGCATCGTGGCGATCGTGCTGATCGCCCGAGCGCAGATCAACAGCGTGCTGGACGGGGTGGTCTACGGCGCGCTGGTCGGGCTCGGATTTCAAGTGGTGGAGGACATCGTCTTCGCGGTCGGCGCGGTGGCCCTCGCCGGGCGCGGCGACGACCTGCAACCGGTGATCGCGACATTCCTGCTGCGCGGCTTTCTCGCCGGCGTGTGGAGTCACACCCTGTTCGGCGCGCTGGCCGGCGCCGGGATCGGCTTCCTCGTGGTGCGCCGGGACCGGCCCCGATCGCGACGGATCGGCGCCGGGCTGCTCGGGGTGACCGGGGCGTGGGCGTCGCACGTGCTGTGGAACTCGCCCCTGCTCAGCGACGGCCTGGGCAACGGCGCGCCGGCGCTGCTCGCGGTGCTGCTGCTCAAGGGGCTGCCGCCGCTCGTGCTGGCGCTGTGGCTGGTGCGCCGGGCACACGACAAGGAGGCCGACTTTTATGCCGGGCAGCTGGCCGGCCTGGCAGACCCGGAACTGGTCACACCGGGCGAGCTGGCCGTGCTGCGCTCGGGATCACGACGGTCCGCGGCGCGCCGGCATGCCGAGCAGGTGGCGGGACGGGCCGGTCGGGCGGCGGTGCGGCGGCTCCAGGAGGCGCAGGCGCGGCTCGCGGTGGAACTCAGCCGGGGAGTGCCGGTGGACGGTTCGGGTGCTGCCGTGCGTACCCAACGGAAGATCTTGATCGGTCTTGGGCACCCGGAAGCGGTCGCCGGGCCGCGCTCGTGGCGCCGGACCGCCTCTACGGTGGGGACCACTGCGCTGGCGGTCGCAGTGGTGTGGGCCGCGCTCTCGGCCCTCGGCGGCGCCTAGTCAGACCTGGGGCGGCAGGCCGCCGTCGCCGTCCACGATCGCGTCGGGGGTGCCGTCCTGGTCGAGGTCCACCATCGTGATGTCGACCTTGCCGTCGCCGTCGGTGTCGAACTGAAACAGATCGGCCTTGCCGTCGCCGTCGGTGTCGGACACCCAGACGTCGGGCTTGCCGTCGCCACTGGTGTCGGTGGCGAGCAGATCGACGCGGTCATCGCCACGCGTCTCGACGGTCTCCTGCGGCTCGGTCATCTGGGTCCCTTCGTGTGCGGTCGGTTCCTAGGCGACCTTAGGGGCCTGGTGCCAGCGCCGCGACCCGGCACGTAACGTCGGTGATCGTGGAGACGCAAGCGATTGGGCCGGCCGGCGTGCTCGGCGACCGGATGGGCATCACGTTCGTGGAGCAGTCGCCCGAGCGGGTGGTCGGGACGATGCCGGTCGAGGGCAACACCCAGCCCTACGGGTTGCTGCACGGCGGGGCCTCCTGCGTACTGGCGGAGTCGCTCGGGTCGATCGGCGCCACGCTGCACGGGCGTACCGTGAACAGGCCTTTTGCCCTTGGCATCGACATCAACGCGACCCATCACAAGGGCGTGCGCACCGGCACGATCACCGGGGTGGCGACGCCGGTCCATCGAGGCCGCACGATGGCCTGCTACGAGATCGTCATCACCGACGAAACGGGCGATCGGGTGTGCACCGCACGGCTCACGTGTCTCCTGCGTGACGCGTAGTTCACTTTTGAAGGACCGAGCGCTGCGCTGCTTGACGAAACCACGTACGTTCTTTGCGTGACCGATGTACCACAGCATGCGCTCGACGACGCTGCACAGGTGTTGCACTGTGCGCTCAGCGGCGACAGCGATGCCGTGGTCGGCACCTTCGATGCCGTGGTCGACCGATCGGGCGTGGTCGGGGCCTATGACGTGGCCTGGTGCCTGGCCGCCACGATGGTCGGGCAGAACGTGCCGCTCGGCGGCGCCTGGACGCTCGACTTCCCCGGCATCGACGACGCGCGTTACGACAAACGCTGGGTCGCCCGCTTTGTGAGTGCCTATGTCAACGGCGACGTCTCCACCGGCGAGGCGCTCTTCAGCGCCGCGATCACGGACGGCCAGCTGCCCGAGTGTCTGCTCGCGCTGGCCGGCTCGACCGTGGCGACGCTGCGCCACCGCGCCGCTTAGTCGTCGGTGTTCTTCAGGTAGAGCGCCTTCGCATATTGCGCGGCGGCGGCCTCGTTGTACATCGTGGCCTGGCTCATGTACCACCCGTTGTCGGACAGCGCCTTCTTTGCTGCCGTCATGCCGGACCACCGGATGTCCGCGTCGACCTGGGTGAGACCGCGTGCCTTGAACTGGCGGCGCATCTGCATCTTGCCGGACTGGAAGGCCTCGGCGGCCTCCTCGGCCAGCTTCATGCAGGACATGCCCTTCTCGCTCAGCGCCTCGGCGAGTGTCCAGGCAGCCTGCTCGGCGGCGCTCTTGAATTTCAGCAACGTCGCTCCTCCCTCTTGACCGACGATGATGGTCCCGGATAGCGATACGTAATCGGGGTCTCCGACGACGACGCTGCGCGCAGGGTGCAGAAAAGGGCAAACCGTCTTCGACGTTCGGCCCCGTCAACGTATCGATGGTCGCCGCTAGCGGCGACTTCTTTCCCGGTGCGAGATCTGATCATGGCGCTACTCGCTGTCACCGGCGGCCCGCTGCGGACTCGTGGCGCGGAACATGTTGGTTCCGTGCCGGTGGGGGTAATCCGGGACGGACACACGATGACGTGGAGGTGCGCGATGGCTACCGACGACAAGATCGACAACAAGGCCGAAGAGCTGGGTGGCAAGGCCAAGGAAGGCCTGGGCAAGGCCACGGACGATGAGCGTCTCGAAGCCGAGGGCAAGGCCGACCAGCGCAGCTCGAACATCAAGCAGGCCGGCGAGAAGATCAAGGACGCCTTCAAGTCCTGATCTCGTTTCGTCGCGAAGGCACGGTCGGCACTACGCCGACCGTGCCTTCGCCATCTGGGGGACCCCTCAGGGCTCGAGGTTGACCGACGCGGCGAAGCTGCCGTCCATCTCGAAGGGCACCGACTCGTGCTCGTGGGTGATCTGCCAGCGGCCGTCCTGGCGGCGCAGGCCGTGGGTCGTCCGGTACCAGAGGGAGAAGCTCTCGGGGCTGCCCTTCGGGGTGGCGGTCAGGCAGGTCAGCGACGTGCAGAACGCGACGTCGCCGCCGATCGTCACCTCCAGGTCGCGCACCTCGAGGCTCATCGTCTCCTCGAAGGTGGACAGCCACTGCTCCATCGGGACCGGGTCGCGGGCGTCGCGGGGCTGGCGCAGGGGAGGTGCCAGGTTGAAGATCACGGCGCTGGGGGCGTACCCATCGGTCATGGCTTTGGGGTCTTTGGCGCCGATTGCGGCGGCCTTGTGCTCGATCAGATCGCGGATCTGCTGCTCGTCGGAAGTCATGTCGTCCTCCACGCGGTGCGGGTTGATGTCACCGGGGACGTAGAAGCGATGGCCACGGCTTCGACATCCCGATGAAAGAATCTTCTTCCGGGAGGCGCCGCCATGAAGTACATGATCTTGATTCACTCGAACCCGCAGTCGCTGGAGCTGTGGGAGAAGCTGAGCGAAGAGCAGCAGTGGGATCTCGGTCGCGGCCACATGAAGCTGACCGAGCAACTGGCCGAGTCCGGCGAATTGATCGTCTCCGAGGGGCTGGCCGACCCCGCGCTGGCCCGCTGGGTCTCCGTGCGCGACGGCGAGACGGTCACCTCCGACGGGCCGTTCGCCGAGGTCAAGGAGCATCTGGCCGGCTTCTATCTGATCGAGTGCGAGAGCCTCGAGCGCGCCATCGAATGGGCCGCCAAGGTGCCCGACGCCCACCTGCGCGAGGTCGAGGTGCGGCCGATCCTCGACATGAGCGGATGGGAGTTCTGAGCGGGCGCGCGATCGAGGATCTGCTGCGCGAGTGCGCGCCGCAGGTCCTCGGCGCCGTCGTGCGGCGCTACGGCGACTTCGCGACCTCGGAGGACGCGGTGCAGGAGGCGCTGCTCGCGGCCGCTCAGCAGTGGCCGGCCGAGGGCGTGCCCGCGCAGCCCAAGAACTGGCTGATCACGGTGGCCGCGCGCCGGCGGATCGAATTGTTGCGCAACGAGGCGGCGCGGCGCCGGCGCGAGGAGGCGGTGTTCGCCGCCGCCGGAGATCCGCCGCCGGTCACCGAGGTGGACGACTCGCTGACGTTGTTGCTGCTCTGCTGTCACCCCGCGTTGACCGTCGCCTCGCAGGTCGCGCTCACCCTGCGTGCGGTCGGCGGCCTCACCACGGCGGAGATCGCCCGCGCGCTGCTGGTTCCGGAAAAGACCGTCGGCCAGCGGATCAGCCGTGCCAAGGCGCGGATCAGACAGTCCGGCGCGCAGTTCACGTTGCCGCCGGCCGACGAGATTCAAGAGCGATTCTCTTCGGTACGCAAGGTGCTGTACCTGATCTTCAATGAGGGATACACCGCCAGCGCCGGGACGCGATTGCACCGTGTCGAACTCTCCGCCGAGGCGATCCGCCTGACCCGGCAACTCCACGAGCGCCGGCCGCAGGACGGCGAGACCGCGGGCCTGCTCGCGTTGATGCTGCTCACCGACGCGCGGCGACCCGCCCGCCTGCTCGACGACGGCAACCTGGTGCCGCTGGCCGAGCAGGATCGGCGATTGTGGAACCGTTCCGCGATCGACGAGGGCGTCGCGCTGATCACCGAAACCCTGCAGCGCGCGCCGATCGGCCCCTACCAATTGCAGGCCGCGATCGCCGCGGTGCACGACGAGGCGACGCGCGCCGAGGAAACCGATTGGCCGCAGATTCTCCAGCTGTACGGAATGCTGCGACTGCTCGATCCCGGCCCGATGGTGACCCTGAACCGAATCGTCGCGGTAGCCATGGTGGACGGTCCGGAACCGGCGCTGGCCGAGCTCGCCGAAGCCGAGAAAGAGCTGGCCGGGCATCATCGGGTGGCTGCGGTCCGGGCGCATCTGCTGGACATGGCGGGAGATCGCGACGGCGCGCGGGAACAGTTCCGGCTGGCGGCGCGGACCACGCTCAGTTCCCCCGAGCAGCGCTACCTGGAGTCACGGGCCTCGCGCGCCTGACCTACCTTCGGGCGAGTGCGACAGCTGATCCGGTTCACCACGCAGCAGGCGATGAGTTGCGTCTTCGCGTTCGCGGTGTTCGCCATGCTCGCGCTGAGCAGGGTCGTGCACACCCCGCTGCCGCGTTATGACCTGCTGCTCGTCGGTTGCGTCGGGCTGACCCTGGTGCTCTGGGCGACCCGGGTGGAGACCGGGCGCGAGGTGCTGGTGATCACCCTGTTCCACCTGGTCGGGCTGGCGCTCGAGCTGTTCAAGGTGCGGGTCGGCTCGTGGTCCTATCCGGAGGACGCGTACACCAAGATCTTCGGGGTGCCGCTCTACAGCGGGTTCATGTACGCGGCGGTGGGCAGCTACATCTGCCAGGCCTGGCGCCGGCTCGACCTCGGGCTGATCGACTATCGGCCGTGGCCCACGGCGGTCGCGGCCGGGGCGGTCTACGCGAACTTCTACACCCACCACTGGCTGCCCGACCTGCGGCTGCTCGGCGCGGTCGCGCTGGTGCTGGCGACCTGGCGGACCACTGTCACGTTCCGGGTCGGCGAGGTGCGCTACCGGATGCCGCTGTGGGTTTCGTTCGTGCTGATCGGCGGGTTCCTGTGGCTGGCCGAGAACGGCGCCACGTTCCTCGGCGCCTGGCAATATCCGGACCAGGGTGACGTGTGGCGGATGGTGCACGTGTCGAAGTTCGGGTCCTGGGCGCTGCTGGTCAGCGTGAGCTTTGTGCTGGTGGCGGCGCTGAAACGGCTCGACGTGCGGCGGCGCGGGGCGGGGCTGTCCGACTTCGACCCGCCGGCCCTGTCCTCTCAGCCGGACTTGCCCTCGCAGCCGGACTTGTCGTCTGAGCCGGACTTGTCGTCTGAGCCGGTCTCTTCGTCTCAGCCGGTCTTTTCGTCCAGGTATTGAAGGAGCTCGTAGGCGGCTCGTTCCACGTCCTTGTGGCGCCACTCGGCCGCGCGGTAGACGCAGGCGATCAGCCCGGACCGGTGCACGCGTCGCAGGTCGCCGCAGACGAACGCATATCGGGCCTTGGTCTCGTCGTTCGCGCCCTCGGTCAGGCCCAGGAACCACTCGGCGTATTGCTCCCAGGAGTGCTTCTCCAGGAACGCGTTCTCGTCGGCGGCCTTCGGCTGGGCGTCACCCCAGTCGCTGTCCAGCACATACTGTTTGCCGTCGATCAGCTTGCGGGCGTGTGCCACGCCCGCCGGGTTCACCTCGTACGACGCCATGTCAGGCACGTTATCGGACAGCCGGCGAACGACGCGGCCCCACGATCACCCGCCGCCCGGTTAGGGTCTCTCCCGTGACCGCTCAGTACGGACCTCATCGCTACACCGCGGGCTTCGACAGCTCCCACACCGACGCGCATCGCGGCGAGACGTTCCTGGTCAAGGACCTGACCGGCGCCAAGTTCATCGACTGCGACCTGACCGGTGTCAAGATCTCCGACGGCTGGCTGGTCGACGTGAACGTCTCCGGCTATGTGGAGAACATGACGGTGAACGGCGTCGACGTGACGGCGTATGTCGAGGAGCAGCTCGACCGGCGGCATCCCGAGCGGGTGCAGCTGCGCGAGATGAAGAACGCCGACGACTTCCGCGCGATGTGGGCGACCGTCGAGGAGCTGTGGGCGGCCGCGGTGGCGCGCGCCGCGCGGCTCCCCGAGGAGGCCCGCCACCAGCGCGTCGACGGCGAGTGGTCGTTCGTCGAGACGATCCGGCACCTGATCTTCATGACTGATTCGTGGGCGGTCCGCACGGTCCTGGACGAGCCGAGTCCCTTCCACCCGCTGGGTCTCCCGCAGAGCTGGTACCCGCCGGCCGACGCCGAGTCGCTGGGCATGACGCCGGACGCGCGGCCGACCTTCGACGAGGTGCTGGTGGTGCGCGCCGAGCGGATGGCGACGGTCGGCCGGATCGTGGCGGACCTGACGGACGCCGGGCTCGGCCGGCAGTGCCTGCGCTCGCCGGCGCCGAACTATCCGGAGGAGCCGCGGGCGGTCGCCGAGTGCCTGGCGGTGGTCTTCGAGGAGGAGTGCGAGCACTACCGCTTCGCGACCAGAGACCTGGCCGCCCTCGAATAGTCGCGACCCTCGCACGCCGGGTGCGGCTCGTTGCCCGGATGGCAGTCACTGTCATGTCATGACGCTGAGCGAGCAGCGATGATCACGGTGACCGTGCGCTTGAACGACCCGGTCGGGGAGATCCTGGGCACGTTGCAGCGGCCGCGGAGCTTCGGCCCCGACGCGGCCCTGACCCGCCTAGAGGTGAACGGCAACACCTACCTGGTGGTCGGCGGCGACGAGGAGACCCTCTACGTGCGCCTGGTCCAGTCGGCCACCGTCATCGGCGGCGTCGCAAACCACCGCGGCTGGTGATCACCCGGTAGCCGTCCTCGAACTCGATGAGCGCGGAGTTCCGGCTCCCGCGAACGAGCACCCGGCAGGCCTGGCCGGCCCGGTCGACGCCGTCCCCGAACCAGGGCGCCTTGCCCCGCACCCCTAAAAACTCCCAGGTGCGAAACCGCCACACCCACCAATAGGAAAAGTCGGCCACCGCCACAGAACCCCCGCAGCCTGACGAATGAACGCCGCACCCGATCCAAGCCCCGCTTCCAAGCGAAGTGCCCACCGAGCGCAGCGCAGGTTCCGGTCTGAGCCCCGGTTTCAAGCCGAGTGTCCACCCAGCGCAAGTTTCCAGTCCGAGCCCCGGTTTCAAGCGGAGTGCCCGCCCAGCGCAAGTTTCCGGTCTGAGCCGCGGTTTCGAGCGGAGTGCCCACCCAGCGCAAGTTTCCAGTCCGAGCCCCGATTTCAAACCGAGTGCCCGCCCAGCGCAAGTTTCCGGTCTGAGCCGCGGTTTCGAGCGGAGTCCCCGCCCAGCGCTAGTTTCCAGTCCGAGCCCCGATTTAGGGGTGAGTGCCCACCCAGCGCAAGTTTCCGGCAGCGGGGGTGCGGGTGGCGAAGCCCCCGCTCTCGCCGGGCGAAGCCTCGGCGAAAAAGGAACGAGGCTGGCCCGGCCCGCGCTCTCCGCGGGCAGTAGACAGCCCCAGTCTCGTGGCCAGGGGCGGGGTCGAACCGCCGACCTTCCGATTTTCAGTCGGACGCTCGTACCAACTGAGCTACCTGGCCGTGATGTTCGTTGCGGTCCTGACGGGACTTGAACCCGCGACCTCCGCCTTGACAGGGCGGCGAGCACTCCAACTGCTCCACAGGACCTTGCTCAAAACTGCGTAACTACCGTACCCCCAACGGGATTCGAACCCGTGCTACCGCCTTGAAAGGGCGGCGTCCTGGGCCACTAGACGATGAGGGCAACTCCGCCATCATTGCATACCCGCAATGACGTTGGTCGCGTGCCCCAACCGGGCCCCGCCTGAGGCTCCGAAAGCATACGTGATCCCCTGGCCCCCCACCAAACCGGTATCCGCCAACGCCGTGACCAGCCACTATGTCGTGGCCGCGGCGATCAGGCCGCGGACCGCGTCCGCCAGGTCGTTCATCAGCGGGACCTCTTCGGGCAGCATCTCCTTGGCCCAGCCGGGGCCTGCCGCCGCCACCAGCAGGGGGCGTTTCGGGCCGTGCAGGAGGCGTTCGAGTTGGCTCGGGTCTGCGGTCTCGGGGCGATGCGACCAGAGCAGCACGGCGGCGGGTCCGGTGCGCTCGATGGCCTGGGACAGCGCGTCGGGGGGCACCCGCGCGCCGAGCAGGCGGCTCGCCACGCCGGCCTCGGCCAGGGCCGCGGCGATCGCTTCCAGGGGCAGGGTGTGCTGTTCCTCGTCGGCGGCGGCGAGCAGGATGCGGGGCGGGTCGCCGGCGGGAGGGCGAGGCACCCCGCCGAGCGCTTCGGTGACCGCGCGGGAGAGCAGGTGCTCGACGTCGATGTAGCGCAGCGTCGCCGCGTACCGCTCACCGACTCCGACCAGGACCGGGACGATCAGCTCTTCCCACGTCTGCACCACCCCGTGCCGGGAGATCGTCATCTCCAGGATGTCGCGCAGCGCCGGGCCGTCGAGGCGGACCGCCGCGCGGGCCAGGCCGCGCGCGGTCGGCCCGGCCGCGCCGACCGGGATCGCGTGCCCACCTCCGTCGCGGGCGGGAAACTCGCGCGTGGACGTGTCCGGCGGCAAGGCGGGGGGTGGGCCGCCATCCAGCGGTACGGGCACGCGCTTCGCCCAAGCGGCCGCCTCCGCAGGCGTGACCCCCTGCGCGGTCAGCCGCCGCATCACCTGAAGCCGGTCGAGGTCCTCGGGGGTGTACCGCCGATGCTGCCCGGGCACGTGGCTGCTCGGTCCGAGCCCGTACCGCTGATGCCAGGTCCGCAGCGTCGTGACGGCGACTCCGAGGCGTCGCGCGACCGCCCCGGCCGTCAGTGCGTCACCCATCACCGCCGCGCCCCGACAACTCGGGGGATCCTTCGTGCGCGCGCATGCCGGGGATGAGCCGGGCGGAGGTCAGCACTTCGAGCACGCCGCCCAGCCACGGGACGTAGGTGCGGGGGTCGGCGGCCATCGCGTCGCAGAGCACCGGTACCGAGATCCACTGGAGTGCGGCCACCTCGTCCGGGTCGGGGGACACCGGGATCGCGGCCGGCACGTCGGCGACGAGCACGTGGTCGTACTCGTACTCGACGCGGCCGCTCGCCGGGTCCTCGGCGTAGTACGGATAGACGCCGAGCACCCGCAGCGTGACGCCGGATACGCCGACCTCCTCGGCGAGCCGGTGTGCGGCGGCCGACACCAGGTCCTCGCCGGGCGCGGGATGACCGCAGGCGGTGTTGCCCCAGCGCAGCGGGAAGCGCGTCTTCACGCCGGCCCGCTGCTGCAACAGCACCCGGCCGTCGGGGTCGCGCAGGAACACCGAGAAGGCCCGGTGCAGCTGGCCGGGCGCCCGATGCGCCTGGTCGACGGTCGCGGACCCGGTCGGCGCGCCGTCCACGTCGACGAGCTCGACCAGATGGGTCTCCCGCTGGGTCATGACACCACCCGCGCGGCGGCCAGCTTTCCGGAGATCAGCACCATCGGCACTCCGACGCCGGGCTGCGTTCCGGACCCGGTGAACACGACGTTCTCCAGTGCCGGGTGCAGGTTGCTCGGGCGGAACGGGCCGGTCTGCCCGAAGGTGTGCGCGGCGGCGAACGGCGTACCCCCGGCCATGCCCTGTCTTTCCCAATCGGCCGGCGTGACTATCTGCTGCACCTCGACTCCGTCCCGGAAACCGATGTAGCCGCGCCTTTCCAGCTCGGCGAGGAGCTGATCGGCGTAGGCCGGACCGAGCTTGTCCCAGTCGAGCGGCGCCGCGACCAGATTAGGCGTCGGCGCGAGCACGAAATAGGTGGCCGGGTCGGTCGGGGGCCGGGTGACCAGCAGCGACGGGTCGCTCATCAGCACGCCGCGGTGGATCACTTCGTCGAAGGTGCCCTTCCAGGCCCGCCCGAAGTGAATGTTGTGGTGCGCGATCTTCGAATATGTCACCGACGAGCCGATGTGCAGCACCACACAGGAGGGTGAATAGCGCAGCCGCCGCGAATAGGACTGCGGCAGCAGATCGCGGTAGGCCACCGGCAGATCCGGGTTGAGCACCACGACGTCGGCGGGCAGGTGCCGGCCGTCCGAGGTGATGACACCGGTGGCCCGGCCGTTCGCCACCGGGACGGAGGTGACCTCGGTGTCGTAGAGGAAATCGACGCCGTGTTTGGCGGCGGCTCCGGCGAGCGCCTTGGGCACGGCGTGCATTCCGCCGGTCGGGTAATAGACGCCGGCCACCGAATCCAGATAGGCGATGACCGCATAGATCGCCAGCGCGTCGTGCGGCGCCAGGCCGGCATACATGGCCTGGAAGGAGAAGATCCGACGGGTGCGCGGATCCTTGAAGTATTTGTCGATCTTCGCCTGCAGCCGCCCGAAGCCGCCCATCCCGAGCAGTTTCAACAGGTTGAGGTTGACCAGGTCGATCGGGGTGTCCAGGTTCTTGTCGATGAAGTGATCGCGTTCCAGCTGCCACAGCTTGCGCGCGAAGTCCACGAATCGCAGGTAACCGTCCGCCTCGCGGGGCCCGCAGACCCGGGAGATCTCGGCCGCCATCCGGACCGTGTCGGTCTTCACGTCCAGAGTGGACCCGTCGGGATAGAAAGCCCGATAGGCGGGGTCGATCGGCGTCAGGTCGAGCCAGTCGGACAGGCTCTCGCCCACGGCTGCCAGCGGTTCGGCGATGAGCTCCGGCATGGTCAGCACGGTGGGGCCGGTGTCGAACTCGTACCCCTGGATGGAGAGCCGGCCGGCGCGTCCGCCCGGCACCGACTCGCGTTCCACCACCGTGACCTGCCGGCCGGCCGCGGCCAGATGCAGCGCACAGGCCAGGCCGCCAAGGCCGGCGCCGACCACGATGACCCGATCGGTGGGTCCGGTCACCTTGCGCACTACGTCTCCCGGGGGTCGGATGCAGAGGGAATCATGCCGGGCGGTGGGTCGCCGCGACAGCCAGGTGGGTCAGCGCGTCGCGCGCGTCGGGGTGAATCGTCGCCACTTCCAGTGCGGCGAGGCCCTCTTCGACGCGCTCCTGGATCAGTGCTTCGACCTGTTTCGGCGCGCCGGTGTCGGCGATCACCTCGGCCATCTGCTCGACGGTCGAACCGCCGGACAACACCTCGAGCTGCGCCGGGGTGGCCATCGAGCGAGCCAGCATGAGCAGCGCAGTCGGCTTTCCGGTGCGCAGGTCGTCGCTGACCGGCTTTCCGGTGACCGCCGGGTCACCGAAGACGCCGAGCAGGTCGTCACGCAGCTGGAAGGCCTCGCCGACATATTCGCCGTAGACGCTGTACGCGTCGTCGACCGCCGGCGAGACCGACGGCCCGGCCAGCGTCATGCCGAACTGCAGCGGCCGCTGCACCGTGTAACTCGCCGTCTTGTGCCGGGCGACCAGCAGCGCCCGCTCGACCGACCAGGCCTCCGGCTGCGATTCGCCGAGCACGTCCAGATATTGCCCGGCGACCGCTTCGATGCGCATCCGGTCATAGCAGGCCCGGACCGCGAAGAGCGTGGCGGTGGAGACCGGCGCCCGGGCCAGCAGCTGGTCCGCCCAGACCAGGCAGAGGTCGCCGAGCAGGATCGCCGAGGTGGCGCCGAAGTGGGACGCGTCGCCGAGGCGGCCGTCCTGCAGATGCTGGGTGGCGAAGATGCGATGCGCGGTAGGTGCGCCGCGGCGGGTGGCTGATTCGTCCATCACGTCGTCGTGCACCAGCGCGAACGTGTGCATCAGCTCGAGCGCCGAGATGGCCGGCAGCACCGGCTCGATCGGCTCGTCCGGGCCGACGACGCCGCGCCAGCCCCAATAGGCGAAGGTCGGGCGCAGCCGTTTGCCGCCGCCGAGCACCAGGTCGCGCGCCGTGCGGGAGAACAGGCCGAGGGCCGGATCGACGTTGTCCAGCGCGGTCACCTGGGTAGTCAAGAAGTCGGCCAGCGTCCGCTCGATCGCGCTGGTCAGCGCGATCTCCCGCCCGGTCTGGCGCGGGATCCCGCGGCGCGGGCGTCCTTCGAGAGTGTCATTGGCCACGAGGTGGAGCGTACCGTAGAATCGGCGGTTGCGTCGATTCGTGAGTCGATTTAGGGAGTGCAGCGCGTGGAGATCGATCTGCCGGCGGCCTACGAACGCTGTCGTGAGCTGCACCGCCGCCATGGACGCACCTACTATCTGGCGACCCGGCTGCTGCCCGCGTGGAAGCGGCGTCATGTGCACGCTCTCTACGGCTTCACCCGATATGCCGACGAGATCGTGGACCGCACCGAGGAGCTGCCGCCGGCCGAGCGCGCCGCCCAGCTGACCGCCTGGTCCGAGCGCTTCCTGGCCGGTCTGCGCGGCGAGGAGATCGGCGATCCGCTGCTGCCGGCCGTGCTGCACACGATCGCGGTGTTCGACCTCGACCTCGAGGACTTCGACAAGTTCCTGCGCAGCATGGCGATGGATCTCACGGTCACGTCTTATGCGACGTACGACGACCTGCTCGACTACATGGAGGGCTCGGCGGCGGTGATCGGCACGATGATGCTGCCGATCCTCGGGTCCGACGACCGCGCCGCCGCCCGCGAGCCGGCCCGCCAGCTCGGCCTCGCCTTCCAGCTCACCAACTTCATCCGGGACGTCGCCGAGGACCTCGGCCGCGGCCGCACCTACCTCCCCGACGAGCATCTGGCGCGTTTCGGCGTGACCCGCGCCGACCTCGAGCGCCGCATTTCCACCCCCGAGATCAAAGACCTGATCCGGTACGAGGTGAGCGTCGCGAAGCAGCACTATGCGATGGCCGCTCCGGGCATCCCGCTGCTGCACCCCGCCTCGCAGGCGTGCATGCGCACCGCGTTCCGGCTCTACGGCGGCATCCTCGACGAGGTGGTGGCCGCCGACTACGACGTCTTCACCCGCCGCGCCACGGTGCCCAACTCGCGCCGCGCGTCGGTCGCCGTCCGTTCGCTGCTGACCCGGCCCGGCACCCCGATGGAGGTTGCCGCGTGAAGGCCGCGGTCGTGTTGTTCACCCGTGACCTGCGGGTGCACGACAACCCGGCGCTGGCCACCGCGTGCGCGAACGCCGAGCAGGTGGTTCCCCTGTTCGTGCTCGACTCCAGGTTGCAGGACCTCTCGCCGAACCGGACCCGCTTCCTGCATGAGTCGCTCGCCGACCTGCGGGAGTCGCTGCGCGCCAGGGGCGGCGACCTGGTGATCCGGCTCGGCGATCCGGTCGCCGAGACCATCAAGGTCGCCCGCGAGGTGAACGCCGAAGGGCTGGCGATGGCGGGCGATGTGAGCGCCTATGCCCGCCGGCGAGCCGACGCCTTCGCGAAGGAACGCCTGTCGCTGCGACTCTTCCCGGGCACGACCGTGGTCGACCCCGGTGACGTGCGGCCGGGCGGCGGCAGCACCGATCACTACAAGGTGTTCTCGCCCTATCACCGGGCCTGGGCGGCGGCGAAGTGGCGCGACGAGGTGGCCACCCCGCGCAAGATCCAGCTGCCGCCCGGGCTCACGGCCGGGCGGATGCCGGCCACTCCGGGCGGGGAGTCGCCGGATGCGCTGGCGGGCGGGGAGACCGAGGGGCAGCGCCGGGTCGCGGCTTGGCTCGGGCACGTCCGACCGTACGACGATCTGCACGACGACCTGCAGGCCGACGGGACTTCGCGGCTCAGCGCGTACCTCAGATTCGGTTGTGTCTCGCCCTTGGCCCTGGCCAACGCAGTGCGCGGCAAAGAGGGGCCGGGCCCGGACGCGTTCGTGCGGCAGCTCTGCTGGCGGGACTTCTATTACCAGGTGGTCGCCGCGTTCCCGAAGATCTCCACCGAGGCCTATCGCAAGGCCGGTGACCTGGGGTGGCGGGACGATCCGAGCGCGCTGCGGCACTGGCAGGACGGCACGACCGGGGTGCCGGTGGTGGATGCCGGGATGCGCCAGCTGCGCGCCGAGGGCTACATGCACAACCGCGCCCGCCTGATCACCGCGGCGTTCCTGACCAAGCACCTGGGCATCGACTGGCGGCCCGGCGTGCAGTGGTTCTTCCGCTGGCTGAACGACGGCGACGTGCCGAACAACTCCGGAAACTGGCAGTGGGTGGCCGGCACCGGCAACGACACCAAGCCCTACCGACGCTTCAACCCGATCCGGCAGGCCGAGCGCTTCGACCCGGACGGCGTGTACGTTCGTCGCTACGTACCCGAACTGAAGTCGATCGAGGGCAAGGCCGTGCACCAGCCGTGGCGCCTGCCCGAGAGTCAGCGGCGCGGCCTCGACTACCCGGGGCCCCTGGAGTCGCATCGCGACGAGGCGGTTTGGTTGCGCCCATAGATTTCCCGGCGGTTCGGCCGGCGGGAAAGCGGGTCCTGCCGACCTGTTGCGTTCGTCCGTTCGGCCGGCAGGACCCGCGAGAACTTTCCCACCGGGCAACCCCCAAAACCCAGGTTCAGGCGGGCAGGGATCGCCAGGTGCCGTAGCGGTGGATCGCGATGCCGGCGAAGGCCGGGGTGGCCCGGGTCGCCGCATCCACCTTGGCCAGTTCGGTCGTCAGGTGGGATGCGCCCTCCTCGTGGAAGGTGCAGTGCGTGCAGTCCGGCAGCGGCACCGTCTCCGCGCCCAGCCGCACCTTCTTACCGGCCGTCTTTCCCCGGGCCAGCCAGTCCTGGCTGATCGCCACGATCGAGTTCGGGCCGGTGCCGGTGTCCCGGTAGCTCATGATGGTCACCGCGGACACCCGCCGCAGGACCTCATCCGCCAGGTTCTTGCTGCCGACCTGATATTCGCCGAACCAGAACGGCACGTCCGCCTCGAGGGGCAGACTGCTCGCGACGCGCATCTTGTCCAGCAGGGCCAGGTAGGACTTCTCGGTGGCCAGCAGGTCTTGGCTCCAGCCGGTCAGCAAATAGGGCTCCACGTCCAGGTGGATGCCGGCGAAGATGCCGGTCCGCAGCACCGTTCGCTGCCAGGCCAGGGCCGCCCCATGGTCGGTCACCCAGGCGGGGTCGCCGCCCAGGGCGGTCAGCTTGATCCTTGCCATGTCGGCTCGCATCCGCATCTCCTGCAGGCGCGCCAGGTCCCCGTTGACCAGGACCGACGGGCTCACGTGCACGAAGATCTCGGAGACGCCCTGCGCCGCGGCCCAGGTGACCACCTCGGCCGCCGGATCGTCGCCCCACAGCCACATCGCCCGGGTGTTCGCCGGCGCGGCGGTCATGCCGGCCCTGCCCGCGGTCGACACGTCGGGCAGGGCCAGCGCGGCGGCGACCATCATGAGAATGGCGGTTACCAGCCCGGACCGCCATCGCCCTCTCATGAACTGCCCCCTCCGCCGTGTTCCTTCTTCTGCGGGGGTTCAGAATCGGCAGCCGGCCGGGAAGGTTTAGGGCAGTGCCCCCTCGATCCGGTCGACGGTGTCGAAGTCGCCGAGCCGCCGCGTGGCATAGGCGATCGCCAGCCCGCGTGCCGGATCCGCCCAGGCCGCGTTCCCGCCGAGCCCGCCCATGCCCCACGAGCCGTCCGGTTCGACCTGCACGCCCAGGCCCCACACCACCTCGCTGCCGATGAACCGATCCACCCCGGAGAACTGGGCGGTCGCCATCATCGCGCCGACCGGCCGGCGCATCAGCTCGTCATAGAACCGGGCCAGCCCGACCGCGGTGGCGTGCAGATTGACCGCCGGGATCGAAGCCGAACGCCACAGCGCGCTGTTCACCACCGCGAGATCCCGGGCACCCAACGGGTTCTCCACCGCGCGCGCCTTCACCGAACCGGGCTCGCCGGTGTTGCGGGCCGGCCAGTCCGGCGCGTCGAACTCCAGGTCAGCACAGCGCGCCTGATCTTCCGCGCTCAACCCGAAGGCGAAGTCGGCCCGGAACGGCCCGGCGATCTCCTCGGCCACGAACCGCGCCGGCGCCCGGCCGTCGACCCGGCGGACGAGCTCGCCGAGCAGGTGGCCATAGGTGAGCGCGTGCTCGGCGGCGACGGTGCCGGGCGGCCACTCGGGTGCGGCCGCGGCCAGGTCGGCGCAGAGCACACCCCAGTCGGCCCAGGCCTCGGCCGGACGCGGCACCGGGAACGCCGGCAGGCCCGCGGTGTGCGTCAGCAGCTGGCGTACCGAAGCATCGGTTTTGAACTCCGGCCAATGCCGCGCGACCGGATCGTCGAGGGCGATCCGCCCGCGCTCGACCAGCAGCAGAACCGCCAGCGCGATCACCGGCTTGCCCACCGAATAGACGTTGACCAGGGTGTTCGCGTCCCAGGGCACGGTCCGGGCCGGATCGCGCCAGCCCTCCCGCAGATCCACCACGAGCTGCCCGTGCGAGATCACCGCGAGCGCCGAACCGCCTCGCGGATCGACCGCGAACGCCTCCCGCACCGCCTCGAACCCGGGCGTGACGAAGCCATCCATCGACATGGCCGCAACCTAACAAGCGAAAGTGCGAAGCTGAGGCCATGGAAGCAGATGTGGTGGTGGTCGGGCTCGGCGTCGGCGGCGAAGAGGTGGCCGGGCGGCTGGCCGAGGCGGGCCTCACGGTGGTCGGCATCGAGCACACCCTGGTCGGCGGCGAATGCCCCTATTGGGGGTGCATCCCGAGCAAGATGATGATCCGGGCGGGCAATGCGCTGGCCGAGGCGCGGCGCATTCCCGGGCTGGCCGGCGGTTCGACCGTGCAGCCGGATTGGGCGCCGGTCGCCAAGCGGATCCGGGACGAGGCGACCGATAGCTGGGACGACAAGGTCGCGGTCGATCGGTTCACCGGCAAGGGCGGTCATTTCGTACGCGGGACCGCCACGGTCACCGCCCCCGGCCGGGTCCGGGTCGACGACCAGGAGTTCACCGCGTCCCGTGGCCTGGTGATCGCCACCGGCACCGCCGCCGTGATCCCGCCGATCGACGGCCTGGCCGGCACCCCGTACTGGACCAACCGGGAAGCCATCGAGGCCGCCAACCTGCCGACCAGCCTGATCGTCCTCGGCGGCGGCGCCATCGGCCTCGAGTTGTCGCAGGTGATGGCCCGGTTCGGCGTCGACGTGACGGTCATCGAGGGCAGCGAGCGCGTGCTCGCGATGGAGGAACCGGAGTCCTCCGACACCGTCAGCAAGGCGTTGACCAGCGATCAAATCAAGATCCACACCGGGGTACGCGCCCAGCACGTCACCCACGACGACACCGGCTTCTCGGTCACGCTCTCCGACGGTTCCGTGCTGACCGCCGAGCGGTTGCTGATCGCCACCGGCCGCGCCGCCCGCCTGCAGGGCCTCGGCCTGGAGACGCTCGGCCTCGACCCGTCCGCCCGCTTCCTCGACACCGACGAGTGGATGCGCGCCGCCGACCGGGTCTGGGGCGTCGGCGACGTCACCGGCAACGGCGCCTTCACCCACATGGCGATGTACGAGGCCGACATCGCCGTCCGCGACATCCTGGGCCAGGGCGGTCCGGCCGCGGACTACCGGGCGCGCCCGCGGGTCACGTTCACCGACCCGGAGATCGGAGCGGTCGGCCCGACGGAGAAGCAGGCCCGCGACTCCGGCGTGGACGTCCAGGTCGGCTTCGCGCCGCTGCCGTACACGTCCCGCGGCTTCATCCACGGCCCCGGCAACGACGGCTTCATCAAGCTGATCGCCGACCGCGAGCGTGGCGTGCTGATCGGCGGCACGACGGCGGGCCCGTCCGGGGGCGAGATGCTGGGCGCGGCGTCGGTGGCGGTGCACGCCGAGGTTCCCCTGGCGACGCTGCGCAGCACGATCTGGGCGTACCCGACCTTCCACCGAGGCCTGGGCGACGCCCTGAAGGCCCTTGAATAGTTCCTGAAGATTGCTTCAAGTCCCGACGCAATCCCGGCGGTGGCATCGATGATGCCGGTGACGAGCAGAGTCGCGAATCGATATCGGCTGCTCGACCAGCTTGGCGTCGGGTCCCTGTCGGTGGTGTGGCGCGCACTGGACGAAGCGCTCGACCGCGAGGTGGCGGTCAAGATCGTTTCGCCCGGGGCGGCGAGCAGTGCGCGGCTGCTGAATCAGGCCAAGGCTCTCGTCCGGCTGCGTGACCAGCACGTGGTCGAGGTGCGCGACTGCGGCGAGACCGAGGCCGGCCTGCCGTCCGTGGTGATGGAACTGGTCGACGGCCCGTCGCTGGCCGAGCTGCTGACCCAGGGCGCTCTGCCGCAGCGCACGGCCTTGACGGTCGGCGCGCAGGTGGCCTCCGCGCTGTCCGCCGCGCACCTCCGCGGGATCGTGCACCGCGGCGTGCGGCCGACCAACGTGCTGATCACCGCGGACGGCGTGAAGGTGATCAGGTCCTTGCCCCCGCCGAGGCAGCTGGCCTCGGTCGCTGCTGATGTTGCCCCCGGGGCAGCGCATCGGGCGCCCGCGAAGCGGAGGTCGGCGTGGCGCGCCTCAGTGCGTCGACGGCCCCGGCGCCCGGTGCTGATCGCGGGAGTGGCCGCGGCGTTGGGCGGCCTGGTCGGCTTGAGCTGGTGTATCACTCGCATCGCCAGTCGTCGGTGGTGACACCCGCGGTCATGGCGCAACCGCCGGCGGCGACCTGCACGGTCGCCTATGCGATCCGCGAAGCCGCAGCCGGCCGGTTCTCCGCCGCCGTGCTGGTCGCCCGCACCGGCCCGGCACGGACCTGGCGCCTCTCCTTCGATCTGCCCGACGGCCAGCGACTGCTGAAGGTCTGGGGGACGGCTGGGCCCAGGAGGGAAAGTCGGTGCGGCTCAGCGGCACGGGCGCTTCGCTGAACAGCGGCTTCGAGGCCAGCTTCGAAGAGGTCGCCGCATTGCCCGGCGCCTTCAGCGTCGACGGCACCGCTTGCCAGGCACAGACCTCGGTGACCGAAAGCGCTCCGACCCCGGCCGCCGTCGAGCCGGAGCCCGACTCGGCGGACTCCAGCGACTCCGACGACTCCAACGACTCCAACGACTCCAACGACGCCGACCCGCACGGACCGGATTTGCGACCTGAGTCTTCTGTGAATCGCCAGACCTGAGTGTTTCGTGAGTCGCCGGACCTGAGTGTTCTGTGAATCGCCGGCGATCGCCGCATGCCGGTGGATGTGGGCGTTCTGCGGGACGGCGTCCGGCCTCGTCCGGCTCGATGTCGTCGATTGGGGCGGGCCGCTTGCGCGCTGGCCGGCTTCTCGTGCCGGTTTGCCTGGCCGGGCCGGATGGCGGGGGACGGCCTCGAGTCGCGCCTCGGCCGCCGTGTGGCCACGGGACTTTGTGTCCTGCGTACTTGAAAAAGGGGTTTTGGTTATGGAAGTGGGACTTCGGCGGTGACGGTGGTGCCGGAATCGGTGCTGTCGATGCTCAGGGTGGCGATTCGGCGGGCCAGCCATAAGCCGCGACCGCCCGGGGAACGTGCGGACGGCAGTGTGGCGCCGGCCCCGAGGTCGGTCATGCCCGGGCCGTTGTCGCTGACGCGGCACAGGAGGCGGTGATCGTCGCGCCAGATCTGCAAATGGCCGGCGCCGCCGCCGTGTGCGATCGCGTTTCCGCACAGCTCGTGCGCCAGCAGCACCACGTCGTCGAGCTTTTCGTCACCCGCGCCCAGCTCGGCCGCATACGCCGTGACCAGCGCACGAAGCTCGGTCAGGCCGCCCGTGCGGAAATGCCGGTCCAGCACCGGAACGCTCACCGCACGATTGGTCGGCATCCGGCCGGCCGCTCGCGGAGGACCATTCGGCCGACGCGACTTCTGCCGGGTCCTCGGCGCGTTCAGTCGCTCGGGCGCAGCAGCCATGTCCGAGTTATACCCGTTCCGGCAACTGCTCAAGCGTGGTTTATCGAGGTGCTCGCCGGGCACGCAGCAAGTCATGATGCGACAGTTGGTTGCGCGGCTCGAGCAGGCCCGTTCGCTGGACGCGATCAGCGACAAACTGCAGAAGATCGTCTATTCCGCGGTACGCCCACAGGCGGTGAAAGACGCGCTGCACGGCACGTGGCTGGGGCATCCGCTGCACCCGGTCCTCGTGCAGGTGCCGGTCGGGGCCTTCCTGTCCGCGGCGGTGCTCGACGCGCTTCCGGGCGGTCGCCGGTCCGCGACCACACTGATCGCCATCGGGGTGGCGAGTGCGCCGCCGGCCGTCGCCGCGGGCTGGGCCGACTGGTCCGAGATGACGCACGACCGGCGCCGCGTCGGTCTGGTGCACGCCGCGGCGAACGCGGTGGGAGTCAGCCTCTACCTCGGGTCCCTGGCCGCCCGCCTGTCCGGCCGGCCCGCACGTGGCAGGGCGCTCGCCTATGCGGGGCTCTCCGTGATGGGAGCCGGCGCCTACCTGGGCGGGCACCTCGCCTATGCCATGAGCGGCGGGACGAACCAGGCCGCCCCGGACGTCGTGCGTATTCCCGAGGAGTGGACGGCGATCGGTGACCTGGCGTCGCTGCCGGAGGGCAAGCCCACCGTGCGTACGGTCGGGGACGTGCCGGTCCTGCTCTTCCGGGAGGGCGACCGGGTGACCGCGATGATGGAACGCTGCTCGCACGAGACGGGCCCGCTCGGGGAGGGCGAGGTCGTCGGTTCCGGGGACGACGCGTGCGTGGTGTGCCCGTGGCACGGCAGCACGTTCCGCCTGCGGGACGGCGTGGCGGTGCACGGCCCGGCGGCGAACGACCAGCCGGTGCTGCGCTCGCGGGTGACCGCCGGCGTCGTCGAGGTGGCCCAACCTTAGGGAAATCGGCCACCTGACCTGGGGTAATGAGCGACACTGGGGGCCGATTTGGAGGCCCGGGGGACGTGCGGGTAGTGTTCTTTCTCGGCAGGGAAACGGGCGAGCTTGCGGTTCAGATCGCAGCGGCCGTCCTGCAAGTCCTCCTTCTTAGAGCGCGAAGCGATGCTGCGCGCTGTGGGTTGAGGGCGCACTGGAACAGATGGGTATGAACCGGGATATACCGGTTGACACAGCCCAGACGAGACAGTAAAGTTGAACGAGTGCCCCGAGGGCGGGCCGCCTGAGACAGGTGGTCAATCAGCGGTGTGTGGTTGTTCTTTGAGAACTCAACAGGGTGCTAGATAAGCCAGTGCCAATTAGTTATACCCCGGCCAGGGCGTTTTTGTTCTGGTTGTGG
>NZ_JBVJIP010000001.1:578314-861532 GCF_055586225.1 Actinoplanes sp. NPDC051388 | reverse complement strand
GACCAAAACCTCGTCTCGGACTACATCACCAACCAGGGCATGACCCCGGAGAAGGCCGCCGAGAAGTGGGCCACCGAACACGAAGCCACCTGGAAGGCCTGGATGCCGTGAAGATAATCGTCGTCGGAGCGGGCATCGTCGGCTGTGCGCTGGCCGACGAGCTCACCCTGCGCGGCTGCGACGACGTGACCGTGATCGAGCAGGGGCCGCTGTTCAGCACCGGCGGCTCCAGCTCGCACGCACCCGGGCTGGTGTTCCAGACCAACCCGTCGCGGACCATGTCGGCGCTGGCGAAGTACACCGTCGCGAAGTACGTCGAGCTGGGCTGCTTCGATCAGGTGGGCAGCCTGGAGGTGGCGACGACGCCGGAGCGGGTGGCCGAGCTGCATCGGCGGCACGGTTTCGCGACCGCCTGGGGCATCCCGGCTTCCGTGCTCTCCGCGTCGGAGTGCCGGGAGCTGTACCCGCTGCTCGGGGACTCGGTGCTGGCCGGGCTGCACGTGCCCAGCGACGGTCTGGCCCGCGCCGTGCCCGCCGGGGAGGCGCAAGCGTCGCGGGCGCAGGCCAGGGGCGCACGGTTCGTCGCGCACGAGCGGGTGGTCGAGATTCTGCGCGACGGCGGTGCGGTCACCGGAGTCCGGACGGACAAGGCCGACTATGCCGCCGACATCGTGGTGAGCTGCGCCGGCTTCTGGGGTCCCTCGGTCGGCGCGCTGGCCGGCGTCGGCATCCCGCTGCTGCCGATGGCCCATCAATACGTGCACACCTCCGCGGTGGCCGACCCGCCGGCCACGATCCTCCGGCACCAGGACCGCGACCTGTATTTCCGGGCCCACGGCGACCACCTCGGCGTCGGCTCCTATCTGCACGATCCGATGCCGGTGGACGTCGCCGACATCACCGACTCGACGCTCGCCTTCACCCCGGACGACTTCTCCTCGTCCTGGGCGGCGGCCGGCGACCTGCTGCCCGCGCTCAGCGACGCGTCCGTCGCCGGCGGCTTCAACGGCGTCTTCTCGTTCACCCCCGACGGCTTCCCACTGCTCGGCGAATCGCCCACGGTGAAAGGCTTCTGGTCGGCCGAGGCGGTCTGGGTCACGCACTCGGCGGGCGTGGCGCGCGAGGTGGCCGAGTGGATCGTCCACGGCCGCCCGGCGCTCGACCTGCACGAGTGCGACCTCAACCGCTTCCACGAGTCACAGCTCTCCGGAGGCTATGTGCGCGAGCGCTCGGTGCGCAGCTTCGTCGAGGTCTACGACATCATCCACCCGCTGGACCCGCCCTCGGTGCGCGACCTGCGGGTCAGCCCGTTCCACGCCCGGCAGACCGAGTTGGGCGCGGTCTTCGGCGAGGGCGCCGGGTGGGAGCGACCCCTCTGGTACGAGTCGAACGCCGCCCTCCCGCAGGTGGTGCGGGATCGCGACGACTGGTCGGCCCGGCACTGGTCACCGATCGCGGCGGCCGAGGCGATCGCCACCCGGGAGAACGTCGCGCTCTATGACATGACCCCGCTGATGCGCCTCGAGGTGGTCGGCCCGGTCTCCTTCCTGCAGGGTCTGACCAGCAACAACGTCGATCGGCCGGTGGGCACGGTGGTCTACACGCTGCTGCTCGACGCGGCCGGCGGCATCCGGTCCGACGTGACGGTGGCACGGCTCGCCGAGGACCGGTTCCAGGTTGGCGTCAACGGTCCACTCGACCTGCACTGGTTGCGCCGGCACGCGCCGCCCGGGGTGACCGTGCGGGACATCACCGGCGGCACCTGCTGCGTCGGCGTCTGGGGACCGCGGGCGCGGGACCTGGTCGAGCCGCTGGCCGACTTCGACGTGTCGCACGCCGCGTTCGGCTATTTCAAGGCGCGGCAGGGGCATCTCGGCACGGTGCCGGTGACCATGCTGCGGGTGTCCTATGTGGGCGAACTGGGCTGGGAGGTCTATGCGAGCGCGGATCAGGGGCTCAAGCTGTGGGACACCCTGTGGGAAGCGGGTCGTGAACTCGGGGTGATCGCCGCCGGGCGGGCCGCGTTCAACAGTCTGCGGCTGGAGAAGGGCTATCGGCTCTGGGGCACGGACATGACGGCGGAGGACGACCCGTACCAGAGCGGTCTGGGTTTTGCCGTGCGGATGGACGCCGGCGACTTCGTCGGCAAGGCGGCGCTCCGGACCGAACCGCCCGCGCGGCGGCTGACCTGCCTGGTGCTCTCCGCCGACGAGGAATGCGTGCCGATGGGCCGGGAGCCGGTGTTCGTGGACGGGGCGCCGGCCGGATACGTGACCAGCGCGGCCTTCGGGCACACCATCGGGGCGGCGATCGCCTACGCGTGGCTGCCCGCGTCGCTGAGCGTGGGCGCCGAGGTGCGGATCGGGTACTTCGATCGCAGGCTCGCCGCCACCGTCGCCGAGGAGCCGCTGGTCGACCCGAAGATGGAACGCATCCGGCGTTAGGAGTGTGCGGTGGCGGCTGAGATCGAGAGCTTCAAGTTCGTACCCGTGGTCGGCGAGATCGTCGCGGATCTGGCCACCCTGGGTGCCACCCGGCACCCGATCGCCCTGTTCGACCCGCACCGCCTCTCGGGAGTGATCTCGTGACCACCACGCCCTCGCTGCTGCCCACCCTTCCCGGCCGTTACTACACCGACCCCGCGATCTTCGACGCCGAGCAGGAACGGGTCTTCGAGACCATGTGGTTCTGCGTGGTCCGCGGTTCAGATGTCGGCACCCCCGGTCAGTTCAAGACGGTCGACGTCGGCCGCGAGAGCATCCTGGTCACCCGGTCGCGCGACGGCGCCGCCCGCGCGTTCCTCAACGTCTGCCGGCACCGCGGCGCCAAGCTCTGCGCCGAGCCGGAGGGCGAGGTCAAGCGGACGTTCCGCTGCATGTACCACGCGTGGGCCTACGACCTGGACGGCCGGCTGGTCGCCGCGCCCAACCTGGTGAAGATGCCGGACATCGACCGGGTGGAGTACGGGCTGCGGCCGGTGCACGTCCGCGAGTGGCTCGGCTACGTCTGGGTCTCGCTGGCCGACGTCCCGCCCTCCTTCGAGGACGAGGTGATGGGCGCCTGCGTCGAACGGCTCGGCGACCTCGACTCGATCGAGCGCTACCGCCTCGACGAGCTGACCGTGGGCCGGCGCATCCGCTACGACGTGGCGGCCAACTGGAAGCTCGTCATCGAGAACTTCATGGAGTGCTACCACTGCTCGACCATCCACCCCGAGCTGGTGCACGTGCTGCCGGAGTTCGCCGGCGGGTACGCCGCACAGTACTACGTCGGCCACGGCGCCGAGTTCGGGCCGAGCATCGAGGGCTTCACCGTCGACGGCAGCGCCGGGCTGGCCACCATCGACACCATCCAGGCCGAGCAGGACCGGCGCTACTACGCCATCACCATCAAGCCGCAGGTCTTCATCAACCTGGTGCCCGATCACGTGATCTTCCACCGGATGTTCCCGATGGCCGCGGACCGCACGATCATCGAGTGCGACTGGCTCTTCCCGCCGCCGGTGGTCGAGTCCGGCGCCGACCTGGGACCGTCGGTCGAGCTCTTCGACCGGGTCAACCGCCAGGACTTCGAGGCCTGCGAGCGCTGCCAGCCCGGAATGGCCTCGCGGTCCTATCGGGACGGTGGCGTGCTGGTGCCGAGCGAGCACCACATCGGCGCCTTCCACGACTGGATCCGGGAGCGATTGACCTAGCCTCTCGCCGCTGGCCGGTACGGGCCAACGACCCGGCGCCGCACGCCAGCCGCTCTACGGTCGGACGATGATTCGCGTGGTGGTCGTGTCCCGTCAGGCGGTGACGCGCAAGGGGATCACCGCGGCCCTGTTCGCCCGGGAGATCCAGGTGACCGGGGAGGCGGACGGTCTGGGCGACGGTCTGGGCGACGGGCCGGCCGCCCTGCTCGACGCGGCCGACGTGCTGGTGGTCGACGCCCGGGTGCTGGCCGAGCACGTGCCGGTCGCCTCGCTGCACCGGAAGGTCGCTTCGATGCGGGCCGCCTGGCACGAGCCGCTGGATCGGCTCGCGCTGCTCAGCCCGCGCGAACGGCAGGTGCTCGACCTGATCGGCGACGGACTGTCCAATCAGGCCATCGCCGCGCGGCTGGCGCTGGCGGAACGCACCGTCAAGACCCACGTCGGCCGGGTGCTGACCAAGCTGCGGATCGAGTCCCGGCTCCAGGTCGGCCTGGTGGCCACCGCGTGCCGCCTCAACACCGGCGCCTCCTGAGTCATGTCTTCTCGTCACCGGCCGATGCGGCGTGCCCGTCTCGGCCCGTCCGATACCGCCCGCGTCGCCGCGGTGGGCATCCGCACCCGGCCGCTGCGGGCCTTCCTCTCCGCGCTGGGCATCGCGATCGGCGTGGCCGCGATGGTCGCCGTGGTCGGGGTCTCGGCGTCCAGCCAGGCCGAGATCGACCGGACCCTGGACCGGATCGGCACCAATCTGCTGGCGGTCGGCCCCGGGCAGAGCCTGATCGGCGAGCAGGCCCGGCTGCCGTCGAACGCGGTCGGCATGGTCAAGCGGATCGAGCCGGTGCTGCGCGCGGCGGCGACCGGAACCGTCGATGCGCAGATCTATCGGACCGATCGCATTCCGACCGCGCTCAGCGGCGGGCTGGCCGTGCTGGCCGCCGATCTCGAGCTGCCGGACACCATCGGGATGACGGTGCGGCAGGGCAGCTGGCTCAACCCGGCCACCGCGAAGCTCCCGGCGGCGGTGCTCGGCGCCGTCACCGCGCAACAGCTCGGTGTCGACCGGGTCGGCCTGCGGGTCTGGATCCGGGACCGGTGGTTCAGCGTCACCGGCATCCTCGACGCGGTCGCCCTGGCGCCGGAGCTGGACCGCGCCGCGCTGGTCGGCTGGGAGTCCGCCACCGAGCAGCTCGGCTTCCAGGGAAACCCGACTACCATCTACTGCCGGGCGGTGGAGAGCAAGGTCGAGGCGGTACGCGCGGTCCTCGCCGCCTCGGTCAACCCGGCCGCGCCGAACGAGGTGCTCGTCTCCCGCCCGTCGGACGCCCTCGCCGCGCAGCGCGCCACCGACCGCGCGCTCTCCGGCCTGCTGATCGGCCTCGGCGCCGTCGGCATGCTCGTGGGCGGCGTCGGGGTGGCCAACACGATGGTGGTCAGCGTGCTGGAACGCCGGTCGGAGATCGGCCTGCGGCGGTCGTTCGGCGCCACCCGCGGGCAGATCCGCACCCAGTTCCTCTCCGAGTCGTTCCTGCTCTCGCTCTGCGGCGGGGTCGGCGGAACGCTGCTCGGCCTGGCCGTCACCGCCGGGTACGCCGCCTTCCAGGGCTGGCCGGTGGCCGCGCCCTGGTGGGTGCTGACCGGCAGTGTCGCGGCCACCGCGCTGATCGGCGTGCTCGCCGGCCTCTACCCAGCCGTCCGCGCCTCACGACTGGCACCGACCGAGGCTCTGGCGACCCCGTGAACGGCCGGTGCCGCGCACCACCGTCCGCGCCTCCAATCAGTCCACTTTGGATACACGTCGTTCGATCAAGGGAGAGAAAGTGCTACGCAAGACCCTCGCAACACTGTTCACCGCCGGCGCTCTGATGCTGGCGACCACCGCCTGTTCCGGCAAGACGGAAGAGCCCGACGTGGCCAGCGCCAACGGTTCCGGGCCGGCCGCGTCCGCACCGGCCGCCGCCACCGACGCCCGGTTCCAGGCCTGCCTGCTCGAACAGGGGGTGGACGTCAACAAGCTCGACGGCGTGGACGCCGCCACCGTCACCGAGGCGAGCAAGCAGTGCAAGGAGTTCGCCCCCGGCGGCGGGGAGCTGCCGAAGCTCTCCGCGGGCGACACCGCCAAGCTGCGCGCGTTCGCCAAGTGCATGCGGGACAACGGATTCGCGGACTTCCCGGACCCGGGCGCCGACGGCAGCATCCCGGCGGACTACGCGAAGTCCGAGGCCGAGCGCGAGCAGATGATGCCGACCTACCAGGCGTGCCTGGGCAAGCTGTAGGGCGCACGCGGCACCGAGGCCCGGCCGGCGATCGCGGGCCGGGCCTCGGTCAGCCGGCCGTCCCGCATGAGCACCTGCCGGGGCAGGGCCGCCGCCAGCTCCCGGTCATGGGTGATGACGACGATCGTGGTGCCCGCGGCATTCAGCTCCCGCAGCAGCTCCACCACCCCGGCGCCCGCGACGCTGTCCAGGTTGCCGGTCGGCTCGTCGGCGAGCAGCAGCGGCGGATCACCGGCGACCGCGCGGGCGATCGCGACCCGCTGACGCTCGCCGCCGGACAGCTCGTGCGGCCGATGGCCGATGCGCCGGCCGAGCCCCACCCGTTCCAGCGCGGCACGGGCCCGACGCTCCCGCTCGCGGCGCGGCATTCCGGAGTAGAGCAGGCCGTCCGCGGCATTTTGCAGCACCGGCACCCCGGGCGCCAGGTGAAACTGCTGGAAGACGAACCCGATGGTGCCGGCCCGCAGGGCGGACAGCTCCCGATCGTTCAGCCCGCCGACGTCCTGCCCGTCGATGCGCACCCGGCCGGCCGTCGGCTGATCCAGGGTGCCGATCATGTTGAGCATCGTCGACTTGCCGGACCCGGACGGCCCGACGATGGCGAGGAACTCCCCGCGCAGCACGGTGAGCGAGACGTCCCGCAGCGCGGCCACCGCGCCGGCGTAGGTCTTCGACACGTTCGTCAGCTCGATCACCGGCCTGGTCATCGGGCTCACGAGGCCACGCTCACCTTCATGCCCTCGGCCAGATCGGCCCCGCTGACCTCGACCCGGGCGTCGGTGAACAGCCCGACCTCGACCGCGATGATCCGGGTCTTCGCGCCGTCCATCACCTCCAGGCCGTAGCCGCCCTCGGCCAGGGCGAGGAGCGCGGCGACCGGCACGGTCAGCACGTCCTCGCGGGACTCGGAGACGTAGCGGACGTCGACCGGGCTGCGGTCGTACCCCCGAACGGCTTTTTGATCGTCGAGCTCGACCTGCACCCGCAGGGCCGCACCCGCGGCCTCGCCCGGCTTCGGTTCGGCGCCGCCGTTGGCGACCGTGTCGACCTTGCCCTTGGTCTTCTTGCCGTCCGGAAGCGCGACCGTGACCGCGCGGCCGGCCTTGGCCCAGTCCACCTGGTCGGCGCTCGCCTCCACGGTCACCGACTTGTTCAGCGAGGCATAGGTGAGGACGTCCGCGCCGCTGAGAGCCGTGCCCGGCCGCAGCAGATGCCGGGTGACCCGGATCGGACCCGGCACGAACACGATCTGGCCCGGCTGCACGACGCCGGTGCGGGCCCGGCCGACCGTTCCCTGCCAGCGTTTGACCGCATCGGCGGTGCCCCCGGTGAACTTGCCGTCCACCGCGAAGTCCCGGAAACCCAGTGCGCGCAGGTTCTCCTCGAGCTGCTCCACGTCGCGGCCGGTCACGCCGTCCTTCAGGACCCGGAACATCGGCACGTCGCCGTAGAACACGACGACCGGCGCCTCGTCGACCCGCAGCAGCGGATAGCCGCGGCGGACCGCGTCGTCCTCCGGCGCGATCCCGGTGATGGTGCCGGCGCCGGGCACGGCGAGCGGCACGTCCGGGCCGTTGTCGAGCCGGCCCTTCACGGAGACCTCGTTCACCAGCGTCTCGCGGACGACCGGCACGGTCTGCCGGAAGTCCCCGACCGGCGCACCGGGCTCGTCGTCACCCGAGAGCACGCTCCGGACGATGAGCGCGGCGGCGGCCACCACGATGACGGTCAGCAGGCCGATCACGACCGTGCTGAGCCGCCGACCCGGCCGCCGATGATCAGAATCTACCCTGGCCAATGCGTAACCCCGCGATTCTCTTGATCTCATGTGACCCTCAAACCGCGTCGAGTATAGACACGCCAGGAATGCGTTGACGGTCCTGGAAATACACGTCGAATACAGGCCCCAGTCCTTTGGTCGCACATTCGTTGACGATGCCGATCGGGCGTGCAATCCTCTTGCGCGCATTGCGTTAGGCCAGCTCAGATACGGTCTAGTCCTTTCTGCATAGGCCGATATTGAATCTGGATACATTCATTGACGCGCGCATTTTCGCGACCGTATGGTTCGTCCGGCTCGGGCCCATCGGAGCGGAACGAGCCAACTCGGTAAGCCCTTGAAAGGGGAAAGAATGGAAAACAAGCGCGCGATCGCTGGCGGCGCCGCACTGGCGGCACTCGGCCTCGTCATGGCCGTGGTGTCCGTCGGGTGGCTGACCGGCACGCTCGGAGTCAGCGCCGTGGCGGCGAACTCCATCGTCACCGCCGTGGAGGTCGGCAGCTTCGCGACCTTCCTGGTCGCCATCGCCGCGACCGGCGGCCTGGTGGGCGCAGCCCTGTGGGGCGCCCTCCGGCTGCTGCTCGCGACCGCCGGCCGGGCCGCCGTCCTCGCGTAGTACCCGCTGAACGCCTGTGGCGTGCCGGTCCGGCACGCCACAGCTCCGGCACTCCGTAAACCTGAAAAGGAGAGAAATGGAAAACAAGCGCGCGATCGCGGGCGGCACCGCGCTAGCCGCACTCGGCCTCGTCCTGGCCGTGGTGGCCGTCGGATGGCTCCGGGGCACGCTCGGCGTCTCGGCCATCAGTGCGAGCAGCATCGTCGCCGCCGTGGAGGTCGGCAGCTTCGCCACGTTCCTGATCGCCATCGCGGCGACCGGTGGGCTGGTGGGCGCCGCCCTGTGGGGCACCCTCCGGCTGCTGCTCGCGACGGCCGGCAAGCAGGCCGTCATCTGGTAACACCCCCGCTGAACGGCTGTGGCGTGCCGGGCCGGCACGCCGCAGCCTCGGCACCCGACCCCGCCGAAGAAAGGAGTGCGATGAGCGCGAACGCTCTGATCCGGTCCCACTTACAGGTGTTGCGCGGTTCGGCATTGGAGCTGGTCCTCGCCGCAGTGCTGTTCCTGGGCACCGCCACCATCGGGCTGGTCTACGGCATCGAGCTGATGCCGGCCAGCACCGCGCAACCGGCCGCATCGGAGCCGCCGTGGGAGACCCTGCTCTGGATCCTGCGGCACAACATCCCGGCCGCCCTCATGCTGTTCTCCGGGGTGGCCACTCTGGGCATCTCCACGCTCGCCGGTGGCGCGGGCGTAGGACTGTTCCTCGGGCACTCGATGGCGCTGTCGGTGAGCACCTTCGGACCGGCCTACGTCATTGCGCACACCGCCCTCTACACCCCGTTCGAGCTCTACGGCTTCATCCTCGCCTTCGCGGCGGGGCTGACCCCGATCCCGGCCCTGCTCTCGCTGCGCGGCGGCTTCGACCGCTCGACCATCGGGCGCACCATGCGCCGCGCCCTGCAACTGCTGGCGGCGTCGGTCGTGGTGCTGGTCGCGGCGGCGCTGCTCGAAGTGGCCAACATCCTGCTCTTCCGCTGACGCACCAAGGGAGTCCTCCATGGCGATCGATGAAGCCCTCTCCGGCACCATCGCCAAACGCGCACGAGTCGGTTATCCACTGTGGCTGACGTTCGCCGCCATCGCGGTGTTCGCGCTGCAGGCGGCCAAGATTCCGTCACTGAACGTCTGGGCGCTGGAGCGCATCTCGGCCGATCCGGAGATGCAGCGCGGCCTGAGCGAAGAGATGCTCCGCACCTCGATCTACACCGGGGTGGGCGTCGCACTGCTCTTCTCGGCCGTGATCAGCTGCCTCGCCCTCTTCAGCGTGGCCAAGTTCGTGCACCGCCGGGCCTCGGACAAGGCGCGGGCCTTCGACCGGCGCAACGGCGCGCTGCTCTACGTGTTCGCGTTCGCGCTGCTCTGGCCGGACGTGTGGGCCGCGTTCGGCATCATCCAGCCGCTCGTGCTGCCGCTGTTCTGGGTCAGCCACCTCGCGCTCGCCTCGGTCATCGCCTGGCGCACCCGGGACGGCCGTCCCGCGGTCCGGCACTTCGCCTGGTGCCTCGGCATCTCGCTGCTGGGCGTGCTGCTGTGATGCGCGCCGTCGACCGCTGGTCCGCCGTCCTGGCCGGTGGCCTGCTTGCCGGCGCGGCGGCGTGGGCCTTCAGTTCAGCCGTCACCGAGAAGGAGAAGGGCGCATGCGCCGTCCTGCTGCTCTGCGCCCTCCTGGTCGCGGCCACCGCCTGGCTGGTCCGGGTCAGCGTGGCCGTCACGTTCATGATCCGGGCCCCGGCCGCGATCGCCGCGTTCGCGATGACTGTTGTCGTCCCGGCCGAGCCCCGCGTTGTGGTCTACGCCGCACTGGTCGGTCAGGCCGTCTCGTTGACCACCGTCGTCGGGCAGGTGATGGAGGAAACCAAGAACCGGCCGGTGTCCCACCTGTGACCGGGCGGCCCCTGCGCTCGGCGTTCGAGTCGGCCGTCATCCGCAACCTCCGGGCGTTCGGACTGGACATGGCCTTCAGCACGGCACGAACCCTGCTGATCGCAGTCGCGCTGGCCGCCATCGTGCCGATCGTCTGGCTCGCCACCGTGGCGATCGCCCTGGTCTCCGAGGGCGGGCAGACCGCACCGATCACCATCGGTGGCCGGCCTGCCAGCATCGCCGCGGCCGTGATCGCGTGCTGGTGGCTGGCCGCCGCGCTCGGCGAGTGGGCCCGCGCCAGTCGCTGGGCGGCCCGGCCGCTGGGTCGCCGGGAGCCGGCGTTGCGCTATGCGCAGGCGGCCGTCGGGTGCGACGTCCGCGGCGTCGCCCTGGTCGAGGTCGTGCTGCCCGGACTGGTCCGGATCGGCCCGCTCGCGCTGTGCACCCTGGTCGTCCTCGCCCGGCCGCCCGCACCGGCCGACCGGCTGCTGGTCGCAGCCGCGGTGGGCATCGGGCTCACGATGCTGCTGTCGGCCTGGCACCGGGCGGTGCGCCGGATCGGCGACTTCGATGTGACCGACCGCCCGCGCCTCGGCCCGGTGCTCGCGCCGGTCGTCGCGGCCGGCGCCGGTGTCCTGATCGGACTCCCCATCGGGGGCTGGCACAGCGGCGCCTGGGACAGCACGGCACCGAAAATCCTTCTACCTTCGTCGTTCACGCTCGTCCTGGTGTTCTTCGTCGCGGCCGCCGCGCTCGCCTGGAGCCTGACCCGAGTGCTGATCGCGGCGGGCGGGCAGCCGTTGCGGCCGGGCGTCGTGCCGGGCCCGGCAGGCGTCTCGAACCGCCACTGGACGACGTCCTTCTGGCTCCAGCCGCTCGCGGTCGGCGCGCTCGGTTCACGGGCGCTCGTGTTCGCCGCGGCCGTCGTGCTCAGCAGCCCGGTGATCGCCGGGCTCCTGGGCGGGCTGCGGCCCGCCCCGGTGATCGCCGGCCTCCTGGTGCTCTCCACCTTGGCCGCCGCGGGTGGTGTGGCGCCCGCGGGCGGCCTGGCCGGATCCGGTCCGGCCCACCGCACGCTCTACGAGATCGGCCACGCCGGCCGCTCCGGCTTCTGGCTGTGCGGCGCCGCCGACCTCGCCCGGGTGCTGGTCCCGGCGGCCGCGTCCACCGCGCTGTGGTCCGCGATCTGGCCCCGCACCTGGTACGTGCCGGTCGCCATCGCGCTGGCCGTGGTCGCCGGGTCCCGGCTCGCCGACGCGCTGACCGGCAGCACGTCGAACACCGCAGTGTCCGAGCTCCAGCGGGTGGCGTACGGCGCGATCGTGCTCGCCGTCGCCTATCCGGCCTGGCAGCTCGGTGTGCACGCCCTTCCCGCGGCGTTGGCAGTCATCGCCGGGGTCCTACTGATTGGCGAGGAGCTATGGGCTCAGCGGATTCAGAAAATGCGGTGGAGCTGACCCGGGTGTCGGCCGGCTACGCCGCGGGCTCGCCGATCATCGACGCGGCATCGGCGACGCTGCGCGGCCCGGGACTGCTGATCGTCGACGGGCCGAACGGCAGCGGCAAGTCGACCCTGTTCGAGTTGCTCAGCGGTCACCTGCGGCCGTGGTCGGGCACCGTCTCGGTCGGCGGCGAACAGCCGCGGGCCGGCCGGTCCCGGCGGATCGCGGTGGCCCGCACCGAACCGGCGTTCTTCCCGCACGTGTCCATGCGGGATCACTGTCACCTGTTCGCCCGCGGCACCGGGACCGTGCTGTCCGCGATCGCCGGCGGGGTGCGCGAACTCGAGCTCGGGAAGTTCCTGGATCAGTACCCGGAACAGCTCTCCACCGGCACCCGGAAGAAGTTCTGGTTCGTCCTGCACGTCCATCAGCCACCACCGGTGCTCGCCTTCGACGAGCCGTTCAACGCTGTCGACCGGCAGTCCCGGGAGTGGATGCGCGACCGGCTGTGGCAGGCGGCCGGGCGAGCCCTCGTGCTGCTCGTCTCGCACGAGATCCCGGCGGCCTGGGCGACCACCGCCGAACTGCCGATGTTCGGCGACATCCGCGCCGTATCCATGACACCGCACCCCGAAATGGTCAGGAGCTGAACATGGGAGGAAACCCCGTCGCGGCGCTCGAGAGCCGGGATCTCTCGGTGACGATCGGCGGCACCCGCATCCTGCGCGAGCTGAGCTTCGCGGTGGACACCGGCGCGGTCTGCGGGCTGCTCGGCGCCAACGGCAGCGGCAAGACCACGCTGCTGAAGGCGATCGCCGGGCAGCTGCCGCACTCCGGCTCGGTGCGCTGGCACGGCGGGCCGTCCCGGCCGCCGGGCACGGTCACCCTCGGGCTGCAGTCGAGCGGATGCCATCCGAAGCGGCGTACCCGTGATCATGTCGCCTTTCTTCTTCTCACCGGCCTCGTCGACGCCGCGGTGCTGGATCGGCTGATCGACCGGCTGGATCTGCGCAAGGCCTGGCAGGCACGGCCGGCCGCGATGTCCTTCGGGCAGCGGCAGTCGCTCAATGTGCTTGGCGCGCTGTCCGCCCGGGCCCGCGTCTATCTGCTGGACGAGCCGTTCGCCGGCCTGGACGCACGCCGGGTGGCGGTGGTCCGGCAGCGCATCCTCGAGCTGCGCGCGGCCGGCGCCACCGTGGTCGTCACCTCGCACGACCTCGCCCCGATCGAGAGCATCCTCGAGACGGTGGTGGTGTTGGACGCCGGAGAACTGCACTTCGCCGGGCCGAAGGCGGGCTTCGTGCGGCACACCGACGAGGTCGTCGTCCAGATCGCCAGCGCCGACGCGGACGGGCTGGGCCGGGCGCTCGCCGACACCGGGCTGGACCAGACGGCCTGCACGGTCTCCGACGGCGTGGTGACCGTGACCCATCCCGACTACCGAGAGGTGATCACCTTGGCGCTGCGCACCGGCGTGGAGATCGACGGCGTGGTGGTGAACTCGAGCCCGCTGCGGTCCGCGCTCGAACGCAACCTGGCCGCCTATCGCGACGAACCCGCGGAGGTGCGGGCATGATGCGGCCGACCGTCCTGCAGGCTCAGCTCTTCTGGTCGATCCGGCGCAATCGGGTGGTCGCGGTGACCATGGTCGCGGCCGGCGTCCTGTTCCTGATCGGCATGCACTACTTCATGCGGTCGCTGGTGAACGGCAACGTGATCGCGGCCGACCCGCAGGACGTCGCGAAGCTCGCCACTCGCAATCTCACACCGATCTACGCGTTGCTGACCATGGTCGGCCTGCACGTCGTCGCCTCCGACCGGCGGCACGGCACGCTGGGCTGGCGGGTCACGCTGCTCGGCGGCAGCGCACCGGTGTTCCGGTCCATCTGGGTGTTCGGCACGCTGGTCAGCGCGGGTGCGGCGGTCGTCCTGACCGCCCTCTCGACAGTCTTCGGCCAGATCGTGTGGCCCGGCACCGGGATCCCACCGGCGCCGGCCGTCGCGCTCGACGCGGCGTTGCTGTTCGCCGCGCTGCTCACCTTCTTCGCCTGGGGCGCGCTGGTCGCGTCCCTGACGTCGGAGACTTGGGCGCAGATCGTGTTCGGCTTCATGGTGCCGTGGATCCTGCTGCCGATCGCGCGCGCCACGGTGGTGGCCGCCGCGCCGGAGACCTGGACGGCGATCCGCCGCCTGGTGCCCTTCGAGGCCGCGCTGTCGCTGAGCTCCTGGATCGGCCGGCCCAACCCGCTGATCGACGAGTCCGGCGCGCCGCCCCTGCAGCAGCTGCTCTCCTGCGCGGCGCTGGTCGGACTGAGTCTGTTCCTCTGCCGCCGGCGACTCCGAAGTGGACTGATCGACGGCTAGTCCTTTCGTCCCATCTCTAGCATGCAAGCAGAGGAGGTTCCCCCTGATGGATGTCTCTCGCAAGGACGGTCTCGGCTGGACCGCCGCCGCGCTGGCGGCCTTCGGCACCTTGATCATCCTGATCAACGCCCTGGACATCGACTTCTGGTTCTTCGCCGCGCTCAACGCGATCCCCACGATCTTCGGAGTGATCGTGCTGGCCTGCGCGGCGGCGGTGCTCCTGACCGGCCTGTTCGGCGGCCGAGAGCACGGCAACAACCGGTGAGACTCTCGTCGTCGCGATGAGTTTCGGCGGGCCGCGGGGTTATAGGGGAATGAGCGACGACGAGAAAGAGATCCGCGACCTGATCGAGCGCTGGGCGGCCGCCGTGCACGCCGGGCGCATGGCCGAGGTGCTGGACCGGCACGCCGACGACATCGTCATGTTCGACGTGCCGCCGCCCTATGCCGGCGTGCGTGGGATCGAGGCCTACCGGGCGACCTGGCCGGACTTCTTCGCCTGGCAGGCCTCCGGCTCAGTCTTCGAGATCGTCGAACTGACGGTCGAGACCGGTGGCGACGTCGGCTTCGCCTGGGCGCTGCTGAAGTGCGGCAAGCCGGCCGACATCGGCGAGCAACGGCTGCGGCTGACGCTCGGGCTGCGGCGGGTCGACGGGCGCTGGGTGGTCGCGCACGAGCACCACTCGTTCTCCGACACCAGCGGCGACCCGGCCGCGGAGGCGGAGATCCGGGAGGTGCACGAGCGGTGGGCGGTGGCCACCGAGACCAGGGATCTGGACGAGATGATGACGTCCATCGCCGACGACGTTGTCTCCTACGAGCACCAGCCGCCGATCGAGTACCGCGGCATCGACGCGGTGCGTGAGTCCTGCCGCCAGGGTCTCGACTACGGCTCCGGGCGGGTCACCTTCACCGTGCCGGAGATGACCGTGCGGGTCACCCCGGACCTGGCGGTGATGTGGGGGCTCAACCGGATGACCCACGAGGAGCCGGACGGTTCGGAGACCGAGTCCTGGTCACGCGGCACGCGGGTGTTCGAGCGGCGCGAGGGCAGATGGATGATGATCCACCAGCACGTTTCATACCCCGTCGGATAGCACCGGCCGGAGCGCGTCCAGGACGGCCGGGTCGTCGATCGTCGACGGCACCGGCTCGTCCCGGCCGTCGGCGATGCCGCGCATGGTCCGGCGCAGAATCTTGCCGGAGCGGGTCTTCGGCAGGCCGGCCACCACGTCGATCCGGCGCAGCGCGGCCACCGCGCCGATCTGGTCCCGCACCATCGCGACCAGCTCGGCCGAGAGCACGTCCGGCGCGATCGTCTGGCCGCTCTTCAGCACCACCAGGCCGCGCGGCACCTGGCCCTTCAGCGGGTCCGCCACCCCGATCACCGCGCACTCGGCGACCGCCGGGTGCGCGGCCAGCACCTCCTCCATCGCCCCGGTGGACAGCCGGTGGCCGGCCACGTTCATGACGTCGTCGGTGCGGCCCATCACATAGAGGTAGCCGTCCTCGTCGAACCGGCCGCCGTCACCGGTCAGATAGTGGCCGGGATACGCCGACAGGTAGGACGCGACGTACCGCTCGTCGTCGCCCCAGAGCGTGGGCAGGCAGCCGGGCGGCAGCGGCAGGCCGATCACGATCGCGCCGTCCGCGCCGGGCGGCACGTCCGCGCCGGCGCCGTCGACCACGCGTACGCGGTAGCCGGGCACCGGGAACGACGGTGTGCCCGGCCTGGTGGGCAGGTCCTCGAGGCCACGCGGGCTGGCGGCGATCGGCCAGCCGGTCTCGGTCTGCCACCAGTTGTCGATCACCGGGACGCCGAGGCGGGCGCCCGCCCACGAGTACGTCTCCGGATCCAGGCGTTCCCCCGCCAGGAACAGCAGGCGCAGGCTGCGCACGTCGTACCCGGAAAGCAGTTTGCCCTCGGGGTCTTCCTTCTTGACGGCGCGGATGGCGGTGGGCGCGGTGAACATGACGTTGACCCCGTGCTGCGCGACGACCCGCCAGAACGCGCCCGCGTCCGGAGTGCCGACCGGTTTGCCCTCGTAGAGCACGGTGGTCGCGCCGGTCAGCAGCGGCGCATAGACGATGTACGAGTGGCCGACCACCCACCCGACGTCGGAGGCGGCCCAGAAGACGTCGCCGGGACCGGTCGCATAGATCGCGTCCATCGACCAGCGCAGTGCGACCGCGTGACCGCCGTTGTCCCGGACGACGCCCTTCGGCCGGCCCGTCGTACCCGAGGTGTAGAGAATGTAGAGCGGGTCGGTCGCGGCCACCGGCACGCACTCGGCCGGCTCCGCGCCGTCGATCGCCTCCGCCCAGGTCAGGTGCGCGCCGTCGAAGAGCCGCTCGGGCCGCTGCTGCACGATCAGGTGCTCGGGGCGGTGGCCGGCCGCGGCCAGCGCGGCGTCGAGCATCGGCTGATAGGGCACCACGCGGGTGGGTTCGAGACCGCACGAGCTGGCCACGATCACCCGGGGCCGGGCGTCGTCGATGCGGGCGGCGAGCTCCTTCGCGCCGAAACCGCCGAAGACCACCGAGTGCACCGCACCGAGCCGCGCGCAGGCCAGCATCGCGATCACCGCCTCGGGCACCATCGCCATGTAGATGACCACCCGGTCGCCCGGGCCGACGCCCAGCCGGCGCAGCCCGCCCGCGAAGACCGCCACCTGATCGCGCAGCTCGCGATAGGTGTATGTGCGCACCACGCCGGTCACCGGGCTGTCGTAGATCAGCGCGGCCTGCTCGCCCCGGCCTCCCTCGACGTGCCGGTCGAGCGCGTTGTGGCAGGTGTTGAGCGTGGCGTCCGGGTACCACCGGTAGATCGGCGCGGCGCTGTCGTCCAGGATCCGCTGCGGTGGGCGCACCCAGTCGATGCCCGCGGCCGCGTCCCGCCAGAAGCCGTCCGGGTCCTGGATGCTGCGGTCGTAGGCCTGCCGATACTCACCCATCAGGCCATCTGATCAGGCCAGGTGGCGGGTGTCCACCACAACGCCACCGGCGCCGTCGGGGTGGCCGACCCGGTGGATCTGCCGGTCGCGGGTCACCAGGAAGACGTCCGGCAGCAGACGTTGGCGCTCCGGGACCTGCGTCACCGCGTCGGCCGACAGCTCCGCCATCCGCCGCGCCGCCTTCAGTGCCGGCCCGCTGCCCTGCACATGATGGGTCATCGCGAGCCGCCAATAGGGCACGGTGAGCAGAAAGGCGGGCTTGCCGCGGCCGACGGTCGCGCGCTGGAACAGCTCGAGATCCCACAGGTGCGAGGCGAGGAACGGATGGTCGGTGGTGTGCGCGAGTATGGTCGCGTCGACCAGGTCGATGCGCGGTCTCTCCTGCCGCTTCAGGTTGCCCAGCGCCAGCGCGCGCGCCCGCTCCGGCCCGCCGATCCGGTCCATCAGCAGCTCCGGAAAGAGTCCGGCCTGGCCGTTGGTGAAGAGTGCGATGCCTTTCGTCAGCCCGGGCAGCGCCTCCTCGCCGGGTGTCACGTCCCGCCGCCAGACGAAGGGGAAGAGTGCCGCCTCCACGTCGGTGTCGGGCTGCACATCGGGTTCGGCCTTGCGTCTGCGCCCCCACATCGCGCCATGGTATCGATAGGCATGGCGTTGACCATCCGTCTCGCGCGGCACGACGACGTGCCCGCTCTGATGCCGCTCATCGAAGCGGCCACGATCCACCTCCAGAAGTCCTTTCTGGATGCTGCGCAGATCCGGTCCAGTCAGGCGATCATGGGCCTGGACACGCAGCTCATCGACGACGGCACCTACTACGTGGTCTGCGCCGACGACGAGCTGGCGGGCTGCGGAGGCTGGAGCCGGCGCGCCACCCTCTACGGCGGCGACCATTCCGCGGGCCGCGACGCCGCTCTGCTCGACCCGGCCCGCGACCCGGCCCGCATCCGCGCGATGTACACCCACCCGTCCTTCGCCCGCCGGGGCGTGGGCCGCCTGGTCCTCACCCGATGCGAGTCCGCGGCCGCCGCCGAGGGGTTTCAGGTGCTGGAGCTGATGGGCACGATGTCCGGCCGCCCCCTCTACGAATCCGCCGGTTTCGTGGTCTTCGAGGAGGTCATGGACTCGACCGGCGGCGCGGCGGTGCCCTTGGTGCGCATGCGGAAGAAGATCTGAATCGGGGTTATCTCGGGGCTCAACCCTGATGGGTCTGCGCCGGTGCTGGGACGAGGCTGCTGGCATGACCAGATTGATCGCCTTCGCGGCGCCCGCGCTGATGTTCGTTTATGGACTGTGCCGGTTCGGCGACGGCTTGGACGGCGACCGCGGGAACGGCTGGGCCTGGGATGTCGGTCACGTGGCGTTCTTCGTGGCGATCGTGCTCTTCGCGGTGCTCGGCGAGCTGCTGCGCCGGCGGTCGCCGAGCCTGCTCACGGCGGTCGCCGAGGTGGCCACGGTGCTCGGTGCGCTGTGCTTCCTGTGGGTCATCGTCGGCGACCTGTCGTCGTCGTTCCACGACGCGTATCCGCTGCCCGACGTGCTGGAGATGATCGGGCCGGCGCTGTTCCAGGTCGGGCTGCTCACGTTGCTGGTGCGCGAGTGCGTGGCGCGGCGGCTGCCCTATTGGAGTCCGATCCTGGTGCTGCTGGGCTTCATCGCGATCCCGATCAGCCTCGACCTGCTGCCGATCTCGGCGCTCGTGGTCGGTGCGGGCCTGTCCCCGCTCTTCCTGCCCCGCGCACCGGCCGCCACCGCGGCGCCGGCGGCACACCGCTGACCTTCCGGGTCCGGACGATGCCGGCCGAGCGGACGTCAGCGCTGGGCCCGGCGGCCGCGGGCGCCCAGCGGGACCTCGGACATGTCGACCGTCTGCGTGGTCAGGTTCTTGTAGCCGTAGCCCCGCTCCTCGAGCCAGGCCATCGCGTCCAGCTCGGCCTGAGCCGCCGCATCCGGGATGTCCTTCTCCTCGGCGACCTCCGCCAGGAACCGGAAGGTGAAGAACGGGCGGGCCGCGATGTCGTAGGCCAGGAAGCCCTCCGTCGTGTAGACCGTGTTGCCGAAGTCGTGCTCGGCCTGGGCGGCCAGCAGCGCGTCGCGCTGCGGCTCGGTGAGGCCGTCGAAGGCGCCGCGGACGGTGACCCGGATCGGACGAGTGCTCATGACCCGAGAAGGTAGCCGCCCGGGAGCCCGAAGCCCGAGTGATTTCACCGAGCAAGCCTCAGTGACCCAGCAGCCAGCCGTGCGGGGCGGCCAGTTTCCGAGCCCGGGCCGGTCCCCACGAGCCCTGCGGATAGGTCGCCAGCCGGGGGCGGTTCGTGAGCAGCGGTTCGGCCACCTTCCACACCGCGGCCAGGCCGTCCGGGCGGGTGAAGAGCGAGCGGTCGCCGATCAGCACGTCGTGGATCAGCCGCACGTAGGGCGGCAGCGGCTCGGCGTCGGGCAGTTCGGCGAGCGGCAGCCGGACCGACGCCGGGTCCAGATCGAGGGCCACGCCGGGCTTCTTGGCCAGCAGCGACAGGTCGATCTCGCCGTCGCCGGCGAGCGAGAAGGACAGCACGTTGGAGCGGGCCGGCAGCGCCGGGAAGGGTCCGGTCGGGGTCTTCAGGATCAGGCTGACCCGCTGCGCGCTCTGCGCCAGGCGCTTGCCGGTGCGCAGCAGGAAGGGCACGCCACGCCACCGCGGGTTGTCGATCCACAGCTTGGCCGCGACATAGGTGTCGGTCCGCGACCGGGCCGCGATGCCGTGCACGTCGCGGTATCCGCCGAACTGGCCGAGCACCACCTCGCTCGGGTCCAGCGGCCGGAACCTGCGGATCACCCGTTCCCGGGCGGCCTGCAGGTCCTCCGCCGCGAAGCTGGCGGGCGGCTCCATCGCGACCTCGGCGGCCACCTGGAAGAGATGCGTGACCAGCATGTCCAGCACCGCGCCGGTGGCGTCGTAGAAGCCCGCGCGGTCGGCCACGCCGAGCGTCTCGGGCACGTCGATCTGCACCGCCTCCACGTGGTCGCGGTGCCACATCGCCCCGATCATCTCGTTGGCGAAGCGCAGCACGTGCAGCTCCTGGGTCGCCTCCTTGCCGAGGAAGTGGTCGATCCGATAAACCTGGTCCTCGCTCAGCACCGAGTGGGCGAGCCGGTCCAGCTTGCGGAACTCCTCGGGCGACGTGCCGAAAGGCTTCTCATAGACCACCCGCGCGCCCTCGGCCAGCCCGTGCGCGCCGAGCGCCCGGGTGGTCTCCGGAAACGCCACCGGCGGAATCGCCAGGTAGTGCACCAGCTGCGCGTCCCGGCCGGCCTCGACCCGCGCCTCCGCGATCACGTCGAGCAGGCTGCCCGGGTCGTCGGACTGGAAGCCGCCGCCCGCGAAGCGCAGCCGCCGGGAGAAGTCCGGCCACAGCTCCTTCGACGGCTGCACCACGCTGCGCACGTGGCCGCGGAAGTCCTCGTGCGAGACGTCGCCGCGGCCGTTGCCGACCAGGATCCATTCCTTGGGCAGCAGGCCGGCGGCGGCCAGTTGATAGAACGCCGGCAGCACCATCCGCCGGGCCAGGTCACCGGTCGCGCCGAAGAGCACGAACACCGTGGGAGTCATGGTCGCCATCTTCCCCGGCCGGGGCGCGATCACACCGAAAGTGACCGGAACGTCCCGCGGTAGGCCTGCGGCGTGGTGCGCATGCGCTGCGCGAAGTGGTGCCGCAGCGTGGCCGCGCTGCCGAACCCGGCCCGGGCCGCGATGGTGTCCACGCCGAGATCGGAGTCCTCGAGCATCTGCCGGGCGAGCAGCAGCCGCTGGCCGGTGAGCCAGTCGTGCGGGGTGACCCCGGTCTCCGAGCGGAACTTGCGGGCGAAGGTGCGCGGCGCCATGTGCGCGAGCTCGGCCATCGTCTCGACGGTGTGTGCCGCGTCCAGCGTCTCGAGCACCCGGGCCAGCACCGGCTGCAGCGTCTCGCACTCCACCCCGTGCACCGGCGTCTCGATGAACTGCGCCTGGCCGCCCTCGCGGTGCGGCGGCACCACCATGCGCCGCGCGATGGCGGTGGCCACCGCGGAACCGTGCAGCAGGCGGATCAGGTGCAGCCCGGCGTCCACGCTGGCCGCGGTGCCGGCGCTGGTCAGCACGTTGCCGTCGAGCACATAGAGCACGTCGGGATCGACCTTGGCGGCCGGATAACGCTCGGCCAGGCTGTCGGTGTGCCGCCAGTGGGTGGTGCAGCGGCGACCGTCGAGCAGGCCGGCCGCGGCGAGCGCGAAGGCGCCGGTGCACACGCTCATCACCCAGGCGCCGCGGTCGTGCGCCCGGCGCAGAGCGCCGATCACCTCGTCGGGCGGCGGCGCCAGGTCGTTGTAGGGCACGACCACGACCAGGTCGGCCTCCTCGACCGGCGCGAGGTCGTGGTCGGGGACGATGGTGAAACCCGCATGGGTACGCACCGGAAGCCCGCCCGGGGTGCACACCGCGAACTCGTAACCCGGCAGCCCCTCGGCGGTGCGGTCATATCCGAACAGCTCACACATCACGCCGAGCTCGAAGACCGCGACATCGCCGAGCGCGATGACGGCCACTTTCCGCAACATGGCACCAGCGTACTCAAGGTTGGCAGGATTTTGTAGGCCTATGGCATCACTGCCACTGTCGCCGTGCCTCCGATCGGCGGATGCTGATGAGTAACAGCAGCTCAGGGCACAACATAGGGATGGTCGTCATGGCACTCGCACTCCTCACCTTCTTCGTCCTCATCGCCCTCGCCTCCGCCTTCGGGCTCGTCGCGGACAGCCGGGACGGCGCCGACTGGAACGCCTCGGACCACGGCATGCGCGTGGCGAGGCGGCATTGAACCGGGGAACTATCCGCTCTCGGCGAACACGCTCAGGGCGAACAGGCGGGCCGATCACCGGCCCGCCTGGCTACATTTCGGGGATGAACCCCGAGAGCCGCTATGTCGTGCCGCAGTTCACCGAGCGCACCTCGTACGGGACCATGTCCAAGGATCCGTACACCAAGATGTTCGAGGACCGCATCATCTTCCTCGGCGTGCAGGTCGACGACACCTCCGCGAACGACGTGATGGCCCAGCTGCTCACGCTGGAGGGCACCGACCCCGACCGGGACATCACCATCTACATCAACTCCCCGGGTGGGTCCTACACGGCGATGACCGCGATCTACGACACGATGCAATATGTGCGGCCGGACATCACCACGGTCTGCCTCGGCCAGGCGGCGTCCGCGGCGGCGATCCTGCTGGCCGGCGGCACCAAGGGCAAGCGGCTGGCGCTGCCCAACTCGCGCGTCATGATCCACCAGCCCGCTCTCGGCGGCTCGATCCAGGGCCAGGGCACCGACCTCGAGATCCAGGCCCGCGAGATCATGCGGATGCGCAGGCAGATGGAGCAGCTGCTCGCCGACGACACCGGGCAGTCGCTGGAAAAGGTCACCCGCGACATCGACCGTGACAAGATCCTCACGGCCGAGGAGGCCAAGGAGTACGGCCTGGTCGACGTGGTGCTGCCGACCCGCAAGAAGAGCCTGCTGATCGGCGTCGGCAGCTGACTGCCGGTCTGACGAAGCTCCGGGGGCGGGCCCGGTTGCCCACCCCCGAAGGAAGGCGTCAGGCGCCGCCGGCGGTCAGGGTGACCGTCTGCGGCTGGAAGGCTGTGCCGTTGACGTCGATGCCGGCCGTCTTGGCCTGGTCGATGGCCTGCTGGATGTAGTCGTTGGTGAAGGCCAGGCCCTCCGGCTGCTTGGTCAGGACCGTGTCGCCGGTGGCGTTCTTCGTGGTCATCGACAGGTCCACGGTCTGCTTCCAGGCCGCGTCCTCGATCAGGCCGACCCCGCCGGTGGACGGCCAGACCAGCTTGTTGACCTCGTTCATCTGCCAGAGCTGGTGGCTCTTGCCGAGCTTGGAGCCCTTGGCCACCACCAGGTCACGGCACTTCTCCGCGTTGTCCCGGCAGAACGCCCAGCCCTTGATCGTGCCGAGCAGGAACTTCACGGTCTGCTGCTGATAGGCGGGATCGTTGAGCTTCTCGGTGTTCGCCCAGACCGCGTCCTGCAGCATCGACGAGCCGGCCGTCTTCCAGTCGATGATCTGGAAGTCGTCGGCGGTGTAGAGCTTGCCGGTGGCCGGGTCGGTGGCCTCGAGCAGCTGCGCGTACTCGTTGTAGCTCATCGCCTGGGCGGCGTCGATCTCCTTCTTGAGCAGCGCCTGCATGTCGAACTGCTGCTGCACCAGGGTGACGTCCTTGCCGGGGTCGAGTCCGGCCTTGGTCATCCCGGCGAACAGCTCGAACTCGTTGCCGAAGCCCCAGTTGCCGATCTTCTTGCCCTTGAAGTCGGCGGCCGAGGTGATTCCGCTGTCCTTCCAGGCCACCTGGTAGGTGCCGCTGCGGGCGAAGATCTGGCCGACGTCGGTGATGCCGGCGCCCTGCTCGCGGGAGGCCAGCGCCTTGGGCACCCAGGCCACCGCGTAGTCCGCCTTGCCCTGGGCGAGCACGGTCTGCGGCACGATGTCCACGCCGCCCTCGAGCAGCTGGACGTCGAGTCCCTGCTCCTTGTAGAAGCCCTGGTCCACGGCGGCGATGTAGCCGGCGAACTGGGCCTGATAGAACCACTGCAGTTGCAGCTTGACCGGGGCCAGGGCGCCGCCGCTGCCGCCCGGTGCGGGGGTGGTCGGGGTGTCGGCGGTGCCGCACGCGGCGAGGACCAACAGGGAGGCCAGGAACAGACGGGATTTACGCACGCCAACCACCTAAGAGATCAGTTTGGTTTGCCAGGGCATTGCCAGGCGCTCCACGATGAGCGTCGTGAGATAGAAGACGAGTCCGAGCAGGCAGGCGCCGACCACGAAGGCCCAGGCACGGGGGTAGGCGGTGAACGCGGCCGCGGAGGTGATCCGGGCCCCGAGACCGTCCTGCAGCCCGCCGAAGTACTCGGCGACGACCGCGGCGATCACGGCCAGCGACGACGCCTGCCGCAGGCCGGTGAAGACGAAGGGCAGCGCGCCGGGCAGGCGCACCTTGCGGGCGAAGGTCCAGGAGCTCGCGGCATAGCTGGTCATCAGCTCGCGGTGCACAGGTTCGACCTCGCGCAGCCCGCGCAGGGTGTTGATGAAGACCGGGAAGAACACGATGATGCCGGCCACCAGCCGCCGCGGGAGGCTGCTGGTGGACTCGAACATGTTGTTGAGGATCGGGGCCAGCGCGATGATCGGGAGCGCGTTGAGCACCGCGGCGAACGGCACGCTGACTTCGCTCAGTGTCCGCGACCGGCCGGCCAGCAGGGCGGCCAGCACACCGAGCACGGCGCCGCCGGCCAGGCCGATCAGCGCGTTCGTGCCGCTGGCCAATGCGGCGTCCCAGATGTTGCCGCGCTGAAGAAGCAGCTCGCGCCAGATCGCGGAGGGCGCCGGCAGAATGAACGGCGCGATTCGCCCCAAAGAGACGGTCAGCTCCCAGGCGATCAGCGCGATCACGCCGACCACGACAGGCGGAAGCACGCGCCTCAAAAAAGTCATCCGCGCAGCGCCTTCCGCACGGTGGTGACCGCGTCGAAGTACGCCGCCGACTGCCGCACCGCGTCGTCGCGGGCCGGCAGGTCCACGTCGATCGCGGCGGTGATCCGGCCCGGCCGCGGCGACATCACCACCACCTTGCGGGAGAGGAACACCGCCTCCGAAATCGAGTGGGTCACGAAGACCACGGCCGCGCCGGTCTGCGCGCAGATGCCCAGCAGCTCGGACTGCAGCCGCTCGCGGGTCATCTCGTCGAGCGCGCCGAACGGCTCGTCCATCAGCAGCAGCGGCGGCGACACGGCCAGCGCGCGGGCGATCGCCACCCGCTGCTGCATGCCGCCGGAGAGCTGCGCCGGGTAGTGCCCGGTGAAGTCGCCCAGCCCGACCAGGTCGAGCATCTCGCGGGCCCGGGCCCGCCGGTCGGCGCGGGACATGCCGCGCAGCTCCAGCGGCAGCTCGACGTTGCGCTGCACGGTCCGCCACTCGAAGAGGCCGGCCTGCTGGAACGCGATGCCGTACTCCTGCTTGCGGCGGGCCTCGGCGGCCGGCATCCCGGCGACCGACACCGTGCCCGTGGTGGGCGGGATCAGGTCGGCGATCAGCCGCAGCAGCGTGCTCTTGCCGCAGCCCGACGGCCCGATCAGCGAGACGAACTCGCCGTCCCCGACGGTCAGGCCGACCTCGGACAGCGCGACCACCTCGTCGGCGCGGCCTTCATTGAAGATCTTCGTCAGTCCGTCGATGACCACAGCGGTCACAGCGTCACCACCTCCACCCGTCGGCGGTGCCGCATCAGCGGCAACTCCAGCAGCGACACCAGGCCGGCGACCACCAGGCCGAGAACGGCGGCGCCGAGCATGGCCGTGTAGACCTTCGCCGGGTCCGAGGTGGCCTCCCGCGAATATTCGATGATCAGGCGGCCGATGCCGCCGCGCGTACCGGTGGAGATCTCCCCCACCACCGCGCCCACGACGGCGGCCGCGCCGGCCAGCCTGAGCGCGGGGAACAGATAGGGCAGCGACGCCGGCAGGCGGAGTTTGACCAGCGTGCGCCACCACCCGGCGGCATAGCTGCGCATCAGCTCGACCCCGGCCGAGGCGGGCGATTGGAGGCCGCGCAGCATGCCGACCGCGATCGGGAAGAAGGCCAGGTAGGCCGCGATCACCGAGACCGTCATCCAGGCCGGCCAGATGGTGCCGCTCCAGCCGGCGATCAGCGGCGCGAGCGCGACCAGCGGCACGGTCTGGGAGAGGATCACGTAGGGCAGCAGGCCGCGCTCGACGATCCGGAAGCGCTGCATGGCGATCGCGAGCAGCAGCCCGACGACCGCGCCGGCCAGGAAGCCGGCCGCGGTGATGCCGAGCGTGAAGAAGCACCCCGACAGCACCACGAGCCAGATCGGGCGGCCGCCGGCCAGCTCGGGGTCGCCGAGCCGGGACAGCACCGTCCACAGGTGCGGCATGGACAGGTCGTCGGCGCGCGGCAGGATCCGCACGCCGAACAGCACCGTCCCGTCCGGATTTCCGACCGCCTTGTAGCCCTCCCAGAGCACGACGAAGGTCAGCAGAGCGGCCAGCGCGACGAAGAACCTTCTCACGGCAGCGCCGGGATGATCCGCGAACCGTAGGCCGCCAGGGTCTCCTCTTTCGCGTCGTGCTGCAGATAGACCGCGAACTGGTCGACGCCCAGCTCACGCAGCTCGGCCAGCCGCTTCAGGTGGTCCTCGACCGGGCCCAGCACGCAGAACCGGTCGACCACCTCGTCCGGCACGAAGGTGGTGTGGGTGTTCCCGGCGCGGCCGTGCTCGCTGTAGTCGTAGCCCTCGCGGGCCTTGATGTAGTCGGTCAGAGCCTTCGGCACGGCGCCGTCCGAACCGTAGCGGGCGACGATGTCCGCGACGTGGTTGCCGACCATCCCGCCGAACCACCGCGTCTGGTCGCGCTGGTGCGCCAGGTCGTCGCCCACATAGGCGGGCGCGGCCACGCAGAACTTGATGGCGGCCGGATCGCGCCCGGCCTTCTCGGCGGCGCTGCGCACCGCCTTGATCATCCATTCCGCGATGTCCGGATCGGCGAGCTGCAGGATGTAGCCGTCACCCACCTCGCCGGTCAGGGCCAGAGCCTTCGGACCGTACGCGGCCACCCACACGTCCAGCCGGCTGTCGGGCGCCCAGGCGAACTGGAGCTCCTGCCCGCGCAACGTGACCTTCTCGCCGTTCGCCAGCCCGCGGATCACGCCGATGCTCTCCCGCAGCCGGGCCAGCGAGTCCGGTTTCAGGCCGAGCACCCGCAGCGCCGAGTCGCCCCGGCCGATGCCGCAGACGGTCCGGTTGCCGTACATCTCGTTGAGGGTGGCGAACTGGGAGGCGATCACGGTCCAGTCGCGGGTGCCGGGGTTGGTCACCATCGGGCCGACGATCACCCGGGACGTCTCCGAGAGGATCTTGGAGTAGACGACGAACGGCTCCTGCCAGAGCACGTGCGAGTCGAACGTCCACACGTGGCTGAAGCCGGCCGCCTCGGCCTTCTTCGCCAGCTCGACCACCGCAAGAGCCGGCGGGTCGTTCTGCAATACGACACCGATGTCCATGCGCACCCCTCAGATCAGGTAGTCGGAGAGGCCGCGCTTGACGAACCGGCCGTGACCCTTGCGGCCGGTGTATTCGCCGCCCGCGCTGATCACCTCGCCGCGGGACAGCACGGTGTCGACCTTGCCGTCGATCTCCCAGCCCTCCCACGCGGAGTAGTCCATGTTCATGTGGTGTGTCTCGACGCTGATCCGGGTGCGCCCGTTCGGGTCGTAGACCACGATGTCGGCGTCCGAGCCGGGCGCGATGACGCCCTTCTTGGGATAGAGGCCGAACATCCGGGCCGGCGTGGTCGCGAGCGTCTCCACCCAGCGGGCCAGCGACAGCTTGCCGTCCACCACGCCTTGATAGAGCAGGTCCACGCGGTGCTCGACGCTGCCGATGCCGTTCGGGATCTTGGAGAAGTCGCCGACGCCGAGTTCCTTCTGGTCCTTCATGCAGAACGGGCAGTGGTCGGTGGAGACCACCGACAGGTCGTTGGTGCGCAGGCCCTGCCACAGATCGGCGCGGTGGCTCTCCTTGCCGGAGCGCAGCGGCGTCGAGCAGACCCACTTGGCGCCCTCGAACCCGGGCGCGCCGAGCTGGTCCTCCAGCGTCAGATAGAGGTATTGCGGGCAGGTCTCGGCGAACACGTTGCGGCCCAGGTCGCGGGCCGCCTTGACCTGCTCGAGCGCCTTGGACGCGGACAGGTGCACGATGTAGAGCGGGCAGTCCGCGGCCACACTGGCCAGCCAGATCGCCCGGCTGGTGGCTTCCGCCTCGAGCTCCTGCGGCCGGGTGATGCCGTGGAAGATCGGATCGGTCTCACCGCGCTCCAGCGCCTGCTTGACCAGCACGTCGATGGCCGGGCCGTTCTCCGCGTGCATCATGATCATCGCGCCGTTGCCGCGGGCCTTCTGCATCGCCCGCAGGATCTGCCCATCGTCGGAGTAGAACACCCCCGGATATGCCATGAACAGCTTGAAGCTGGTGATGCCCTCGTCGTTGACCAGCTGATCCATGGCCTTGAGCGACTCGTCGTCGACCCCGCCGAGGATCTGATGGAAGGCGTAGTCGATGTGGCAGTTGCCGCCCGCCTTGCCGTGCCAGGCGGCGAGCGAGTCCTGCACCACCTCGCCGTAGCGCTGCACGGAGAAGTCGATGATCGTGGTGGTGCCGCCGATCGCCGCCGCCCGGGTGCCGGTGTCGAAGGTGTCGCTGGCCTCGGTGCCGCCGAACGGCAGCTGCATGTGGGTGTGCGCGTCGATCGCGCCGGGGATCACGTATTTGCCCGTGGCGTCGACGACTTCCGGCCCGTCAGGGGCCTGGCCGGGGGCGAAGATCGCGGCGATGGTCTCACCGTCGACCAGGACGTCCGCCGCACAGGGGCCGGAGGCGCCGATGACTGTGCCGCCCTTGATCAGCTTGCTCACAGCTCCACCGTCCGGGTGTAGGACTCCGGGCGGCGGTCGCGGTAGAACTGCCAGCGCTCGCGCACCGTGCGGATCAGCGACAGGTCGAGGTCGCGCACGATCAGCTCGGGCTCGTGGGTGTCGCCGACCTCGCCGACGAACTTGCCCTCCGGGTCCACGAAGTAGGACTGGCCGTAGAAGTCGTCGTCGCCGAGCGGCTCGATGCCGACCCGGTTGATCGCGCCGATGAAGTACTCGTTGGCCACCGCGCTGGCCGGCTGCTCGAGCTGCCAGAGATAGCTGGACAGGCCGCGGCTGGTGGCGGACGGGTTGAACACGATCTGCGCGCCGCCCAGGCCCAGCTCCCGCCAGCCCTCCGGGAAGTGCCGGTCATAGCAGATGTAGACGCCGACCTTGCCGACCGCGGTGTCGAACACCGGGTAGCCCAGGTTGCCCGGGCGGAAGTAGAACTTCTCCCAGAAGCCGTTCACCTGCGGGATGTGGTGCTTGCGGTACTTGCCGAGGTACGAGCCGTCGGCGTCCACCACCGCGGCGGTGTTGTAGAGGACGCCCTCCTGCTCCTTCTCGTACATGGGCAGGACCATGACCATGCCGAGCTCGGCGGCCAGCGCCTGGAAGCGCTCGGTGGTGGGACCGGGGATGGACTCCGCGTACTCGTAGTAGGCCGCGTCCTGGACCTGGCAGAAGTAGGGTCCGTAGAACAGCTCCTGGAAGCAGATCACCTTGGCGCCCTGCGCCGCGGCGTCCCGGGCATACCCCTCGTGCGCCTTGATCATCGACTCTTTGTCGCCCGTCCAGGTGGTCTGGACGAGGGCGGCGCGGATGACGTCAGTCATGCGGCTGAGCCCCTTTCTGTGCCTGTGGCGTGGGTCACCAGACGATTGTGATCGTCCTTCCACAGCCTGTCATCGTCCCCGGGCCTTCGGGTTGACAACAGGGGCGGCTGCGGTAGGACACTACGACACAGATGATGGCGAACAATTGCTTGATCGTTACGTATTGTTTCGGAGATGTAATTGCTCTCGCTCATAACGGGCGCCGTGGAGGACCGCAGCGCCCGCGGAATCGCCGCGGCCGTGAGCCGCCTCGTCACCGCCGGCGACCTGCCGGGCGGGGCGCGGCTGCCCACCGTGCGCGATGTCGCGCGGGAGCTCGGGGTCAGCCCGACCACGGTGTCCGAGGCCTGGCAGAGCCTGCTGCGGGCGGGCGCGATTCAAACCCGCGGGCGGTCCGGCACGTTCGTCGCCGCGCTGCCACGGCAACGCCTCCGGTACGTGCGGATGGGCGGGCCGGCCCTGGCTCGGGACCTGTCGTCCGGCGTACCCGATCATGATCTTTTGCCGGATCTCACCGAAGCCCTCAAACGCATCGGCGACGGTCGCCTGACCAGCAGCTATCTGGACGCTCCGGTGCTGCCGGCACTCGAGCGGGAACTCCGCGAGCGGTGGCCCTTCCGGCCCGAGCGGCTGACCGTGGTGGACGGCGCGATGGACGCGCTCGACCGGATCACCGGCGCCGTGGTGCGCTTCGGCGACCGGGTGCTGGTCGAGGACCCGGCCTTCCCGCCGATGCTCGACCTGCTCGACGCGGTCGGCGCCCTCGCGGTCGGGGTGCCGCTGACGCCGACGGGCCTCGATCCGGCCGCGTTGCAACAGGCGCTGAGGTCGTCCGGAGCCGCTGCCCTCTTCCTGCAGCCGCGAGCGCACAACCCGACCGGCGTGAGCATGACCGCCGAGCACGCCGTCGAGCTCGCAGACGTCCTGCGCGACTTCCCGGACGTGGTGATCGTCGAGGACGACCATGCCGGGGACATCGCCACCGCGCCGCCGGTCAGCCTCGGCGCCCACCTGCCCGAACGCACCGTGCACGTGGCGAGCTTCTCCAAGAGCCACGGCCCGGACCTGCGGCTGGCCGCGATCGGTGGGCCGGCCCGGGTGGTCGACGCAGTGGCCGACCGCCGCCTGCTCGGCCCCGGCTGGTCGTCCCGTCTGCTGCAGGCCGTGCTGCTCGACCTGCTCACCTCGCCGGCCGCTACCGCGCAGGTGGCCGCCGCCCGCACCGAATACGCCCGGCGCCGCCGCTGCCTGCTCACCGCCCTCGCCGCGAACGGCGCGCGGGCCACCGCGGACGACGGCATCAACCTGTGGCTGACCGTCCGCGACCAGCAGTACGCGCTGGTCACGCTGGCCGGGCACGGCATCACCGTGGCGCCCGGCGCCCCCTTCCTGGTCTCCCCAACCGGAACGGACCACCTACGGGTGACCGCAGGCCTGGTCGCCGACGGGTTCGACGAGCTGGCTCTCATCCTGGCGACGGCGGCGGGCGCCGCCGACGCTTCCCAACGGAGGTATTGATGCACGACGACCTGCTCGCCCGGCACCAGTCCGTGATGCCCGCGTGGATGCCGACCTACTACGGCGACGAGGCGCTCGAGTTCGTCTCCGGCGCCGGCCGCCACCTGACCGACGCGCACGGGCGCCGCTACCTGGACTTCTTCGGCGGCGTGCTGACCAACATGATCGGCTACGACATCCCGGAGATCCGCGACGCGGTCGAGCGCCAACTGGCCACCGGGGTCGTGCACACCTCCACGCTCTATCTGATCCGGCAGCAGATCGACCTGGCCGAGAAGATCGCGCGGGTCTCCGGCATCCCGGACGCCCGGGTCTTCTTCACCAACTCGGGCACCGAGGCGAACGAGTCGGCCATGCTGATGGCCACCAACATCCGCAAGAGCAACCAGATCCTGGCGATCAAGAACAGCTACCACGGCCGCACCTTCGCGACCATGGCGATCACCGGGCACCGCAGCTGGTCGTCCAGCTCGCTGAGCCCGGTGCAGGTGTCCTGGCTGCCGTCCGGCGACCGGCTGCGCGGGCGGATGGCCGGGCTCTCCGACGGCGACCAGATCGACGTCGCGGTGGACGAGCTGCGCGAGACGCTGGCCACGGTCACCGCGGGCGACGTGGCGGCGCTGATCGCCGAGCCGATCCAGGGCGTGGGCGGCTTCGTGTCCGCGCCGGATGGGACGCTGGGTGCGTACAAGAAGGTGCTGGACGAGACCGGCATCCTGCTGATCGCGGACGAGGTGCAGACCGGGTGGGGCCGCACCGGCGAGCACTTCTGGGGCTACCAGGCGCACGGCGTGGTGCCGGACCTGATCACCTTTGCCAAGGGCATCGGCAACGGCTTCGCGCTCGGCGGCGTGGTCGGCCGCGCCGACGTGATCAACGCGGTGCCGGCGATCAGCTTCTCGACCTTCGGCGGCAACCCGGTCTCGGCCGCGGCCGGCAACGCGGTCCTCGACTACGTGCTCAACCACGACCTGCAGGCCAACGCGCTGCGGGTGGGCGCGATCCTGCTCGACGGGCTGCGCGCCGCGGCAGCTGAGCTGCCGATCGTCGCGGAGGTGCGCGGCCGAGGACTGATGCTCGCGGTCGAGATCGTTCGCCCGGGTACGACTGAGCCGGACGCGGCCGCCACGACGAGGGTGTTCGACGAGTGCCGCAAGAACGGCCTGCTGGTCGGCAAGGGCGGCCTCTACGGCAACGTGCTGCGCATGGGCCCGCCGCTGACGCTGACCGAGGAGGAAGCCCGCGAGGGCCTGACCGCCCTGGTCACGGCACTGCAGACGGTGCACGCCGAAGCGCTCTGACCACGGCGGCGGTGGTCAGGGTCAGTCCGACCGCGATCGCGATGTAGGCGTAGCGGGCGGCGAACGACGCGGTCTCGTTGCCCAGCAGGAAGACGCCGAAGCCCAGGACGATCGCCTGGGCGGCGGCGGCGCGCTCCAGCCAGACGGTCCGCTCGTCGCCGCCGATCGACGCCAACGCCAGCACGGCGCCGATGGCCAGCCAGATCAGGTAGAGCGGTGTGCTCTTCAGGTGGGCGTAGTCGAGTGGCACCAGCGTCTTGGAGTCCAGCACCAGCGAGCCGGCGGACGCGAAGACGAGAACACCGGCGGGGCCCAGCAGCCAGCGTCGCCAGTCCGGCACCTGGCCGGCCTGGCCGGCCCACATCACGGCAACGGCGGTGAGGTGCCAGAAGACGGCTTCGGACGCCGGATTGAACAGCAGGAAGAGGGCCGCGACGACGGACAGCGGAGCGCCGAGCGCGGCCGCCAATCCGCCGGCGAACTGGGCGGTGGTGGGTTCGGCGACGGCGTCGGGCGGCTCGGAGACCAGCGGCCGGACGGATGGTGATGGTGCTGCCCGGCCCTCGACTGCCCGGCCCTCGACTGCCCGGCCCTCGACGAACACCCGGATCGGCGTCGCGCCGGCCGACCCCCGCAGCGTGATCAGACCCTCCGCGGCGTGCCGCGGGCTCACCGAAACGGTCAGGTCGTCGCCGTCTCGGGTGACGTCGATCCAGTCGTCCGAGACCTCGACGCTCAACACCCGCGCGATCGCCGGCCCGCTCACCGTCAACACCGTCGATCGGGTGCTCGCATCGAAGTGGATCTCCGTCGACTCGACCCGCGGCAGGGCCTGGGTGAGCGCCTTCCGGGCGCGGGTGGCGACCTCCTCGACGTCGTGCGCCTCGATCTCGGTGAGCGCCTCGGCCGCGCCCGCCGCCACCGGCACGTTGTCGCTGAGCAGCCGGGTGCGCAGCTCCTCGACCGCGCCGATCCGGCCGTAGCGGTTGGGGTCGCTCAGCGCCGCCCGCAACTCCTCGGGGATCGGCTGCGGCTTGACCTTCATCCGGCCGCTGCGGGCGATCCACAGGTCGCCGTGCATCTCCACGGTGCGTTCGGGGGTCTGCTTGGGACTGCGCTCACGGACCCGTTCGTAGAGGTAGTCGTAAAGCTCGTCGACGGTGACCGTGCCGTCCTCGTCACGGTCGGCCTCACCCGTCCGCAGGCCCTCGACCAGGGCCGCGGTGAAGATGGACGGTTGCGCCGCGTTGTCCTCGGCGAGTTGGTCGCCTTCGAAGGCGTACTCGACGGCGCCGGACGCGGTGATCACGGCGCGTCCGCGACCGCCGCCCTTGAACTTCTCCAGGACGCCCGCGTCGCCGCCGGCGCGGGGCCGCATGCCGCGCGCGAAGGCGCCGCCGTAACAGCAGTCGAGCAGCAGCACGACCCCGCCGGCGCGGCTGTTGCGCATGCACTTCTGCACCAGGTCGGAGGGCACCGCGCTGCCCATCAGGCGATCCGGGCGGGTGTTGGCGGCGGCGAAGTAGAGCTCGTTCGACTCGTCCTTGAGCCCGTGGCAGGAGAAGTGCAGCAGCAACATGTCCTCGCGGCCACGGTCGGCGAAGAAGTCCTCGATCCGGGCCGAGATCTCGTGCGCGGGTTCGTTGTGCACGACCGCGACCTCGTCGAAGCCGCCGATCTTCGGGTCGGCGAGGACGCGTTGCAGGGCCTCGGCGTCCGCGGCCGGTGAGCGCAGGGCGCGCAGGCCCTCGTTCGAGTAGCTGTCGTTGGCCACGATCAGGGCGAGGCGGCGGCCGGTCACGGCGCGAGCCGCCTCTCCAGCCCGGCGCCGGCCCAGAGCAGGCCCAGCACGATCACGAAGAACGCATAGGTCCTGGCCAGAGCGGTGTCGGACGTTCCGGCGATCAGCACCGGCACAATGGTGCCGAAGACCACGGTGACCGCGCCGGACACCTGGTCCAGGATGGTCCACGGGCGGCGCGGGCCGAGCGTAGCGGCCACCGCCAGCAGGCCCGCGACCAGCCAGAACCAGGCCATCGGGGTGCCGACGAAGGCGTAGCCCTCCAGGTAGTACCAGTTGTTCACGATCATATAGATCACTGTGGTCAGGGTGCCGGCGCCGATCACCGCGGGCAGCACCCGGCGGGCGCCCTGCTCGATGGCGGCGCGGGCGGCCCCCACCGCGGCGTAGACGAACAGGTGGATCTCGGCGAGGCGCACGGCTTCGTCGTCGGTGCCCGCGCCGAGCAGGATCGCGCCGAGGATCACCGAGATGACGCCGGCGGCGATCAGGCCATAGTCGACGTAGGTCGTCGCCTTTTCCGCCTTCACCACCACCGGCCGAGGAGCGGCGGGCGGCGCCGGGACTTTCACAACCGGGGCGGACTCTTTCAAAGGCGGGGCCGGCTCGTCGGACAGGGCCGCGGTCGCCGCGTCGGCCACGTACCGGATGTCGCTGCCGGCGATCTCGCGCAAAGCCTCCGCCGCGCCCGCGGAGACGCCCTCGTCGGGGCTCTTCAGGCGGGCGCGCAGCTCGGTGACCGCGCCCATCCGGGCGAACATGTTCTCGCTGCGCGCCGCGGCCCGCAGGTCGGCCGGGATCGGCTGCGGTTTGACCCGGCGCCGGCCGCTGCGCGCGACGAAAAGATCGCCCTGCATCTCGACGTCGCGGCTCGGCGTCTGCCCGGCGTTGCGGTCGCGCACCCGGTCGAAGACGTAGTCGTAGAGCTCGTCGAGCGAGATCCAGCCGTCCTCGTCGCGGTCGGCGTCACCGGTGGACAGCCCCTCGACCAGGGCCGAGGTGAAGACCGACGGGGCCGGGGCGTGGTCGTCGGCGAGGCGGTCGCCTTCGAACGCGTACTCCATGGCGTTGGACGCGGTGATCACCGCGCGCCCCCGGCCGCCGCCGCGGAACGTGCCCAGCACGTCGGCGTCGCCGGCCGCCCGCACCGCGACGCCCTGGCCGAACGCGCCGCCATAGCAGCAGTCCAGCAGCAGGACGATGCTGCGCGACCGGCTGGCCCGCATGCAGCGCTGCACGAAGCCGGCGGCGACCGCGGTGGAACCCAGCCGGTCGGGACGGGTGCCGGTGGCCGCGAAGAACAGCTCGCCGGCCTCGCTCTTCAGTCCGTGGCAGGAGAAATGCAGCAGGAGCAGATCGTCCGGGCGCGCGTCGGAGAAGAAGTCCTCGATCCGGGTGGAGATCACGTGCGCCGGTTCGTTGTGGACCGTGGCCACCTCGAAGCCGCCGATCGCCGGGTCGCCGAGCACACCGGCGAGCGCGGCCGCGTCGGCCGCCGGCGAGACGAGTCGCCGCAGGCCCTCGTGGTCGTAGCGGTCGTTCGCCACGATCAGCGCGGCCCGCCGCCCGGTCATCGGCGGTGCCGCTCCAGGAAGGCCTCTACGAGCTCGGTCTGCTGCGCGCGGGTCGCGTTCGACAGCTCGAGGGTGTCGCCGTCGAGGGTCAGCTTCACCGTGCGCGGGCCGCCGCTCACCCACTTGCGGACCACGGTGACGATCTCGTCGATCGCGGTCGCCATGCTCGCCGCCGAAACCAGCAGGGCGCCGATCAGGGCGACGTCGACCGCCCGGGAGTCCTCCGGGGCGGGCCCGCCCGGCGCGCGCCGGACGTCGTCCACATCGAGCTGCAACAACTCGTCGCGTAGATATCCGGTGAGGACGTCCACCCGCTCGGGGTCCGCATCGTCCTCAGTGATCGTGATGTTCAGCTGCGTGGTCACGCGCCCAGTCTCTGCCGGTCACACCGGGTCAGGGAATAGCACGTCCGGCCGACAAAGCGGGCCGGCTGGATTCCAGCCGGCCCGCCCTTTCCACTGACGACCGTCAGCGGGTGCCGTTCAGGATGGACCGTGGGGCCGGCGTGGCCACCGGCGGCCGCCCGGACTCCACCGTGGCGATGCCGGTGGTGACCGCGGCGGAGAGCGGCTCGGCGAACGGCTGCGGCGCGTCGTCGCAGACCTTGCCCTTCGGCGGCAGGGCTCCGGTCAGCAGATACGCCTCGATCGCCCGGTCCGCGCACGGCGAGGTCCCGTACGCGGTGTGGCCCCAGTTGGTGCTGGACAGCAGGCGGCTGCCCGGCTGGCGCCTCGAGGCGGACACCGACGCGTCGTAGTTGGTCGCCGGGTCCCAGAAGCTGCCCACATAGAGCACCGGCGCCGCGGTCCGGCGGTCGAACGGCCCCCGGTACGCGTCCTCGTCCCGGACCGTCCAGCTGCCGCTCGCACACGGCGACGACACCCAGCTCCAGGCCCGCCCGAAGTACGGCGCCCGCCGGTCGGCCCGCGCGCCGGCCGGGATCCACTTGTTCGTGTCCTTCGGGAACGTGCCGTCGGTGCAGGTCACGCCGAGGAACGTCTCGAGACCGTTTTGATAGGGCTCATCCGCGGCGGCCAGTCGCGCGGCGGTGATCCGGCGGACCAGTGCCTCGTTGGCGCTCTCGCTGGACCGGTCCTCGAGCAGCGCCCAGAGCTCGGCCGCCAGCTGGGTCACCGAGTCGCCGGCGTCCGAGCCGTACAGGCTGCCGAGCGCGCCGCCGATGAAGTCCGCGTAGGTGATCCGGTAGGTGAACTCCCCGTCCACGATCTCCAGCGGCTCCGCCTTCAGCTGCCGCGCGATGCTCTCCCACCGGGCGAACGGATCGCCCGCCGCGAACGCGCAGTATTCCTCGCCCACCTTGTCGCACCGCTTCAGCACCTCGGCCAGCGCACGCCAGGCGCCGTCCGCCGAGTGCATCCGCTCGTCCAGGATCTCGGTGCGCCCGGTCTTCGACCCGGTCCACGCGATCGGGTCGATCACGCCGTCGACGACCAGCGCCCGGAACCGGTCCGGGAACATGTTCGCGTAGTACTGGCCCAGCGCGGTGCCGTAGCTGAAGCCCAGGTAGGTCAGCTTGCGGTCGCCGACGGCCCGCCGGACGACGTCCATGTCGCGGGCCACCTCGGTGGTGGACATCGCCCCGGACAGCGGCTTGCCGGTGGTCGAGCAGCCGCGGGCGATGCGCTGCGACGCAGCCACGTACGCCCGCTCCTCGGCCCGTCCATAGGGGAACGAGACGTTGAAGCCCTCGTATGCCGCCGCCTGTTCCTCGGACGACGCGAAGCACCGAACGTTGGCGCTCGCCCCGATGCCGCGTCCGTCCACGCCGACGATGTCGAACCGGTCGAGGATCTCGGCGCTCAGGAACTGCGGCGCGGCCGCCGCCATCTGGGTCGCGGAACCGCCCGGCCCGCCCGGGTTGACGAACAGGCTGCCGATCTTGTGGGCCTGGTCCCGGGCCTTCACGCGCAGGACGGCGACGTCGGTGGTGGCGCCGCGCGGCTGGTCGTAGTCGAGCGGGAGCTTCGCGGTCGCGCACTCGGCGCTGTCGAAGCAGGACGACCAGGCCAGGTCGGGCGTCGGCACCCGGTCGACCAGCCGGGCCTCGGCGCCGGGCCCGGCCGCCGGGGCTGCGGCCGCCGCGGGCACGGCGGCGCCCCCGGCGATGAGGACCCCGGTCACTGCCGCGGTCAGGACACTTCTGGTGCGGAGCAGCATCACGGCCACCCTTTCTCAAGAGGACCGGACACATAGTAGGAGATGGATGCCTACTACCCGATTCGTCGAGTGGGCGGCAGGCCCGCGGCCGCCTTGAGGCCGCCCGGTGTGGCCTTGTAGGCGGCCTCGGTGCGGATCACCTCGCGCTGGGCGTCCGCGTCGCCCGCCCAGGCGGCCAGGCACTTCTCGGGTACGACGTTCGCCACGGCCAGGATCGCCCCGGTGGCGCCGAGCCAGGACGCGTACCCGGCAAGGGCCGCCGATCCGGTGTAGACCGCGCCGTTCCAGTCGACGTCGAGTTCGGCCGCCAGGCGGCCGGGCTCGCCGGAGGAGTCCTTGATGCCCTGCAGGGGCAGATCGGCCAGCGCGTCGACCGGCACCGGCCCGCCCGCCCGGCCCGGGAAGTGATAGGCCAGCACCGGCGCACCGCCCGCCGCGTCGGCCACCGTCCGGTAGTAGGCGCCCAGGTCACCGCCGAGCCGTGGCGGCGCGACCAGCACCGCGTCGGCGCCCGCCTCGAGCACCAGCCCGGTGCGCGCGGCGGCCTGCCCGTGCCATTCCCCGGAGGAGCCGGCCACCACCGGCACGTCGGGGCAGGCCTTTCGCACGGCGGCGACCAGGTCGGCGCGCTCCCGGTCGGCGAGCGCGGCCGCCTCGCCGGTGCTGCCGGCCACCACCACGGCCCGCACGCCGGCCGCGACCAGCCGGGCGGCGTGCGCCCCGGTCTCGGCGGCCAGCAGAGCGCCGTCGTCGTCGAAGAGAGTCACCACGGCCACCGCGGGCCCGGTCCAGATCGGCTCAGCCATGCGTCCCATCTTCTCCCGTACGAACGGCGATTCGGTACGCACGAGCTGGTCCGTCCCCTACCATCAGCCGGTGCGTACCCCGCGCGTTGCCGCATCCGTCCTGGTCACGATGGTGATGCTGGCCGCCTGTGGCAGCGATCCCGAGTCCGATCCGCCCGCTTCGCCCGTCTGGTCCGATGGGCCGTCCGGGGCCGCATCCGGTGCTGCGCCGCCCTCCGGCCCCGGATCTGCGTCTCCGTCGGCGAAGCCCACCCCGACCCCGACGAAGAAGGCGGCGCCGCGCACCCTGCCCAAGCCGGGCAATCCGGCGGGTAAGGCGTCGATCCCGGACGAGGCGAAGGCGGTCGACACCAGCAATCCGACCCGGGTGATCGGCAAGGGCAACCCGGCGAGTTGCACCTCGGCCGCCGTGGTGGCGGCGGTCGCGGCCGGCGGGACGATCACGTTCAACTGCGGCCCGGCGCCCGTCAAGATCACCATGACCGAGACCGCGAAGATCAAGAACGCGAACGGCCCCCGGATCGTGCTGGACGGCGGGGGCCGGGTGACGCTCAGCGGCGCCGGCAAGCGGCGGATCCTCTACATGAACACCTGCGACGAGAAGCAGGGCTTCACCACGTCGCACTGCCAGGACCAGGACCACCCGCGGCTGACCCTGCAGAATCTGGTGTTCGCCGACGGCAACAGCACCGGCCAGAAGCAGGAGGGCGGCGGCGGGGGCGCGGTCTTCGTGCGCGGCGGCCGGGTCAAGGTGGTCAACTCGCGCTTCGTCGGCAACCGCTGCGACACCACCGGGCCGGACCTGGGCGGCGCCGCGCTGCGCGTGCTGAGCCAGTCCGGCCACAAGCCGGTGTACGTGGTGAACAGCACGTTCGCCGGCGGCCGCTGCTCGAACGGCGGCGCGCTGAGCAGCATCGGCGTCTCCTGGGTGGTGCTGAACAGCGTGTTCACCGGCAACCAGGCGATCGGCAACGGCGCCAACCCGGCCCGCGGCGGCACGCCCGGCGGCGGCAGCGGCGGCGCCCTCTACGGTGACGGCGACCTCTTCACCGTGACCTTCGCCGGCAGTGTCGTCGAGGACAACCGGGCCAAGGAGGGCGGCGGCGCGATCTTCTTCGTCAGCAACGACCGCACCGGCACGCTGACCATCAAGGACTCCCGCCTGCGCCGCAACAAGAGCGAGGGCTTCGAGACCGTGCCCGGCATCTTCTTCCTGGGCGCCAAGCTCAACCGCTAGCGGCTCGGCTGCGGCACCCGGGCCCGGCGGGTATACCCGATCGCGGGTTGCGGCTGACACAATCGCCCTGGTGACGTCCGAGTCGACCGCGCGGCCGCTGCTCGCGGTGAAGCGGATCGTGCCGCCACTGCGCGCCGGCGCGGTGCCCCGGGCGCGCCTCGAGCATCGCCTGCGGGCGGCCGGCACCCGGCTGACCGTGGTGGTGGCGCCGGCCGGGTGGGGCAAGACCAGCCTGCTCAGCGGGTGGGCGTCCGATCCGGACGAACGCGACCGCATCGCCTGGGTGTCCCTGGACGAGACCGACGACGAGCCGGGCCGGTTCTGGAGCTACGTGCTGACCGCGCTGCACGAGACCGGCGTGGTCAGCGATGCTCCGTTGCGCGCTGCGCAGACCGCCCGCATCGCGCCGGTCGACCTGGCCCTGCCGACGTTGCTCAACGAGCTGGCCGAGTCCACCGGCCGGCACGTCCTGGTGCTGGACGACTACCACGTGCTGCGCGACCCGGGCATTCACGAGTCGGTGGAGTTCCTGCTCGCCTATCTGCCGGCGGCGTTGCGCCTGGTGATCGCCGGGCGGGCCGATCCGCCGCTGCCGCTGGCCCGACTGCGCGCCCGCGGCGAACTGACCGAGGTGCGCGCCGCCGACCTGCGCTTCTCGGCCGACGAGGCGGTCGCGCTGGTCGCGTCGGTGGCGGGCGCGCAACCGGCCCCGGCGCAGGCGGCCACCCTCTGGGCGCACACCGAGGGCTGGGCGGCCGGCCTGCAACTCGCCGGGCTCGCGCTGCGCCTCGATCCGGCCCGCACCGGCGGCGACGGCCGGCACGTGCTGGACTACTTCACCTCGGAGGTGCTGCCCAGCCTGCGGCCGGAGCAACGCCGGCTGCTGGTCCGCGCGGCGCCCCTGGAACGGCTCTCCGGTCCACTGTGTGACGCCGCCCTGCGGGTGACCGGGTCGGCGGCGGTGCTCGAGGAACTGTCCCGCGCGGACCTGTTCGTGGCCGCCCTGGACGGCGACCGCGAGTGGTATCGCTGCCACGCCCTGCTGCGCGAGGCGCTGCTGCAGGACCCGGCCGCCGATCCGGCGGACGTCCTGGTGCGGGCCGCGGAGTGGTTCGCCGGGCAGGGCCGGATCGACGACGCCGCCGGGCACCTGCTGCGGGCCGGCCGCGACGACGACGCGGCCGCACTGCTGCTGCGGCACGCCGAGCCGCGGTTCCTCGACCTCGGTGACTCGGCGACCTACCTGATGCTCGGCGAACAGGCGGCCCGCCACGACGCCAGCCCGGAGATGGCGTTCACGCTGGCCACGGCGGCGAGCCTGTGCGGCCGGCAGGACCGGGTGATCCACTGGCTGGACGTGTGCGAGGCGGGCCGCACCCCCGGAACCGCCTTTCCCGGCTGGCGCGACGCCCGCGCCGCCACCCTGTGCCTGCGGGCGACGTTCGGCCTCTCCGACGGCGAGTCCGCGCGGTCGGTGGCGATGGCGCGGGAGGCCTTCGAGCTGGAGACGGCGGACGGTCATCCGACCGCGCACATCGCCCTCGGCTCGGCGCTGACCCGGGACGGGAAATTCGACGAAGGCCTGACCATCCTGCTCGACCGGTGGCAGCGCGAACGCCCGCGCTGGCAGCCGTGGATGCTGATGCAGACCGCCGGGAGCCTGGCGATCAGCCTGGCCGAGAGCGGCCGCGGCGAGGAGTGCGACCGGATCCTGCGCGAGATCGCGCCCCGGGCCGACGCGATCGAGCGGGACGGGCTGGCGGCGACCGTGCTCGGGCTGGCGTCGTTGCGCACCGCGGCCGGCCGCCGCCGGGACGAGCGCGGCGACCCGGAATCGGCGGTCGAGCTGCTGCGGCAGGCCGTCACCTATGCCGAACTGCACCCGCGCCCGCTCCTGCTGGTGCTCGCCCTGATCTATCTCTCCGACGCCGAGCTGGGCTGCGGCCGGCGGGCCGAGGCGCGGGCCGCCCTGACCCGGGCCCGGGACCTGGTCGAGGACAGCCCGGTCAGCGCCTTCGCGATGCGCCGGCTGGCCGACGCCGAGACGCGGCTGGGCCGGGGTGCGGCACGCGCGGCGGTGCGCTCCCGCGGTCTCGCCGAGGAGCTGACCGACCGTGAGCTCTCCATCCTGCGGGCGCTGCGTGGCACGGCCAGCCGGCGGGAGATCGCCGCGGCGCTGTTCCTGTCGATCAACACCGTCAAGGCGTACACCAAGAGCCTTTATCGCAAGCTCGGCGTCGCCTCCCGCCAGGACGCGGTCGCCACCGCTCGCACCCTGGGTTTGATTTGAGAGAGTGGAGCGGTGGAGATCCAACCGCCATTGGTGCTGTGGAACCGCTGGGTGACGCTGGCCTCGGCGCTCACCGCGGTCGGCTTCGGTGATGTCTGGACGGTCGGTGAGACCGGGGCGCACCACGACGATCACGGCGGAAACTGGGCGCATCTCTCGCTGATCGAGGGTGGCCGGGCGGTGTTCTACGGCTACGACCACGAATACAGCGAGACGGTCGACGCCGACCCGCCGATCGACCTGCTCGCCGCGGCGCCGGACTGGGTGCCGTGGGCCGAGCTGACCCGGCACGCCGGCGAGGACCAGCTCGGCTACCTCTACTGGCACGACGGGTCCGGCTGGGGACGGGCCGACTATCGCGAGACCGACGGGCTGATCGCGACCGCGGCGGCGGTGCTGGACGACGAGGCCGCGCTGGGTGAGCTGATCGACTTCGTGGTCGAGTGGGGGGACGCGCCGGAGGTGGACAAGGCGCGGCTGCGGGAGGCGGCGGTCGAGCTGCTGGCGGCGGGGGCTCGCCGGGAGGTGGACGATCGGGCGCTGCGGGCGTACCCGGGTCGTGCGGTCGAGGCCGGGATGGCCGTGGCCGCGGCCGGGGGGATCACCCGAGGCACCTATCCCCCGGTCCTGCTCGCCGGGCAACGCCCGGAACGACGTCGCGTGCGGCGGCTCAGCGACCGCGAGCACGACCGGCTGGTCTGGCGGGCGATGCGGGACACCGCGGAGTTGGCGAGGCCGGCGCCGATGCCCTCGCCCGCGCTGGACGAGCTGGTGGTGTGGCTGCGCGGGCGCGCGCCCGGCGGGGACGGCCGCTGCACGCTGTTGTTCTCGATGATCGGGAACAGCTCGTCGCAGCAGTCCGGCGAACGGCCGCCGGTCGAGCGGGCCGGCGAGCGGTCGTTCGACGTGTTCCGGCGGCTCGGCGAGCTGGTCGAGGCGGTGCGCCGCGAGGAGGGGCGCTGGCTGTTCCTGCGCGTCGAGACCACGGCGGAGGGTGCGACCGTCGAGCGCCGCTGGGACTCGTGGCCGCCGTGGTGGGAGGACAACGGCATCTCCGGCCCGCGGCGCGGCGACCTGCGCGACGAGCTGGACCGCCGGGACGAGGCGCTGCGCCCGGGGTGGGCGGCGCTGCTCTCCCCGGACGTCGCCTACCACTACGTCTGACGCTCGGAAACGGCCGTTCCGCACCTCAGTACAGTGTCCGCATGTCAGCGGTGGGAGACGACGTACTGCCACCGGACCAGCAGCACGCCTACCGGTTGCTGGTCCGGCATTCCGGCACGGACGCGGAGGGCCTGGCGGCCGACGCCGGGGTCACGGTCGACGAGGCGACCGCGATGCTCGAGTCGTTGCGTGACAAGGGTCTGGCCACGCCGGGCCCGGTGTTCCATGCGCTGTCGCCGGAGCTCGCGCTGGGCGAGATCCTGTTGCGCCGGCAGCAGGACCTGCAGGCGGCGCGGCAGATGATGGCCGCGCTGACCGAGGACTACCGGCTCAACACGCGGCGGCGCAGCGTCGAGCATCTGGTCGAGATCGTGGTCGGGGTGCCCGCGCTGCGGCAGCGGCTGCGCGAGATGCAGGACTCGGCGCAGCACGAGATCCTGTGGTTCTGCCGGGCGAATCCGATCGTGATGGAGGGCCCGGCGAACACCGAGGAGACGCCGGCGCTGACCCGCGGCGTGAAATATCGGGCGATCTATGAGCGCGCGCTGCTGGACATGCCGGGCGAGATGGAGAGCATCCTCGGCGCGATCGAACTCGGTGAGGAGTCGCGGTCACTGCCGACGCTGCCGGTGCGGCTGGCGATCGCGGACCGGTCATTGGCGATCTGCCCGCTGGTGCCGGACGACGACGCGATCGTGGCCGGTCAGCCGACGGCCGCGCTGATCCGGTCGAGCGAGCTGCTCGACGCGCTGGTCGCGCTCTTCGAGAGCCACTGGGAGCGGGCCATGCCGGTGGTCACCGGCAAGCGCGACGACGAGATCGACACGTTGCTGCTGTCACTGCTGGTGGCGGGCATGCCGGACAAATCCATCGCGACGCACCTCGGGGTGAGCCGCCGAACGGTGCAGCGCCGGCTCGACCGGATGATGGATCTGGCCGGTGTGGACACCCGCACCGGCCTGGCCTATCAGGCCGCCCGCCGAGGCTGGCTCTAGCGCTGTTTCCCGGCGGCGAGCGTCGTCACGGACTTGGCGATGCGCCGCTGCCGGGTCTCGTCGGTCTTCGCGCCGGCGATCTGGTCCACGTGATAGCGGCGGTTGCTGAAGGAGAGCTTGTCCCAGGTCGCCTGGGCGGCGGGCTCAGAAGCAAGAGCAGAAGCCAGATCCTCGGGTACGTCCAGAGTCCGCTCCGCCGTGTCGAGCACGATCTCCAGGTCGAGCACGTCCCCCGCCCGCACGCCCGCGGCGGCCCGGCGCTCCGAGCTGACCCCGAGCCAGAATTCGCCGCCCATCTTCGCGATCGACGACCGGAATTCGTAGCCCTTCATCGTCACCTTGACCTTCGGCCGGCCGCCCCCGCCGAGCTCCGCGACGAACTCGTCCGGAATCCGGAAACCGGTCGTCTTACCGCCCGTGGCCTGCAGCTCCGCCGTCATCCTCATGGCGGTGAGGATAACGGCGGAGCGCGGCCGTCATCCGCGGTCGAAGGCCCGGATGACCGTTTGTGTGACCGAATTGCCATCCCGGTCGGCGGCGGTCACCCGCAGCGACAGCGGGCCCTGGCCCGCCGGGATCGGCGCGGTCCAGGCCGCACCGCTCCCGCTCGCCTCGAGCAGCCGCCACGTCCTGCCGTCGTCGTCCGACATCTCGGCGGTCAGTGCGGTGCCGCGGGCCGGCTTGCCGGCCACGCTCAGCGCGAGCGCCACCTTGCGCGGCGCCACGTCATAGCCGATCTGCAGCAGCGGCAACCTGGCGTCGCCGGCCGCCGACCGGAACTTCCAGGTGGACGTGGTCGAGGTGCCGTAGATCCAGTCGTCGTTGCCGGGCGCGGTCCGCACGGTCAGCTCATATCGGCCGCTCGCCGGCGTGGTCGGCACGTCCTGCCAGCCGTCCGGCAGGGTGGCGACGGTCTGGCCGTCCCGGCGCAGTTCGGCGCTGGTGCCCACGTCGAAGGTGCCGTGCGCGTCGGACGAGTCGACCAGGTCGGCGATGCGCAGCCGCAGCGTGTCGCCGGCCCGGGTGGAGGGGTAGCCGGCCACCTCGGCCGGTCGCACCACCGGCGCCGCCCAGGACTCCTTGACCCGGCCCGCCCGCACACTGTGCGGCTGGTCGGCGAATCCGCTGAGCAACGAACCCCAGACGCCCGGGTACGCCGGGTGCACGAGGTGCTGCCACAGCGAGTCGCCGGAGGACACCCACTCGACGCGGGTGGACGGCGTCCGGACCGCGCGGGAGGTGTCGTTCCAGGCGTACTCCTGCCAGGGGCGCCAGCCGAAACGCTGCTCGTGCACCCAGTCGAAGCCGCCGTTGTGCGCGTAGTCGGTGACGATCCGCTGCGCGTTCGCCGGGGTCACCCGGTGCACGATCCGGTCCGGCACCCGGTTCTTCGACACCTGGATGACGTCGTAGAGGTAGGGGCTCGACACACTCAGGGTGAGCTGGACGGTCGCGTTCGGACGGGCCGCGCGGGTCAGCAGCCGCTCGCCGGTCTCGTGCGCGGCCAGCAGGGTGGGCAGCGGCAGCCGGTCACCCAGCGGCTCGATCACCGACCAGTGCGACCAGTCGGCCGGCCGGATCAGGATCGCGACCGCGGCGCCGGCCTCGTGCGCCTGCTGGATCTGGTCCTCCTCGCTCACGTCCAGCGACGAGGGGATCAAAACCGCTTTTCCGCGTACGTCCGCGGCGCCCCACGTCACCAGCGGGAAGCGCCTGTTCCCGTCGAACACCGGCGACGTCCCGCGCAGGTTGATCCGCAACGGTCCGGCCACCCCCGGCACGGCCGCCTGCACGTCCGGCTGGACGAGCTGCCACCGCGAGGAGAACTCGAAGCTGCCGTTGCGCACCCGCCTGGTCGGCGTCACGTTCACCTGCTGCACGTTGCTGAAGTGCATGACGCCGTGCGCGATCGACCGCCCCTCGCCGGTGACCCGGTGCACGTAGTAGCTGAGCACCGACTGCTGCTCGGCCGGCTGCGGTGTCTCGATCCGGATCGGGGTGCCGAGCCGGGCGTCCAGCACCACCTCGACGTCCCCGGCGACCGTCAGCTCCGGGATCACCACGAGCGTGGCCTGCTCGAACTGCGTGTTGTTGTCCTCGATCAGCGCGTGCAGGAGGTAGTCGCCCTCGCCCACCTCGAACGTCCGGCTCTCGGCGCCGAGATAGTCGATCAGGTCGGCGCGCATGTCCTCGCCGAACAGGGTGAAGAACGGCACCCCGGTGGGCCTCCCGTCGCGGTCGACGGCCCGCACCGTGACGGTGTGCTTCGGCGGGTCGAAGACGGCGCCGAACGCGGTGGTCACCTTCTCACCGGCGGGCCCGGTGGCGACGATCCAGCCGCTGTGCGTGCCCGGCTTCAGGGTGGCCAGGCCGAGCCGGAACGAGGTGCCCTGCGTGCCGTGCGCCGGCACGGTGACCGTGGCCGGCCCGTCCAGCTCGGCCGGCTTGGCGATGGTCAGGGTGACCGGCGCCGGGCCGTCGTTGGTGTAGGTGACGGTGCGGACGACCTCGCCCGGCGTCTCGCCGGCGCTGTGCAGGCCGAAGTCCGCGATGCCGGTGCCACGGACGGTCTGGCTGGTCGCCCGGGCCACGTCGACCCGGCCGGCGCCCTGCGTGTAGACGTTCGCGCCGGGACCGGTCCGCGCCGTGCTGATCAGGGCTTCCTTGATCTGCGCGCCGGTCCAGTCCGGGTGCTGCCCGGCCAGGATCGCGGCGGCGCCGGCCACGTGCGGCGTCGCCATCGAGGTGCCGGACATCGCGGTGTAGTTCGCGTCCACCGGGTCGCCGATGACGGCGCCCTCCGAGCGGGCCGCCACGATGCCGACGCCGGGCGCGGTGATCTCCGGCTTGAGGCCCAGGTCGCCGATGCGCGGGCCCTTGCTGGAGAAGTCGGCCGGTCGCTCGTCGCGATCCACCGCGCCGACCGCCAGCGCGGACGGGGCGACCGCGGGCGAGCTGACGCTGGACGGGCTGCCGTCGTTGCCGGCCGCCGCCACGAAGAGCGTGCCGGTGGCGGCGCTGATCCGGTCCAGGGACTCGCTGACCGGGTCGGTGCCGTCGGTCGGTCCGGCGCCGAGGCTCAGGTTGACCACTTTGGCGCCGGCGTCGGCGGCCCACTGCATGCCCTCGATGACGCCGGACTCCGAGCCGTACCCGTCGTCGCCGAGCACCTTGCCGATCAGCAGCTCGGCGCCGTACGCGATGCCCTTGCGCAGCCCCGCGGAGCCGGCGCCGGACCCGGCGACCGTGGCCGCGACGTGGGTGCCGTGCCCGAACCGGTCCACCCCATCGGGGCTGCCGCTGAAGTTCTGCGCCGCGGAGACCTTCCCGGCGATGTCCGGATGGTTCGTGTCGATGCCGGTGTCCAGCACCGCGACCTTGACGCCGCGGCCGTCGTATCCGGCCGCCCACGCGTCCGGCGCACCGATCTGCGCCGCGCTGCGGTCCAGCGACGCGCGCACCCGGCCGTCCAGCCAGACCTTGCCGGCGCCGCGCATCGACGTCCCGCGCCAATATCCGGCCAGCGATTTCTTGTCCGCCCGCACGGCGGTCGCGCCGAGCGCCGGCAACGAGCGGGCGGCGGTGGTACGCATCCCGCCCGGCGACGTGACGATCAGCGGGAGGGTCGTCGACGTGGCATCCCCATACCCGTCGGCGACCAGTTTCTCGACGTCGAACAGGTCGGCGTCGACCCGTCCGTCGCTGATCAGCGGAACCACGTCGCCGGGCAGGATGCGCAGTCCCCCGTCCGCCTCCACCGTGTGGAAGGTGATCCGTTCCCGGCCCGGAGCCGGCTTCACGGTGGCGGCGGTCCTGTCACCGGCCTTGCTGAGAGTGACGACATCGCCCGTGATCAGGGTGATGGTCTGAACGCGGGATGTCGTCGGGGCGACCGGCGGCGCAGCGGTGGCAGCGTCGGCGGCCGCGATGACCAGGGCACCGGGTCCGATCAGGAGGGTGGCGACCACTCCGGTGATGCGGCGCATGTGACAGGGCTCCTTCGCGTGGGCGATGCACGCATTCTGTAGCCCATCGACGCTGGTGGAACCGGTCCCGGCTTACGGCTTTGCGACATGGCGCGATGTGGACACGCCTCTCTAATCAGCGTCCGCGGGTCCTTCGAGGCCGGCTTTCTCGTCTCGCTCGGCCCATTCCAGCAGCGTGTCCAGCCGATGCGCGGTGTCGTCGATCGTGGCGTGCAGGTCGCCCAGCGCGGCGAACCGGGCGGGCACTGTCCGCAACGTGAAGTCGTCCGGCGCGACGTCGGCGATCTCGTCCCAGCGGATCGGCGTCGACACCGTGCCGCGCTGGTTGCCGCGCACCGAGTACGCGCTCGCGATGGTGTGGTCCCGCGCGTTCTGGTTGTAGTCGACGAACAGCGCCTCGGGATCGCGGTCCTTGCGCCACCAGGTCGTCGTCACGTCCCGTGGCGCCCGTCGCTCCACCTCGCGGGCGAAGGCCAGCGCGGCCCGCCGCACGTCGCCGAACCCCCACTCCGGCGCGATCCGGACATAGACGTGCAGCCCGCGGCCGCCGGAGGTCTTCGGGTAACCCACGATGCCCAGCTCGTCGAGCACCTCGTGGGCCACCCCGGCCACCTGGCGCACCCGGTCGAACGGGCACTCCGGCATCGGGTCGAGGTCGATCCGCCACTCGTCCGGCTTCTCGGTGTCGGCCCGGCGGCTGTTCCACGGGTGGAACTCGACGGTCGACATCTGCACCGCCCAGATCACGTCCCCGATCTTGGTGACGCACAGCTCGTCGGCCGTCCGGTTGTATCGCGGGAACTTGATGCGCACAGTCTCCAGCCAGGGCGGGGCGCCGTGCGGCACCCGTTTCTGGTGCACCTTGTCGCCGGCCAGCCCGTCCGGGAAGCGGTGCAGCATGCACGGCCGCTCGCGCAGCGCCCGGACGATGCCGTCGCCGACGCTCAGGTAGTAGTCGACGAGATCCCGCTTCGTCAGTCCGAGCTCCGGGAAGTAGACCCGGTCCGGATTCGAGACGCGGACGGTGTGGTGCCCGGCCTCGATCTCCACCGACGGGCTCTTGGTCGCCATGGACCAAATCTAGGTCAGGTTTCAAATTCGCACCCGGGGCTTGGCCTCGCGAGGCGAATTTGGAACTTGACCTTGTGTGATCGACTTCTTGACTCCGCTTCAAAACTGCATACACTTTTGCCCAAGCGAGGCCCTCAGTTCCCTCGGCCCGCTGGTCACGGACCTGCCCGGTCCCGCAGCGGCGCGCTCCTTGAGAGGTGATTCCTTCATGACGTCCACGGTCGAAGACAATCTGGCCACCCGCCTGGCGGGACAACTCGCCGGTTTCCGGGGCGAGATCATCACCCCCGAGGACCCCGGGTACGACCAGGCGCGGCGGCTCTGGAACGCGATGGTCGACAAGCGGCCGGGGGTGATCCTGCGGCCGCTGGACGTCGACGACGTGGTGCTGGCCGTCAAGGTGGCTCGCGCCAACGGCATCTCTCCCGCCGTGCGCGGCGGCGGCCACTCCGTCTCCGGCCGGGCCATGTCCGAGGGTGGCATCACCATCGACCTGCGCAACCTGCGTCAGGTCACGGTCGACGTGCCCGGCCACCTGGCGCACGTCGGCGGCGGTTGCCTGCTCGGCGACGTGGACGCGGCCACCGGCCCGGAGGCGATGATCGTGCCGGCCGGCATCATGTCGGAGACCGGGGTGGCCGGGTTGTCGCTCGGCGGCGGCATCGGCTGGTTCTCCCGCAAGCACGGCCTCACCTGCGACAACTTCGTCTCGCTCGAGGTGGTGCTGGCCAGCGGCGAGGTGGTCGAGGCGTCCGCCGATTCGCACCCCGACCTGTTCTGGGCGCTGCAGGGCGGCGGTGGCGCGTTCGGCATCGTCACCCGGTTCACCTACCGCACCTATGACTTCGGACCCAAGATGCGGATCGGCGTCTCGCTCTACCACCCCGAGGACGCCCGCGAGGCGCTGCGGCAGTACTCGAAGATCTACGGCACGCTCGGGCGGGACGTGGGGTGGCACGCCGCGTTCAAGCCGGAGATGTCGCCGCTGCCGTTCGTGCCGCCGGAGCTGGTCGGCAAGCCGATCCTGATGCTGATCGGGATGTACCTGGAGGACGCCGAGGCGCCCGCCGGCGTCGAGCTGATCGACCGGCTGATCAACGTCGGCGACCCCTGCGTCAAGGCCGCCACCGTGCTGCCCTTCGGGGCCGGCGTGCAGCACCTGATCGACGACGACTTCCGCGACGGCCACCGGTACTACACGAAGGAAGCGCACCTCGAAGAGCTCACCGACGAGGTGATCGACCGGCTGATCGCGTTCTGGAAGGACATGCCGCCGGCGCTCGGCGGCGAGATCGAGATCCTCGGGCTGGGCGGCGCGATCCTGGACGTCGCCGAGGAGGACACCGCGTTCTCCAACCGGAACTACGCGATGTGGCTCAACCTCGCGATGAGCTGGGACGACCCGGCCGACGACGAAGATTTCATGGCACGGTCGCGGGCCGTGATCCAGGACCTCAAGCCGTGGACCGGCAAGGGGGTCTACCTCAACATGCTCAACGCCGACGAGCTCGACCGGGTGGTCGAGGCCTTCGGCCGGGAGAAGTACGCCCGCCTGGGCCGCGTGAAGGCGCAGTACGACCCCGAGAACCTGTTCAGCACCGGCTACCAGATCATCCCGGAGAAATAAGATGCGAGACGTCAAGCCCATCTTCGCCGCGATCGACGCCCAGCAGGCCGACGAGTTCGTCGCCTGCCTGACCGAGGACGTGACCTTCCGCTTCGGCAACAACCCGCCGGCCCACGGCCGGGAAGAGGTCAAGCAGGCCGTGATCGCCTTCTGGGGCATGATCGGCGGCCTGTCGCACCACTTCCTCAACACCTGGGACGTCGGCGACACGACCATCTGCCAGATCGACGTGGAGTACAAGCGCCAGGACGGCGGTGTCGTCGTCACCCCGAACTGCGACATCCTGGTCTTCGAGGGCGACCTGGTGAAGAACTGGCAGATCTACATCGACCTGGCCCCGGTGTTCGCCTGACATCCCACGTTCGTCGTCGTTGAGGGAGGCGCCATGATCGAGTTGACCGACATCGCCTACGTGCGGTCCGGCGTCGCGGACCTGGACAAGGCCGTGGGCTTCGCGACCGAGATCGTCGGGCTGGAACTGGCGGCGTCCACCGAGGACGGTGTCGCGCATCTGCGAGCGGATGCGCGGCACCACTGCCTCTCGCTGGTCGAGGGCACGTCCGGGGTGATCGCCTCCGGCTTCCAGGTGGCCGACGGCGATGCCCTCGCCGCCGCCGAGACCGAGCTGGAGGGCGCCGGCTTCCGGGTGCGGCGCGGCGATCCGGCCGAGGCGCGCAGCCGGCGGGTGCGTGACTTCATCGCCTTCGACGACCCGTTCGGCAACCGCCTGGAACTGGTCTCCCAGCAGGAGTCGATCACCCGGCCGGTGCGGTTCGGGCGGGAGGCCGGCATCACCGAGTTCGGGCACCTGTGCCTGGACGCGCCGGACGTGCACGAGGCGTACCGGTTCTGGAACACCCGCTTCAACGCGCGCGTCTCGGACTGGATCGGCGACAAGGCGTGCCTGCTGCGGATCGACCCGGTGCACCACAAGCTGGCCGTGTTCCAGGCCGACGGTCCCGGGCTGTGCCACATGAACTTCCAGGTGGCAACCATCGACGACGTCTTCCGCAACTGGCACTTCCTGGTCGAGAACGGCGTCGAGATCGAGATGGGCCCGGGGCGGCACCCGCAGTCGACAGCGGTGTTCCTCTACTTCCTCGGGCCGGAGGGCTTCACCTACGAGTACTCGTTCGGGGTGCGCCGGATCGAGGACGAGGCGGCGTGGCGGCCGCGCACGTTCGACCCGGACGAACCGGGCTCGATCGACATGTGGCTCGGCCCGACCCGCCGCACCACCAGCCAGGCCCAGATCCCAGCCCAGGAGGCTTCATGACGGTGGATGTCGGCGGGGTGCCGACCGCGGTGCTGGACACCGGCCCGGCGGACGGCGCCGAACCGCCGGTGCTGCTGCTGCACGGCTCCGGCCCCGGCGTCAGCGCCCAGGCCAACTGGCGTCCGATCATCCCCGCCCTGGCCAAGACGCGCCGGGTGATCGCGCCGGACCAACTCGGTTTCGGGGGTACGGCGGACGGCAGCGACCGCACCTACGGCCGGGAAGCGTGGACGTCGCACGCGCTGCGGTTGCTGGACACGCTGGACGTGCCGCAGGTCGACATCATCGGCAACTCGATGGGCGGCGCGATCGCGCTGTCGCTGGCGGTGGCCCGGCCGGAGGCGATCCGGCGGGTGGTGCTGATGGGCACGATGGGCGTGGCGATGGCGCTGCCCGACGGGCTGAACACCGTGTGGGGTTACCAGCCCGGCGTGGAGAACATGCGCGAGGTGATCGGGCTGTTCGCCCACGACCGCTCGCTGATCACCGACGACCTGGTCCGGATGCGTTACGAGTCGAGCCTCGACGAGCCGGTGCGCGACTCGTGGGCGGCGATGTTCCCGGCGCCGCGTCAGCGCTGGGTGGACGACCTGGCCCTGTCCGGCGCCGAGCTGGCGTCCATCACGCAGCCGGTGCTGATGGTGCACGGCCGTGACGACCGGGTGGTCCCGTGGCAGCGTTCCTCACTGCCGCTGGTCGACCTGCTGCCGGACGTGCGGCTGCACGTGATCGGCGGCTGCGGCCACTGGACGATGATCGAGAAGACCGCCGACTTCCTGGCGGTCGTCGAGCCCTTCCTGGGGTGAGACGCAAGTGGTGGCTCAGGCGTGCATCGGCAAGCCGGATGCACGCCTGAGCTACCAGTGGGTTGCGCCGCCAACCCGAGTGGTAGGGCAGCCGTGTATCGCGTGGGCGGATGCCCGGCTGGCCTACCACTGCGGGTTTCTGTGGATCAGAGGCGGAGGATCGCCAGGATCTGGTTGAGCAGCTGCACGATGAACTGCAGCGGGAGGTTCACTCCGCCGTTCAGCAGGTTCGTGATGGCGCACAGCAGGTTGCCGAGCAGGTTGCCGGCCCCGGTCTGCGCCACGATGTCGAGGACGACCCGGTTGAGGTCGACCACGAGGCCCAGCAGGTCCAGGTGCAGCGGACCGAGGACCAGGTTGAGGATGTCGCAGGTGATCTGCGGCGCGTTGCCGTTGGCGGTCTGCGTGGCGGGCAGCACCACCGGCATGGTGACGGTCTTCTGCACGGTGCCCAGCACCGTGCCGGCCGAGTCGGTCAGCGTCGAGGTCAGCGTGCCGGTCGCGGTGATCTGCCGCTGCGCCGACTGGAACTTGGTGGGGCTGAACGTGCCGGTGACCGAACCGAGCCCGCCCAGGACATCGGTGAAGGAGCCGGTCACCTGCGACGTCATCGTCCCGACCGCTTCGGCCTGGGGAGCAGGAGCCCGGTCGACCGCCGGCGCAGCGGCGGCGCCGCTGCCGGTGACGGCCACGGTGGACAGCACGAGCGCGCCTGCCACCAGCACCTTCGAGATAAAGCCAAGTCTCATGTGGATTCCTTCCATCGATGAATGACGAAGCCCGCAGTGCCCGCAGCGACCATCCGAAAACACTCGATTAACGGAAAGAGATTCATTTAGCGCGAACTTGACCTTGGAGTCCGAGTCGTCACCGATGCACGGAACGACCGTTTCAGGGCGCGCGGCGACCCCGGCCGCGCTCGGCCGGCCAGTGGTCCAAAATGGATACAGGGTGCGCTGGTCGGGCAAAGCTGTCAACTCGAGAAAAATCAGACCAACCAGCGCCTGAAAATAATCTCGCCCAGAAAAGTGTGATCGACGGGCGTGGATCCCGTCAGGCGACCGTCAGGGATCGCTGATCCACCAGCGCGACCGCGTGGGTGACCGCTTCGATCTGATATTGCGGCGCGCAGTCGGCCAGCACGCGCTCGGCGGTGCGGGCCAGGTGATGGGCCAGGTTGGTGATGGCGGCCGGGCGGTCGTGCGCCACCACCGCGTCGAGGATCGCCTGGTGCTCGGCGTCGCCGGCCATCTGCCAGCTGTTCGGCTCGGACAGCTGATAGATCCGGATGTAGCGGATCGACCGGTCCGCGAACGTCGCAAGCTGGCGCCGCATCGGGTCGCCCACGCCGGTGTACATCAACCCGTGGAACTGCGCGTGCGAGCCGAACCAGGTGCGGAAGTCACCCTTGCGCGCGGCCGTGCGCATGCCGGCCAGCAGCGACTTGGCCTGCTTGGTGTCGGCCGGGGTGAAGCTGTCGATGGTCAGCGAGAGGGCCAGCGTCTCGAGCAGGATCCGGCTGGCATAGAGCTCGTCCAGCTCCTGCGGGTCGAGACCGGCCACCCGGGTGCGCTGGTTGGGCTCGATCTCGACCAGGCCCTCCTCCTGCAGCATGCGCAGCACCTCGCGCAGTGGCGTGCGGCTGACGCCGAGCTGCTCGGCGAGGGCGACCTGAGACAGCTTGGTGCCGGGCTCGAGGGTGCCGTCGAGGATGCACTCGCGGAGATATCCGTGCAGCACCGGGATGGCCTGGCGGACCTCGGGGAGATGCAGCTTCTGCAACTGGGGCGATCGAGCGGCGGCATGTGGCATGCAGCAATTATCACTGATGTCTCCGGCAAACTGCATACACCCTGGTAGTGGAAACACACTCTTGACGCCGCCGTAAAACTGCATACAGTTTTGGGCATGGAAAACGTTGATCGCGCGAAGCTGCTCGGCCGGGACTACTGGCTGGTGCGATCGACCCCGCTGCCGGCCACCACGGCCGCCGACGTCGAGGCACACGTCGAGGCCCACCTGCGCTGGCTGCTCGCCCTCGAGGCGGACGGCACGCTGCTGCTCAGTGGCCCGCTCACCGAGGGGCCCGGGGTCGGCCCCGGCGCGGGGGTGACCGTGCTGCGGGCGGCCGACGCGGAGCAGGCGGCGAAGCTCGCGGCCACCGACCCGTTCGTGGTCGCCGGGCTGCGCACCGCCGAGGTCTTCGGCTGGCGGGTCAACGAGGGATCCATCCAGGTCCGGGTGTCCCTGGGCACCGGCACTTACGCGTGGGAGTGAGGCGGCGATGACCGACGTAGGCATCATCGGGCTCGGCAAGATGGGGATGCCGATCGCGCGCAACCTGATGGCCAAGGGCTTCGGGGTGGTCGGTTACCGGCGCACGGCCGGCGACGGGCTGGCCGAGGCCGGCGGGCTGCGGGTCGACTCCCCCGCGGCGGTCGCCGAGCGCGCCGACGTGCTGCTGTCGATCCTGCCGGACGCCGCCGCGGTCGAGGAGGTCGTCTGCGGGCCGCGCGGCACGCTGGCCGGGTTGCGGCCGGGCACCGTGCACATCGAGATGAGCACGGTCGAGGTGGACCGCAAGGCCAAGGTGCGCGACGCGGTGCGCACGGCCGGTGGCGACCTGCTGGACGCGCCGATCAGCGGCAGCCCGCCGATGATCGAGCCGCGGATGGCCACCACGTTCGTCTCCGGCGACGAGGAGGCGGTGGAGCGGGTCCGGCCGGTGCTGGAGGCCATCTCCGGCCCGTGGGTCTACGCCGGCGCGTTCGGCAACGGCGCCAGCCTCAAATACGTGTCCGCCATGCTGATGGCCGCGCACACCGTGGCCGCCGCGGAGGCCCTCGCCTTCGCCCGCCGCCAGGGCCTCGACCTGGAGCTCGTGCAGCGCACCCTGGACGGCTCGATCGCCGCCTCCGCCCTGCTCAAACAGCGCGGCCCGTGGATGCGCGAGGGAAGGTACGAGCCCGCGCCCGGCCCGATCGACACCCTCCAGCAGATTCTCGACCAGGTCTCCGGCATCGTCCCGGCGGACCGCGCGCCGGTCTACGCGGCCGCCAAGGCGGTCTTCGACCGGGCCCGGGCCGACGGCAACGGCCACAAGGACATCGCCTTCGTGCACGACCAACTGGCCGGGGAGGCCCTGTGACGTTCTCGTTGGTCACCTATCGAGCGGGCGGCGAGCCGCTGCTGGGCGCTCGGCTCGACGACGGCACGGTGGTCGCGCCGCCCGAGCTGAAGCAGTGGTCCGGCATGCTCGAACTGCTCGAGGAGTGGCCGGCCGACGGGCTGCTGGAGCTCTCCCTGACCGGCGCGCCGGTGGTCGCCGACGCGGAGCTGCTGGCGCCGATCCGCTATCCGCGCAAGGTGCTGTGCGCGGGCGTGAACTACCGCCGGCACATCCGGGAGATGGGCGGCGAGGTGCCGGACTCCTCCTGGCGCCCGTTCTTCTTCATGAAGCCGCCGTCCACCGCGGTGGTCGGCCCCTACGACCCGATCGTCATCCACAACGGCGACGCCGCCCGCTACGACTGGGAGGCCGAGCTGGCGGTGGTGATCGGGGCCGGTGGGCGGGACATCCCCGTCGGCCGGGCGTGGGAACACGTCGCCGGGTACAGCGTCGCCAACGACGTCACCGCCCGCGGCTATCACAAGCGGGTCGGAGTGCCGATCGAGGCGTTCGCCTATGACTGGTTCGCATCCAAGGCGATCGACGACTCGCTGCCGCTGGGTCCCGGCATCACCCCGGCGGCGCTGGTGCCCGATCCGCACGACCTGCGGCTGCGGCTGTGGGTCAACGACGAGCTGCAACAGGACGAAACCACCGGCGACATGATCTGCCGCATCGACGAGCTGATCGCGGCGGCCAGCAGCATCACCACCCTCGAGCCCGGCGACGTCATCTGCACCGGCACGCCGGCCGGTGTCGGCGCCGGCCGCGGGCTCTTCCTCAACCCCGGCGATGTGGTCCGCGTGGCCGTCGACGGCCTCGGCGAGATCAGCAATCGCGTCGTCACCTCCCGGGAGGCACAACCATGATATTCGTGACCCACCAGCTGCCGGTGAACGAGTCCGGCCACCCGCACCTCGACCGCGCCGCCGTCTGGGACGGCCTGGTGATGAAGGCCAACAACGCGTTGCCGTTCGTGCCCGCGATGACCTTCTGCGAGGTCACCCAGCGGATCTCGGACACCGTCTTCGACCGCGACATCGACTTCCGCGGCGACCGCTTCACCGAGCGGATCACGCTGGAGGAGCCGCACCGGGTGGTCTTCACCCGGATCGCCGGCCCGGTGCTCGGCACCATCGCGAACGAGATCGAGGAGACCGCCGGCGAGCTGTCGCTGCGGTTCAGCTTCGCGCTGGTGGTCTCCGGCGTCGAGGGCGGCTCGGCCGAGGAGCGCGGATACGCCGACGGCATGACCGGCGACTACCTCAAGGCCGTGGCGGCGACGCTCGCCGCCATGCGCCGCGTCGCCGCGGGTGAGAGCTCGGTGCCGGCGTGAGCGGCCGGCTGTCCGGCCGCGTCGCGGTGGTCACCGGCGCGGCCTCCGGGATCGGCCGGGTGTACGCGCAGCGACTCGCCGCCGAGGGCGCGGACGTGGCGGTGCTCGACATCGCGGACGGTTCCGCCACGCTGGCCGACATCACCGCGGCCGGCGCCAAGGGCCTCGCCCTGCGGGTGGACGTGACCCGTCCCGACGAGGTGGCCCGCGCGGCCGACGAGGTGCGAGCCGGGCTCGGGCCGGCCGACATCCTGGTGAACAACGCCGGGATCTATCCCAACCAGGCGTTCCAGGACATGAGCTTCGCGGACTGGCAGCGGATGTTCGCGGTCAACGTCGAGTCGATGTTCCTGCTCACCCAGGCCTTCCTGAGCCAGCTCAAGGAGCACGGGCACGGCCGGATCGTGAACATGACCTCGAACACCGTCGGGCTGGTCATCCCCGGCTTCACGCACTACATCGCGTCGAAGATGGCGGTCATCGGGCTGACCCGCGGGCTGGCCACCGAGCTCGCCGCGGACGGCATCACGGCCAACGCGATCGGGCCGTCGCTGGTCCGCACCGCGACCACCGAGGCCGGCCCGGAGGTGTTCTTCGAGGTGGTGCCGCAGATGCAGGCCATCAAGCGGCTGCAGACGCCCGCCGACCTGGCCGGCACCCTGGCGTTCCTCGCCTCCGACGACGCCGCGTTCATCACCGGGCAGACCTTCTACGTCGATGGCGGGCTGGTTCGCGCCGGGTGATGTAGACCTTGAAGGTATGACACGAGTTGCAGTGACCGGTGGCAGCGGGAAGCTGGGCCGGGCGGTCGTCACGCACCTGCTCGACCACGGCTACGACGTGACGAACCTGGACGCCGCCGCGCCGCCCGGCGACCAGGGCTGTCCGTGGCGGCGCATCGACCTGACCGACTACGGGCAGGTGATCGACGCGCTGACCACGATCGACGAGGGCGGCGGGGCGTTCGACGCGGTGGTGCATCTGGCGGCGATCCCGGCGCCGGGCATCACCGCGAACGCGGCCACCTTCGCCAACAACGTGCCGACCACCTACAACGTCTTCGCGGCGGCGCGGGCGGCCGGCATCGTCAACGTGGTCTGGGCGTCCAGCGAGACGGTGCTCGGGCTGCCGTTCGACACCCCGCCGCCCTACATCCCGGTGGACGAGGACTACCCGGCCCGGCCGGAGTCGACCTATTCGCTCGGCAAGCATCTGGAAGAGCAGATGGCGGCGCAGTTCTGCCGGTGGAACCCGGCGCTGAAGATGATCGGTCTGCGCTTCTCCAACGTGATGGAGCCGCACGACTACGCGAGGTTCCCGTCCTTCGACGCGGACCCGTCCCTGCGCAAATGGAACCTCTGGGGCTACATAGACGCCCGAGACGGCGCCCAGGCAGTCCGCAAGGCACTCGAACACCAGGCGACGGGCGTCGACGTTTTCGTCATCGCCAACGCCGACACCGTGATGAGCCGGTCGTCGGCGTCGCTCGCCGCGGAGGTCTACCCCGGCGTCGAGGTGCGCAAGGATCTGGGCGAGCACGAAACGATGCTCGGCATCGACAAGGCGAAACGAGTGCTGGGCTTCGACCCCCAGCACTCCTGGCGAGACCAGGTTTAAGCGCAACCAGAGTCGCATTTCGCCGCCGGTGACTTGCGGCCGAAAAAGTGCTAGGCGAAGCCGAGGGACTTTTTCGGTCGCAAGTCACCGGGTAAAAGGCGAAATGCCGGAGGAGCGAAGCGACGACCAGCTAGCTCTGCGGTTCCTGGTTTGCCAGGAACGTTTCCGGCGGCGGGCCGCCCCAGAGGTGCGGTGGGACGTCGTAGTCGCCGGCCACCCAGCAGTCGTCGATCTGGTCGATGTCGGAGAACCACTCGATCCAGCTGCCCCACGGGTCGGGGTTGTAGTGGAAGAAGTTCGATCCGATGGTGTGCCGGCCCAGCCCCCAGCCCGGTTCGCGCCCCTGTGCCCGCATCCGCTGCGAGCCCAGCGCGATCGCGTCGATCGACGGCACCTCGAAGCTGGAGTGGTGGAAGCCCGGGTGGGTGCTGTTGATGAAGCCGAACACGTGGTGGTCGCCCGGTCCCGCGTTGAGGAACGTGACCATGCCGCCGTGGATCCGGTCGCTGACCCGCAGCCCGAGCACGGTGGTGTAGAACGCGGTCATCTGGGCCGGCTGCGGGGTGAACAGCAGCGTGTGCCCGAGCCGCCGGGGCAGCACGTCCTCGGTCGCCGCCAGCCACTGCGCCGAGCCGATGCGCTGCCTGCTCGCGCCGATGTTGACCAGCACCTCGGCGATCGGGCGCGGCTTGGCCGGCTCGGTCTCGTGCAGCTGCACCGCGGTCCCGTCCGGGTCGCGGGTCCACAGGCCGTCCTCGGGCGCGCCGTCCGGCGGGTCGATCACCGCCGATCCGTTGCGCTCCAACGCCTCGCGCAGCCCGTCGAGCGTGCCCGGCTGCACGGTGAACGACACGTAGTGCAGCTGTTTCGCCGCGCCGCCGTTCTCCACCAGGCGCACCTGATCCTGACCGCGGCCCGGGCAGCGGGCGACGAGACTGCCCTGCGCCTCGGCCGTTTCCAGACCGAAGTCGCGCAGGAAGCTGTCGGCCACCCCGAGGTCGGGCACCCGCAGTGAGTAGTGATGCAGACCGGAGATCATGTCTTCCCCTTTCCCGCCAAACTGCATACAGTTTAGGGCGTGACGGTGCATGCGCAAGGGTCCGCGACCGACGTGTTCGCCGAGGTGGCGGTGGCCGCGCGGGTGCTCGGCCGGCTTGGCCTGGTCACTGCGTTCGGGCACGTGTCGGCGCGTACCGAAATGGGTTTGGTGATCACCCCGGCCACCGACCTGGCCGCGGCCTCTGCGGAAAGCCTGATCGAGATCTCCGCCGAGGCCTCTGCCCTGCCGGTCGGCGCGCCCGCCGAAACGTGGGCCCACCTGGCAATCTATCGCGCCCGGCCGGATGTCGCGGCCATCGCGCGGGCGCAGCCGCCGGCGGCCTTTCCGGCCGCGGCGCCCGGCGAAACCATCTTCCCGCTGTACGGGCAGGCGTGCTGGCTCGGCGCCACGGTGCCGGTGCACGACAACGCGCGCTTGTTGCGCAGCCTGCCGCTCGCCTCGGCCGCCGCCGAAACGTTCGCCGAAGGCGCGGCGCTGCTGCTGCGGGGCAACGGCGGCATCACCACCGGCGACTCCCCCGGCCTGGCGGTGGCCCGGATGTGGCTGCTGGAGCAGGCGTGCCGGGCCTGGATCGCCCTGACCCCGCCGGAACGCCGCGCGCTGGACGCCGACGAGATCGCGTCCTGGCGCGCGGTCGCCGCCGAGTTGCTGCCGCGGCTGTGGCGCCATCTGTCAACGGAGGTGCATTGATGACCGACCTCGAAGCGATCGCCGGCGATCTGCGGGATGCCTACGACGCGAAACCGATCGCGCCGATCTCCGCCGGGCTGTCGGTGGACGACGCCTATGAGATTCAGCAGATCCAGACCCGCCGCCGGATCGCCGAGGGCGCTCGCGTGGTCGGCTGGAAGGTCGGGCTCACCTCCGCGCCGATGCAGGAGCAGCTCGGCATCGACCAGCCCGACTTCGGCGTGCTCTTCGACGACATGGCCTGGGCGGCCGACGCGCCCATCCCGGTCGGCCGTTTCCTGCAGCCGCGCGCCGAGCCGGAGGTCGCGCTGGTGCTCGACAGGCCTCTCGACGGCCCGGGACTGAGCGTGGCCGACGTGCTGGGCGCGGTCCGCTACGCGCTGCCGGCCATCGAGATCATCGACAGCCGGATCGCGGACTGGAAGATCGGGCTGGTCGACACGATCGCGGACAACGCTTCCAGCGGCGGGTTCGTGCTGGGCGCGACGCCGTTGCCGCTGAGTTTCGACGCGGCGCTGATCGGTTGTGTGTTCCGGCGCAACGGCCGGATCGTGCAGACCGGCGCGGGGGCGGCGGTGCTGGGCTCGCCGCTGCACGCCGCGACCTGGCTGGCGAACACGCTCACCGCGCGCGGGGCTCGCCTGGAAGCCGGTCACGTCATCCTGACCGGCTCGGTGACCGCGGCGGTGCCGGTTTCGGCGGGCGACACGGTCACCGCGACCTTCGATCGGCTCGGCTCGGCGACGGCGGTGTTCTCGTGACGCTGAACGCGGCGATCGTCGGCTCCGGCAACATCGGCACCGACCTGATGATGAAGCTGTTGCGCAGTGACGGCGCCGTGGTGCCGCGCTGGATGGTCGGCGTGGATCCGGCGTCCGACGGGCTGGCCCGGGCCCGCAAGCTCGGCCTGCTGGCATCGGCCGAGGGCGTCGACTGGCTGCTGGCCCAGGATCCGCTGCCCGATGTCGTCTTCGAGGCGACCAGCGCCGGTGCGCACCTGGCGAACGCGCCGCGCTATGCCGACGCCGGGGTGCGCGCGATCGACCTGACGCCGGCCGCGATCGGACCCTACGTGTGCCCGCCGGTGAACCTGGACTCGCTGGGCGCGGCGATGAACGTCAACATGATCACCTGTGGTGGCCAGGCGACCACGCCGATCGTGGCGGCCGTCAGCCGCGTGGTCCCGGTGGAATACGCCGAGATCGTGGCGTCGATCGCGTCGCGGTCGGCCGGGCCGGGGACGCGGGCCAACATCGACGAGTTCACGGTGACCACGGCGCGGGCGCTGGAGGTGGTCGGTGACGCCTCGCGGGGCAAGGCGATCATCCTGCTGAACCCGGTGTCGCCGCCGATGATCATGCGGAACACGGTGTTCTGCTCGGTTCCCTCCTCGGTCTTCGACTCATCCTCCCTGCGGGCCGCCGTTTCGGCCTCCATCCACGAGATGGTCGCCACCGTGCGGGGTTACGTGCCCGGCTATGCGCTGCGGGCCGATCCGCAGTTCGATCCGCCGACCGCGCTGTGGCGCGGGATGGGCCGGGTGGCGGTGCTGCTCGAGGTCCGTGGCAACGGCGACTACCTGCCGGAATACGCCGGCAATCTCGACATCATGACCGCTGCCGCCGTGGAAGTGGCCCGCTCGCTGGAGAGGACGCCGGCATGACCTCCGTGAGGCTCACCGACTCGACCCTGCGAGACGGGTCGCACGCGCTCCAGCACCAGTTCACCTCCCCGCAGGTGCGGGCCATCGTGCACGCCCTGGACGCCGGGAACGTCGATGTCATCGAGGTGGCCCACGGCGACGGGCTGGGCGGGTCCAGCTTCAACTACGGGTTCTCCAAGGAGGACGAGTTCGACCTGATCGCGGCGGCCGTCGACGAGGCGTCCCGGGCCCGGATCGCGGTGCTGCTGCTGCCCGGCGTCGGCACCACCGAGCACCTGCGGCACGCCCACGACGTCGGCGCCTCGGTGGCCCGGATCGCCACCCACTGCACCGAGGCGGACGTGTCGCTGCAGCACTTCGCGGCGGCCCGCGAGCTCGGCATGGAGACCGTCGGCTTCCTCATGCTGAGCCACCGGATCGGCCCGGCCGAACTCGCCGCGCAGGCCCGGATCATGGTGGACGCCGGCGCCCAGTGCGTCTACGTGGTGGACAGCGCCGGCGCGCTGGTGCTGGCCGACGCCCAGGAACGGGTCCGCGCCCTGATCGACGAGATCGGCACGCAGGCCGAGGTCGGCTTCCACGGCCACCAGAACCTCTCACTCGGCGTGGCGAACAGTGTGCTGGCCGTGCAGGGTGGGGCGCGACAGGTGGACGGGGCGTTGTGCGCGCTCGGGGCCGGTGCCGGGAACGCGCCGACCGAGGTGCTGGCGGCCACCTTCGAACGGCTCGGCATCAAGACCGGACTGGACGTGAACGGCGTGCTGGCCGCGGCGCAGGACGTGCTGCGGCCGATGATCCCGCGGATGCCGGTGATGGACCGATCGGCGATCGTGCAGGGCTACGCCGGGGTCTACAGCAGCTTCCTGCTGCACGCCGAGCGGGCCGCCGAGCGCTACGGCGTGCCGGCCCACGAGATCCTGCAGAAGGTCGGCGAGGCCGGCTACGTGGGCGGCCAGGAGGACATGATCATCGACATCGCGCTGCAGTTGTCTCAGGCGGGCGGCTGATCGCCGGTTCGCTGAACACCCACGGCCGGCAGGCACAACAAGCGTGTGGCCCGCCGGCCGTGGGTGTCTTCGACGCCTAGAGCGTGCCCACGTAGAGCAGACGGTTCGGTGAGCCGCTGCCCGGGCTGGTGACCACGCCGGTCGTCGCGCCGCCCACGATCGCCGCGCTCACCTGTGCGGGCGTGTCGGTCGGGTGCGCGGCCAGATAGACCGCGGCGGCGCCGGCCACGTGCGGCGTCGCCATCGAGGTGCCGCTGATCGTGCTGGTCGCGGTGTCGCCGGTGCCCCACGCCGAGGTGATGTTGATGCCCGGCGCGAACAGGTCGACGCAGGTGCCGCGGTTGGCCCAGCTCGGCTTCGCGTCGGTGTTGTTGGTGGCGGACACCGTGATCGCCTCGGCCACCCGGGCCGGCGACTGGGTGCACGCGTCCAGCGCGAAGAGGCCGAGGAACCCGTTGCCGGCCGCGATCGCATAGCTCACCCCGGACCCGATCGACCCGCGCACCGCGTTGTCCAGCGCCGTGTCCGCGCCGCCGCCCAGACTCATGTTGGCCACCGCGGGCTTCTGCGCGTTTGCCGTGACCCAGTCGATGCCGGCCACCACCTGCGCGGTCGTGCCGCTGCCCTCGCAGTTGAGCACCCGCACGGCGACCAGATCAACACCCTTCGCCACACCGTACGCGCCGCCGCCGACCGTGCCGGCGACGTGCGTGCCGTGCCCGTTGCAGTCGTCCGCGGCGCCGCCGTCGATGGCGTCGAACCCGCTCACCGCCCGGCCGCCGAAGTCCTGATGGGTGGTGCGGATGCCGGTGTCGATGATGTAGGCGTGCACGCCCGATCCGTTGCGCGGATAGGTGTAGGAGTTGTTCAGCGGCCGGTTCCGCTGGTCGATCCGGTCCAGGCCGTAGGACGGCGGGTTGGTCTGGGTGTCGCTCGCCCGGTGAATGACGTTCGGCTGCACGAACGCGACCGCCGGGTCGGCCGCCATCCGCCGCGCCTGCCGCGCGGTCATCGAGGCGGCAAAACCATTCAAAGCATGCCGGTACGTGGCCCGCACGGTCGCGTCATGCTTTCCGGCGAGCGTCCTGGCGTCCCCACGCCCGGCCTTGAACACCACCACGTAGCTGTCCGGCACGACCTCGGCGCCGGCCACCGAGAGCACATCGGCCTCGGCCGCGGCCGGTGCCGGGCTCGGCATCCCGAGCAAGCCGATCGCGACGGCTCCCGCAGCCGCGATCCCATAACGCACGATCCGATTCATCAGCGCCTCCCCACCTGGGCAACCAGTGAGCCGACGCTAACAAATCCATCGATCAATGAGAATGTCCATCTGCCGCACCCGCTCCTCGACCGGTGCGGGCGGCACTTCGATCAGCTCGAAGCCGTGCTCGCGGTAGGCGTCCACATGGAACCTCTCGAAGCGGATCGACTGTTCGAGCGTGATGCGGCGGGCGGCGGTCGGCGTGATGAAGCCGAGCAGGTGCACGAAGAACACCCGCGGCTGGTAGATCCGCTCCGCGACGATCCGCTCGACCTCGCGGGCCAGCGCGTCCGGCACCGGTTGGCCGCCGTAGCGGGCCAGGGCGACCGTGCAGATCGGCGACCGGTCGAACACCTGCACCCGGGTGCCGGGCGGCACCGGGCTCAGTTGCCGCTCCCGCTGCAGCGCCGTGATCGCCTCCAGGAATCCGGGCTCCCGCCAGGCCTCTTGCCGGCCCCGCGCCTGCTCCACCGCGATCACGTCGGTCGCGGCCTCGTCGACGACCGGGTAGCCACGCGCCCGCAGCCCCGCCAGGATGCTGGTCTTCCCGGCCCCCGGCGCGCCGGTGATGACGAATCTCTTGATCGTGGTCATCCGATCTCCGCGGTGACCATGCCGACCTCCAGGTCCGGCACCTGCGCGACGACCTCGCCGGCCGGGCTGATCACGCTGGTCGGCCCCAATCCGATGTGGTCCGTGCCGCGCAGCCCGGTGACGTCCGCCGAGACCAGCCACATCCCCGTCTCGCGGGCGCGTTCGGCCCGGATCGTGTTGTGCAACGGTTGCCAGCGCCCGGCGTTCACCCGGCGCATCATGTTCTGCGCCGGCACCAGCAGCACCCGCGCGCCCTGCTCGGCGACCGCCCGCGCGGCCGCCGGGAACCTCGAGTCGTAGCAGATGTTCACGCCGAACCGGACGCCGCCGACCTCCCACACCGGGTATGCGTCCCCGGCCGTGAACGTGCGCTCCCCCTCGGTCAGGTGCGTCTTGCGATAGGCGCCGAGCACCCGCCCGCCGGCGATCACGACGGCGGTGTTGAAGAACACACCGGCACGCTCCTCGATCATGCCGAGCACCAGCGTCTGCCGGATCCGCGCGAACCGGGCCAGCACCGCGCCGAACTCGTCGGAATCCAGCGCCAACCCGTTGCCGCGCAGGAACTCCGGCGTCGTCAGATAACCCTGCAGAAAGCACTCCGGGAAGACCAGCAGGTCGGCATCCGCCTGCGCCGCGAACGACTCCACCACATCGAGCGCGGCCGGCACGTCCGCCAGCAGCTCAGGAGTCTGACACGCACCGATCCGCATCCCCTGACCCTAGGGCGGTGCACGACTGGGATCACGAGGGTATGCGGACTCCGGTGACCGTGGAACGCGGCAGGCGGCCGGCCCGCGCCGTGCCGGTCATCGTGTCGCCGTCGACGACGACGTCGAAGTGCAGGGTCAGGCGCATCGGCCTGGTGACCGACTGGCGCCAGGTCAGGTGGTCGCCGACGGCCTCGAAGTCCTGCAGCGGGACCGTCTCCGCGTCGCTCGCGGCGGAGCCTCCGGAGCCGGTCAGCGTCAGCGTGACGGGCAGCGTACCCAAAGGGGTTTTGATCTCGAGGGCCCAGGCGCCGGTCATGCCGGCACCGGGTCGCGGCCGGTCTCGCTCCAGACGACCCCGCGGCGTTCGTATTCGAAGAGGCGTTCCACGGCGTGCGCGACCCGCGGGCCGAAGGATCGTTCCAGCAGGTACAGCCCCAGATCCAGGCCGGAGGTGACGCCGCCGGAACTGATCAGGTCGCCGTCGTCCACCACCCGCGCGTCGATCGCCCGCACCCCGGTGGCGTCCAGCAGATCCATCCCCTGCACGTGGGTGACGGCGGCGCGGCCGTCCAGCACGCCGGCCATCGCCAGAGCCAGCGCGCCGCCGCAGACCGTGGCGACCGTGACGTCCGGCCGGGTCAGCGCGTCGGCGATCAGGCCGGGCAGGGCGGTCCCGCCGACCCGGGCCAGCAGCACCGGAATCGTGTCGACCTCGTCCGGGTCGGCGGCGACCGGACCGGATGCGCCGGGCACCACGATGTAGCCGGGCAACCCGGGGTCGAGCGCCGCGGTGGCGTCGAGCGCGATGCCGGGGGTGCCGCTGACGACGCGGCGCGGGCCTTCGGCGGAGACCAGCCGGACCTGGAGAGCCCCGCCCGCCGCGGCCCCGCCGGCGGTGAGCACCTCGTAGGGCGCGACGACATCGAGCGGGTCGAACCCGTCGAAAAGAACGAATTGTGCGTGCATGTGGTCGACGCTAGCGATCACCGCCGGGCCGCAGGAGTGGCTGGAATGCCACGTCTCAACGGTTTTCCGCCAACCAGGCGGCCCCACGACGGGCCGAGGCCTGGGCCAGCCACGCGTCCTGGATCACCTCGGCGAGCTCCTCGCGGCTCAGCTCACCGAGCCGCGACGCCCGGACCAGCACCGACGGGTGCCCGTTGAAGTGCGCGGTGGTGAAGAACGGCGTCGACTCGTCCTGGATCAGGGCCTGCTTCTCAGCCTCCGAGGACACCCAGAACACGATCACGTCCGGCAGACGCTCGCCGGTCTCCGGGTCGACCGCGTCCGGGCGGGGGTTGCGGAAGAACACGAACGACTTGCCGCCGACCTGGTAGACGGGATTCTCACCGGTGCCGTACTCCACCTTGACGTGCGGCATCCCGGACGCCAGCTCATGCACATCATCGACGGTCGCCATGCCGCCCACCGTAGAGTATGTACTCGGTGTATACCTCGGGTGTATGGTCCTCCGCATGAGCGTTCCCCTCACCCTGCTGGGGCTCCTCGACCGGGAGCCCAGCCACGGTTACGACCTCAAGCGCGAATACGACACCTACTTCGGCCGCGGCAAGCCGTTGCCGTTCGGCCAGGTCTATTCGACGCTCGGCCGGCTCGCCCGCGACGGCAAGGTGGTGATCAGCGAGGTCCGCCCCGGCGACGGTCCGGACCGCAAGCGCTACATCATCACCGACACCGGGGCGACCGAGGTCGACCAGTGGCTGACCCAGCCGGTCGAGCCGGAGCCGCACCTGCAGACCACGCTCTTCGCCAAGGTCGTGCTGGCCCTGATGCTGGACCGCCCGGCCGAGGAATACCTCGACACCCAGCGCCGCGCCCACCTGCAGCGGATGCGCGAGCTGACCGAGATCAAGCGCACCGGCGGCCTGGTGGACGGGCTGCTCGCCGACCACGGCCTCTATCACCTCGAGGCCGACCTGCACTGGATCGAGACCACCGGCGCCCGGCTGGACGCCCTGCGCAAGGAGGTCCGGCCATGACGATCGCGGTGGAAGCGCGCAACGTGGTCTATTCGTTCGGCGAGACCCCCGCGCTGCGCGACGCGAGCATCGCCGTCGAGTCCGGCGAGATCGTCGCGGTGATGGGCCCGAGCGGCTCGGGCAAGTCGACGCTGCTGCACTGCCTGGCCGGCATCCTGCTGCCCGACTCCGGCGAGATCCTCTTCGACGGCGACCGGGTGGACACCATGTCCGAGACCCGGCGCAGCGCGTTGCGCCGGGAGCGCTTCGGGTTCGTCTTCCAGTTCGGACAGTTGGTTCCCGAGCTCACCGTGGTGGAAAACGTCGCGTTGCCGCTGCTGCTCAGCGGGGTGCGCCGGGGCGAGGCGGTGCGCCGGGCGAGCGCCTGGTTCCCGCGGCTCGGCCTGGACGGCATGCAGCAGCGCCGGTCCGGCGAGCTGTCCGGCGGGCAGGCCCAGCGGGTCGCTCTCGCTCGCGGGCTGGTCGCCGAGCCCCGGGTGCTGTTCGCCGACGAGCCGACCGGCGCCCTCGACTCGCTGACCGGCGAGCAGGTGATGGACCTGCTGGTCGCGTCGGCGCGCGAGCAGGGCACGACGGTCGTCGTGGTGACCCACGAGCCGCGCGTCGCGGCCTATGCGGACCGCGAGGTCATCGTGCGCGACGGCAAGGTCAACGCACCGGACCGGATCGCCTCGTGATCCGCTTCGGACTGCGCCTCGCCGTGGCCGGCGGCCGGGAGGCGCTGACCCGCCTGATCGTCGTCGCCGTCGCCGTCGCGATGGGCTCCGGCCTGCTGCTGGTCACGCTGGCCGGGGTCAACGCGGTGAACGCTCAGCTCACCCGTTACGCGGCGCTCTATCCCAGCCCCGCGCCGGAAGGCGCCGCCGATCCACTGTGGTGGGTGACCCGCGCGGACTTCTTCCAGGGCGACGAGATCTCCCGGGTCGACGTCGCCGCCACCAGCCCGGCCGCGCCGACGCCGATCGGCATCCCGCGCACCCCCGGCCCCGGCGAGTTCTACGTCTCGCCGGCGCTCGCCGATCTGATCTCGGACCATCCCGCGGAGCTCGGCGCCCGCTATCCCGGGCGCAATCTCGGCGTCATCGGCGATGCGGCGCTGTCCTCGCCGGACACCCTGGAGATCATCGTCGGCGGCGCCCCCGCCCAGGTCGCCGAACTGCCGAATGCCAAGCCGATCACCGAGGTCGTGGCGGCCGCACCGGCGCTGCCGGAGGCGGTGATCGACCTCATTCTGGGGGTCATCGCCGGCGGTCTGCTCTTCCCGGTGCTGATCTTCATCGGCACCGCCACCCGGCTCAGCGCCGCGCGCCGGGAGCAGCGCTTCGCGGCCATCCGCCTGGTCGGCGCCACGCCCCGGCAGATCTCGGTGATCGCGGCCACCGAGGCGGTGGTGGCGGCCGTCGCCGGGGTGGCGATCGGCTTCGCGCTGTTCTTCGCCTTCCGCGGCCAGGTCGCCGCGATCCCGTTCACCGGCATGAGCTTCTTCCCGTCGGACGTCTTCCTGCGCCCGCTGGACGTGCTGGTGGTGGCGATCGGCGTGCCGGCCGGTGCGGCGCTGGCGGCGTGGGTCTCGCTGTCCCGCGTGCGGATCTCCCCGCTCGGCGTCACCCGCCGGGTCACGCCGCGCCCGCCCCGGGCGTACCGGCTGATCCCGCTCGTGCTCGGCCTCGCCGAGCTGACCTACTTCCTCGGCCGCCGGCCGCAGACGTCGGACGGGCAGACCGCCGCCTTCCTGCCGGGCCTGCTGCTCGTCATGATCGGCCTGGTCGTGGCCGGGCCGTGGCTCACCATGGTCGCCGCCCGGGTGATGGCCCGGCGCGCGCGGCGACCGGCCGCGCTGATCGCCGCGCGGCGGCTGGCCGACAATCCGAAGGCGGGCTTCCGGGCGATCAGCGGCATCATGGTCGCGCTCTTCGTCACCAGCGTGGCGGTCGGCGTGATCACCACGATCGTCGCCGAGCGCGGCCCGGCGGCGGCCGGTTCGTTCGACGCGGGCTCGCTGTCCACGGTCTTCGACGACGGACCGCGCGAGGTGCCGGAGACCGTGCTGGCCGACCTGCGCGCGATACCCGGCGTGCGCACCACCACGGTCGTCTACGCGAACCCGGACATGACCGTCGACGTCGGTGCGATCGCCTGCGCCGACATCCCGCCCGCCTACGGCCACTGCGCCGGCGGGGTGACCTATGCCGCCGTGCCGAGCAACCTGATCCCCTGGGGCGAGAGCGCCTCGGCGACGCGGATCTGGCCCGCCGCGACGCTTTCCGCCGACCAGTTCGCGAAGCTGCCGGCGAACGCCGTGGTGGTCGACACCGACGGCTCGCCGGCCGCGATCGAACGGGCGCGCACGATGCTGTCGCTGGCCTTCCCCGACTTCTGGGTGGCGCCGAACACGGCCGGCGACTTCGAGTCGAGCTTCGCCGACCAGTTGCACGGCTGGCAGCAACTCGCCGACGTGATCATCATCGCCGGTCTCGTGCTGGCCGGCTGCAGTCTGGCGGTGAGCGTGATCGGCGGCCTGACCGAGCGGCGCCGCCCGTTCAGCCTGCTGCGGCTCAGCGGCGCGCCGGTGCGCACGCTGCGCCGCGTGGTCGCCCTGGAGAGCGCCGTCCCGATGCTTACCGTCGCGGTCGTGGCGATCGGCATGGGCCTGCTCTCCGCGCAGCTCTTCCTCAAGGCCCAGATGGACTACACGCTGATCCCGCCGGGCCCGGCGTTCTATCTGATCGTGATCATCGGCCTGGCCGCCTGCCTGGCCATCATCGCCGCGACCATGCCGCTGCTGGAACGCATCACCGGTCCGGAAACCGCCAGAAGCGAATAACGGGATAGGCCGATAGGCATAGGTGTAGTTCCGCCGCCCGCCAGATGTGCGGCGGGCGGCGGTTCGGCGAGGCTCTGCGGCATGACGAGACCGCCGGCGCGATTGACCGACCGGATGATGCCGGTATCGCCGGACGGGCAATTCGCCGTCGAAGCGGCAGAAAACCGACCGACCGGATGAGGCCGGACGACCCTCGCGGCCCACACCATATCGACGTGATACGAAAACTGCTGGGTCTTGGGCTGGTCGTCGCCGCGGCGACCGCCGGCCTGGTCGCGAGCGGGTCCCAGCCGCTCGCCGCGGCCGGCAGCCCGGCCGCCCTGGACGTGCTCTTCGTCGGCAACAGCCTGATCGGCACGCCCGCGGTCAGCGGCGAGGACACCCCCGACGTGGTGCGCCGGCTGGCCCGGGCGAGCGGCCGGATCGTGCACACCACCAAGGTGATCCGGTTCGGCAGCACCCTGCAGAAGAGCTGGGACTCCGGCCGGGCGCGAAACGCGCTGAACGGCGCCACCCAGTACGACTTCATCGTGCTGCAGGAATACAGCACGCTCGTCGCGACCCGGCCGGCGATCGCGCAGGCGACGCTGGACACGTACGCCCCGGCGCTGGCCCGGTCGCTCAAGCCCGGCGGCAAGGTGGTGCTCTTCAAGAACTGGGCGCTGGTCAAGCCCGCGCCGTTCGCCACCCGCCGGCAGAACGTGGCGGCCATCAACGCCGGCTACGCGCGCCTCGCCACCGCGCTGCCGTTGCCCACTGTGGTCGCCCCGATCTGCGACGAGTTCGAGGCGGTGGTGGCCCGCGCCGGCACGCGGTCGCTGATCAGCAAGGACGGCAAGCACCCGACCAGCCAGGCCGTCTACCTGGACGCCGCCACGCTCTACGGCGTCTTCTTCCAGGACTCGCCCCGCCATCTGCCCGACCTGTTCCTGCCCCCGACCACGGCCGCCCAGCTGCGCGACGTGGCGGCGACGGCGCTCAGACTCTAGGCGTCGAACCGGACATTCAGCGCTCGACCAACCAGACGAATCCGAGCGCCGGCAGGTGGGCGCGTCCCTCGCGCACTTGCAGCGGCCCGTCGCTGCTCAGCGCGGTCTCCAGCCAGCCGTGGCGGCCGATCGGCCCGGCGTCGATCGACCGCGGCTCGTCGCTGAAGTTGGCCAGCCCGATGAACGTGCCGCTGCGGGGATGGCGGCGCCGCCACGCGAAGACCGCCGCGTCATCGACCCCCAGAACCTCGATCTCCCCACCCGTACGCAAGGAGAGAAGGTCTTTGCGGGCCCAGCAGAGCTCCCTGATCCGGGTGAACACCCGGCCCTCGATCGACGCCGGATCGTGCCGGCGCGCGGCCGCCGCCCAGTCCATGTGCGGGCGGTGCATCCAGCGGTTGTCGCCGGCCAGCGCGGGATCGTCGAGATAGGAATGGTCGTTGCGCATCGCCAGCTCGTCGCCCATGTAGATCAGCGGGATGCCGCCGAACGCGAACGTCACCGCGTGCAGCAGCGTGAGCCGGCGGACCGCGGCCTCCAGGTCGGCGCTGTCGAAGCCGGCCAGCGACGCCGCCGTGCCGGAGATGCGCGCGTCGCCGGTTTCCGGGTTCTCCTGGAACAGCGCGCCACGGGCGAACGACCCCGGGAAGCGGCCGGAGAAGAAGGCGTTCAGGAAGTTGCGATGGTTCCACCAGTCCCAGCCGACCGCGGCCGCGTCCTCGGCGCTCACCGCCCAGCCGATGTCGTCGTGCCCGCGCACATAGGTGCACCAGGACGCCTCGGCCGGGATCGGGCGCATCCGGCGCAGCGACTGGGCCATCAGCCGGGCGTCCCGGGTGGCCAGGCTGCTCCACAGCATCACCATGAGCTGGTTGTGGTAGGCCAGCTCGCACTCCGGGCGGTAGCGGTCGTGCCCGCCGAGATAGGGCACCAGGTCGTCCGGCGACACGATCGCCTCGGCCTTGAACACCACCGCCGGCGCGGCCAGCCGGACCAGCGCGTGCACGGCCTGCACCAGCCGGTGCACCTCGGGCTGGTTCATGCAGGTGGTGCCGAGGCGCTTCCACATGAACGGGACCGCGTCCAGCCGGAAGATGTCCACGCCCCGGTTGGCCAGCCACAGGATGGTCTCGAGCATGGCCTGCAGCACGGCCGGGTTGCGGTAGTCCAGATCCCACTGGTAGCTCCAGAAGGTGGTCCAGATCCACTGCTTCCGTTCCTCGTGCCAGGTGAACGAGCCCGGCGCCCGGTCCGGGAAGACGTCGACGATGGTGCGCTCGTAGGCGTCCGGCATCTCCCGATCCGGGAACGCCAGGTAGAAGTCCTCGTACGCGGGATCGCCGGCCAGCCACCCCCGCGCCCACGGGTGCTCCTGCGCGGTGTGGTTGAGCACCAGGTCGATGCAGAGGCTCATGCCGCGCTCGCGCAGCGCGGCGGCCACGTCCTCCAGGTCGTCCATGGTGCCCAGCCGCGGGTCGACCGCGCGGTAGTCCATCACCGCGTAGCCGCCGTCGTTCTCCCCCGGACGCGGCTCGAGCAGCGGCATCAGGTGCAGATAGGTGACGCCGAGCTCGGCGAGATAGTCGAGCCGGTCCGGAATCCCCTTGAGCGTGCCGGCGAACCGGTCGGCGTAACAGACGTAGCCGATCATGCCGGCCCGCTGGTACCAGCCGCGGTCGATCTCGCGCTTGCGGTCCAGCTCGCGCAGGGCCTCGGGCCGGGCCGCCGCGGCGTCCAGCGAGACGCGGACGAAGCGCTCGAGCAGCGGGGTCCGATAGACGATGTCGAGTGGCTCGAAGATGTCGAGCAGGGTGGTCTCGAGCCGGGCGAGGAAGGCGACGGCGTCGGAGCGCCCGAGCTTTGCCACGGCTTCGATCTCCAGGGCCGGAAGCAGCTCTGCCAGGGCATCCGCGGCCCGGCGCCGCACCGCGATCTCCATCAAATCAACCTACGGCACTCCGCGGCCAGGATCTCGAGTAGCGCGGTGGTGGCGGGCGGATCCGGCGGTTCGCCGTACGTGGCGGCGTAGATCCGGCGGACGTCGCCGGCGAGTGGGGTGGCGTGGACGCCCGGCGCCCGGTGCGCGCGCAGCGCGAGGCCGTTGACGATCGCGACGCCCATGCCGGCCTTGACCAGCGCCTGGGTGATGACCGTGTCGTCGCAGGAGAAGGCGATGCGCGGCGCGAAACCGGCCCGCTCGCACGCGCTGATCGTGGCGGCCCGGCAGCGTTCGCAGCCGCCGACCCAGGCGGAGTCACGGTGGTCCTCGACGCGCTGATCGGGTCGGTCCGCGACCAGGTAGACCGGGTCGTCCAGCAGATGCGTGAGCCGGAATCCGGCCGCCTCGTCCGGCGGCGTGCCGGCGTTCCGGAAGATCAGGGCCACGTCGACGTGTCCGGCGCGCAGCATCTGCAGGCCATCGGCGGGGTGGGCGTCGACGATGTTCAGCTCGATGCCGGGGTGCGACCGGGAGAGCACGGTGGCGGCCTTCGGCACGATGGTGCTGAGGACGGTCTGGAAGCCGGCGAGCCGCACCCGCCCGGCGCGGAGTCCGACGTGGGCGGCCAACTCGGCGCTCGCGGCGTCCAGCCGGCCGATGATCTCGGCCGCCCGTCGCGCCAGCAGCTCACCTTCGGGGGTGAGCCGGATCCCGCGGCCCACCCGCTGGACCAGCCTGGCGCCGGAGGCGGTTTCCAGCCGCGCCAGGTGGTGGCTGACCGACGGCTGGGAATAGCGCAGTTCCCGCGCGGCCTCGGTCACCGATCCGTGGCGGGCGACCGCCTCCAGAACCTTGAGTTGGGTCAGGTTCAGCATTCATCAAGTTTATCTATGAGATCTCGGCCGACTTGGCATTGGACGTCATGATTCTGGGCTGCCAGCATCGAACGCATGTCTCTCGTTCGCGTACAGAACTTCTCCATCTCGCTCGACGGCTTCGGGACCGGTGAGGGTCAGGGGCCCGACGCGCACTTCGGGCACGCCGGCGATCGGCTGCACCAGTGGATGTTCGCCACCCGATGGTGGCAGCCCGGCGGCAGCGGCGGCGTCGACGACTTCTTCGTGCGGCAGTTCGACGCCGGGATCGGCGCCGAGATCATGGGCGCCGGGAAGTTCGGCCACCCGGGCTGGCACGAGGATCCGGACTGGAAGGGCGCGTGGGGTGACAACCCGCCCTTCCACACGCCGGTCTTCGTCCTCACCCACCACACGCACCCGTCCATCGAGATGCAGGGCGGCACGACCTTCCACTTCCTCGACGCGTCGCCGGCCGAGGCCGTGGAGACCGCCCGGAAGGCGGCCGGGGACAAGGACATCCGGCTCGGCGGCGGGCCCAGCCTGATCCGCGACTTCCTCGCCGCCGGGCTCGTCGACCATGCGCACGTCGCGGTGGTGCCGATCGTGCTCGGCCGGGGCGTGCGCCTCTGGGACGGGCTGGAGGGCATCGAGCGGGACTACCGGGTCGAAGCCACCCCCTCGCCCAGCGGCGTCACCCATCTGACGTTCACCCGCGCCGGGATCTGACCTCAGGTGCGCAGGAACAGCAGGACCGCCAGGACGCGGCGGCTCTCGCTGCCGGTCGCGGGCAGGCCCAGCTTGCCGAAGATGCTGGACACGTATTTCTCGGCGGCGCGCACGGTGATCGTCAGACGGTCCGCGATCCCCTGGTTCGAGGTGCCCTCGGCCATCAGCTCCAGGACCTCGCGCTCGCGGGGCGTCAGCGCGGCCAGCGGATCGTCGCGGCGGCGCCGGGACAGCAGCGTGGACACGATGGTCGGGTCGACCGCCGAGCCGCCGCCCGCCACCCGGCGCACCGCCCCGATGAACTCCGGCACGTCGCTGATCCGGTCCTTGAGCAGGTAACCGACGCCCTCGGCGGAGTCGGCGAGCAACCGCATCGCGAGACCGACCTCGACATACTGCGACAACACCAGGACCGCCAGACCCGGGTACGCCGACCGCAACTCGATCGCCGCCCGCAGCCCCTCGTCGGTGTGCGTGGGCGGCAGCCGGATGTCCACGATCACCACGTCCGGCACCGACACGCGCAGCTCGGATTTGAGCTGCTCGGCGTCGCCGCACCGGGCCACCACGTCGAAGCCGGCATCGGTCAGCAGCCGCGCGATGCCCTCCCGCAGCAGCACGCTGTCCTCGGCGATGGCTATCCGCATGGGAGCTCCGCGCGTACCCGGGTGCCTTGATCCTTGGGGGTCCAGACCCGCAGCCGGCCGCCCAGGGTCTCCACCCGGTCGGCGAGGCCGCGCAGGCCGCTGCCGCGCTCGGTGTCGGCGCCGCCCCGGCCGTCGTCGGCGACCTCGATCACCATCGTCGGGCCGGCCACCATCACCTCGACCGTCGCGGACTTCGCCTCGGCGTGCTTGCCGACGTTGGTCAGCGCCTCACACACCACGTAGTACGCCGCCACCTCGATCGCCTCCTCGACCCGGCCCGGCAGTTCCACGACAAGCCGCACCGGCACCGGCGCGCGGGCCGCGAGCGACTCCAGCGCCACCGCGAGGCCGTGCGCGGTGACCACCGCCGGGTGCAGCCCGCGGGCCAGGTCGCGCAGCTCCTCGAGCGAGACGGCGATCTCCTTGCGCGCCTCGGCCAGCAGCGACTCGGCATCGGGGTCGCCGCCCATCCGGGTCTGCAGCACCCCCAGGCTCAGCGACAGCGCGACGAGGCGCTGCTGGGCGCCGTCATGCAGGTCGCGTTCGAGCCGCTGCCGCTCGCGCTGACCGGCCTCCACCACTCGGGCCCGGGATCCGCGCAGCTCCTCCACATTGGCCCGCAGCTGGGTCTGCAGGCGGCCGGTGCGCAACGCGATCGCGGCCGCGGCGGTGACCGCGTCGAGCAGCGCCGGCTCGTCCCGCAACGCCGGATCGTGCACCAGGGCGGCCATCGGCGCGCCGTCCTCGTCGATCAGCGTGACCCGCCGCCTCTCCGCCGGAAGATCCACCGGGCGTCCGGCCTCGTCGGCCCACGACCCGAACTTGGGCAGCCAGTAGAGCAACCGCAGCGACGGGTCACGCAGTGCCCGGGACAGCGGTTCGCGCAGGTCCACCGGATTTTCCCGGAGCGCCAGCATCAGCTCGCCGATCGAGCTGCGAGCCAGCCACGCCTGCAGCATGCCGGCGACGAAAGCGACCGGCGCGAGGCCCATCAGGAACAGGCTGATCCGCTGCACGGCCGGGAACGCCGGACCGCCCAGGGCGCCGACCAGCAACAACACCGCGATCATCAGCAGCCCGACGGTGAACGAGTCGAGCAGCAGCCGGAACGATCGGCGCAGCGGACGAGCCTGCCGGCGACGCCGGGTCAGCAGCAGCGCGGCCGCGGACAGGGCGACGGCGCTGACCACGACGAGCTCGACCTTGAAGAGGGCCAGGGCCGCGTCCGGGGCGTCGATCACGGTCAGCACCTGCGGGCGGAGGCCGCCGAGCAGCATCACCACCAGCTGGCTGGCGAGCGCGCCCGCGTACCCGACGCCCAGCAGGACCTTCTCCAGCCGGCCGCGCAACCGGCCGGTCGGGAAGGAGAGGAAGACGTGCACGATGAGCACCAGCGGGAGCAGGTCGAGGAACTGACCGATGGTGTGCAGGACGCCGTTCTCCGCCCAGGTCAGCGAGCCGAGCAGGGCGCACGCTCCGGTGAGGACCATCAGCGGCCCGAACCGGTTGCCCGGCCGGGCACGCCAGGCGATCAGGCCGCTGATCGTGTACGTCGAACTCAGCCAGCAGATCACCGCCACGTGCACCGGCGACATCTCGTTGCGCAGGCCGAGCACGGCCACGCCGGCCAGCCCGATCAGCAGGATTGCGCCGAGCGAGCCGAGCAGGGTGGCACCGGGGCGTGACATCGACGATGACGTTACTTCGCCGGGGACGGTCGGCACATACCAGAAAACCGGCCAATCGAATGGGAGGCGTACCTCCTTACCCAGCGCCGCTTCGTGGACGACCGTGAACGCATGACGCCGAAAATCGTCCGCGCGCCGCTCGGCCCGACCGGCTTCCTCTTCGCCCTCGTGTTCTTCTGCGCGGCGTTGACGCCGTCGCTGCTGCCCCGCTCGTGGCTGTTCCAGGGCATCGTCAGCGGCCTGACCGCGGCGCTCGGCTACGGCGTGGGCGCCACCGTCGGCGCGCTCGCCCGGCTGGCCCGGGTGCCGGCGTCGGCGCGGATGATCCGGATCTTCTGGTGGGCGATGCTGGTCTGCGCGCCGCTCGCCGGTCTGCTGTTCCTGGCGCTCGGCACGAAGTGGCAGCAGGACCTGCGGGTGCGGCTGGAGATGCCGCGAATGGAAAGCTACGACCTGATCCGGATCGTCGCGGTGAGCGCACTGACCTTCGCCCTGCTGGTGATCACCGCGCGGGCGCTGCGGCTCGGCTCCCGCCGGCTGGCGCGTCTCGCCGCCCGGATCGTGCCGCGGCCGGTGGCGCTGGCATCCGGCGGGATCCTGGTGACCTACATGGTGGTCGGGCTGTTCGACGGGTTCCTGGGCGAACAGGCGCTGACCATCGCCGACCAGACGGCGGCCCTGGCGAACGGGCGCACCAGCGTGGGAGCTCTCGCACCGATCACTCCGATGCGGTCGGGCAGTGATTCGTCGCTGGCGCCGTGGAAGACGCTGGGCATGCAGGGCCGCGACTTCATCGGCACCGGGCCGTCGGCGTCGGAGCTTTCCGCGTTCGCGGGACGGCCGGCGGAGGAGCCGATCCGGCTCTATGCCGGGCTGGACTCGGCCGGGTCGCCCAAGGAAAGAGCCGCGATGGTGGTGCGGGAGATGGACCGGACCGGCGCGTTCGACCGGTCGGTGGTCGCGGTCATCACCCCGACGGGTACGGGGTGGGTCGACTCCGCCGTGACCGATTCCCTGGAATACATGTACGCCGGGGACACCGCGCTCGTGTCCATGCAGTATTCGTATCTGCCGAGCTGGATCTCGTTCCTGGTGGACCGGTCCAAAGTGGCCGAGTCGGCCCGTGAGCTGATCGGCGCGGTGCAGGCCCGCTGGTCCCTCTTGCCACCCGCGACGCGCCCCAAGCTGTTGTTGTTCGGCGAAAGCCTGGGTTCCTACGGCACCGAGGCGGCGTTCGGGTCGGCGCCCGCGCTCACCGCGGGAGCCGACGGGGTGCTGCTGGTCGGGCCGCCGTTCGCCAACCCGATCCGGAATCAGCTGTTGCCGGCGCGTTCACCGGGGAGCCCGGCCTGGGATCCGGCCTTCCCGGGGCAGCCGATCGAATTCAGCCGCGATCCCGCCGACCTCCGAGGGTCCGCCGATCCGACCGTCGTCTACCTGCAGAACGCGTCCGATCCGATCGTCTGGTTCCGGCCCAGCCTGCTGGTCCGATCCCCGGAGTGGCTGGACACGCCACGAGGTCCGGACGTGTCGCCGGACATGCGCTGGTATCCGGGGGTGACGTTCTGGCAGACCATGGTCGACCAGTTCGCGGCCAACAGCGTCCCGGCCGGGCACGGTCACCGATACGGGTCCGGGGTGGCCGACGGCTGGGCGGCGGTCGCACCCCCGCCGGGCTGGACCGGCGCCGACACCGCCCGGCTGCGGGCGATGATGGACGTTCAGGCGCCCGCCTGATCCAGCTTGTGCAGCACCTGCTCGGTGGCGCCGCGCAGGGCGCGCTTTCCGGCGACGACCAGCAGCGCGGCGACCAGCCGTCCGCGCAGCGTCGCCGGACGCCGATCGACGGTGACCTTCAGGTGGCTGCCGGCGCCGGCCGGAGTGACCTCATAGAGCCAGAAGCTGCCGGGTTTCCAGGTGTTCGACTCGGTGGTCTCGATCCGGACCGTGCCGGGGGTGGACCAGTCGTAGCGGTTGCGCTCCCAGACACCGCCCGCCAGCGAGGAACCCTCGGTGACGTCGGCCGAATCGGGTCCGACCTCGTGGACCTGGAGGTGCTCGGCGTCGACGTTGGGCCAGGTGTCCGCGCGGGCCGGCGAGAAGTCGGTCAGGGCGCCGATGAACCGGTCCGGCGGAACGGTGCTGCTGGTGATCTCGAACTCGATCCGCGGCATGTGGGGACCCCTATCGGTCGGAAGGATCGATCATCCTTGGGGGGTGTCCTCGGCACAAGGTTGCGGCTGCGGTGGGTTCCGCATCGATGGGGTTCGTTGTGGCGTCGGACCCTTGGTGGGTTGGCGGCGGCTCTTCTTCCAGCCTGTTGCTGGTTGGTGGGGGCGTGATGGTCGCCGTTGGGCCTTTGAGCATCGGCGTTTTGAGGTTGTCGTGCTCTCAAACTCGGGGCCTTGAACCCGGGCGTTTCTTGCTTCGGTGATCTGCTCGGGCGTGGTGGGTGGGCCTGGTTGGTGCTCTGTTGGTCGGGCTGGGGGGCGGGGCTTCGACGCGGGCTCTGCTCTCTGGGCGCTCGGGGCTTGACCCCGATTCCGTTGCCTTCGAGACGGGGTAGGTGGACCAGCATTGTGTAGCGGCTGACGCGCTCCACGACAGTGTCGATGGCGGAGCGGTTCAGTCCGATCATGAGGTCGCCTTCCCAGTGGCCGGGTATCGCTCGATCCTCGACCTCGGCGGGTCGTTCGCTCAGGACCTCGGCGGTGATGTGCCCTTGCGGCTTGGTCCGCGAGCGTTGACGGGGCTTGCCCAGTGCCCGGCTCCGGGCTCCGGGCTGTCGCCCAGCGGCGGTCAGCGCGGTTCGGCTTGTTCAGCCCTGCCAGGTCGTCGGCGGGCCGGCGGCAGCTTGCCGGCTTTGCTGGCTTGGGCCGCCGGGTCGCGACCTGTGCTTCCACTACGCCGCGGGGGCTTGGTCGCGCCCAGATCGAGCACGGCGGCCTCGGCGTCGTCGAGGTCGTCGACGAGCAGGTCCAGGTGCATCTGCTGGGGTCGCGTTTGGGTCGGCCACGTCGGCGGGCGGTAGTCGGCGACCCGGTGGAAGGAGATGCACTGGCCGTGGTCGGCGCAGGCCGACGCCCGGTCGGTGGAGACGTCTGTTTTCCAGTCCAGCATCGCGCCGTAGAACCTGGCCAGCGTGCCGGGATCGGGGCAGTCGATGACGATGAGCGGTGAATGAGCGATGGCCATGCCGGCGATGGTAGTGAGCTGCCGGGGTGGCTAGAGCGGGAGATTCCGTGGGGTTCCGTTGACGACCGTGAAGGGGACGTAGTCCTCGCGGGATCGGTCCAGGGCCAGGAAAGTCGCCGGGCGGCAGCGGACCACCCAGTCGAGGACCTCGGCTCGTGAGCCGGTGATGTCGGCGTAGCGGTGGTGGTCGGCGCCGTCGCCCTGCCAGATCGCGGTGTAGTCGTCGTTCCGGAGGTGGCGGACGAAGACTGTGCCGGTGCCGTCCGGTGGGGGCATGGTCACTCTCCCCCCGTGTACTGGTGTGAGGACGAGCGGCCGGGCGGGTGGGTGCGGGTGGTCATCCAGTTATGCCGCATGGCTTCCGCCCGCCGGCGCTCGTCGTCAGATCTACTCTGACCTGGCATTTTGCAGTCGGCAACGGCTGCCGGTGAACTACAAGATCGTAATTTACGGTGGGGGGCGGCGTGGCTGTCGATTATGTGTCTCGGTTCGCGGTTGATGACGGTGCGGTGAACGAACTGCATGCTCGGGCGTTCGGTGGCGAGGTGGGCTCGGTGTCCTGGGCCCGGCAGCTGGACCGGCATGCCCTGAGCTGGGTGGGCGCGTTCGACGACGGGCTGCTCGTGGGGTTCGTGCAGGTCGCCTGGGACGGCGGGCAGCATGCGTTCCTGCTGGACACGGCGGTGGATCCGGACCGGCAGCGGCTCGGCGTCGGGGCGGGGCTGGTGCGGCGGGCCGTCGCGGACGTGGCCGCGGCGGGGTGCACCTGGCTGCACGTCGACTTCGAGCCGCACCTGTCCGACTTCTACCTGGACAGGTGCGGCTTCCGGCGGACCGAGGCCGGCCTGCTGCGGGTGACGGACCCTCAGGCCGGCGGGTAGTCGATGACCTGGCGGATCATCGGGATGACCGACTCGTGGTGGCCGGCCAGGTCGGGGCCGACCGGGATCACGCCGGTCACGTCGATCTCGGAGAGCGGCGGGATGCTGCCGGGGCTGTCGAAGGAGCGGAAGACGAAGGGCAGGCCCTCCGAGCCGAGCGGCGACAGGCCGTCCATGATCTGGAAGTGCACGTGCGGCAGGTCGCTGTTGCCACTGTTGCCGATCAGGCCGAGGACCTGGCCCGCGCGGACCCGCTGGCCGACGGCGACCCGGACGCTGCCGGGAGCCAGGTGCGCGAAGTAGGCATATCGGCCGTTGCCGACGTCCAGGACGACGTGGTTGCCGGAGATGGTGACCGGCTCGCCGGGCTCGGGGGCGTTGAACGGCACGCGGTCCGGAGTGCCGTCGATCGCGGTGACCACCTTGCCGTCGGCGACCGCGTGCACGGGGGTGCCGTAGGCGGGATAGCTGTGCACGTCGTCGATCGGCCCGTCGAAGAGGCGTCCGTTCGGCAGCAACTGCGTGGTGTCGTAGGCGAACCGCTGGCCCACCGTGAGTCTGCCGTTGATGCCCTGCAGGATGAGCCGGTGCGCGTCGGGCGCGCAGCAGCCGGTGATGTTGATCCATCGTGGACCGCGCAGCGGCGGCGCCAGCACGATCGGCGGCTGCTGGGCCACCTCGGTGCGGGCGGCCAGGAAGGGTGAGGCCAGCACCGGCAGTTCGGGGTCGGTGGTCACGGTCAGCCGGTGCACCAGCGTGCGTGGCCGGGCGGCCCGCGGCACGGTGACGTCGAGCACCGCCTTGTGCATCGTGCCGGGCGCCACCACCCGCCCGGGCACCTGGGTGATCGAGCTGGTCACGGCGTCCAGCGCGGCGCCCTGGTAGTCCGCGAGGACGCGGTGGCCGTCGAGCACCTCGATCCGCTCGACGGTGGCCTGAAGTTGGGTCCAGTTCAGCAGCATCAGCTCGTAGGCCAGGTGCCGCCGGCCGTCCGCGCCGGGCACCGAGTGCGGCTGGGACAACACCTGCGCGGTCAGAGCGGTGTAGTGGTCCTCGACGGCCGAGGGCGGTGGAGAGGCGGGCGCGGAAGTCGCCGGAGAGGCGAGCGAGGCGGTCGGCAGGATCAGGGTGAGAGCCACCGCGCCGATCAGCGCGGTGGAACGGAGCACGTGCATGGTCGTCTCCTAACTCAGGGGCACGGAAGTCATCTGTCGTAGACCGCGGAGGGCGGGGCGCTGCGCCAGGCCGGGCGGTCCCCGACGATCAGGATCAGCGCCACGGCGGTCCAGGCGAAGAACTCGAGCAACTGCTGGCGGGCCAGGGCGTCCCCGGTGTAGCCGAGATCCCGGAACGTGACGAAACCCTGGGCGTTGTGGAACAGCAGCACGAGCAGCACGCTGCCGCCGGTGCGGTTGAACAGCCAGACGTACACGAACGTGATGACGAAGGTGGTGACGAGGCCGATCACGCCGGTGTCGCCGATCAGCGGCAGGTGCCAGCCGGCCACCAGGACGCCGAGGATGGCGGCGGAGATCAGCGGCGAGTGCTGCCGCTGCAGGCGCGGCACGGCGAAACCGCGGAACGACGGCTCCTCGGCGCCGGGCCCGTCCATCGGGTTGACCAGGCGGATCAGGAACGACAGCGCGAAGGCGCTCCACGAGAGGTGCAGCCAGTCCGGCGACTGCGCGTCATTGGAGAACGACATCACCACCCTCAACACCACGGGTACGCCGAGCGCGAACGCGTAGTAATACCAAGGCACCCGCCAGCGGATCAGCCGCCGGCCGAGGTCCTTGAAGCCGGCCTTCCCGTCGGCCACCGCGATCACGATGAGCGCGGCGAGCAGGGCTCCGATCGCCTGGAAGGCCTGCCGTGGCCAGACGTCGAGCTGATCGAGCGGCCAGGACCACCAGGCGAGCACATAGGCGAGCGTGAAGAAGGTGATCAGCCGGTGCCGGCGGATCCAGTTGGCGATGCCGCCGGTGGCGGGTGTGGGATCGGTTTGAATGACTCGGGTTTTCATGCCTCCGACGTTGTCAGCGCGCGACCCCGGGAAGAAGCCGGTGCACCACCGGACAGCGACACCAGAAAACCGCCCTAAGCACCGTGGTGGAAGGCCCTGACCTGGTCCTCGACCCGCGCGCGGAGGGCCAGGAAGGACGGGCTGCGCTTGACCGTCAGCTCCCGCTCGGCGGGCAGGTCCACGGTCAGGTCCGCCGCCACCCGGCCCGGATCGCAGGCCAGCACGACGACCCGCTCCCCCAGGAACACCGCCTCCTCGACGTCGTGCGTGACCATCAGCACCGTGGTGCCGGTGTCCCGCCACACCCGCCGCAGAAAGACCTGCATGTCCTCCTTGGTCTGCACGTCCAGCGCGCCGAACGGCTCGTCCAGCAGCAGCACCGACGGTTCGCAGGCGAGCGCCCGCGCGATCGCCACCCGCTGCCGCTGCCCGCCGGACAACTCCTTGGGCAGCTTGCGGCGCAGCGCGGTCAGGCCGGTCTCGGCGAGGTACCAGTCGATCCGGCGGGCCCGTTCCGCGCGGCTGAGGTCGAGCAACTCCAGGCCGAAGCCGACGTTGCGTTCGACCGTACGGAAGGGATAGACCGCACCCGACTGGAAGACCAGCCCCCGGTCCGGGCCCGGCCCTTCGACCAGCTCGCCGGAGAGGCTGATCGCGCCGGACGTCGGCCGGCTGAGGCCGGCGATCAGCGAGAGCAGCGTGGACTTGCCGGATCCGGAGGCGCCGACCAGGCAGACGAACTGGCCGGCCGGCACGTCCAGCGAGATGCCGTCCAGGGCGGTGAACGCGCCGAACCGCATGCTCACGTCGTCGAGCGACAGCAACGCCATCAGACCCACCGCCCGACGCGATCGCGCAGCAGCCGCAGCAGCACGTCGATCGCCAGGCCCAGCACGGCGATCACGATCAGCACGGCGAAGATCCGGTCGCTGGCCAGGAAGCGCTGACTCCGCGCGATGCGGTAGCCCAGGCCCTCCTCCGAGTTGATCAGTTCGGCGACGACCACGAAGTTCCACGCGGCGGCGGCGTTCACGCGTACCGCATCGATCATGCCCGGAAGGGCGTGTGGCACCACCACCTTGCGCAGCACCTCGCCGCGCCTCGCTCCCAAGGTGTAGGACACGTCGATCAGGCTGATCGGCACCTGGCGCACCGCGTCCGCCGTCATCAGCGTGTTGAAGAAGACGGTGCCGATGAACAGCAGCATGATCTTCGAGGGTTCGCCGATGCCGAGCCAGATGGTCAGCAGCGGGATGAAGGCGCTCGCCGGCAGATAGCGGAGCAGGCCGACCACCGGCTCGACGAGTGCCTGGCCCGCCTGAAAACCTCCAAGCAGGATTCCCAGGGGGACAGACACAAGAACTGCCAGGCCGAATCCAATGAGGACTCGCTGCACGCTGGCCCAGGTGTCCGCCGCCAGCGTGCCCGAGCGGGCCATCTCGACGCCGGCTTCCCAGACGGCGAGCGGCGACGGGAGGAACCGTTCGGGCGCGAGGCCGGTCGCCGACACCAGCACCCACGCCGCGAACGGCACCAGCACCGAGCACGCGATCAGGATCGCCTTGGCCCGCCTCGAGATCGGCGCCCGGATCGCCCACAGCCGTTGTCGCCGCGGCGGCCGGCGCCGAGGCAGCGACGGCCAGTCCGGCCGGGTCGGCGCCGGGTCCGCCACGGTGGTGCTCATTCCTTCACGGCCTGCACGAACTGGGGCTCGAGCAGCCCGTCGAGCGGCGGCTTCTCGTCGGCCAGCCCGGTGGACACCAGGAACTCCGCGATCTGCCCGGCCTGGAAGTCGAGGTTGGCCGGGGTGCTGCCACTGGCGAACGCGTCCAGGTTCTGCTGACGCGTGAAGATGGTCGTACCGGCGTCGTAGCTCTTGTAGTCGGCGGCGCTGACGCCGCCGCGCTTGGCCATGACCTCGATGGCCGCGTCGGGGTTGGCCTTGATGTACGCGACCGTGTCGAACCAGGTCTGCACCATCGCCTGCACCTCGGTCGGGTGCTCCTCGGTGAAGTCGGCGCCGAAGACCAGGTGGTCCGGGATCGCGCCGGGGAAGTCGGCCGAGGTGGCGATCGCCTTGCTGCCCTTCAGTTCCAGCGCGGTCGTGGTGAACGGCGCGAAGACACCCACCGCGTCCACCTTGCCGGCCACGAACGCGGCCGCGGCGGCGTCGGTGAGCAGCGGGGTGAACTCGACGTCCTTCTCGGTCAGGCCGGCCTTGCGCAGGGCGAGCAGCAGCAGGTAGTGGTCGACCGTGCCCTGCTCGGCGGCGACCTTCCGACCCTTGAGGTCGGCCACCGAGTTGATGCCGGGCCGAGCGATGATCTGGTCGTTGCCGGTGGAGTTGTCGTTGACCAGCACCACGGTCTGCGCCGCGCCGCCGCTGACCGAGGAGAGCGTGTCGTTCAGCGTCTGGCTGTTCGCGTCCAGGTTGCCGGTGCTCAGCGCGGTCAGCGAGTCGGTGTAGCTCTCGAAGTACTTGAGGTCGACGGTGACGCCGTTCTTGGCGAACAGGCCCTGTTCCTGCGCGACCTGCCAGGGGAACCAGCCGGGCCAGGCGGAGAAGCCCAGTCGCACGGTCGTGGTCTCGGTTTCTGCGGTGGCGCCTTCGCCGCCGCAGCCGGCGATCAGAAAGGCGGTCGCGAAGACCGCGATGAGCTTCCTCATGATTTCCCCTTGGGCAGGTGACCGGACCGCACGAGGCAGCCGAGGGTGTCGCAGATGACGCGGGTGGCGAGCAGGGCGGTGATCTCGGCGGTGTCGTAGGCCGGCGCGCACTCGACGATCTCGATGCCGGCCAGCGGCCGGGCGTCGGCGATGATCTGGATGAACTTGAGCACCTCGCGGGGCAGGAAGCCGCCCGGCTCGGGCCAGCCGGTGCCGGGCACGAACGCCGCGTCCAGGCAGTCGACGTCGAAGGACAGCCAGACCGCGTCGGCGCCGTCCCAGGCCACCTCGAGGGCGCGCTCGGCGGCCTGCTGGATGCCCATCTCGACGCAGTCGGTGACGGTCATGATCGTGGTGCCGCGCTCCCGGCCGACCTTCACCCCGGGCCGCGGCGCCTGCCAGCCGCCGATGCCGATCTGCACCAGGTTCTTCGGCGGCACGTTCGGGATGTCGGTGGCATGGAACCAGGGCGTGGTGTGCATCCGCTCGTCGAGGTCGGTCTCCTGGGTGTCGACGTGCCGGTCGAAGTGGATGATGCCGAGGTTGCCCTGCAGGTGCTGGGCAACGCCGCGCACGGTGGGATAGCCGATCGAGTGGTCGCCGCCGAGCACCACCGGGAACGCGCCCGACTCGTAGACGTGCGCGACCGCCTTGCTGATCTGGTCGAACGTCTTCTCGATGTTGGCCGGGATGGTGAAGATGTCGCCGAGATCGCACATCGTGATCGACTCACGGAGATCAACACCAAGCTCGAAACTGTACGGCCCGTAGAGCGCGCTGATCTTGCGGATGCCCTGCGGCCCGAACCGGGTGCCGGACCGGTAGGTGGTGCCGCCGTCGAACGGCGCCCCGAGGATCGCCACGTCGTATTCACCGCAGCGGCGGACGTCCTCCACATATGGCGCCTTGAGGAAGGTGTTGATCCCGGCGAAGTGCGGAAGCTCACCCCGGGAGAACGTCGGGATGGTCCGGTCCTTGATCGAGTCCGCGCCCTGGAGTCCGTATTCGAGGCCGCGGGCGATCTCCTCCTGCCACTTCGTGGTGGGAAGTTTCGCCTCGGCGGCGACCGCGAAGGCCGCCTCCGGCCCGTAGCGGTCGTGCAGGGTCGGCTCGGTCTCGGTCGGTGGCTCGTGCGAGTGGTCGTGATGCAGGCCCATGGGCGCCTCCACGAGGTGCGGGGCCCGGCCGGAGAGCAGCCAGGACCGTGGCTGTCTCCCGGGCTTTTGTCCCGCCGTGGAGCACCCCTCGCGGGACGCCTGCGCCTCTCGGACCAGCCCGCCGGTCTTTCGGCGGCGGCGGAACCCTAGGCGCGCCTCACCATTCGGTGAGTCACCTGGCAGTAGAAACCCGGATCATTGCCCGCCCATATCTCCTCGGTTTCCGCCGCGTGACCTCCGCCCGGCCGTCCTTTGCAGACAGATGCATGACAGACATCGACGTTCACCCATGGTGGGGTCGGAGTAATCCACGGGGGAGGTAGTAGCTACATGTCCACATCGAGTCGATTTACCAGGGTTCGCTGGCTTTCCACTTTTCTAGCCGTTCTGCTGGCCTTCACGCTCGGGCCGCCGATGTCCAACCCGGCGCAGGCCGAGCCCGGCGACACCCCGAGCACCACGGCCGGCCGCGCGCCGCAACAGCGCGGTCTCCCGGCCACCGCCACCACCGGCGACGCGGTGGCTCCGAACAACCGCCCACCCGTCGTGCCACCGGTGGTGCGCGCCGGCGGCGAACCGGAGAAGCTCAGCAAGCAGCAGCTCACCCGGGCCCGGCAGGCCGCGCCCGGCGAGGCGTTCACGGACCTGCTGCTGCGCCCGGGGTACGTGGTCGGCGACACCTCGCTGGTCGTCTACTTCAACCTCGCCGACGAGGCGTTCACCTCCTGGCGGGTGGACCTCTTCGACGTCTCCACCGGCACCCGGCAGGAGTCGGTGACGCTCGGCAAGGACGCGCTGGCCACCAGCATCTGCCGGCAGCCGCGCAAGTACTGCAAGTCGCTCGGCACGGCCGAGGGCTGGACGCTGGACGCGGGCAAGGACTACTTCGTCACGATCACCGCGATCTATCCCGACGGCGACGTCCCGTCCGCCGCCTCCGAGCAGTCCAAGCCGCGGGTCACCGTCGACCCGCCGGCCATCCCGAACCGCCAGGCCGCCGGCTGCGGTTGCAGCGGCGCGCTCGGCATGACCGACGCCAGCCAGGCGATCCGGGCGATCGGCGTGAACACCGGCACCGGCGCGTTCACCCGCAGCGAGCGTGACCTCTCGCTGTCGTCCTACGGCGTCTCGTTCTCGTCGTCCCGCGCATATTCGTCGCTGAACACCGGACCGTCCGCGTTCGGCCCGGGCTGGGCCTGGATCTACGACATGAAGGTCACCGAGTCCGAGGGCGGCGCCGTGGTGCGCGCCGAGGACGGCTCGGACGTGCTCTTCGCCGCGGACGGAGACGCCTATTCGAGTCCGCCCGGCGTGCGCAGCACCCTGCGGCGGGCGGGCACCGGCTGGGAGCTGGTCACCCGCAACAACATCGTGTTCGGCTTCGACGCCCAGGGCCGGCTCGCCTCGATCCTGAACCCGCGCCAGGCCGGCCTGCGGCTGACCTACGCGGCGAGCTCGATCACCGTGAAGGACCAGTCGGGGCACGAGGTGCAGGTCAAGGTCGAGGACGGGCTGATCCGCTGGATGCTGCTGCCCGATCTGCGCCGGGTCAGCTACGACTACACCGACGGCCTGCTCACCAGGGTGCGCGACGCCCGCGGTGAGTACTGGAGATACCGGTACGACGCGGCCGGCCGCCTCACCCAGGTGATCGACCCCTATCAGAAGACCACGCTGACCAACGAATACGACCCGGCGACCGGCCGGATGGTCAAGCAGACGGACGCCCTGGGCGCCGCCACCACGTTCCTGTGGGACGCGGGCAAGCAGGAGGCCAAGACCACCGACGCCGACAACGTCGTGGTCTGGGACGGCTACAAGGGCAACGTCCTGCTCTATTCGCAGCGCGGCAACGGCGACACCAACAACCACCGGTACGACGGCCGGCTCAACCGCAACCTGGTGGTGAACGGCAACCAGAACCAGCACGAGTCGCAGTACGACGCGGCCGGCAACCTGATCGAGCAGTTCGCCCCGCAGAAGCGCTTCAGCTCGAAGATCCAGTACGACGCCCGCAACAACCCGACCACCCACGTGGACGCCGAGGGCCAGACGTGGAAGGACGAGTACAACCAGTTCGACGAGCTGATCAAGAGCACCGACCCGGAGAACCACTCGGTCACCTACGAGTACGACACCCGGGGTCTGCCGGTGCGGGTCACCGACCAGCGCGGCAAGATCACCACGATCGAGTCCATCGCGGACGGCCGGCCGAACGCCGGGCTGCGCTTCGCGACCGTCACGCCGGAGGGCCGGCGGATCGAGACCGGCTACGACAAGACCGGCCGGGCGGTGTCCTACACCGACCCGCGCGGGTTCGTGCCGGGCGCCCGCAGGTCCGACTACACCACGCTGACCTACTACGACGAGCAGGACCGCACGGTCGCCACGCTGGAGCCGGGCAAGCGCAACGCCGCGAAATCGGAGTTCGACGCGGTGGGCCGGCTGCGGAAGTCGATCACTCCCGAGGGCGTCACCACGACCTACGCGTACCTCGACAACAGCGCGCTCAAGGCGGCGTACGAGGAGCGGCGGACGCTGCTCTACACGTACACGCCGGCCGGGCGCCGGGCCACCATGGCGATCGACATGCAGCACTCGCCGGACCTGGTGAACAGCTGGGCGTACAACGCCAAGGGGCTGGTCGAGTCGGTCACCTCGCCGCGCGGCAACCTGCCCGGGGCGAACAAGGCCGACTTCACCACGACCTATGTGTACGACGCCAACGACAACCCGGTGCAGATCTCCCGCCCGTACCCGGGTGGCATCGTGGTCAAGCGGGACATCGCGGTCGACGATCTGGACCGCACGGTCGAGACCACGGACGAGTTCGGCGCCAAGGCGAAGTTCGACCGGAACAACGCCGGTGACGTCAAGGGGTCGACCGACAGCCTCGGCCGCAAGACCTCGATGACCTATGACAAGAACGGCCGGCAGACCGGGATCAGCGACCCCAAGGGCGCCGAGACCAAGACGGAATACGACGCGGCCGGCAACAAGATCAAGACGATCTCGCCGACCGGCGGCATCACCACCTACGAGTACACCGACGACGGTCTGCTCTCCGCGCTCACCGAGCCGCGCGGCAACGTCGCGGGCGCGGACAAGGAGCGCTACACCGCCCACTTCGAGTACGACAAGGCGGGCAACCAGGTCCGGGCGATCGACGCGCTGGACAACGTCACCACCACGAAGTACGACGCGAACAACCGCACGGTGTCCACCACGGACGCGCTGAACCACACCACGTACTTCGACTTCGACGAGGACAACCGCACGTCGAAGGTGATCGGCCCGGACGCCAACGCGCTCGGGGCGACCACGTACGAGTACGGCGAGGACGGCGCGATCGCCGCGGTGCGGGACCCGAAGGGCCGCTGGACCCGGGTGGACTACGACGAGGCCGGCCGGATGGTCCGGACCACCGACCCGCTGGGCCGCAGCACCTACGCGTCCTACGACGCGGACAGCAACCGCACCGAGACGCTGGCCCTCGACCGGCTCGAGGTGCCGTGGCTGCTCTCCGACAAGGAGCGGGCCAAGCGCACGGTGGTGGACGAGTACGACATCGTCGGCCGCCGCACCAAGCGCATCCTCGGCACCGGCGGCCCGGTCTACACCTGGGGCTACGACGCCAAGGACCGCACCACGTCGGCCGGCGACCCGACCGGGGTCCGGGAATACACGTACGACGACGAGGACCAGATCAAGACGGTCACCCGCAAGGAGGCGGACCGGCCGGACGAGGTCTTCACCTACGGCTACGACGAGCGCGGCAACGTCACGTCCCGGCAGTACCCGAACGGCACCACGGTCGGGTTCGGCTACGACGCGGCCAGCCGGATCACCTCCCTGACCACCGCGGCGGCGAACTGGTCGTTCGGTTACGACGTGGCCGGCCGGCGCACCAGCACCACGCTGCCGGGGGCGACCGGGCTCACCGAGAACCGGTCCTACGACGACGCCGGGCGGCTCACCGCGATCGGCACCGAGCGCACCGGCGACCCGGTGGCCGGCGTGCAGGACCCGGTGTCGCGCTACGACCTGACCCTGGACGCGGTCGGCAACCCGACCCGGGTGATCACCACCCGCGGCGGCACCGCCGAGTCGGTGGCCTACGAATACGACCGGGCCGACCGGGTCACCGCGGCCTGCTATGCCACGGACAGCTGCGACAGCCGGGCCAAGCCGGCCGGCCGCATCGACTACGACTACGACCTGGTCGGCAACCGGACGAGCCAGAAGCGCTCGGGCACCGCCGGCAGCGACCTGACGACGTACAGCTACGACGCCGCCGACCAGCTGCAGTCCGAGCTGCTGCTCGACGGCGCGCACAGCCGGCTGACCACCTACGACTACGACGAGCGGGGCAACCAGACCAAGGCCGGCGGCGACCGGCTCACCTACCACCTGGACAACAGTGTCGCGACCGCGAACGTCAACGGCCGGACCACCGCGTTCGACTACGACGCGGCCGGCCTGCGGCAATCGTCCACCACCACGGCGCCCGGCCAGGGCGCCACGAAGCAGCGGTGGACCTGGGACGTGGCGGGCACGCTGCCGCAGATCGCCCAGGACTCGACCGCCGACGCGGCCGGCACGGTCACCGAGAGCCGCAGCTTCACCTATGGCCCGGACGACGAGCCGCTCGGGCTGCTCGATTCGTCGGGGGCGGCGCACGCGTACACGCACGACTGGCTCGGCGGGGTGGCGAACATGCTGTCGCCGACCGGCACGCTGGAGAAGGGCTACGACTACGACCCGTTCGGCAATCCGCGGGTCGGCGCGACGCTGGCCGCACAGGAGATCCCGTCCGAGGGCACCGGGGTGCAGAACCCCATGCAGTTCCACGGCGCCTATCAGGACTCGACGACCGGCAGCGGCAACTACTTCATGCGGGCGCGGAACTACGACCCGGGCACCGGACGGTTCGCCACCCGGGACCCGATGCCGACCGCGGCGGGCTCGACGTCGGCGTACACGTACGCCGACAACAACCCGATGGCGATGTCCGACCCGACCGGCATGATGCCGGACGCCGGGCCCACCACCACGACCGAGGGCACGGCCGAGACCACCGGCCCGTCGCCGGAGGACCTGGCCAAGGCCAAGCAGCTCCAGAGCAAGAGCACGCTGGACGTCATTCTCGAGGCCGGCGGCCAGATCCTGATGGAGATCCTGGGGATCAACGACATCCTGAACTGCCTCAAGGGCGACCTGATGGCGTGTGTCTCGATGATCGTCGGCGCGCTGCCCTGGGGAAAGATCTTCAAGGCCAAGAAGATCGCCGAGGCCATCTTCAAGGCCGGCAAGGCGGTGCTGACCTTCTTCCAGGAACTCAAGTGGGCGAAGGCGATCATCAGCGGCGCGGAGAAGGCGGCCGAGGCGGCCAAGGCGGCAGCCGCGGCAGCGGCCAAGGCAGCCGCGGAGAAGGCGGCGAAAGCCAAGGCGGCAGCGGAAGCGGCAGCGAAGAAGGTCGCCGCGGAAGCCGCCGAGAAGGCCAAGGCGCTGGCCGCCAAGGCGAAGGCGAAAACCAAGAAGTCGGCCGGCGACAGCGGCGGTGACGGGCCGTCCTGCCCGATCAACCCGGGCAAGCACAGCTTCGTCGCGGGCACGCCCGTGCTGCTGGCCGACGGCACCGAGAAACCGATCGAGAAGGTCGAGCCCGGCGACACCGTCAAGGCCACCGACCCGCAGACCGGCGAGTCCGGCGACCGGCAGGTGACGCACACCATCCGCACTGACGACGACAAGGAGTTCATCGACGTCAGCGTCACCGGCGCGGACGGCGAGCAGCACACCATCACCACGACCGAGTCGCACCCGTTCTGGTCGGTCACCCGCAAGGCGTGGGTGGACGCGGGCAAGCTCAAGGAGGGCGAACTGCTCAAGACGGCGGCCGGCACCTATGTGCAGGTCTCCGCGGTCAAGGCGTATGCGGACGACGAGCGCACCTACGACCTCACGGTCGACGGGCTGCACACGTACTACGTGGCCGCCGGTGACACCTCGCTGCTCGTGCACAACTGTGGCGGCGCCGGCGTCACCAACGGCCGGCCGCACTCGTCGAGCTGCACCTGCGCGAGCGGCGGTCCGGAGCGGATCCCGAACAACCCGTGGGGCGGCAAGGGCAAGCCTTCCACCCAGGCCCAGAACGAGGACCTGCAGCAGCAGTTCATGGACGCCAACCCGGACTGGAAGCACGAGGCCGGCGGCACGAAGCCGGAGCAGAATGTGGACGGCCCGAACGGTGAGGTGCGCCGGCCGGACCTGATCTTCGAGCACCCGAGTGGGCAACGCATCTACATTCAGACCGTCACCACCTACAAGAACGGCGCGGCGATCCCGGAGGAGCTGGAAGCGGCACTGGACATCGCCAAGTGGGGCAACGGCCTGGTCATCATGTATCCGAAGGTTCTCTGACACATGGGTAAGCGGCGAACGAAGCAGATCATGTTCTTCCTCACCGAGGAGGACGAGGTGAACCTCGCGGCCCGGCTGGCCGAACGCCTGCCGGCGGCGTTGCTCATCGACGAGTGGCACTGGGAGCACGTCGACGTGCCACCCGTGCGCGATTCGCCGCTGCACTGCGACAAGGTCATCGGGATCTGGAACTCCCAGGTCCCGGTGACCGGCGTCGCCCGCTCGAACGGCGTCATCGACGGGCCGGACACCGGCGCGATCGTGCAGTGGCGCCGCAGCCGCCCGGACGGTCCGGCCCTGCGGGCCGGCCGCTGGGCGGCGCTCTACGACGAGTCCGACGCGGTGGCCGCCGAGTTCGTCCGGGCGCTCTGGCGGGTGATCAACCCGGTCACGACGAACAACCTGGTCCGCACCTCGGGCGATCCGGGCGGGGACCGCTCGGAGCGGCGGTTCCGGGTCGGCGCGGACGCGCTGCGCCGAGCCGCCGCGGGCGAGTTCACGCTGGTCTCGGACGCGCTGGTGCTGGCACCGGCCTAGGCCGCGGCGCGCTGACGCTGGGCGCGCAGGGCCGCCCGCAGGCAATGGGCCAGCCCGATCGCCTGCAGCAGGGTGAGCACCGGCTGGTCCACCACGAACCGCAGGTCGTACGGCCGGTAGTTGAGGTCCGAGCGGCTCGTGCCGCGCGCCTGGGCCATCCGGCGCCCCAGCACGTCGGTGAGCACGATCTCCTCGTCGGCCCACGCGCCGGTCAGCACCGGCCCGTCGCGCAGCAGGATGGTCGACCCGCGGAGCGCGACCAGCGGCGCCGAGCCGCGGGTGCGGGCGATCGCGGTCGCCGTGCCGGAGGCCCACCGCTGCCCGTCCGCGCCGTGGATCCCGACCCGCCGGCGCGGCGCCAGGACCGCCCGCCGGATCGTCGCGATCGGCTCGCCGCCCTCTCCGGTCACCGGCCACCGCCACCGCGCCTGCGGCAGCAACAGCACGCCCTTGAAGGGGCCGTCCGGATCCATGGCGGGAGTCTGCCACCATCCGAGGCATCGACGCCCGTGCCGATCGGCGCGATCTCCGGTACGTTCCCGAGACATGAGATCGTTGCGCCCGCTCGCCGCCGCCGCCCTCGGACTTGTCGTGCTCGCCACCAGCAGCGGCTTCACCCGGGAGAAGACGCTGACCTGGTCGCTGACCGAGACCGGGGTGACCACCCAGTTCCGCGGTCTTTCCCCGGTCAGCAACCGGGTGGCCTGGGCGGCCGGCGCGGCCGGCACCATCCTGCGCACCGTGGACGGCGGCCGCAGCTGGCAGCAGGTCGGCCCGCCCGGCGTTGCGGAGCTGCAGTTCCGCGACATCGAGGCGTTCGACGCGCGCAACGCGGTGGCGCTGACCATCGGCGAGGGCGAGGACTCCCGCATCTACACCACGTCGAACGGCGGCCAGAGCTGGACGGAGACGTTCCGCAACGACGAGCCGACCGCCTTCTACGACTGCGTGACGTTCCTGGACCGCCGGCACGGGCTGGCGCTGTCCGACCCGGTCGGCGGCAAGTTCCGCATCGCCGCGACCTCCGACGGCGGCCGCAGCTGGGCCGTGCAGTCGAACGCGGGCATGCCGGCCGCGCTGACCGGCGAGTTCGCGTTCGCGGCCAGCGGCACCTGCCTGGTCACCGCGGACCGGCTGAACGGCGGCCACGCGTGGTTCGCGACCGGCGGCGGCGAGCGTTCGCGGGTCTTCTCCACTCGGAACGGCGGCCGCACCTGGAGCGTGACCGACAACCCGATGCCGGCCGGCCCGTCGGGCGGCATCTTCAGCCTGGCCTTCAGCGACCCGTGGCACGGCATCGCGGTCGGCGGCGACCTGGAGACCCCGACCGCCTCGCCGAACGCGGCGGCCACCACGCGCGACGGCGGCCGCACCTGGCAGCTGGCCACGACCGCGCCGGGCGAGTACCGCTCCGGCGCGACCTGGGTCGGCCCGAGCCCGTTCGCGCTGGCGGTGGGCCCGAGCGGCAGCGACTATTCCTACGACGGCGGCCGCACCTGGCGCCGTTTCGACACCGGCACCTTCGACGCCGTGCTGTGCGCGCCGGATCTCTCCTGCTGGGCGTCGGGGTCCGGCGGCCGGATCGCGAAGCTGAAGCTCAGCCGTTGAGATAGGTCAGCACGGCCAGCACCCGGCGGTTGTCGTCGTCGGACGGCGCCATGCCGAGCTTCGTGAAGATGTTGTTGATGTGCTTGCTGACCGCCTTCTCGGTGACGAAGAGCTTGGCCGCGATGGCCGCGTTGGAGCGGCCCTCGGCCATCTCGCCGAGCACCTCGCGCTCGCGGGCGGTCAGCACGGCCAGCGGCTCGCGCCGGGCCAGCAGCTGCGACACCACCTCGGGGTCCATCGCGGTGCCGCCGTTCGCCACCCGGCGCACCGCGTCCACGAATTGCGTGACGTTGGACACCCGGTCCTTGAGCAGGTAGCCCACGCCGCCGGTTCGGTCGCTCAGCAGCTCGCGCGCATAGAGCGGCTCGACGTGCTGGGACAGCACCAGAACGGGCAGGCCGGGCACTTCGGTGCGGGCCTGGATCGCCGCCTGCAGACCCTCGTCGGTGAACGTCGGCGGCAGCCGCACGTCCACCACGGCGACGTCCGGGCGGTGCTTGACCAGCGCGGGCAGCAGGGCGGGACCGTTGTCGACCGCCTCCACCACCTCGAAGTCGAACGCCTCCAGGATCCGGGTCAGGCCATCCCGGAGGAGGGCGAGGTCTTCGGCGATGACAACGCGCACGGCAGCTCCATGGTCACGACGGTCGGCCCGCCCGGCGGGCTGGACAGCGTCATCGTGCCATCGAAAGCTGCGAGGCGGCGCTCGATGCCGCGCAGACCGGTGCCGGCCGACGGGTCGGCGCCGCCGCGCCCGTCGTCGCCGACCATCAGGAACAGGGTGTGGTCCTCGTGCCGCAGGCTCACCCAGGCGCCGGTCGCGCCGCTGTGCTTGGCCACGTTGCTGAGCGCCTCGGCCACCGCGAAATAGGCCGCCGACTCGACCGGTGTCTCCGGCCGCCCGGGCACCCCGCCGTCGACCGAGGTGGGCACCGGCAGGCTCAGCGCCAGCGCCCGGACCGCACCGTCCAGCCCACGTTCGGCGAGCACCGGCGGGTGGATGCCGCGCACCAGGTGCCGCAGCTCGACCAGCGCGATCCCACTGGACTCGCGGGCCTCGGCGAGCAGCTTGCGGGCCGCCGCCGGGTCGCGGTCGACCAGCTCCTCGGCCAGCCCGATGGTCATGCCCAGCGAGACCAGCCGGGCCTGGGCGCCGTCGTGCAGATCACGCTCGATCCGGCGGAGCTCGGCGGCCTGCGCGTCCACCGTGTCGGCCCGGGTCTCGGTCAGCTCGGCGACCCGCAGACGCAGCTCGGCGGCCTGGGTCGGTGCCAGCAGGATCTTCGCGAACTTGGCGTCCAGCCAGCGGAACCAGGGCGCCGCGAGCAGGCCCAGGGCGAGGATCACCGCGCCCTGCGGAAGGGACAGGAAGCCGTCGCCGAGGGAGTTGATCGGCCAGATCGCCGCATATCCATATGTCCCGGTGCCCAGCCAGATCCAGAGCGGGGTCAGGGTCACGCCCTCGAGGCCGTAGAGCGGCAGAGCCAGTGAGAGGATGCCGAGGGCCAGCCCGACGAGCGCGCCCGGCAGCAGCCAGGCGAAGTCCCGCCAAGTCGCCGGGTCCCGGATGATCCACATATAGCGCCGCCAGCCGACCCCGGTGCCCTTGGTCGGCCGCGGCGCATAGGGCCGGGCGATGAAGACGCCGGAGCGGGCGGCCCGGCGCCGCTCCAGATCGGCCCGGGCCCGCACCACGCTGGTCATCAGCGGCAGCAAGACCAGGCCGAAGCCGGGAATCATGCTGAGCACCAGGGCCAGCACCCACAACACGAAGAGTGGAAAGTTGATGACCGCGAGCGCGATGGACAGCACGCCGCCCGCGACGGCCCGGAGCCCGCGGCGCGTCCACTCCCCCAGCTGCTCGTCGGTCACCATCTCCACCCCCCGATTCTGACCCTTCCGCGCTGCGAACGCCCTCCTTCGTCAGGAACGGTTACGCAGCGGCTCGCCGATCTCGTGCAGGTGCACCAGCGCCTGCCGGTACGAGTCGATCAGCCCGGTGATCTCGTAGTCGACCCCGATCTCGGCGCAGTAGCCCTGCACGATCGGCTGCGCGTGCCGCAGGTTCGGCGACGGCATGGCCGGGAAGAGGTGGTGCTCGATCTGCCAGTTGAGCCCGCCGAGCGCCACGTCCATGGCCCGGCCGCCGCGCACGTTGCGCGAGGTCAGCACCTGCTTGCGCAGGAAGTCCTCGTCGCCGGTCGGGTGCGGCATGCCCTTGTGGTTGGGCGCGAACGTCATGCCCAGATAGACGCCGAACACGGCCTGGTGGATCGCGAAGAAGGCCAGCGCCTGCAGCGGGCTGAGCACCAGCACCAGCGCGGTCAGGTAGCCCACGAAGTGGATGCCGAGCGTGAGGGCCTCGAGCCAGCGCTGCTTGACGTAGTCCTGGCGCAGCGCCGCGACGCTGTCCTTGCGCAGGCTGATGCCGAGCAGGGTGAGCAGCGGGAAGAACAGCCACGCCTGGTGCCGGGTCATCCAGGCGCCGATGCCGCGGCGTTCACCCGCGGACTCCAGGTCCCAGACCAGCGCGCCGGGGCCGACGTCCGGGTCGAGGTCGTCGTGGTTCGGGTTGGCGTGGTGCTTGGTGTGCTTGTTCTGCCAGTAGCCGTAGCTCATGCCGATGCCGAGGTTGCCGGCGATCATCCCGGCCCGGCCGCTCGCCTTCGCCGTGCGGAACACCTGCCGGTGCGCGAGGTCGTGGGCGACCAGCGCGAGCTGCGCGAACGTGACGCCCATCGCGACCGCCACGAGCAGCGTCCACCACGAATCACCGACCAGGAAGAACGCCGTCCACACGCCGCCCACCAGGAGCGCCACCAGAGAGAGCCGCACCACGTAGTAGAACGGCCGCCGATTCAGCAACCCGGCCGCCTTGATCCGGCGGTTGAGTTCCGCGAAGTCACTTCCGGCGGCGGTTTTCGCCGTCATCGTCGTCATGCCATGCAAGCATTCCGGGCAGGCGAGCCGGCGTCAGGAGTGCAGTCCCCCTCGGCATGGTGGTGCTATCACCCCTGTTTTCCGCGCGACTGTCTGGGTGATGATCTCCGACCGGTTGGGAGAAAGTGATGGATCTGCAGCTCAACGACAAGGTGGCGGTGGTCACCGGGGGCACCGTCGGCATCGGCCTGGCGATCGCCCGCGGTCTGGCCGCCGAGGGCGCGCACGTGGTCCTCTGCGCCCGTGACGCCGATCGGCTCGCCGAGGTGACCACCCGGATCAAAACCGATTTCGGGGTACGCGCCACCGCGGTGGCCGCCGACGTCGCCACCACCGAGGGCACCGATCGGCTCATCGCGGCCGTCTCCGGGATGGGCGGCGCGGACATCCTGATCAACAACGCCGGCACCGGCAGCGAGGAGACCATCCTCGAGGCCCCGGACGCGCGCTGGCAGGCGTACTGGGAATTGCATGTGATGGCCGCGGTCCGCCTGGCCCGCGCCCTCGCACCGGGGATGAAGTCCCGCGGCGGCGGGGTGATCCTGCACAACGCGTCGATCTGCGCGACGCAGCCACTCGGTTACGAGCCGATCTACAACGTGACCAAGGCCGCGCTGGTGATGTTCTCGAAATGCCTGGCCAACGAGCTCATCGGGGACGGCATCCGGGTCAACGCGGTGAACCCGGGGCTGGTGCGCACGCCGGACTGGGAGAAGACCGCGAAGCTGCTCACCGCGGGCACCGACCGGTCCTGGGAGGACCATCTGCAGCAGATCGCCGACGACAACGCGCCGATCGGGCGGTTCGCCGAACCCGAGGAGATCGCCAACCTGTTCGTCTTCCTCTGCTCGCCGCGGGCCTCATACATGGTCGGATCCACCTATTACATCGATGGCGGCTGGCTCAACGTCACCACATGATCTGCACCTTCTATGCTCTTGCGGGCCGTCGAGCACCTGGTGGTGGTCACCCACGGCCGGGCGCTGCTGTCGTCGCCGCGGACCGCGATGATCCACGGCGACCTGGTCGGCCCGGCGGCGCTGCTCGACGACACCGACCTGCGCAAGCTGATCGACCTCGACCAGCCGGTCGGCATCCTGATGATGTACCTGCTGCACCTCGTGCCCGACCGCGACCGGCCGCAGGACGCGGTGGCGGCCTATCGGGACGCGGTCGCCCCGGGCAGCCTGCTGTCCATCAGGCACGCGGCGAACGACAAACGCCCGGACTACATGGCCCGCATCGCGGCCATCTATGAGCGGGCGAACCAGCCGTTCACCCCCCGCGGCAAAGAGGACATCGCGGCGTTCTTCGGCGACTGGGAGCTGGAGGCGCCGGGTCTGGTCAATGTCTGGCCGCACCCGGCGCCGCCCGCCGACATGGATCCCCAGCTGCTCGATCTGGGTTACTCCGGCATCGCGCGCAAGCCCGTCTAGAGGTCGGCGACCTCGACCAGCACCTTGCCCACCGCGGCGTTCTCCACCGCGCGGTGCGCCTCGGCGGCCTCCGCCAGCGGGAAGCGCAGCAGCGGCAGCCCGTGCTCCTCGCCGACCGGCAGAGCGCCGTCCCGCACGGCCGCGGTGATGTCCTCGGCCGCCACCGCCAGCGCCTCGGGACCCACCGTGTAGAGCACCAGGAACTGGTAGCGGGTGTTCAGCATCATGTTCTGCCGCACGTTCAGCTCGAGGCCGGCGCCGCCGTCGTCGGCGTAGATCGCGATCGTCCCGTGGTTCTTGATCACTTTCAGGTCCAGCTCGATGTTCCGCGATGCCGCGACCTCGACCACGATGTCCACCCCGTCCGGCGCGGCCCTTCGGATCTCGGCGGCCGGGTCGCCCTCGCGGTAGTTCACCACGTGGTGCGCGCCGGCCGCGGTGGCCAGCGCGGCCTTCGCCGGGCCGCTGATCGTGGTGAGCACCGTGGCGCCGGCCCACCGGGCGAGCTGGATCGCCGCGTGCCCGACCGCGCCCGCGCCACCGGCGACCAGCACGGTCAACCCGTCCAGCGCCTTCGGGGCGAGCCGGCGCGGGCCGCTCTCGGAGACGGTGAGCGCCCGATGCGCGGTGATCGCCGGCACCCCGAGCGAGGCGCCGAGGTCGAACGACGCCGCGTCCGGCAACGGCACGACCGCCTGCGCGGGCAGCACGGCGAGCTCCTGCGCCGTGCCGCCCGGCCGGTTGAGCTGCGCCATGTAGGTCCACACCCGGTCACCGGGCGCGAGCCCGGTGACCCCGGACCCGACCGCGTCGACCACGCCGGCGCCGTCGTGATGAGGGGTGATCTCGGGGAAGGCCATCGGGACGGACGACCCCGATCGGTTCTTCCAGTCGGTCGGGTTGACGCCGGAGACGGCGATCCGGACGCGGACCTCGCCGGGGCCGGGCTCGGGAACGTCGCGGTCGACGAGGCGGAGGACGGACGGGTCACCGGTCTCGCTGTAGATGATGGCCTTCATGACTTCAGGTCTACCCCGTCGGCGGGCGTGAACTCGACCCTTGACCGGATTTGCCGGAACCCGGTGCGTTCCAGATCACTCACCGCGGCCACCCGGTGCGCGTCGACGTCCGCCGTCACCTCCGGCACGTCCTCGAAGACCCGCACCGCGGCCGCGATCAGCTCAGGCCGGGCGGTTTCGTCCAGCACGCCCAGATAGACCAGCAGCGGAAAGCACGCCTGCACCGCCGTGCCCGCCACCCCCACCGGAACGCCGTGGTCGAGCGCCACCACCCACTCCGCCGGCTTGCTGTGCAGCCAGGCGAGCGGCTCGGCGGCCAGGTCGACGCCGCCCACCACGAGCGCGATCTCCCGCCCGGTCAGCACCTCGGGCTCGGCGATCCGCGCCACCATCTCCTCGATCTCGGCGAGATCGGCGGCCGGCCGGAAGGTGTATCGCCCCGACCCGTGCGGCAGCGGGGTCCCGGTCCACGAGCAGCGCAGCCGCTCGCCACGCTCGACGAGCCCGGCCAGCCGCGCGGCCGCCATCGGCGCGGTCACCACGGCCCGGACGTCGGGCCGCCGCCGCCAATGCGCGGGCATCGCGGCGTAGTAGGTCTTCGGTCCACCGAGCGCCTCGTGCGCGGCGGTCAGCAGCTCGGCGCCGACCCACGGCTCGGCGACCAGGTCGAAGTGCTCCAGCCACGGCTCACCGACCGCGCCGGGCGGCAGCAGCCAGGCCGCGCGCCCGACGACGAGACCGTCGAGGATGGCGACCCAGGTGTGCTCGGGCCGATAGCCACCACCGGCGATTCCGGCGGCGTAGGGCATGCGGCGCACATCCGGGAGCGGGTCAGGCATGGATTCGAAGAGGGCTTCCTCGCCGGCGACGAGCGGGCGCACAACAAGATCAGACATGGCGAAACCTCCGGGCGACGAACGCCCCGAGGACTCAGTGCCGCTGTTACGCCAGAACGCGGCCGGGGCGCAGAACATCGGACATTGTTCTGACCTCCCTCCCGGCTGACGGCGTGCCGACAGCTTAGCGGTCCGGCCACAATGGTGCGGGTGGAGGGATTCGAACCCCCTAGGCGCGAAGCAACCGGTTTACAGCCGATCCCGACCCTCCCGCGTCGGCGCACCCGCTCGGCGTGCCGCCGTCTCGCTGGACGGCGGGCACGGATCCGTTGCAGGGGCGGGATTTGAACCCGCGACCTCGGACTTATGAAACCCGTGAGCACTCCGAACTGCTCCACCCTGCGTGGACCCGACCGGACTCGAACCGGCCACCTTCCGCTTGCAAGGCGGACGCTCTCCCTGATGAGCTACGAGCCCTCTGCTGCGTACCCGGAGCGCGATTCGAACGCGCACTGTCGCCGACCTGAACGGCGTGCCTCCTGCCAGTTGGGCTACCCGGGCCTGTCCAGTTGTCCTCCCCTGCCGGGAAGGTCGTGCCCTCGGCGCGATTCGAACGCGCACCACCGGCGCCCTCGACGCCGTGCCTCTGCCAGTTGGGCTACGAGGGCCCGTGTTGTGCGGGGACGAAGTGCGGCGTTCCGTGCCGTTGGCGGGGTAGCGCAAGTAGTCCCCTCCAGCGAGCCCCGGCGTGCGTTCCGCCGCGGCCGGCCCGGCCCGGCCGTCACCCCTCGTCCCCGCACCCCGAGCGACCCGTGGGCATCGAACCCACTTCTCCGGCTTGGAAGGCCGGCATGTCCGCCGAGTCCACCAGAATCGCAGAATGCGGTTTGGTCTCCATTTCCGCGCACCATTGTCACCCGGGAAAAGGGGACCGGGAAAGGCGTAGGCTCGTTTCTGCTCGTGCGAGGCCAGGCACTTCCGCCCGCCTCGGAGAAGTGTGAGCCGGCCGATCCCTTCGCCGGACAACCTCATCCCGGTCGGCTTTGCCCGGATCCCTGAAGACCGCCGATCCGGACCGGCAGCGGCCCTCGCGCCGGACCCACAGAGACCCGCGTTGGATCTGCAGCAGTAGCGGCCGATCCGTCGGCGCCGCGGCCCGTCCCCGCACTGGTGATGCGAAGAAAGTCGCAGCTCAGGACCGCCGGGACAACAAAAAGCCGCCCGACCCGGAGAGGGTGGGCGGCGGCTCGACCGCGGGTCTCACCCGTGCAGTCGGCCCACCACCCTGGTCCCCAGAAGCTGACCCAGGAGCTCTCCATAGGCGTCGCCGGAGTCGAGCAGATAAAGCTCGGCCCCACGACGCGGCGATAGCCGTCGCGCGCTGGTGGCGGCCTGCCGAATCATCTCGAACTCCTTAGCTCAGTCTCACGTCTGCGCCACACCGTGCCGGTGCGACTGACGGAAACGATAATGCCTCCGCACCGCATTCCGCAATGCTTTTCCGTCAGCTATTCCGTGACGCGCCCGAGTACCGAAACCTGCGTCGGCGCCGGCGCCGACGATCATTTCGCCGAACATCGGTGCGGGTCTCGGTCATCTCGCCGGCCGACAGCAAAGTTGGCGGATCGAGTAGGTGTCCCGCTCGATCATTCCGCCGGGTGGCTGACCATCACCGCATGCGACGAGTTCACCTCGACGGTGCGCGCGCCGGCCCGCTCGGCCATGAAGCGCTCCAGACCGGGAGTGATGGCAACGGTCGTGTGGGGGCGGCCCTGATCGAATCGCTGTCGGACGGCTGGAGACGGCGGTCGGCGAACCTGGCTGCCGGCTCTCCGACAACGACCAGGCACCAGGACGGGATGGACTGTCCGGCTGGCGACTTGCCGGGAACGGCGTCGGCACTAGTCTGCCGCCGTGATGGAAACGGCACGACTGCGTCTGACAGACCTCGACCCCGGGACGGCGAAAGCCATCGTGGCCGGCGACCGGGACGGCCGTTCGTGGCATCCGGAGTTCCCCAGGGAAGACGATCAGGACGCGGCGACCATGTGCGCGCGGCATCCCGACCCGGTCTTCGGCTCATGGGTGATCGTGGACAAGGGCACGGACCTGGCGGTGGGCACGATCGGGTTTTTCGGGCCGCCGGATGACACCGGGACCGTGATGCTCGGCTACGGCCTGGTGGCGCCCGCGCGCGGCCACGGCTATGCGACGGAGGCACTGCGCGCGGTGGTGGCTTACGCCTTCGCTCGGCCCGAGGTCAGCACACTCACGGCCGACCCGCTGCAGGACAACGTCGCCTCCCACCGCGTGCTGGAGAAGGCGGGCTTCACCCGCACCCACTCCACCGGCGAAGCGCACTGGTACACCCTCGCTCGCGCCGACAACTGAGGCCGGCGCGGCCCATCGCGCACGCTGCCACACCACCGGAACAACGGGAGACCACCGCGGGAGACCGCGGGAACCAGCGCCCGGAAGGTGTTGCGCATATGTGTGCAGAGCAAAGGGGCCGCCCCGGACCACGGCGGTCCGGGGCGGCAGGTCGTCGGCCGTGCTACGAGGCGCAGGTGCTGTCCGCCGGCGGCAGGGTGCCGGACCGGAGGTAGGCGTTCACCGCGTCGTCCACGCACTCGTTCGCCCGGTATACGTAGACGCCGTGGGTTCGGGCGCCGGCCAGGGTGATCATGCGGGAGGCCTCGAGGGCACGGTGCATCGACTTGGCGGCGGGCAGCTGGGAGTTGATGTCCTTCTCGGCCTGGACCACCAGGGCCGGCACGCGGTTGTCGATCCGGACCCGCGGCGTCAGCGGTGGCGGGGCGAAGGCGCACGGCGTGATGGTGCGGGACATCGGTTCGAAGATGGGCGATGCGGCGCGATGGGCTTCGATGTCGCGGCGATACCAGGACGGGTCGCGCGGGACGGTCGCGTCCGCACACATGATCGCGGTCTGTGCCGAATGCAGCGGTGACTCGGCGCCGGTCAGGGCGCTGGCGACCACCTCGGCGATGGCGTCGGTCGGGGTGGCCGGTTCGCCACGCGCCGCGGCGGCCAGCTGGACCATGGTCTCGGCCAGCGCCCGGTCGTCGGTGTCGTCGCTGAGCAGCCGGGCGATGATCGGTGGCAGCACGGTGTCGTCCAGCGCGAAGTCGCCCACCCGCAGCGGTTTGCGGGCTGAGGCCGCGTAGACGCGTTCGACTGTGGCCAGCACCGCGGCTCTGGTTGAGCCGAGGTGATATTCGGCGTCGAGCGCGGCGGCGCGGGTGGCCCATTCGCCGAGCATCGCCTGGCGGAATGGGGCGGTGCCACGGAGCAGGAGTGTGCCGGGGGTCGAGGGATCGACGGCGCTGTCCAGCACGATGCGGTCGGCTCGGGTGGGGAAGAGCTGGGTGTAGACCGCGCCCAGATAGGTGCCATAGGAATAGCCCAGGTAGGAGAGCTTCTCGTCGCCCAGGCCGGCGCGGATCGTGTCCATGTCGCGGGCGATGTTCGCGCTGGAGGCGTACCGGAGGCGTTGATCTTTGCAACGGCTCGCCAGGTCGCGGCTCAGCGCGCTGATCCGGGCGAAGCTGGAGACGCCGGCCGAGCGCGGCAGCCAGCTCTGCGGCCAGCCGCAGTCGATCGGCGTGCTGCGCCCGGCGAAGCGCGGGTCCATGCCGATCAGGTCGAAGCGCGCCGCGGCCTCGCCCATCGCGGCGCGGGCGTCCGGCACGACGCCGAGCACGGGGCTGGCCGGGCCGCCCAGGTTTAGGATCATCGCGCCGACGCGGTGTCCGGCGTCCGGCGCCTTGCTGCGCGCGATCGCCACGGTGATGGTCCGCCCGCCCGGCCGCGAATGGTCCAGCGGCACGGTCACGTCGGCACAGTCCACACCGGCCTCGTCGAGCGCCCGGCCTTCCTCGTCGTCCGGCCCGAGCGCGCAGCCGTGCCAGGAGATCGGCGCCGGCGAGACCGCGGCCTGGGCGGGCGGGGCCGTCAGGCACAGGCCGACGGTCAGCGCACCGATCAGGACTTTCGACAGGGAGTTCATCGGTACCTCACAACCAGAGTGCCGGCCGCCAGCGCGACCACGACATAGAGGGAGAAGACCGCGAAGCCGGTCCAGGGGGTGAGAGACGCCGCGTCGTGGCCGACCGTGGTGATCGCCGCGGCGGCCGGTTCCGGCAGGTAGGGGTAGATGCGGTCGGACAGCGACGGCGGCAGGAAGCCGGACACGATCTGCGGGCCGAACAGCAACCCGAGCAGCACCGCCACGGCCGCCGTGCTGTTCCGCAGCAGGGCGCCCAGGCCGAGCCCGAGCAGCGAGACCATGGTCAGCATCAGCGCCCCGCCGACCACCGCCCGCAGCACGCCCGGATCGCTCAGCGGCACGTCCAGCGCCTCCCGCGACAGCACCCGCTGCCCGAGGACGAACGCCGCGAACGACCCCGGCAGGCTCAGCGCGAAGGTCGCGCCCGCGACCACCACGGCCTTGCCGACAAGCACGGGGGTACGCCGCGGCACCGCCGTGAACGTGGTGCGGATCAGCCCGGTCCGATATTCGCCGGTGATCAGCAGCGCGCCCAGCACCCCCACCGCGATCTGCGCCAGCTGCACGCCGGCCAGGCTGACGGCGGTCGCGTCGAACCCGGACGGATCCGCCGGCGGCCGGGTCACCCGCACCATCGAGTAGAGGAAGCCCAGCCCCACGGTCAGCGCGGCGGCACAGGCCAGCGCGTAGTAGGTGGACGGCACCGAGCGGAACTTGGTGAACTCCGCGCGCACGACGCTCATCGCGTCACCAGGTGCAGGAACGCGTCCTCCAGCGAGGCGTGCCCGGCGGTCACCGACGCCAGCGAGCCGTCCGCGACGATCCGCCCGCCGGAGATCACCAGCAGGTGTTCGGCGGTCAGCGCCATCTCGGACATCAGGTGGGAGGAGACGAACACCGTGCGCCCGTCGGCGGCCAGCTCCCGCAGCAGCGCGCGGATCCACCGGATGCCCTCGGTGTCGAGCCCGTTGAGCGGCTCGTCGAGCAGCACCGTACGCGGATCGCCGAGCAGCGCGGTGGCCAGGCCGAGGCGCTGTTCCATGCCGAGCGAGAACCGGCCGGCCGGCTGTCGCATCACCTTCTCCAGCCCGGCCGCCTGGATCACGTCGTGCACCCGGCTCCGCGGCAGGCCGTTGGTCTGGGCCAGGGCGAGCAGGTGGTGATAGGCGCTGCGGCCGGGGTGGACGGCCCGCGCGTCGAGCAGCGCGCCCACCTCGATCAGCGGCCGCCGGTGCTGCCGATAGGGCACGCCGTGCACCGTGATGGTCCCGGCGGTCGGGGTGTCCAGCCCGAGCGCCAGGCGCATCGTGGTGGACTTGCCGGCGCCGTTCGGGCCGAGGAATCCGGTGACCGCTCCCGGCCGTACCGTGAATGTCAGGTCCTGGACGGCGATCTTGTCGCCGTAGCGTCTGGTGAGGCCCTTCGCTTCGATCATGTGCTCCACGTTTCCGGAGCGCGGCGGAAAGGACAGTGGGGTGCGCGCGCCGCCGGGGGTGGGGTTTTCCGCACCCCCGCGCGGGAGCCCGCCGGATACTCTCTGAGCTGTGCGGGGCCGACCGTGGAGAGCATGACCACACCGACGAAGTCACGCGTCGCCATGCACCTTGCGCACGGCGGCCTCCTCGCCGTCGCCACCGGACTCACCTTCTTCTTCATCGTGCTGCTCTGGGGCGCCGCGATCTGGAGCCTGGCCGAGGGTCCGACCGGCGCGCCGATCCTGGCCTGGATCTATGCGCTGGCCGTGCCGCTCGGCCCGATCGTGTTGCTCTGGGCGATCCGCCGGTTCGCCGACCGGCAGCGGATGCGCCTGCGCAAGATCGGCGTCGACGTGCCCACCCCGGCGCGGCCACGGCGTGGCGGGCTGTGGCGGCTGATCGACCCGTGGCGCACCGGCAGCACCTGGCGGCAGGTCGCGTTCCATCTGTATGCGGTCGCTGTGGACGTACCCGGAAGCATCCTGGTCGTGGCGCCGCGGACCGGTGGGCGCGTCGCCGAGCTGGACGCCGTCGTGGGCCGCGTGCTCCTCGGGCCCAACCGGGCCGAGCGGCTGGCCGAGCGGGTCGCGACGCTGTCCCGCAGCCGCGACGAGATCATCTCGGCGACCGACGCCGAACGCCGGCGGATCGAGCGCGACCTGCACGACGGGGTGCAGCAGCGGCTGGTGTCCATGGCGATGAACCTGGGCATGGCGCGCTCGGCGCTGCCGCCGTCGCCGGAGCGCGAGGCGATCGAGATGGCGCACGACGAGGCGGTGGCCGCGCTGACCGAGCTGCGCGAGTTCGTGCGCGGGCTGCATCCCGCGGTCCTCGACGACCGCGGGCTGGATGCGGCGCTCTCCGGGATCGCGGCGCGGGCTCCCCTTCCGGTACGGGTGCGCGTGCACGTCGAGCCCCGCTGTCCGGCCGCCATCGAGGCGATCGCCTACTTCACGGTCTCCGAGGCGCTCACCAACGTCGCCAAGCACGCGTCCGCGACCGCCGCGGAGGTGGTCGTCACCCGGCAGGACGACACGCTGCGCATCGAGGTGACCGACGACGGCAAGGGCGGCGCGACCGTGGCGCCGGGCAGTGGACTCAGCGGCCTGGCACAGCGCGCCGCCGCGGCGGACGGCAAGCTGACCCTGACCAGCCCCGAGGGCGGGCCGACCGGACTGATCGTGGAGCTCCCATGCGGGTAGTGCTCGCCGAGGACTCGGTGCTGCTGCGCGCCGGCCTGACCAGGCTCCTCAACGACGGCGGCTTCGAGGTGGTGGCCGCGGTCGGGGACGGCAACGAGCTGCTCAACGCGGTCGACGAGCACCAGCCCGACCTGGCGGTGATCGACGTCCGGATGCCGCCGACGCACACCGACGAGGGCATCCAGGCCGCCCTGGTCATCCGCAAACTGCACCCGTCGGTCGCCGTCTGCGTGCTCTCCCAGTACGTCGAGGAGCGCTACGCCACCGACCTGCTGGGCACCTCGACGAACGCGGTCGGCTACCTGCTGAAGGACCGCGTTGCGCAGGTGCGCGACTTTCTCGACGCGCTGCGCCGGGTGGCCGCCGGCGGCACCGCACTGGATCCGGAGGTGGTCGCGCAGCTGCTGGTCCGCCGCCGCGACGACCCGCGCGACCGGCTCACCCCGCGCGAGCAGGAGGTCCTGCGGCTGATGGCCGAGGGCCGGTCCAATGCCGGCATCGTGGACGCCCTGCGGGTCAGCCACAGCGCCGTCGAGAAGTACGTGAGCAGCATCTTCGCCAAGCTCGACCTGCCGCCGACGGACACCGACCACCGCCGCGTCCTGGCGGTTTTGAAGTTCCTGGACGGATAGGTCTGCGGTAATGTCCGGGCATGGGTGACAGTCGATCTCTGAAGGAGCCGGCGGACCCGCTTACCGGCTCGTCCGAGGACCCGGCCGCCGTCCATTACGACGATGAGGAGAGGCCCGCCCGGGAGCTCACCGGCCGGATCGGACTGGGCGTCGCGATCGTCGCCTTCCTGGTCGCGATCCTGGTGCTGTGGCAGGTGTTCCGGCCGCTCGCGCAGGGCAGCCAGTTCTATCTGATCATCTTCCTGGCGGGCACCCTCCCGCTGGTCTTCCTGTGCTACCACCCGGGCTTCGGCCGCCGGGACCGCCCGACCGTTCTGGACTGGGTGCTCGCCGCGCTCACCCTGCTCGTCTGCCTCTATCCGATCAACCCCTTCGACGGCGGGTACGACGCCTTCCTCAACCGTCAGGGCCTGCTGGACAGCCCGGACGTGATCGCCGGCGCGTTGCTGCTGGTGCTCACCGTCGAGGCGTGCCGCCGCACCACCGGCTGGGCGCTGCCGGTGGTGTGCCTGCTCTTCCTGGCATATGGCTACTACGGCGGGCTGCTGCCGCAGAGCTGGCCGATCGCGCACGTGGGGCTCGACTTCGGGCAGATCATCGACGCGCTGTTCAACTCGGGCAGCGGGTTCTACGGCACTCCGCTGGACGTCGCGGCCACGTACATCGTGCTGTTCACCATCTATGGCGCCGTGCTCGACCTCTCCGGCGCGAGCCGCTTCTTCGTCGACCTGTCGGTCGCCGCCTTCCGCAAGTCGCGCAGCGCGGCCGGGCGCACCGCGGTCGCCGCCGGTTTCCTGCTCGGCACGGTCTCCGGATCCGGCACGGCGACCGCGGTCAGCGTCGGCGCGGTGACCTGGCCGATGCTGAAGCGGGCCGGCTACCCGCCCGAGCAGGCCGGCGGCATGCTGGCCGCGGCCGGCGTCGGCGCGATCCTCTCGCCGCCCACGCTCGGCGCCGCCGCGTTCATCGTGGCGGAATACCTGGACGTGTCCTATCTGACCGTGCTCGGCTGGGCGATGATCCCGACCGTCCTCTACTACCTGGGCATCCTGCTGGCGGTGGAGATCGACGTCCGGCGCTTCGGGGTCAAGGCTCTCGACGTGCCGCAGACCTCGGCGTGGCGGCTGCTGCTGCGCTTCGGCTACCACTTCTCGTCGCTCGTGCTGATCGTGCTGCTGCTCGCGGTCGGCATCAGCGCCACCCGCGCGGTGGTCTATGCGACCATCCTCGCCGCCGCGCTGTCCTTCCTGGACCGGCGCTCCTGGCTCACCCCGCGGCGGCTGTTCACGGCACTGTCCGTGGGCGTGCGCGGCGTGCTGCCGGTCGCCGCGGTGTGCGCCGCGGCCGGCATCATCACCGCCACCACCACCAAGACCGGTCTCGGCGCCCAGCTCGCCAGCCTGCTGGTCAGTGGCGCCAAGGCGGTCACCGACAACCCGACCGCGGTGCTCGCGCTGACCGTGGTGCTGGCCGCGATCGCGCTGGCCATCCTCGGCCTGGCGGTGCCGGTCACCGCCAGCTTCATCATCGGCTGGGTGATCATCGGCCCGGCGCTGCTCGGTCTCGGGGTCAGCCCGGCCGCGGCGGCGATGTTCGTCTTCTACTACTCGGTGCTCTCCGAGGTCACCCCGCCCACCGCGCTCGCCGCGGTCGGGGCCAGCGCGATCACCGGCGGCCGCACCGTGCCCACGATGTGGCAGGCGCTGAAGTACGCGCTCCCCGCGTTCCTCGCGCCGATCGCGTTCGTGCTCACCGAACCGGGCGAATACCTGCTCGCCCGCGGCCCGCTGCTGGGCATCCTGTGGACCACCCTCGCGGCCGCGCTCGCCGTGCTCGGCCTCGCCGTCGCCACCGGGGGGTGGGTCCTCGGGATCGGCGCCGCGCCGTTGCCCGCCCGCATCCTCGGCGGTCTCGCCGGATTGCTGTTGCTCTATCTGGCCCCGGTCACCATCGCGGCCGGCGTCATCGCTCTCGCTCTGGCCGCCGCGCTCGCGGCCATCCACAAGAGAACGGGGAGTCAATCGCCATGAGACGAACGCAACGCAGTGGTAGCCCAGCCGTGCATCCGGGCGCCCGATACAAGGCTCACCTACCACTACTGGCACTGTGCCTTGTCGCATCGCTGGCGGCGTGCGGCGGGCGGCAGGACTCCGCCACCACCGACGCCGGCGGCGAGGTCACCTGCGAGGTGGCCAACGAGACCCGGATCGGCATCGCCACCGGCAACGCGACCGGCGTCTACTTCGCACTCGGCAACGCCTATGCCGAACAGCTGGGTGCGACCGGCGGCAAGGTGAAGGCCACCGCCTCCGAGACCGGTGCCTCGGTGCAGAACATCCAGCAGCTGGTGGCGGGCAGTTTCGGGCTGGCGTTCTCGCTGGCCGACACGGCGGCGGACGCGGTCAACGGCACCGGCAGCTTCACCGCGAAGCAGCCGGTCGCCGCGATCGCCCGGATCCACACCAACTACACACAGGTGATCGTGCGCAAAGGTGCCGGCATCACCGACGTGGCCGGCATGAAGGGCAAGCGGGTCTCCACCGGCTCACCCAAGAGCGGCACCGAGGTGATCGCCAACCGCATCCTGAAGTCGGCCGGCCTCGATCCGGCCAAGGACATCAGCGCGCAGAAGCTCGACCTGACCAAGACCGTCGACGGCATGAAGGACGGCAACATCGACGCCATGTTCTGGTCCGGCGGCCTGCCCACGCCCGGCGTCACCGACCTGCTGACCACGTCGGGCGGGCAAGTGGAGTTCCTCGACATCACGCCGCTGCTCCCCGAGATGCAAAAGATCAATCCGGTGTACGAGGCCAGCACCATCCCGGCGGCCACATACAAGACGGCGGCCGACGTGAAGACGATCGTCGTACCGAATGTCCTGCTGGTGAAGGACGACCTGGACGCGAACGTCGCGTGCGTGCTCACCAAGGCCCTCTTCGACCGCAAGCCGCAGCTCGAGCAGGCCAACGCGGCGGCCAAGGAGATCAGCCTGGACACCGCACGCAAGACCGACCCGGTGCCGCTGCACCGCGGCGCGGTCAAGGCCCTGGACGACCTGGGCGCGCCCAAGTAGCGATCCCGTACGGTCTACCCACGTGGCCACACACGCCGGGAAGATCGTCGACGTCGTGGTCCCGGCCCGTCTCGGGCCGGGATTCCGCCGTCTGCTCGCATCCTCGTGGAGCACCAACTTCGGCGACGGCATCGCGGCCGCGGCCGGCCCACTGCTGCTCACCTCGCTCACCGACGATCCCTTCCTGATCTCGATGGCCGCGCTGCTGCGCTGGGCGCCGCCGCTGGTCTTCGGCCTCTATGCGGGCGCGCTCGCCGACCGGCTCGACCGGCGGCGCATCGTGATCACCGCGAACGTGGCCCGGGCCGTGGTGCTGGTGGTGCTGGTGGCCGGCCTGGCCGCCGGGGTGGTGACGGTCTTCTCCGCGCTGCTCGCGCTCGCGCTGCTGGCCACCGCCGAGGTGTTCGCCGACGGCACCACGTCCACGCTGGCGCCGATGCTGATCGGCCGGGACGATCTGGCGCTGGCCAACGCCCGCCTGCAGGCCGGCTTCATCACGCTGAACCAGCTCGCCGGGCCGGCCGTCGGCGCCGCGCTCTTCGCCGCCGCCGTGGTCTGGCCGTTCCTGGCCGAGTTCGCGCTGGTCGCCGCGGCGGTGCTGGTGCTGACCCGGATGCGGCTGCCGGCACACGGTCCGGCCGGCCCGGCGGGCATCCGCCGGGAGATCGCCGAGGGGCTGCGCTGGACCGTCCGCCACCCCGCCGTGCGCACGCTCTCGCTGACCATCCTGATCTTCAACTTCACCTTCGGCGCCGCCTGGTCGGTGCTGGTCATCTATTCGATCGAGCGGCTCGGCCTGGGCGCGATCGGCTTCGGCCTGGTCAGCACGGTGTCGGCCGCCGGCGGCCTGCTCGGCATCGGCGCGTACGGCTGGATCACCCGCCGGGTCAGCCTCGGCAACGTGATGCGCGCCGGCCTGATCATCGAAACGCTGACCCACCTGGCGCTGGCGCTGACCACCACGCCGTGGGTGGCGATGCCGATCTTCTTCGTCTTCGGCGCGCACGCCTTCATCTGGGGCACCACCTCGATCACGGTCCGCCAGCGCGCGGTGCCGGCCGCCCTGCTGGGCCGGGTGAACAGCGTGAACACGATCTGCGTGTTCGGCGGCCTGGTGGTCGGCTCGGCGATCGGCGGCACCCTGGCCACCCACTTCGGCGTGGTGGCGCCGTTCTGGTTCGCGTTCGCCGGCTCGGCCCTCTTCGTCGCCCTGATCTGGCGCTCCCTGAGCGCCATAGCCCACACCGACGCCGCCGCCTAGCACTCTCCGTGCACCACATACATACTCTTCGTTATGTCGCCCTCCCCCGCTCCCGACCCGGGCCAAGTGGCCACCTCGATCATTTCCTGGTCGGGATTCGTGCTGACCGGCTTCAGTTTTCTTTTGGCGGTGTTCACTGCTTTCCTGTTGCTGGCCGCGGTGTTCGGATTGAAGGAACTCCGGAACATCCGCCAATCGGCGCGGGACGTCGGCGACGAGGCGAACCGCATTCTGCAGGACGCCAACGGACTCCTGACGCAATTGCGGGACGAGATCGCGGGCATCGACGGGCGGATGAACTCGCTCGTCGAGGTCTCCTATCTGTTCAACCAGGGCGAGCTCGCCTACCGCGGCGGAGAGTATCTGAGGTCGGTGGATTTTCTGGGACGTGCCGCCCTGCTTGATCCCAAGAACGCCAGAGTCCTCTATCGACTGGGCCGAGCCCTGACCAACGCCGGTGACGATGTCGCGGCACCCGACCGGTTCAAGGAGATGAAGGCGCTCGGGCCATATTCGGGCGAGCCGGAACGCGGTCTCGCCTACCTCTTCCGCTACAGCGATCCCAGCCAGGCCTTCCGCTATGCGCAGGAGGCGACGGCGGTGGACCCCAGGAATCACCACAACTGGAATTGCCTGGGCATCATCCAGCGGGACGCGGGCGACATCACGGGATCGACAAGATCCCACGAAAAGGCGGCCGATCTCGAACCCAAGTCGGTTGTCACTCCTTTCTATCTGTCGCTGCTGCGAGCCAGGCTGGGTGCTGCGGACCGGGCGCGAAGCGACTGCAGTGCGGCGGTCTACCGCCTCCGGGTGCAGGAGCAGCGGAGCCCGGTGAAATCCATCTGGGCGGACCTGATCCTGTGGGCGGAACGCGTTCTTGCCGGTGATTACGACGGCGCCGACCCGTTGTGCGCGTCGCTCGCGGCCGGTTGCACCTCACGCCGCCGAGCGCGCGAGGTCGGCGGCCACATGGACTTCCTGCTGCGTTCCCTGAAGCGGGAGAACTTTCTCAGCAGGTACCTCGGCCCGATCGAGGAACGGTGGCCGCCCCAGCCCGGCGAGTAGATCGGCTTCCGCGCGGCGGCCGGTCGAATTGGTTGTGTCGGCCGCCTGCGTGATGTGCACATCCACTACGCTGGCGCGGTGCCCGTCACAGATCGCCCGGGAGTCGTGCGCTCCGGCCGGCAAGTCACCCGCGGGTCGGGCGTTTATCTGGCGTCCGAGCCGGAGGAGAACGCGCCCCGGCAGATCGTCGTCGACGGTAAGCGGCTCTCGCGATTCATGGACTCGATCTATCTGGATCGCCCGTGCGAGAAATTGGATCAGAAGAAGATCCAGGTGCTGAACGAGGTCCGCCGGCCGCTCCTTGAGCGCCACCCGATCAGCGCTGTCAACCGGCGTGTCCGCGGCGCCTTTGCCCGGGCGGTCGGCACTGTTCGGCCGGGCACGGTTCTCGAGTGGGGATGCGGATTTCATCCCATCCTCGAACTGCTCGAGTCGACCACCTATACCGGAATCGACATCGATCCGTCGGTGATCTCGCACAATCGTCTGCGCCACCCCGAAGTCTCCTGGCACGAGGCGGACCGGGAACTGTCGAACATCGGCGCCGCGAGCCAGGACGCGATCGTCAGCTCGTTCGTATTCCACTTTCGCCTCTCGCGGCAGCATGTCTCGACCATGCGGCGGGTGTTGAAGCCGGACGGCATCCTGCTGGCCAACGTCTATCGCCGCTCGTCGCATTCGAGACGTGAGCTCGTCGCCCTGTTCGAGCAGGCCGGATTCCGCGTGCACCGGGCAAAGGACAGCGCCGGGCTCTGCACCGGCCACGAGTTCTGGTGTCTGCTGCGCAAGGACCATCCGGATCCCGGCGTGGCGGACACGCTCCTGCGGGAAATCTCCGCCGGGATCGTCGGCGAGCAGGTTGTCGCCGGACCGGGTGGTGCGGAGTGATCGGCAGGCGCAGGATGGCCTGAGGAGCACCGGGAGGTCAGATGGCGCAGGAGTCTGCGGGAACGGCGACTTTTCGACAGGCGCGCGATTTTCTGCTCGCGCATCGGGAGGACTATGCCGAGGCCTCCGCTCAGTTCGGGTGGCCCGTGCTCGACGAGTTCAACTGGGCGCTGGACTGGTTCGACGTGATCGCGGAGGGGAACGACTCCCCGGCCCTGTGGATCGTCGAGGAGGACGGGCGCGAAGGGAAGTTCTCGTTCGCCGAGATGCGGCACCGGTCGAACCAGGTGGCGACCTGGCTGCGCGGCCAGGGGGTCGAGCGCGGCGACCGGATCGTGCTGATGCTGGGCAATCAGGTCGAGCTCTGGGACACCATCCTCGCGGTGATCAAGCTGGGCGCCGTGCTGATCCCGGCCACTCCCCTGCTCGGCCCGGCGGACGCCCGCGACCGGGTGGCCCGCGGTGCGGCGAAGCACGTCATCGCCGCCTCCTCGGCGGCCGGGAAGTTCCCGGACGGCGTCACCCGGATCGCGGTCGGTGAGCCGGTGGACGGGTGGCTCGACTTCGCGGAGGCCTATCGGGGCGACGGCACGTTCGAGCCGGACGGCGTGACGCGGGCCTCCGACACCCTGCTGCTCTATTTCACCTCCGGCACCACCGCCCGGCCCAAGCTCGTCGAGCACACCCACGCGAGCTACCCGGCCGGGCACCTCTCGACGATGTACTGGATCGGCCTCGAACCGGGCGACGTGCACCTGAACATCTCGTCGCCGGGCTGGGCCAAGCACGCCTGGAGCAACGTCTTCGCGCCGTGGAACGCGCAGGCCTGCGTGTTCATCCACAACTACACCCGGTTCGACGGCCCGCGCCTGCTGGCCGAGATGCAGCGCTGCGGCGTGACCAGCTTCTGCGCGCCACCGACGGTGTGGCGGATGCTGATCCAGTCCGACCTGGCCGCGTTGCGCACCCCGCCGCGGCTGGTGGTGGGCGCCGGTGAGCCGCTCAACCCGGAGGTCATCGACCAGGTGAACAAGGCGTGGGGGGTGACCATCCGGGACGGCTTCGGGCAGACCGAGACGACCGTGCAGATCGCCAACTCGCCGGGGCAGCGGGTCTTGCCGGGGTCGATGGGCCGGCCGGTGCCGGGCTACCAGGTGGCGCTGATCGACCCGCTCACCGGCGAGCACGCCGAGGAGGGTGAGATCTGCCTGCGGCTCGACCCGCGGCCGCTCGGGCTGATGGTCGGCTACCACGGCGACGACGAGCTGACCGCGGAACGGATGGCCGGCGGTTACTACCACACCGGCGACATCGGCTCCCGCGACGCGGACGGCTACATCACCTATGTGGGCCGCACCGACGACGTGTTCAAGGCGTCGGACTACCGGATCTCGCCATTCGAGCTGGAGAGTGTGCTGATCGAGCACGAGGCGGTGGTGGAGGCCGCGGTGGTGCCGTCACCGGACGAGCTGCGGCTGGCGGTGCCGAAGGCGTATGTGGTGCTGGCCGAGGGCTGGGCGCCGGACGAGGCCACCGCGAAGGCGATCTTCGAGCACTGTCGCGAGCACATGTCGCCGTTCGCCCGGATCCGGCGGCTGGAGTTCGCCGAACTGCCGAAGACCATCTCCGGCAAGATCCGCCGGGTGCAGCTGCGCGACGCCGAGCGCGACAAGCACGCCACGCCCGGCGTCACTCCGCCCGGAGAGTTCAGCGGCTAGATTCCTCGTGTGGGCGCGAAAACGGCACTGGTGGCGTTGGTCCGCGGCGATGCCACGATGGCATCGGGAAAGGCCGACCCGTCGGCCACGGCCGCGTTGATCGGTCACGCTTTTCCCGGCTGGCCCGCCGAGCAGATCAATGGCATCTTCCTGTACGAAGGCACGTATCCCCCGGACGGCGTCGCCTATGCCGGCGCGTTCCCGGGCGTAGACCTGGTGTGTGACCGCCGGCTGGCCGACGGTGTGCCGGAGCACCTGCTGGAAGCGGGCAGCGACCGTCGCGTCATCCATCACGCGATGCACAGCGGTTCGGACACGTTCACGTTCTCGGTGTGGGAGAAGGGCGAGCTGATCCGGTCACTCGGCGTCTCACCGGACGACGTGGCGGAAAATGTCGGCACACCGTTCGCGTTCGAGGAGCCGTTCTGGGCCGGCGAGAAACCGCTCGACTTGGGCGAGGCGGCGCTGCGCGAGTTCCTCGGTTTCCGCATCGAGGGCCGCCCCGAGCCGGACGACCTCGACGCGGAAGCCGTGTGGTTGCACGGCTTCCGCGGTCCGCTGGATCCCGAGGTCCTCGACGAGCAGGCCCGGATGGCCGAGCTGATCAAGGGAATGCGACGCCGGAGCTTCACCATCGGCCCCGACGGGTCGATGGTCGAGGTGACCGACTAAGGGCTTAACAGCGGCCGAGGTCCTCCCACTGCTGGGTCCAGCCGGGCTCGGAGCCCTGCGTCCACCACTTGGCCCGCCACAGGTGCACGCCGTCGCCGGAGCGCGGCCCGTTCGGGTCGCCGTTGCGGCTGCGCTCGTGCTTGGCGAGCTGCCCGCCGGTGTAGATCGCGCTGATCGTCCAATTCGGAGCGTTGTCACAGTTGGTGGCCGGCGGCGGGTCAGAAGGCGGAGTTGTCGGCGGATCGGTGGGCGGGTCGGTCGGCGGGGTCGTGGAGCAGTCGCCGCTGCCGTTCACCGTGTCGTTGAACGAGGTGCCGGCCGAGCGGTACGCGTCCTTGCGGCTGGTCACCTGCGCCGGCGACAGCACCGTGTTCTTGGCGAACAGCATCCAGTCGACCTGCTGCACATAGGTGCTGCGGCCGCCGCTGTGGGTGGCCAGGTCGATGAACCACTGGTTCCAGTTGATCGTCATCGTCTGGCGCGGGTAGTACTTGCCGGAGTGGTCGCCGACCAGCGCGCCGTCGATGTAGTACTTCACGTGCCCGCCGGACACCTGCACCACCAGGTCGTGCCAGCCGGCCAGGCTGCTGCGCTGCTCGGAGTGCACGTTGTCGGCGAACCACGGCTCGTTCCGGTACGTGTACCAGGTGGTCTGGTAGTTGATCGGCCCGGTCTCGCCCCACCCGCCGTTCGGCAGATACTCCGACACGTCCAGTTCGGAATAGGTCGGGTCGAGGTCGTAGGCCAGCGGGCTGATCGTGAAGAAAGTCTGGTTGACGTGATCCCCGTCGTTGCCGCTCACCGGCGTGTCGGTGAACCGCACCCGGCTGGCATAGGTGCCCTCGAAATAGCGCTTCTGTGCCGAATACAGCTCGGCGTGCCCGGTGCCGCCCGCCGTCCCGTCGGTGTACGCGGTCAGCTGCATCACCTTCTGCCCGTCCGCGGTCGGGAAGGTGATGTTGGCCGGCGACCACGACGCGCCGGCCACCCCGGGCCCGCCCTGATAGCTGCGCGGCACCCAGCCGTGCCCGGTCAGCGCCGAGTCCGACGAGGACGAATAGGCGAAGTCGTCGAACAGCTGACCACAGTCGGCGGCCGCGGCTGACGCGTTGGGCAGCACGACGACAGCGCCTACCAGGGCAGCCACGCCAGTCAGCGCAAGTGATCGACGTTTGTCGATTTTCATGGATGGAGTCCTTCCTTCCGAGGGGATGCGGGAAGATCAGCGGTGGCGGCGGTGGGTCTCCACGGCCCGCACGGTCAGCTCGAACGCCTCGGTGGTGCGCTCGTAGGTGCGCTGGGCCACGGCGACGTAGATCAGGTCGAGCACCAGCAGCGCCGAGTGCAGCGCGGACAGGGCGGCGACCCGGAACGTGGTCTCGTGCACCGACGTGGTGAACACGACGTCGGCGGTCTCGGCGAGCGGCGACCGCGGATAGGACGTCACCGCGACGGTCAGCGCACCGTGGTCGGCGGCCTCGGCCAGGGTCTCGATCACCTCGCCGGTGCGGCCGGAGTGGGACAGCCCGATCGCGACGTCACCGGGGCGCAGCAGCGCGGCGTTGGTCAGCGCGGTGTGGCTGTCCGACCGGCTCCACACCGGGATCCGGATTCGCTCGAGCCGGAACGCCATCTCGCGGCCGGCCGTGCCGCTGCTGCCCAGCCCGAAGATCTCCACCCGGCCGGCCGCGGCGATCGCCCCGGCGACCCGCTCGATGTCGGTCATCTCCAGACCGGCGGCGGTGGCCTGGATCGCCCGGGTGTCCGCGGTGGCGATCACCTTAAGCACGCTGTCCAGCGAGTCGCCGGGATTGATGTCGCCACTGATGTCGGTCTCCCAGCGGGCCTGGTCGGCGCGGCCGGTCTCGGTGGCCACGGCGACGCGCAGGTTCGCGTACCCCTTGAAGCCGAGCGCGCGGCTGAAGCGGGTGACCGTCGCGGCCGAGGTGCCGGTGCGCTCGGCGAGGTCGACGATGCTCGCGTTGGCGGCCCCCTCGGGGTCGCCGGCGATGGTCGCCGCGATCCGGGCGAAGGCGCCGGGCATGGTCGGGCCCTCGATGCGCAGCCGCCCGAGCAGCCCACCGCTTCCACCGGTCATGATGCGAGCGTCCTTTTCACAGTAAAGTTTGTTTGATGAAAATTACGACCGCGAGCCCGGATAGTCAATGATGACTTTCTATGGAGATGGTGCTGGGGGTCGATGCCGGGGGCACCGGCTCGCGGGCGGTGCTGACCACCGCGGACGGCGTCGTGGTCGGGCGGGGCGCGGCCGGGCCGGGCAATCCGGCGCTGGTCGGGGTGCACGCGGCCGAGGCGATCGGTTCGGCGGCCCGGATGGCGATCGGCGGACATCGGGTGGCCGCCGCGGTGGTGGGCCTCGCCGGGATCAGCGCGCTGACCAACCCGGCGGTCCGCGCGGCCTTCGACCGCGAGTGGGCGGCGATCGGCCTGCGCTGCCCGGTGCGCATCGTCGGCGACGCGGTCACCGCCTTCGCGGCCGGATCGATCGGCGACGGCGGCCCGGCCGGGCGGCGCGGGTCGGTGCTCATCGCCGGGACCGGTGCGGTGGCCGCGCTGGTCGACGGCTTCGAGGTGGTGCGCACCGCGGACGGTCTCGGCTGGCTGCTCGGCGACGAGGGCTCCGGCGTCTGGCTGGGGCTCGAAGCGGTGCGGACAGCCGCCCGGCACCCCGGCGACCTGGGCGCCGCGGTCCTCGCCCACGCCGGCGCGCGCACCTCGGACGAACTGGTGGCCTGGGCCGGCCGGCAGCCACCGACCGCGTTCGCCGCCCTCGCTCCCCTGGTCTGCGCCTCCACCGACCCGGCGGCCGCCACGATCGTCGGCCGGGCCGTGCGGAAGCTGATCGCGACGCTGGACGAGCTGCGCGACGACGGCCCGGTGGTGCTGGCCGGCGGCCTGCTGACCGCGGACACCCCGGTGCGCCGCGGGGTGCTGGCCGCGCTCGGCGACCGGGCCCGGGTGGCCGGCGATCCGGCGCTGGGCGCGGCCCGGCTGGCCGCTGAGGCGGTGTCAGGCGTTCCGGGTCGCCTCGGCATCGTGCAGTGACAGCAGATCGACGGCCTGCGCCCGCATCTCGACCTTGCGCACCTTTCCGGTGACGGTCATCGGGAAGCCGTCCACGATGTGCACGTAGCGCGGGATCTTGTAGTGCGCGAGCCGGCCCTCGCAGAACGATCGGACCGATGCGGCGGTCAGCGGCGCGGCGTCCGGGCGCAGCACCACCCAGGCCATCAGCTCCTCGCCGTATTTGGCGTCCGGCACCCCGATCACCTGCACGTCGGCGACGTCCGGGTGGGTGTAGAGGAACTCCTCGACCTCGCGCGGATAGACGTTCTCGCCGCCGCGGATGACCAGGTCCTTGATCCGGCCGACGATGTTCAGATAGCCGTCGGCGTCCATCGTGGCCAGGTCGCCGGTGTGCATCCAGCGGGCCGCGTCGATCGCCTCGGCGGTGGCGTCGGCCTGCTCCCAGTAGCCGAGCATCACCGAGTAGCCGCGGGTGCACAGCTCACCCGGCTCGCCGCGCTCGACGACCAGCCCGGTGGCCGGGTCGACCACCTTCGACTCGAGGTGCGGCATGACCCGGCCGACCGTCTCGGTGCGCCGCGCCAGGCTGTCGTCCGCCCGGGTCATCGTGGACACCGGTGACGTCTCGGTCATGCCGTAGCAGATCGCCACCTCGGTCATGTGCATCTCGGCGACCACCCGCTTCATCACCTCGACCGGGCACGGCGAGCCGGCCATGATGCCGGTGCGCAGCGTGGAGAGGTCGTGCTCGGCGAAGTCGGCCAGGCCGAGCTCGGCGATGAACATGGTGGGCACGCCGTAGAGCGAGGTGCAGCGCTCGCTCGCCACCGCGCGCAGCGACGCGGCCGGGTCGAAGCCCGGCGCGGGCAGCACCATGCAGGCGCCGTGCGAGGTGGCCGCGAGGTTGCCCATCACCATGCCGAAGCAGTGGTAGAGCGGCACCGGGATGCAGATCCGGTCCTCTTCGGTGTAGTTCACCAGCTCACCGACGAAGAAGCCGTTGTTCAGGATGTTGTGGTGCGACAGCGTGGCGCCCTTGGGGAAGCCGGTCGTGCCGGACGTGTACTGGATATTGATCGGATCGTCGAAGGACAGAGTGGCGGCCACCGGCCCGTCCGAGTTGTCGGATAGATCAGCCCACTCCGCGGATCCGATGAAGATGGTCTCGGCGAAGCCGACCGACTCGATCATCCCGCGGTAGTCGCTGGTCTTGAAGCTGACCGCGCTGATCAGCAGCCGCACCCCGGACTGCCTGAGCACGAAGTCCAGCTCGTGCGTCCGATAGGCCGGGTTGATGTTGACCAGGATCGCGCCGATCTTCGCGGTCGCGTATTGCACCAGCACCCACTCGGCGCAGTTCGGCGCCCAGATGCCGACCCGGTCGCCCTTCTCGATGCCGCGATCGCGCAGGCCGTGGGCCAGCCGGTTCACGTCGGCGTCGAATTCGGCGTACGTCCAGCGCCGGCCGGCGGCCACGTCGACCAGCGCCTCGCGGTCGCCGAAGCGCGCGACGGTCCGTTCCAGGTTGGCGCCGATCGTCTCCCCGAGCAGCGGCACGTCCGAGATCCCACTGGCATACGCGAGCATCCCCGCAGCATGAGCGCCCGGCACCGGAACTCGCCACCCCCATCCGGGGGTGGGCCGTGACATGCTCGTCGCATGGTCGAAACAAGTGACCCCGACCTGGGTGCCGCGCTCGGCCGCCTGCGGCGGGTCACCGGCCTGCCGGTGGCGTTCGGTGGCCTGGTCACCGGGCGGGCCATGCGGCTCAGCGACTTCGCCGGCACGGCGACCTCCGCGCTGCACGGGCTGGTGGTGCGGGCCGGCCACGGGCTCGGCGGCCGGGTGCAGGCCACCGCCCGGCCGGGACGGGTCGCGGACTATGCCGCGGATCCCCGGATCACCCACGAATACGACCGCCCGGTGACCGCGGAGGGCCTGCGGGCGATCGCCGCGGTGCCGGTGGTGGCGGGTTCGACGGTGCTCGCCGTGCTCTATGCGGGCACCCGCGAACCCCTGGCGGTGGGCACCCGGGCGATGGACGCGATGGGCCAGGTGGCGGTCCGGCTGGGCGCGGAGCTGACGGTACGCCGCGCGGTGCAGCGCCGCCTGGACGAGCTGGAGACCGCCGCGCTGACCCGGGCCGCGCACTCGCCGCCCGCGGCGCCGGAGTGGGAGAGCGTCCGGCAGGCACACGCCGACCTGCGGTCCATCGCGCGCGAGATCGTCGACCCGGCCCTGCGGTCGCGCCTCGAGGACGTCTGCACGCTGCTCACCACGAACACCGGCCGGCCCGGCCCGAACCCGCTGTCCCCCCGCGAGATCGACGTGCTGGCGATGGTCGCGGTCGGCTGCGGCAACGCCGAGGCGGCCCGGCGGCTGGGCGTCACGTCCGAGACGGTGAAGAGCTACCTGCGCAACGCCATGCGCAAGCTGGGCACGCACGGCCGCGTCGAGACCGTGGTCGCCGCCCGCCGACAGGGCTTCCTCCCTTAGGTTTGGGATCATGGAGATGAGCCGCGTCGTCGTCACGTCGTCCGGGGTCACGCTGGAGACCGTGCCGGTGCCCGAGCCGGGGCCGGGCGAGGTGCTGGTCAAGATGGCGGTGGCCGGCGTCTGCGGCTCGGACACGCACGCGCTGCACGGCCGGCATCCGTTCATCACGCTGCCCTACCCGGCCGGGCACGAGGCGAGCGGTGTCGTGGTGGGTGGCGAGGCGCTGCCGATCGGCCGCCGCGTCACGGTCGAGCCCGACCTGCCCTGCTGGGACTGCAAGAACTGCCGGGCCGGCCGCGAGAACATCTGCGAGCGCCTGCGGTTCTTCGGGTGCGCGCACGACCAGGGCGGCATGGCGGAGTACTTCACCATCGACGCCCGACGCCTGCACACCGTGCCGGACGAGCTGGACTGGCCGGCCGCCGCGCTGATCGAGCCGCTCTCCACGCCCGTGCATGCGATCCGGCTGGCCGGCGGCGTACCCGGAAAAAGCGTGGCGATCCTCGGCGCCGGCACCATCGGTCTTCTGATGTTGCGGGTGGCGCGTGCGCAAGGCGCGCGCCGGATCGTGCTGACCGCCCGCTCCGCGGCGAATCGGGAGCGGGCCCTGAGATTCGGCGCCGACGCCGCGGTGGTCACCGACGCCGATGCGGTACGCGCGGAGCTCGGCGAATCGGCGGACGTGGTCTTCGACTGCGTGGCCGAGCAATCCACCGTGACCGAGGCGATCCGGATGGCGAACAAGGGCGGCACGGTGATCGTGATCGGCGTGCCGGCCGCCGACGTGACGATCCCGCTGCCGGTCGTCCAGGACAGTCAGATCCGCATCCAGGGCAGCGCCACCTATCTGCCCGAGGACTACGCGGACGCGATGAAGCTGCTGGGCGAGGGCGTGGTCACGGCGGCCGACTTCGTCACCGCGACGCACCCGTTGCGGGACGCGGCGGCCGCCTTCCGCGACGCGGAGAGCGGCTCCCACATCAAGGTGCTGCTCACCGGCGCCACCGATCCGCCGCGCTGAACGCCGGCCCGACCTTCGGTCAGGCCGGGATAGGCAGGTAGCAGTCATACGAGCTCTGCCGCAGCAGCAGCCCGTCGCGGAACTCGAGGAACTGGCCGATGTGCGCGGCCAGCGGCGTGCCGGCCGGGATGTCGCCCAGCTCCCGGGCGGCGCGCGCGGTCCAGACCAGCTGGACCGCCATCCGGTCGCCCGACTCGAACAGGTCGGTGATCTCGATCCGCTGGTCGCGGACCACGGTGCCGGCGACGTCCGCGCCGGCGGCCAGGCCGTCGACATCGCGGGTGCGGCCGTGCGGCGTCATCAGATTGGGCATCTCGACCTGCTCGGCGTCCGGGTGCCAGAACTTCGCGACCTCCCGGCCCGGCGCAAAGGCACAGAGCGTGGAGCGCCGCACGGTGGCCGGTGATCAGCGCGCCCGTACGGTGCGGCTGACCGACCGCGGCCGGGCCGTCATCGAGACCTCGCGCCGGCAGCAGGCCGAGGCCGAACGGCAGGTCATCGAGCGAGTCGGCGCCGACCGTGTACAGGCGGCCAAGGAGACGCTCGCAGCCCTGCTCGACCTGACCGGCGCGGCCGCCCGCGTGCGCACCCGCAGCTTCCCCACTCCGGTCGACTGACCGGGTCTCACCATGGGTCATCTCCAGGGGTTTGTGCGTTGCCGGGGACCACTGTCTGGCGCACCGCTTTCGCAGCGCCTAACGTCGGCTGAATGGCAGGCTTGACGCACTACGACGTGGTGGTCGTGGGCAGTGGGTTCGGCGGGAGCGTGACCGCGCTGCGCCTGGCCGAAAAGGGCTACCGGGTCGGCGTGCTCGAGGCCGGCCGCCGGTTCACCCCGGAGACGCTGCCGAAGACCTCGTGGGATCTGCGGAACTTCCTCTGGGCGCCCCGGCTGGGCCTGCGCGGGATTCAGCGCATCACGCTGCTCAAGGACATCGTGGTGCTGTCCGCGGCCGGGGTGGGCGGCGGTTCGCTGGTCTATGCGAACACGCTCTATCAGCCGCCGGCCGCGTTCTTCGCCGATCCACGGTGGTCCGGCATCACCGACTGGGCCCGCGAGCTGGAGCCCTACTACGAGCTGGCGACCCGGATGCTCGGCGTCACCGTGCAGCCGTCGATGACCCCGTCCGACGTCGTCATCGAGCAGGTGGCGAAGGACATGGGGGTGGGCGGCACGTTCCGGCGTACGCCGGTGGGGGTGTTCTTCGGCGAGCCGGGCAAGACCGTGCCGGACCCCTATTTCGGCGGCGCCGGGCCGGACCGCACCGGCTGCCTGGAGTGCGGCGACTGCATGATCGGCTGCCGGTTCGGCGCGAAGAACCGGCTCGACCTCAACTATCTGCACCTGGCCGAGCGGGCCGGCGCGGTGATCCACCCGGACACCACCGTCACCGGCCTGCGACCGCGGGCGGACGGCGGCTGGCTGGTCGAGACCAAGGGCGCCGGCTTCACCGCGGACGATGTGGTGCTGGCCGCCGGGGCGCTGGGCACGCAGCGCCTGCTGCACGCGATGAAGGACACCGGCGTGCTGCCCGCACTGTCGGATCGGCTGGGCGCGCTCACTCGCACCAATTCCGAGGCGCTGCTGGGTGCGCAGGCGATGCGCGTACCGGAAGAGCCTTTTTCGCGCGGGGTGGCGATCACCTCGTCGTTCCATCCGGACGCCGACACCCACATCGAGCCGGTGCGATACGGGCCGGGCAGCAACGCGATGGGCCTGCTCTCCACGCTGCTGGTCGACGGCGGCGGCCGCGTGCCGCGCCCGATCCGCTTTCTCGGCCGGGCGCTGCGCCATCCCGCGCTCTTCGCGCGCTCGCTCTCCACCCGGAGGTGGAGCGAGCGGACCATCATCGCGCTGGTCATGCAGTCGCTGGACAATTCCCTGACGGTACGCAGGACCCGCCGCGGCCGCCTGACCACCGGACCCGGTCACGGGCCGGCGAACCCGACCTGGATCCCGGCCGGGCACGAGGCGGTGCGCCGCATCGCGGACCGGATCGGCGGCTTCCCGGGCGGCACGGTCGGCGACGTGTTCGACATTCCGATGACCGCGCACATTCTCGGCGGCGCGACCATCGGCGACTCACCGGCGACCGGCGTGGTGGACGCCTTCCACCGGGTGTTCGGATATCCGGGACTGCACGTGGTGGACGGCTCGGCGGTGCCGGCCAACCTCGGCGTGAACCCGTCGCTGACGATCACCGCGCTGGCCGAGCGCGCGGCGGCGCTGTGGCCGAACCGGGGTGAGCCCGATCCGCGCCCGCCGGCCGGCGCGGAATACCGCGTCACGGCGGCCGTCCCGCCCCGGTCCCCGGCCGTGCCGGCACACGCTCCGGCCGCTCTCCGAATCGACATTGGGAGCGCTCCCGTATCGGGCCGCACGGGCCTTGGTCAAGGCCCGGACAGCGGTCGTTAGAAATGCGACATGCGGTTGCCGCAATTTGCACTGACAAGCATTGCGAGACAGAATGAATGGCGACAGTCATTTTCGCGGTTCCGGACGCCGCGTGTGCATAGCAGTGACTTAATTCGCCGTTACAGGAGCAGCCACCACATGGCCAAGCAGGTAATCACCCTTCTCACCGATGACCTCGACGGCGGCGAGGCGGACCGCACCGTCGAGTTCGGACTGGACGGGGTCAACTACTCCATCGACCTGTCCGAAAAGAACGCCGGAAAGCTGCGCAAGGCGCTCGACCCCTACCTGGGTGTGGCGACCCGCGTCGGCCGCAGCGGCGCCGACGCCCGCGTCGCCCGCCGCGCCACCGCCAGCACCGGGCGCGCCAGCCGCGACCAGAACCAGGCGATTCGCGAGTGGGCGGGCAAGAACGGTTACGAGGTCTCGGAGCGCGGCCGCATCCCGAGCTCCATCGTCGAGGCATACCACGCGAAGCGCTAGATTGGTTCGACCCGAAACGACGCCGCCGGGCAACGGCGGCGTCGTTTTCTTTTCGTGACGGAAGGGCAACCATGACGGTCGTCATCGTGACCGGGGCGTCGAGCGGCATCGGAGAGGCGATCGCGCTCCGACTCGGGCGTCCGGGAATGACCGTGGTGCTGGCCGCCCGGCGCAGTGCGGAATTGGCCGCGGTGGCCACCCGTATCGAAGCGAATGGCGGCGCCGCGTTGATCGTGCCGACCGATGTGCGCGATCCCGAGGCGATCTCGACACTGATCGAAAAAGCGAGGTCGGTAACCGGCCGGATCGACGCGCTGGTCAACAATGCCGGGGTGGGTGGCGGGGCCTCGGTGCTCACCGACGACGCCGCGGTGGATCAGATGATCGAGGTGAACCTGCGCGCCCCGATCCGGCTGATGCGCGCGGTCGTGCCGATCATGACCGAGCAGGGGTCCGGCACGATCGTCAACATCGGGTCGGTGGCCGGCGAGGTGGGCATCGGCGGCGCCTACTCGGCGACCAAGTTCGGGTTGCGCGGCATGACCGATTCGGTTCGGCGCGAGCTGGGCGGCACCGGGGTCACGGTGACCCTGGTCGAGCCGGGCTACATCGCCACTCCGTTCAACAGCCGGCGCGGCAACCTGCCCGGCCCGGAGATCGTGGCCGCCGCGGTCGAGAAGGCGCTGCGCCGCCCGCGCCGGCGCATCATCGTCCCGTTCAAATACCGCCCCGCGGTGCTGCTCTCCAACGCGCTGCCGATGCTCACCGACCGCATCTACCGCGGGAAAGCTGCTTCAAAGATTGGGTAGCAGCTTGTCCAGGCGGACGGGGAGGTCGCGGACGCGGATGCCGGTGGCGTGCCAGACCGCGTTCACGATCGCGGCCGGCGAGCCGACGATGCCGATCTCCCCGATGCCCTTGGTGCCCATCGGGTTGAGCTGGTCGTCCTGCTCGTCGATCCAGTCCGCGTCGATCCACTCCACGTCGGCGTGCGCGGGCACGTGGTATTCGGCGAGGTCGTGGTTGACCCAGTCGCCGGTCGCCGGGTCGAGCACGCCCTCCTCGTGCAGGGCCATCCCCATGCCCATCGTCATGCCGCCGATGAACTGGCTGCGGGCGGTGCGCGGGTTGACGATGCGGCCGGCCGCGTACATGCCGAACAGCCGGGAGACCCGGACCTCGCCGGTGTCGGCGTCCACGCGCACCTCGGCGAAGTGCGCGCCGAACGCGTGTTTCCCGTCCTTCTGCAGTTTCTGCACGTCCTCGGTGGTGTCGTAGGTGGCCTCGTCGCCGCCGGACTCGCGCAGCCGGCGGCAGGCGCCGGTCACCGCCCAGCCCCAGGACGAACTGCCGGACGAACCACCGGCCACCGAGCCCTGCGGCAGCGTGCTGTCGCCGATCCGCAGCCGCACGAGGGGCACCGGCAGGTCCAGCGCGTCGGCGGCGATCTGGGTCAGGATCGTGCGGGCGCCGGTGCCGATGTCGGTGGCCGCGATGGACACCTCGACCCGCCCGTCCCCGAGCCGCCGGGCGCGGGCCGCGGACGCCTGCACCATCGCCGGATAGATCGCGCCCGCCACTCCCGTCCCGATCCACCAGTCCCCTTCGCGCCGCTGCCGGGGCCGCGGATCCCGCCCCTCCCAGCCGAACCGGGAAGCGCCGAGCCGCAGGCAGTCCGCATAGTGCCGGCTGGTGAACGGGGTGCCACTCTCCGGCTCGGCGGACGGCTCGTTGCGCAGCCGCAGCTCGATCGGGTCCAGGCCCAGCTCGACGGCCAGCTCGTCCATCGCGCACTCCAGGCCGAGCATGCCGGGGGCCTCGCCGGGCGCGCGCATCCACCTGGGCGTCGGCACGTCGAGCCGCACCAGCCGGTGGCCGGTGTGCCGGTTCGGGGCGGCGTACATGTGCCGGCTGCACACCGTGGTCTGCTCGGCGAACTCGAACAGCCGTGAGCTCTGCTCGATCGCCTGATGGTCGAGCGCGGTCAGGGTGCCGTCCGCCCGGGCCCCGAGCCGGATCCGCTGGATCGTCGGGGTGCGGTAGCCGACCATGCTGAACATCGCCTGCCGGGGCAGCGCCAGTTTCACCGGGCGGCCGGCCACCTTGGCGGCGAGCGCGGCCAGCACCACGTTGGGCTTCGGCGTGCCCTTCGAGCCGAAGCCGCCGCCGACGTGCTCGGCGATCACGTGCAGCTGCCCGGGCTCGAGCCCGAAGAGCGGCGCGATCGTCTTGGCGACCACCGACGCGCCCTGGCTGGAGTCGTACAGCACCAGGTCGTCGCCCTCCCACACGGCGATGGTGGCGTGCGGTTCCATCGGATTGTTGTGCAGCGCCGGGGTCTCGTAGACCACGTCCACGGTGGCGTCGGCGCTGCTCAGCGCGGCCTCGACGTCGCCCTCGGCGGTCTCCGCCGGGAACTGCGGGTTGACCTTCTCTGGTGTGTAGAGATCCTGGTGGTCGGCGGTGAGCAGCGAGTCGTGCGGCTCCTCGGCGATGTCCAGGTCGATCACCTGGGCGGCGCGCCGGGCGGCTTCCAGGGTGCGGGCCACCACGACGGCGAGCGCCTGGCCGCGATAGCTGATCCGGTCCGACTGCAGCACCTGCAGCTCGGGGTCGTCGCCCGGCCGCAGGCGTGGTGCGTTGCCGTGCCAGAGCACCGCGAGCACGTCCCGGTCCTCGGTGGTCGGATCGACCACGACCGCGTTCAGCGTGCCGCGGGCGACCGGCGACTGCACCACCCAGGCGTAGGCGACGTCGGACACCGGATATTCGGCGGCATAGAGCGCGGTGCCGGCCACCTTCTCCGGGCCCTCGATGCGGGCGAGCGGCGCGCCGACCGCCCGTTCCGTGGTCGTGGTCATGCCGCCCCTCCGGTCAGCTTGGTCAGCGTGGCCGCCACCAGGTTGCGCAGCAGCGGCACCTTGAACCCGTTGTCCCGCAAGGGTTCCGCCGCGGCCAGCTCGGCGTCGGCGGCGGCCAGGAAGGACTCCCGGGTGGCCCGGTGGCCGCGCAGCGTCTCCTCGGCCAGGCGGGCCCGCCACGGCTTGTGCGCCACCGCGCCGAAGGCCAGCCGGACGTCGCGCACGGTGTCGCCGTCGAGGTCGAGCGCCGCGGCCACCGACCCGGCGGCGAAGGCATAGGACGCCCGGTCCCGCGCCTTCCGGTACGCCGAGACCCGCCCGAACGACAACTCCGGCACGTCCACCGAGGTGATCAACTCCCCCGCCCGCAGCACGGTGTCCGCCTCGGGCCGGTCGCCGGGCAGCCGATGCAGCTCCTCGACCGCGAGGGTGCGGTCGCCGTCCGGGCCGCTCACGTGCACCATCGCGTCCAGGGCCACCAGGGCCACCGCCAGGTCCGACGGATGCGTGGCGACGCAGTGCTCGGAGGCGCCCAGGATCGCGAGGTTGCGATGGTCGCCGGTGCGGGCCGGGCAACCGCTGCCCGGCGAACGCTTGTTGCACGGCTTGGTGATGTCGGTGAAGTAGCGGCAGCGGGTGCGCTGCAACAGGTTCCCGCCGGTGGTCGCCATGTTGCGCAGCTGACCGGAGGCGCCGGCCAGCAGCGCCTGGCTCAGCACCGGGAAGTCGCGCCGGACCACCGGATGCACGGCGAGGTTGCTGTTGCGCACACCGGCGCCGATCCGCAGCAGGCCGGGCCGCTCCTCGACGTCCCGCAGCGGCAGCCGGGAGATGTCGACCAGCAGGTCCGGCGTGGCGACGCCCAGCTTCATCAGGTCGACCAGGTTGGTGCCGCCGGCCAGGAACGTCGCGCCCGGGTGGGCCAGCGCCTCGGGGACGGTGGTCGCGGCCTGATATTCGAAGGTCTTCATCGGGCCGCCCGAATCGCCGGGATCATGTTGGCGTATGCGCCGCACCGGCAGATGTTGCCGCTCATCCGCTCCCGGATCTCGGCGTCGTCCAGCTCGCACCCCTCGTCGGCGGCCTCGTCGAGCATGCCGATCGCCGAGCAGATCTGACCCGGCGTGCAGTAGCCGCACTGGAAGCCGTCGTGCTCGATGAAGCTGCGCTGCATCGGATGCGGCTCCGCCGCCGTGCCGATGCCCTCGATCGTGGTGATCTCCGCGTCCTGATGCGCGATCGCGAGCAGCAGGCAGCTGTTCACCCGGCGGCCGTCCAGCAGCACCGTGCAGGCGCCGCACTGGCCGTGGTCGCAGCCCTTCTTGGCGCCGGTGAGCTGCAGATGCTCGCGCAGCGCGTCCAGCACGGTGGTGCGCGGATCGAGGTCGAGCGCATGCTCGACGCCGTTGACGACGAGATTCATGTCGCGGTTCCTACCCGCGACATTCCGGTTCAACCGCCCGTGCCGGGGTAGCCGACACGCATGCGAGTGGTGATCGTCGGAGCGTCGGGAAACGCCGGAACCGCCCTGCTGCGCCGTCTGCGCCGGGAGTCCGATGTCGAGATCGCGGGCGTTTCGCGCCGCCTTCCGGCGTCGGACGACATCGAGTGGCACTCGGTCGACGTCGGCGAGGCGGACGCGGCCGAGCGGCTCACCGGCGTCTTCCGCGGCGCCGACGCGGTGGTGCACCTGGCGTGGCAGATCCAGCCCTCGCACGACCAGCGGTTGCTCTATCGCACCAACGTGCTGGGCAGCCGCAACGTGGCCCGGGCGGCGGTCGCGGCCGGGGCCGGCGCGCTGGTCTTCGCCTCCTCGGTCGGGGTCTACGCGCCCGGACCCAAGCGCGCCTACGTCACCGAGCAGTGGCCCGCGACCGGGGTGCCGCAGTCGTCCTACAGCCGGCACAAGGCGCTGGTCGAGCGGCTGCTGAACCGGGTGGAGGCCGACCATCCCATGCTGCGGGTGGTGCGGCTGCGACCCGGGCTGATCTTCCAGCGGCAGAGCGGCACCGAGATCGGCCGGTACTTCGCCGGGCCGCTGCTGCCCGCGAGCCTGCTGCGGTTCCAGCGGATCCCGGTCATCCCGGACCACCCGGGGCTGCGCATGCAGGCGGTGCACGCGGACGACGTGGCGGACGCCTACGCTCGCGCGCTGCGGTCGGATGCGCGGGGCGCGTTCAACGTGGCGGCCGAGCCGGTGCTCGACCCGGAGCTCGCGGCCGAGCTGTTCCACGGGGTGCGGGTACGCGTACCCGGAAAGGTTTTGACCGGCGCGGCGGCGCTGTCCTGGTGGTTGCGGCTGCAGCCGGTCGACGCCGGCTGGGTGCATCTGGGCCTGCGGGCGCCGCTGATGAACTGCGGCCGGATCATCCGCGAACTCGGCTGGCGGGCACGGCACGACGCGGTGGCAACGCTGCGCGAGCTGATCGCCGGGATGGCCGAGCGGGCATCCGCGGACACCCCGCCGCTCTCGGGCGACCCCAGCCTGCCCGGCCGGCTGGGCGGACTGGCCCGCGGCCGCCTGCCGGGTTCCGGAAACCCCTATTAGGCGAGAACGGGTTCGGGGGTCATCCAGGTCAGTGCCGCGGTGGCGCTGACCGGGCTGGAGAAGAGATAGCCCTGGCCCAGCGGGCAGCCCAGCTCCTCGAGCACCCGGCGGTGCTGATCGCTCTCGATACCCTCGGCGATCACCGTCAGGTTCAGCGAGTGCGCCAGGCCGATGATGCCGCTGACCAGCGTGACCTGCTGCTGGTCGTGGCCGATGCCGTCGATGAAGGTCTTGTCGATCTTCAGCACGTCGATCGGGCGCTGGCGCAGGTAGCTCAGTGACGAGTAGCCGGTGCCGAAGTCGTCGATCGCGATCCGGACGCCCATCTCCTGCAGCACCGCCAGGTCGGCCCAGATCTGCTCCTCGTCGCCCATCAGCAGGGTCTCGGTGATCTCCAGCATCAGCGCCTGGGCGGGCACCCCGGCATAGTCCAGCGAGTGCCGCACCTGGTCGACGAAGCCGGTCTGGCGGAACTGGCGGACGCTGACGTTCACGCTCACGTACGGGCTGCGGGAGCGCGGCAGCACCCGGCGCCACTGCGCGACCGTGTGCAGCGCCTGGTCGAGCACCCAGCGGCCCATCGGCACGATCAGGCCGCTCTCCTCGGCCACCTCGATGAACTGGTCCGGCGCGATCACCCCGCGCTGCGGGTGGTGCCAGCGGACCAGCGCCTCGAAGCCGGCCGTGTCGCCGGTGGCCAACTCCACGATCGGCTGGTACTGCAGCAGGAAATGGCCCTCGTTGACCGCGTGGTCCAGCGCCGAGCGCAGTTCCAGCCGCTCGACCATCGCGCCGTGCAGGTGCGACTGGTAGCGCCGCCACTGGTTCTTGCCGGCCCCCTTGGCCACGTAGAGCGCCAGGTCGGCCTGCCGCAGCAGCTCCTTGGCGGTGTGCGCCTCCGGCGTGGTGGTGATGCCGATGCTGGCCACCGCCTGCAGCGCCTGCCCGTCCACGTCGATCGGCTCGGCCAGCGCGGCCAGGATCCGGTTCGCGGTCTCCTCCACCGCGCCGGGGTCCTGCACGTTCTCCACCAGCGCGGCGAACTCGTCGCCGCCCAGCCGGGCCGCGGTGTCGTCGGACCGCAGGGCCCCGGCGATCCGGTCCGCCACCGCCATCAGCAGCTGGTCGCCGACCGCGTGCCCGAGCGTGTCGTTGACCATCTTGAAGTCGTCCAGGTCGATGAACAGCACGCCGACCACCGAGCCGTCGCGGGCGCCGCGGGCCAGCGCGTGTTCCAGCCGGTCGGCGAACAGCACCCGGTTGGCCAGCCCGGTCAGCGCGTCGTGGAACGCCTGGTGGGTGAGCTCGCGCTCGAGGCGGCGGCGCTCGGTCACGTCCCGCATGGTGATGACCAGGCCGGCCACCGACTGATCCGCGCGCAGGTCACGGCAGTGCAGCTCGAGCGTCACCTCGGTGCGTCGCCGGTCCATCGCCCGGAAGTCCTGGCCCTGCTCGGGAGCGCCGTGCCCGGCCCGGATCGCGGACACCAGTCCGGCCAGGCGATGGCGGTCCACCGGGTGGATCACGTCGTACACGTCCACGCCCACCGGGTCGGCGCCGAGCACCTTGCCCGCCGACGGGCTGGCGTAGCGGACCCGGTCCTCCTCGTCGACGATCAGGATCACGTCCGAGGTGTTCTGCACCAGCGTGCGGAAGTAGGTCTCGCTGTTACGCCGGGTGACCTCCTCGCTCAGCTCGATCCGCTCCATCGCCAGCGCCACCTGCGTGGCCAGCACCTCGATCGCCTGGGTCAGGCCGGCCAGCGCCCAGTGCGGCCCGCCGACGTGCAGCACGCCGACCAGCGGGTCGCCGGTGGGCCGGTCCTGCAGCACCAGCGGGCAGCGCAGCACGGTGTTGAACTGGGTGAGCCGCACCGCGACCGCCCAGTCGACGTCGCGGGTGGACATCATCCGGGCCGCGGCGCCGGCCGCGCGGTCGTGCGCCGCCTGGGCCACGGCCTGGGGGCTGAGCGGGTGTTCCGGCTCGGCGATCGCCATCGCCAGCACCACGCCGTGCGGCACGTCGGCGGGCAGCAGCTGGGCCACCGCCTTGCGGACCGCGGCGCCGACCTCGTCGGAGTCGGCCGCGGACACCAGTGCAGCGGAGGCTTCGCGCAGGCCACGCTCGCGGGCCACGGCCAGCCGGTGGCTCTTCACGATGCCGGCCATCCGGGCCAGCACCAGCAGGAACGTGAGGGCGCTGAGGGCGCCGACCACGGCCAGGTTGGGCACCTCGCCGTGCCGGGCCACCTCGACGATCAGCACGGTCGGCGCGACCAGCGAGGCCAGCGCGAGCAGCAGCAGGCGGGAGCGGCCCAGGTCGCCGGAGTTCACCTCGGCGGGCCTGGTCAGCTCGATCATCGACGGGTGCAGCGCGGCCAGCCCGGCCGCGGCATAGAGCGGGATCCGGCCGAAGGCGGCCAGGAAGCTCACCTCGCCGGCCGGCATCACCAGGTCGTAGCCGATGTCCGCGACGAGCATCGCGACGATGCCCGCGCCGAGCAGCCCGGCGGCGACCAGGCGGTGGCCGGCGGTGGTCAGCAGCCGGGTCAGCATGGCCAGGCAGAGCAGGTCGCCGATCGGAAAGGCGATCGGGATCCAGCTCTCCGGCGAGCTCAGGTCGGTCTGGCCGATCAGCGGCGCGATGGCGTACGCCCAGGCGAGCAGAGCCGCCCCGGCGGTGACGGTGAGCGCGTCCAGCACGCCGCCCCGGTCCCGGGCGCCACCGGCGCGGATGCGCACGAACACCAGGAAGACCAGGGCGAACAGCGGGTACACCAGGATCAGCAGCCACTCGCCGGCCTCGTGCACCCACGGCACCGGGCGCACCAGCCAGGCCGGTGCGCCGAACGCGGCCCCGCCGACCCCGGACAGGCCGACGCCGAGTTGCAGGAGTCGCCACGGGGCGGTGCGGGCGGGCTTGCGGCGGCGTACGCCGATCGCGATGGCCGCCACCGCGGACCCGGCGGCGATCAGCCGGATCGGGGTCTGCAGGGAAGGCTCGAGCAGGAACGCGGCGGCGAGCACCACCATCCACGCGCCGAACAGGGCGGCTGCCAATCGTGCCGGCATCCTGCTCCTCCTCGGGTGCGTTCCGACTCGGCACCCTGATCGGTTCACCCGGGGCGCAACTGAGCGAAACTGTCCCGATGGCTGCCGACTTCGTCCGATCCCACACGATGCTCGCGCCCGTCCCGTTCGTCCCGGAGCTGGTGTTGCACCAGGCGGACGAGCCGATCGGGCTGTGGGAGCGCACCGAGGAGGGCCGCACGGAGCAGCCGCCGCCGTTCTGGGCCTTCGCGTGGGCCGGCGGTCAGGCCCTCGCCCGCTACGTGCTGGACCACCCGGTCGCGGCCGGCCGGCGGGTGCTCGACCTGGCGACCGGCTCGGGCCTGGTGGCGATCGCGGCGGCGCGGGCCGGGGCGGCGGCCGTCACCGCGAACGACATCGACCCGCTGTCGCTGGCCGCGACCCGCGCGAACGCCGAGGCCAACGGGGTCACACTGGAGATCGTCGAGGGCGATCTGCTGGACACCGACGAGCCGTACGACGTGGTGCTGGCCGGCGACGTCTGCTACAGCCGCGCGATGGCCGCCCGGATGCTGCCGTTCCTGCGGCGCTCGGCCGGCCGGGGCTCGCTGGTGCTGCTCGGCGACCCGGGCCGCGCCTACCTGCCGCCGGGTCTGGTCGAGCGGGCGGCCTATGACGTGCCGGTGGTCGAGGCCCTGGAGAGCGTGACGACAAGGCGGACGACGGTGTGGGAGGTCCCCGCCTAGGCTGCTGGGCATGGTGATCGACGCGTTCCTGTCCGCCGCCGGCACCGTCGGCGGCCTGCTGCGCTCCCCCGAGCTGGCGCGGCGGTGGGACGAGGCCAGCGCGGCGCTGCCCGAGTTCCGGGTCGGGCCGCTCGCCGGGCACCTCGGCCGGGCGGTCTTCACGACCGAGGGCTACCTGGCCGCCGAGCTGCCGCCGGACGCCACGATCGTGGACGCGGCGCGGTACATGACCATGCTGTCCACGCTCACCCCCGAGGACAACCAGCAGATCGTGGATCGCGGCTCGGCCGACGCCGGGACCGGCCCGGACGACCTGGTGCGGCGCTATGACGCGGCGGTCGCCCGGCTCACCGCGACGCTGCCCGGACTGCCCGAGGACCGGCCGATGCCGATGCGCGCGGGCCTGGTGCTGCCGTTGCGGGAGTGCTTGGTGACGCGTCTGGTCGAGCTGCTGGTGCACGCCGACGATCTGGCGGTCAGCCTGGACGTGCCGACGCCGGAGTTCGACGACGAGGCCGCCGACCTGGTGGTGAATCTGCTGGCCGGGTTCGCCCGCCGCCGGCACGGAACGCCCGCGCTGCTCCGGGCACTGGCCCGCGACGAGCGCGCCCCGGTGACGATCAGCGCGTTCTGAGCAGGTCGAGCAGGCCGAAGCCGTCCTCGACGGTCACATCCGGGTCCGGCCAGTCGCCCTCGTCCTCGACGCCGGTGCGCGCCGACGGCATCAGGATCGCCAGCTCCACCTCGGCCCGGCGCGCGCAGAGGATGTCGCGGCGGCGGCTGTCGCCGACGAACCAGCACTCCTGCGGCGGCACGCCCAGCGCGTCGGTGGCGGCCCAGATCATCTGTGGGTTCGGCTTGCGGACGCCGGCCTCGTCGCTGTAGATCTGCACCGCGAAACGAGAGTCGACGCCCGCCTTCCGCAGGAAGTCACGGTGAGCGGCGCCGCACAGGGTGTTGCTCACCACGGCCAGCGGCAGGGCGGCTTCGGCCAGCATCTCGGCGATGCCCGGGCGCAGCGCCCAGGCGTCGCGCCGGGCCCAGTCATAGCTGAGGCGGCCGATCGCGCCGCGTACCGCGATCTGCGCGGACCTCGGCCACCCACCCAGCACGAACCGTTCCCAGACCTCGGCCTGCGGCAGCTCGTCGGGGTGGTCCTCGTCGCGCCAGCGGGCATAGGCCGCGGCACCCTCGGTGAGCGAACGCTGGATCGCGCCCGGCGTGAGCGTGACCCCGGCCAGGTTGAAGATCCGCAACACCAGCTCGGGCGGCGCGGTGCGCTGCGGCGGCGCGTCCGCCAGCACGCCGCCGAAGTCGAGCAGCAGCGCCGACGGCATCAGCGCTGCGGGTTCATGCCCAGGCTCCAGGCCCGGACGCCGCCGACGATGCCCGCCGTGTTGGGCACCACCACCACGTCGTCGCCCATCCGGGCCAGCTGGGTGGGCGTGATCAGGCGCGAGTTGCCGCCACCCAGATAGACCCGGTCCCACAGGTAGACCGGCCGCAGCCCCTCGACCACGTTGCGGACCCGGCGCGACCAGAGCGCGTCGCCCAGCCGCCGCCGCTCGTGCTCGCCGATGTAGGTGTCGTAGCTCATCCCCCACCGCACCGGGGCCTGCGACATCTCCATGTGCGGCGCGAGCTGGCCGCCGTCGAAGAGCGCGCAGCCCAGCCCGGTGCCCAGCGTCAGCATCAGCTCGCACCCGGTGCCCGCGACCACCCCGGCGCCGTGCACCTCGGCGTCGTTGAGCACCAGCGTGGGCAGCCCGAACGCCTCGGCCAGCGCGGTCCGGGCGTCGAACCCGTGCCACGCGTCGACCAGCTCGGGATCGACCTTCGTCCGCGGCCCGCTGCGGGTCACGTAATGCGGCGTCGCCACCACCACGCCGTGCCGCAGCATGCCCGGCATGCCGACCGTGACGCGATCCGCCTGGGGCAGCCGCCCACCGAGCCCGACCAGGGTCTTCACAAAAAGATCAGGATGCAACGGGTACGGGGTGGGCACGCGCAGTGGCTGGGCCCGCATCGTGCCGGCGTCGTCGAGCACCGAGCCCTTGATGCCGCCGCCACCGCAATCCATCGTCAGGGTGAATGCCACGCGAACAGTGTCGCCTACGTCGCTGAACCCCGCGAGTAGTCTCGGCGCCGATGAAAATCACTTCCCGTAACGCGAACTTCCAGCAGTGGCAGGCGTTGCTCGGCAATCGCACCAAGCGGCATCACTCCGGGCGTTTCCTGGTGCAGGGTGTGCGCCCGATCACGCTGGCGGTGGAGCACGGCTGGGCGGTGGAGACGCTGATCTATCCGGATCGGCAGGCGCTCTCCGACTGGGCCCGGGAGATGCTCGATCGCAGCGGGGCGACGCCGGTGGCGATGGCCGCCGAACTGGTGGCGGAACTGGCCGAGAAGGACGAGGCCGAGCTGATCGCGGTGGTCGGCATGCCGCCGGACGAGCTGGACCGGATCACCGCCGGGCCGCGGATGCTCACCGTGGTCTTCGACCGGCCGTCCACCCCGGGCAACATCGGCACGCTGATCCGGTCGGCCGACGCGTTCGGCGCCTCGGGCGTGGTCGTGACCGGGCACGCGGCGGATCCGTACGACCCGCGGGCGGTGCGGGCCAGCACCGGGTCGCTCTTCGCGTTGCCGGTGGTGCGGGCGGACTCGCATCGTGAGGTGCTCGACTGGGTGTCCTGGCTGCGCGACCGGGATCTGCCGGTGCAGATCGTGGGCACCGACGAGCACGGCGCCGACGACGTGGCCTCCTTCGACCTCACCGGCCCCCGGGTCCTGCTGATCGGCAACGAGACGCACGGGCTGTCGGCGGGGTGGCGGGCCGCGGCCGACGCGATGGTGCGCATCCCGATCACCGGGGCGGCCAGCTCGCTGAACGCGGCCGCCGCGGCGACGGTCGTCCTCTACGAAGCGGCTCGCCAGCGCGCCCTCGGCAGCTAGGTTCCGGGCCCGGGCAGGGCGAGGCGGACCAGGTTCACGTAGTAGTCCACGCCGGTCTGCAGGACGTCGTCGTTGAAGTCGTACGCCGGGCTGTGCAGCGGCGCGGTGTCGCCGACGCCGAGGAAGGCGAAGCAGCCCGGCACCTCCTGCAGGAACGCGCCGAAGTCCTCGCTGCCGGTGAGCAGGGCGGTGTCCGGGTCGACGTCGGCCGCGGTCAGCCGGGCGGCGGCAACCGCGAGCGCGACGGCGTCCGGGGTGTTCACGGTCGGCTCGAACTCGTGGGTGTAGTCGACCTCGCACGTCGCGCCGTGGGCGGCGCAGACGCCGGCGGCGATCTCGCGGATCCGGCGTTCGAGCAGCGCCCGCACCTCCGGATCGAAGCTGCGGGTGTCGCCGCGCAGCACGACCGCGGTCGGGATGGCGTTGCGGGCGCCGTCGGTGGTGATATCCGTGCAGGACACCACGGCGGCGTCGGCCGGGTCGAGGTTGCGCGCCACGATGGTCTGCAACGCCAGCACGATCTCCGCGGCGACCACGATCGGGTCGACCACCATCTGCGGCCGGGCCGCGTGCCCGCCACGGCCGAGGATCCGGATCTCGAAGTCGTCCTCACTGGCCATGATGGCGCCGACCCGGGTGCCGATCCGGCCGGCGGGCAGCCCCGGCAGGTTGTGCAGGCCGAAGACGGCGTCCACCGGGAACCGCTCGAACAGCCCGTCGGCGATCATCGCCTTGGCGCCCAGCCCGTGCTCCTCGGCCGGTTGGAAGACCAGGTGCACGGTCCCGGCGAACCCGCCCTCCGCGGCCAGCACCCGGCCGGCGCCGAGCACCATCGCCATGTGCCCGTCGTGCCCGCAGGCGTGCGTCACCCCGCCGGGCAGCGCGAGCGCGTCCATGTCCGCTCGCAGCGCGATCGCCTTGCCTTGGTCGTTGCTCAGGGTGGCGACGATTCCGGTGCCGCCGACTCCCTCGGTGACGTCCAGACCCATCTCGCGCAGGGCCGCCGCCAGATAGCGGCTCGTCTCGTGCTCGCGCATGCCGGTCTCGGGGATCAGGTGCAGATCGCGGCGCCAGCGCCTCGTCCGGTCGTCGCTCATGCCGGCTGCAGCAGCGGTCCGATGGCGCTCACCAGCGCCACCGCGCACTCCTCGTCGGTGGCCCAGGGCAGCTGGTCGGTGAAGTTGCCGAGGAACGCGTAATTGAGGCACCCGCCCAGCAGCAGCTGCGCGATCGCGGCCGGATCCGCGGTTTGCGGCACCCGGCCGGCATTCTGCTCCGCCGCCAGATAGGCGGCCACCGCCTGCGAGACCTTCTGCGGTCCGCTGTCGGCCGCCGCCAGGAAGCCACGATGCGCGGCGAGCAGCTGCGGCTCGGCGAACAACGACGCCGCGATCGGGAACGTGCGCCGATAGAACGTCAGCGCGACCCGCACCAGCTCGCCGACGGTGTCCATCACCTCGCCCCGGCCGACGCGCTCGGGCAGCTCGGCGAGCAGCGGATTGAGCCCCGGCACGCGTTCCTTGAGCACCGCCAGAAAAATCTCTTCTTTGGTACGGAAAGACTTGTAGAGCATTGCCTCGGAGTAGCCGGCCTCCCGGGCGATCTCCTTCGTCGTGGAGCGCGCGAGCCCGATCGTGCCCATCACGTGGGCGGCGGCGTCCAGAATCCGGTCCCGGCTGCTCATTCGTCTCCTCAAGCTCTTGCTCTTCGAGACTCTACGCAAGATAGTGGTTAGTAAGTGCTCACTCACCACTCTCTCGTCGAGGAGACATCCCATGGATCTCACGGTCATCGGCGCCTCCGGCGGCACCGGCAGCCAGGTGGTCGCCCAGGCTCTGACCGCCGGGCACCGGGTCACCGCCGTGGTCCGCGACCCGGCCAAGCTGCCGCCCCTCCCGCCCGGCGACCTGAGCGTGGTGACCGCCGACGTGCTGAAGGCGGACGACCTGCGCCCCGCGATCCGCGGCCGCGACGCGGTGATCACGGCGCTGGGCCCGAGAGGCGCCGCCGACGCTTCGCCGATCGTCACACCCGCCCTGCAGGCGCTGATCGAGGCGATGTGGGCCGAGAACGTCACCCGCGTCGTGCTGGTGAGCAACAGCGGCATGCACACCACGGGAGACCCGCTGCTGATCCGCTTTCTGGTCAAGCCGCCGCTGCAGCGGGTGTTCCGCCACGCGTACGCCGACGCGATCCGCGCCGAGACCCTGCTCGAGTCCACCGATCTGGAGTGGACGATCGCCCGCCCGCCCCGCCTGACCAACGGCCGGCGCCGAGCCTCCTACCGCACCGCGACCCCGGCAAACGTGCGCTGGGGCAACAGCATCAGCCGAGCCGACCTGGCCGACTTCCTGCTGAGGGTGGCCGCCGACCCAGGCACCACCCGGCGAGCGGTGAGCCTCGCCTACTGACCCCTTTCAAATGCCCTCAGACCTTCCCTCGTCATGCCCGCAGACCTTTCGTCAGATGCCCTCAGCGAACGCGGCCCGAATGCCGTCGCCGTAGTCATCGTCCGACAGCGCGTGCAGGTGCGCCCGACCCAGCTCGAAGTGCCGACGCGCGTTGGCGTCGTCACCGAGGCGCCGGTAGTCCACCGCGAGGTTCAGATGCAGGGACGGCAGCAGGGCGGCCCGGCCACCGGGGTTGCCCCGCTCGAGGGCGCGCTGGTCGGTGAGATCAGCCATGAAGGCGAGCGCCCGGAGGTCCCAGGCGAGCTCGTCCTCGGGGTTCTCCTGCACGTCGGCCAGCGAGTGCGCGAGGAAGACCTTGGCGAAGGCGTCCGGTCCGCTGTCCACGTCGGCGACCAGGGGCTCCATGAGGGCCTTCGCTTCGGCTGAGCGCCCCTGCTCACGCAGGGCGATCCCGGCGAGGATGGTCGCGTAGGCGGGCGACTCGGCCGGACTGGTCATGCTGGCCCTCCTGCGGCGCTCACGTCTCATGGGATTCCGGACGCGCTTGGACTTGGTTTTTGGGACTTGGGCCTGCGCCTTGTCAGGCTTACCCTGACGTCGTCAGGCTAGCCCTGACGAAGAGCCCGGAGCAACCCCTTGCGGCTTTGTCAGCGGACCTCTTCGGCCCAGACTCGCCAGTCGTCCAGCACTCCGTAGAGCGCCGGGGTCAGCCAACCCGGCGCCGAGCGACGGAACACGCCCGGTTCCATCGCGCCGGCGCCGTCCGGGAGGGCGCCGACCATATGGGGCACCAGTTCGCTGAGGTTGGCCCAGTGGACCAGTTCCGGCTCGGCCGGCCACGCGCCGAGCACCACGCCGGCCGGGACGCCGCGGCGGTTCAGTGCCTCGAGTGTGAGTGCGGTGTGGTTGAGCGTGCCGAGTCCGGCGCGGGCGACCACCACTGTGCTCACACCCAGCGTGGTGGCCAGGTCGGCCAGGTTCCACGGTTCGCCGGACGGGCGCACGCCCATCGGCACCAGCAGGCCGCCGGCGCCCTCGACCAGCACCAGATCGTGTTTGGCCGCCTCGGCCCGGATCGCGTCCACCACTTCGTAGAGTTCCAGCGGCGGCATCTCCGCGAACCGTGCGGCGGCCAGCGGGGCGAGCGGCTCGGGATAGCTGGCCAGGGTTTTCGCGGTGTGCGGGGCGGCCAGGTGGTTGACCAGGTCGATGTCGGTGGGGGCGCCCTGGGCCGTACCGGTCTGGCCGGGCTTGATCACCGCGACCCGCAGCCCGGCCGCCTCCGCCGCGGCCGCGATCGCCGCGGTGACGATGGTTTTGCCGACATCGGTGTCGGTGCCGGTGACGAGCACGACGCCGCGCCACTCACCGGATTCGGCCGGCCGGGGTGCGGGCTCGGCGACCGGCTCCGGTGCCTGAGCCGCCAGTTCGGCCTCGATCTCATCACTGAGCTGTTCGCCCAGGGCCGGTGAGCTCTCGGCGGGACCGTCCGGCAGATCCGGCGCGGGCCCGATCGGCCCGGGCGACACGGGGATGTCGGGATTCGGTTCCGCCGGGCCATCCGGTCGCGGCGCGGGCGGAGCTGAGGGAGCGGGCGGAATCGACGGCGCGGGCACATCCGGCACGGACGCAACCAGCGCACCGACCTCCGCCGGCGGGAGAGCTGAAAAAGAAGGGGAAGAGGTCACGGTGCGCACTCCACGATCACGTCGAGGGCTCGGGCGAAATCCGTGTCGGACACGCCGGCGTTCAGGGTGATGCGAAGACGACTGGAACCGTCCGGTGTGGATGGTGGGCGAAAACATCCGACGGCGATGCCCCGGTCCCGGCAATCCGCGGCCCACGCGACCGCCGCCTCCGGCCCGGGCGCCGGCACCGACAGCACCCCGGCGCTCGGCCGGGTGACCGCGAACCCCGCGCCCCGCAGGCGGCTCACGGCCGCGGCGCCGCGCGCGACGAGCAGCGCCCGGCGATCCTCGGCAACCCGGGCCACCCCCAGCGCGGCGCGCACCCCGGCGACCACCGCGGGCGGCGCGGCCGTGTCATAGATGAACGTGCGACCGGTGTCGATCAGGTGCCGGATGAACACCGCCGGACCCACCACCACCCCGCCCGCCCCGCCGAGCGACTTGGACAGCGTCGCGGTCACCACCACGTCGAGCTTCCCGGCCAGCCCGGCCGCGGCCACCCCGCCCGCGCCCTGCGGCCCCAGCACCCCGACCGCGTGCGCGTCGTCCACCAGCAGCACCGCGCCGCGGGCCGACGTGACCGCGTGCAGCTCGGCGAGCGGCGCCAGGTCACCGTCCACCGAGAACACCGACTCGGTCACCACCACCGCGTCGCGGCCGGGCGCGCCGTCGAGCAGCGCCGCCACCGCGTCCGGGTCGGCGTGCGGCGCGACCACTACCTCGGCCCCGGACATCTTGCAGCCGTCGATCAGCGAGGCGTGGTTGTAGGCGTCGCTCACCACCAGCGTGCCGGCCGGCGCGAGGGCCCGGACGGCGCCGATGTTCGCCAGATAGCCCGACGAGAACAGCAGCGCCTGCTCGGCGCCCAGCCAGGAGGCGAGTTCGCCCTCCAGTTCGGTGTGCGCGTCGGTGGAGCCACGCACCAGCCGGGAACCGGTGGCTCCCAGCCCGTACCGGGAAAGGGCCTCGGCGGAAGCGGCGATGACCTCGGGGTGGACGGCGAGGCCGAGGTAGTCGTTGCCGGCCAGATCGACGACCCCGTCGTCGGCCGGGCGCGGTCGCAGAGCGCGGGTGAGTCCGGCCTTGGCCCGGGCGCGGGCCAGGCGCTCAAGCGCCGCCAACCAGCCCGCCAAGGAAGCCTCACATTCACCCGGGAAAGTGCTAGATCGGCAAACTATCACCCAGGTTTTCGCGGCCCGGGCGCTGTGTAGGGTACGAACATGCCAGAGATCCTCGACCGGGCGCGGGCCCAGGTTCTTGCCGACGGCGCCGGGCTCGATGAGGAGTCGATCCTGCGGGTGTTGCGATTGCCCGACGAGGATCTGCCGGCGCTGCTGCAGCTGGCGCACGAGGTGCGCATGCGGTGGTGCGGCCCCGAGGTCGAGGTCGAGGGCATCGTCTCGCTGAAGACCGGCGGCTGCCCCGAGGACTGCCACTTCTGCTCGCAGTCCGGCCTGTTCACGTCGCCGGTGCGGGCCGTCTGGCTGGACATCCCGGCGCTGGTCGAGGCGGCCCGGCAGACCGCCGCGACGGGCGCCACCGAGTTCTGCATCGTGGCCGCCGTGCGCGGGCCCGACCAGCGCCTGATGGACCAGATGCGGGAGGGCGTCAAGGCCATCAAGGAGGCGGTCGACATCCAGGTGGCGGCCAGCCTCGGCATGCTCACCCAGGAGCAGGTCGACGATCTGGTCGAGATGGGCGTGCATCGCTACAACCACAATCTCGAGACCTGCCGCTCCTACTTCACGAACGTGGTGACCACCCATTCGTGGGAGGAGCGCTGGAGCACGCTGAAGATGGTGCGCGAGTCGGGCATGGAGGTCTGCTGCGGCGGCATCCTCGGCCTGGGCGAGTCGATCGAGCAGCGCGCCGAGTTCGCCGCGCAGCTGGCCGAGCTGAGCCCGCACGAGGTCCCGCTCAACTTCCTCAACCCGCGGCCGGGCACGCCGCTGGGTGACCGCCCGGTGGTCGAGGGGAAGGACGCGCTGCGCGCGATCGCGGCGTTCCGCCTGGCCATGCCGAAAACCATTCTGCGGTACGCGGGCGGCCGCGAAATCACCCTCGGCGACCTGGGCACCCGGGACGGCCTGCTGGGCGGCGTCAACGCCGTGATCGTCGGCAACTACCTGACCACGCTGGGCCGCCCGGCGACCGCCGACCTCGACCTGCTGGCGGAGCTGAAGATGCCGGTCAAGGCGCTGTCGGCCACGCTGTGAGCTTCTGCGACCGGTGCGGCGACCCGCTCGCCGCCCGTGACCACAGCGCCTGCGCGGCGGCCCGGCGGCTCGAACCGCCGCGGTTCTGCCCGCAGTGCCGCCGCCGGATGAAGGTGCAGGTGGTCCCCACCGGCTGGACGGCGACCTGCGTCGAGCACGGCGTGCGGGCGTCCTGATGGTCTGGACCAGGCTGCGCGGCAGGTCCGTGACGTTGCGGATCGCCGAGGAGGCGGACGTCGCCGAGCTGGTGCGGATCCGCTCGACGCCCGAGGTCCATGCCCGCTGGCGGGGTGCGGACGTGGCCGCGGACACGCGCGAGGCGATCGCGGACGACAGCCTGGTCTACTACGTCATCGAGGTCGACGGCCGGGTGGCCGGCGGCATCCAGTGGGCGGCCGAGGAAGACCCGGAATATCGGCACGCGAGCATCGACGTCTTCGTCGACCCGGCGGTGCACGGCCGGGGCGTCGGCACCGACGCGGTCCGCACCCTGGCCGTCCACCTGGTCGACGACGAGCACTTCCATCGCCTGGTGATCGACCCGGCGGCGGACAACGTCGCGGCGATCCGCTGTTACGAGAAGGTGGGCTTCCGGCCGGTCGGCATCATGCGCCAATATGAGCGCGGCGACGACGGCTGGCACGACGGCCTGCTGATGGACCTGCTCGCGGCCGAGCTCATCCGCTGACGCCCGGGTCTGCCGACGCCGTCGACCGTGGTGAGCCCGTTTCCGGGCCCACCGCAGCCGCTCTCACCCCGCTTCGCGGGAGTCTCGTCCGGACCGGGCGGGCGTGCCGCCGGTCGCGGGTGCGCCGCCTGGCACCGGCATCGTCACGGTCAGCATGGATCCGTCGCGGTCGGCCGGCCCGGCGCCCAGCCGGCGCAGCGTGCGCAGCATCGCGACATTGTCCGCCGTGGCGTGGCTGACCACCGCCGCGAAACCGTTCCGGCCGGCCCAGGCGACCAGCCGCCGCAGCAGTGCGGTGCCCAGCCCGCGGCGCTGCCAGGCGTCCTCCACCAGCAGTGCGGCCTCGCCCAGATCGCCCTCGGCGAGCAGGCCGGCCATCGCGACCACGTGCTCCTCGCCGCTGCGCGGGTCGACGTGCACGGCCAGCAGGGTGAGCCCGCCGACCGGCTCGAGCAGCCGGCGCAGCCGGGCGTCCGGCGGCGCCCCACCCGGGTAACGCGCCTGCCGGGTGGCCGCCGACGACCGGGCGTGCATGCGCAGAACGCCCTCGCAGTCCTCCGGCGTCGCCGGGCGCAGCACCAGCTCGGCGCCGTCCGGCAGCAGCAACGCGGTCTCCTCGGCCTGCTGCCGCAGCAGCGCGCCGGAAAGCTCGATCAGGGCCTGGGCCCGGGCGTATTCGGCAGGGGTGAACGCCGGCGCCGGGCGCAGCACCTCGAAGGCGCCGCCGGCCGGATCGGCCAGCGTCATGCGGCCCGCGGAGAAGCCGTGCCCGGCCACCCCGTCGGGCCGCCAGCGCACCTCGGACGCGTCGAGCAGGGCGACCAGCGCCTCACCCAGCCCGTCGGGGTCGTGCACCAGGCGGCCCGCCAGCGCCAGCGCGCGGGTGGGCTGGTCGGCCAGGCCCTGCGCCTCGGCCCGCGAGACGAACGCGTCGCGCCCCCGGCCCCGGGCGATCGCCGCGAGCATGTCGGCCTCGGACATGGTGTCGGGCGCATCGACCAGGAAGTCGTCGACCGCACCCGCCTCGGTGGTGTGCACCTGCACGGCCAGGATGTTCACCGACCGCAGCGCGAGGCTGGCGGTCAGCACCGACAGATAACCCGGGCGGTCGTCGACCGTCGCCCTGATCCGCCACAGCGCCATGGCCCGGCACCCCTCTCGGATCCGTTCGCCTGAACCAAATCAAGAGTGCCGCGCCGGTGTTAACCCGACATTGCTTATGCGGGAAGAACTATGAGGGGTCGATCACAGCGGAGGAGACGACCGGCGGCACGCCCGCCTGGTCGAGCCGGTCGCCCAGAATCACCGCGGCGGCGCGCACCAGCTGGGCCACCCGGTCGACCTCGGTGATGTGGAAGGCGGCGGCGGGCAGCTCCGCGTCGTCACAGCGGGCCACCACGAGCACCAGCCCGGCCCGGCCGAAGGGCGCCACCGCGTAACGCGTGTTGTCCGAGCCGATCATCGGGCGGGCGCGCAGCGGGGTGACCTCGGGCAGCCGCAGCGGGGAGGGCGCGCGCCAGCTCGCATAGGCCGTCGTCGGTTCGTTGCCGAGCTGCAGATCGGGACCCGCGGAGAGGGGTCGTGGCGCGCCGGACCGGGCGGCCCAGTCGGCCGGCACCACGGCGGCGGCGGCCCAGTCCGCGGCCAGCAGGCCCGGCACGGCGTCGACCAGGGTCGCCAGGCCGTCCGCGGGGTTGGCCGCGACCTGCGCGAGGAGCTCGGCGTCGTGCCCGCCGGCGACCGGCGCGCCGATCGCCGTCCACACCCCGTCGACCTGCACGCCCGGGATCGCGGCCAGCCCGGCCAGCAGTCGCTCGACACGTGCTGCGCCCGGCCAGACGACCGAGAAGTCGTCCACCGCCCGGCCGCCGAGTCGCTCCAGCACCACGACCTGGACGATGTCCGCTCCGGCGACGCCCAGCGTGCGCGCCACCTGGCCGAGAGCCCCAGGGCGGTCCGGCAGGGTGACCCGTACCCGCAGCAACATGCAACTCCTCCCGTCGAGACGACGGCATGCCGACGCCGCCCGTTGGCGACCACCTTGCCAAAGTGGCGTTTCACACCCGTTGCGCCGCCGTGTCCCAGTCGTCAAGGGGCAGCGTATTGCCGTCTATGTGCTGCTGCGACGGACCAGATGGGTGTCCAGCAGAACGTGCGAAACCCCGTCCGCGCGGCCGGTGATCAGGTCGATCAGCAGCCCGGCCAGCCGCCGGCCCATCTCCTCGACCGGCTGATGCACGGTGGTCAGCGGCGGATCCGTCCGCCGGGCCACGTCGGCGTCCTCGAAACCGGCCAGCGCCACCTCGCCGGGCACCTCGCGCCCGGCCGCCCGCAGCGCCCGCAGCGCCCCCGCGGCCATCAGGTCGGACGCCGCGAACACCGCGTCCAGCTGCGGGTCACGGGCCAGCAGGCTGCGCATCGCGGCATGCCCGCCGGCCTCGGTGAAGTCGCCGTACGCCACCAGCTCCGGCCCGTCCAGCGCGGCCCGGTAGCCGGCCAGCCGATCACGGCCCACCTGCATGTCCTGCGGCCCGGCCACCGTCGCCACCCGCCGCCGGCCCAGCCCACGCAGGTGCTCGACGGCCAGCCGGGCGCCGGCCACGTTGTCCACGTCCACGAACGCATCGTCCGGCCCGGGTGCGGCCGGCCGCCCGCCGAGCACGAACGGCATCCCCCGCGCCCGCAGGATGCCCGGCAGCGGATCGTCGTCGTGCAACGAGAGCAGCAGCACGCCGTCGACGTGCTGCCCGGTCAGGTGCGCCTCGACCCGGCGGCGCTGCTCGGGCGTGGCGGCCATGGCCAGCCAGAGCTGCAGCGGCGTCTCGATCAGGGCGGCGTTGATGCCGCGCAGCACGGCGGCGAAGAACGGCTCGCCGAACACCCGCTCCTGCGATTCGGACACCACCAGGGCGACCGAGTCGGTGCGCTGGGTGACCAGCGAGCGGGCCGCGCGATTGGGCACATAACCCAGCTCGACGACGGCGGCCTCGACCGCGGCCCGGGCCTGCGCGCTGACCTGCGCGGAGCCGTTCAGCACCCGGGAGGCGGTGCCGCGGCCGACCCCGGCCAGCGCGGCGACCGCGTCGAGCGTGGGGCGCTGACCGGGCCGGGACATGCGGGCATTATCCCGGCGTCGGCGCGAATGACATAGATATTGTTGCGGCATGATCTGCCGGGCTTGCAAGGAACGGCGGCACGAGGACTGCAAGGGCGGGTCCTGGTGTGACTGCCAGCATCGGCCGGTCGAGCCGGTGCCGCCGGTGACCGGCCCGCCGGGCTCGTGAACCGGGCTCGTGAAATACACGCGGTTGTGGCCGCTGCCGAGTGCGGAGATCGACGAGTCCGCGCTGGCCGCGTGCTATCCACGGGAGGACCGGCCGACGCTGCGGATGAACTTCGTCTCGAGCGTGGACGGCGCCGCCACCGTCGACGGCAGGTCCGGTGGGCTGGGCAGCCCGGGTGACAAGCTGATCTTCGACACGCTGCGGATGGTCTGTGACGCGCTGGTGGTGGCGGCCGGCACGGTTCGGGCCGAGAACTACGACGCGTTACGACTCACGGCGCCACAGCGGGAGTGGCGGGAGGCTCGCGGGCTTTCCGCGTACCCGATGATGGTGGTTGTCTCGAGATCTCTTGATCTTGATCCTGAGCAGCTCGTCTTCAGCGACGCGCCGGTGCGCCCGATGGTGCTGACCGGCGCGGGCGCCACGCCGGCGGCAAGACTGGCGGACGTCGCCGAGATCGTCACCATGAGCGATCTTGCGGAGGGTCTCGCCAAGCTGCGGGAGCGCGGCGCCGGCCAGGTGCTGTGCGAGGGCGGGCCGAGCCTCTTCGGGTCGCTGATCGCCGCCGACCTGGTCGACGAGCTGTGCCTGACGGTTGCGCCGCTGCTCACCACCGGCGACGCGGGCCGCATCGCCAACGGACCGCCCGCCCCGGCGCGCGAGATGTCGCTGCGGCAGGTCCTGACCGTCGACGACACCCTTTTCCTCCGGTACGCGAGACGCTAGCGCTTGTGGATAGAGCTGTGCACAACCACTAGTTCTTGTGGAAACTCGATGCCAACCGACGTGGGGTCCGTCGATTTGTCGTACCGAAGGTGCACCATGATCCCGTGCTGGACGAACTGACTCCCCCCGGTGACCCGGTCGGCCGTGTGCTGGGCACGGCCGACGCCACCCCGCTGTCGTTCTGGGTGGCCGTCACCCCAGGCAGTTATCTGCAGCTCGACGACGTGGTGGTGACCCGTCGCGACCTGCCCGGGCGCGAGCCGGTGACGATCGCCGGCGTGGTCACCCAGGTCCGCGCGCGGCACGAGGGCGCGCAGTTCGACTCCGACGTCTTCGCGATCGCCGACGGCACCCTGCCCGCGCTGGTGCAGGAGGCCGCCGAGATCACCACCACCCGGGTGGACCCGGAGTTCTATGTGCCGCCCGCCCCCGGCGCCGTGGTGCACCGGGCCTCCGGCGACGCCCGCGACGCGGCGCTGCACTTCGACCGCATGGAGCGGCGCATCCCGATGGGCACCGGCCGCGACGGCGTGCCGGTCTTCCTCAACGCGGACTTCCTCGACGGCACCCGCGGCGCGCACGTGTCGATCTCCGGCATCTCCGGGGTCGCGACCAAGACCAGCTTCGCGACCTTCCTGCTCTATTCGGTGTTCCGGTCCGGCCAGCTCGGCGCCGACGGCACCAACGCCAAGGCGCTGATCTTCAACGTCAAGGGCGAGGACCTGCTGTTCCTCGATCATCCGAACACGCGGCTCGACGAGCCGACCACGGCGGCTTACAAGATGCTCGAGCTGCCCGCGATCCCGTTCCCCGACGTGCGGGTCTATGCGCCGCCCCGGGTCGGCGACGCGTCCGGCACCCCCGACGTGACCAGCCGGATCACCGGGGTGGACAGCTTCTATTGGACGCTCGAGGAGTTCTGCGAGAAACGCCTGCTGCCCTATGTGTTCGCGGACGCCGACGACGAGCGCCAGCAATACACGATGGTGGTCCACTCGGTCACCGCCCACCTGCACCGGCACGCGCTGCCGGCCGAGGGCGGCATCAGCATCGACGGCCGCCGCCTCGGGTCCTACGGCGACCTGGTCGACCACATCGTCGAGCAGCTCACCGACGACGAGACCCGGTCCACCTGGGCGGGCAGCGCGATCAACATGGGCACGGTCAACGCGTTCGCCCGCCGGCTGATCGGCAGCAAGCGCGACCTGGCCCGGCTGATCCGGGGCGACCTCGCGGCCCGCCGCCCGCACCAGATCAAGACCGCGGAGAGCGCCCAGGTCACCGTCGTCGACCTGCACAACCTGCCGGACCGCGCGCAGCGGTTCGTGGTCGGTGTGACGCTGAAGACGGAGTTCGAGGAAAAGGAAAAGGCCGGCACCGGCAAGCCGCTGCTGTTCGTGGTGCTCGACGAGCTCAACAAATACGCGCCCCGCGAGGGCACCTCCCCGATCAAGGAGGTGCTGCTCGACATCGCCGAGCGCGGCCGCTCGCTCGGGGTGATCCTGATCGGCGCGCAGCAGACCGCGAGCGAGGTGGAGCGGCGCATCGTCACCAACTCGGCGATCCGGGTGGTCGGCCGGCTCGACCCGGCCGAGGCGTCGAGGCCGGAATACGGATTCCTGCCGCCCGCCATGCGTCAGCGCGCGCTGCTGGCCCGGCCCGGCACGATGTTCGTCAACCAGCCCGACATCCCGGTCCCGCTCTGCGTCGAGTTCCCGTTTCCGGCCTGGGCCACCCGGTTCTCCGAGGCCGGCCCGCCACCGGCCGGCTCCATGCGTTCGATCGTGCAGGGCGCCGACCCGTTCGCGGTGGTCGGCGGTCGTGCCGGTGGCGCCGACGACGACATCCCCTTCTAAGGTTCAGCGATGCGCATTCTGCACACCTCGGACTGGCACGTCGGCAAGGTCCTCAAGGGGCGTGACCGCGAGGACGAGTTCAAGGCGGTGCTCGCCGAGATCATCAAGATCGCCGAGCGCGAGCAGCCCGACCTGGTGCTGATCGCCGGTGATCTCTATGACACCGCCTCGCCGACGCCGGCCGCGACCCGGCTGGTCACCCGCGCGCTCTCCGCGCTGCGCCGCACCGGCGCCGAGGTCGTCGCGATCGGCGGCAACCACGACAACGGCCCGGCGCTCGACGCGCTGCGCCCGTGGGCCGAGGCGGCCGGCATCACGATCCGCGGCGCGGTGCCCGGCAACCCCGACGAGTTGCTGATCACCGGCACGACCAAGGACGGCGAGCGCTGGCAGCTCATCGCCCTGCCGTTCCTGTCCCAGCGCTGGGCGATCCGGGCCGCGGAGATGTATGAGCTGACCGCCGCCGAGACCCAGCAGACCTATGCCGATCACGTGGCCCGCCTGATCGCCCGGCTCAGCGAGAAGTTCAGCGAGCCCGGCATGGTCAATCTGCTCACCGCGCACCTGACCGTGGTCGGCGCGAGCACCGGCGGCGGCGAGCGCGAGGCGCACACCATCATGGGTTACGCGGTGCCCGCCACCGTCTTCCCGTCCAATGCGCACTACGTCGCGCTCGGCCACCTGCACCGCGTGCAGCAGGTGATCGGCCCGTGCCCGGTGCGATACTGCGGCAGCCCGCTGGCGATCGACTTCGGCGAGGAGGAGAACGTCTGCGGTGTGGCGATCGTCGACGTCAGCACCGACAAGGCGGCGCGGGTCCGCGACGTGCCGGTGCACGCCGCCAAGACGCTGCGCACCGTGCGCGGCACCCTCGAACAGCTCACTTCGGTGAACCTCCCGGACGCCTATCTCCGTGTCTTCGTGCGGGAAGCGCCGAGGGTCGGCCTGCGAGAGGACGTGCAGGAGTTGCTCCCGAACGCACTGGAGGTCCGCATCGACCCCGACATGATTCCCGACCGCAGGGGCGCCACCACGGCCCAGCGCCAGGGCCGCTCGCCACGGCAGTTGTTCGGCGACTACCTGGAGGCCCGCGGCACGTCGGAGGACGGCGTCCGCGAGTTGTTCGACGAGCTGTACGACGAGGTGAGCACCAAGTCATGAGGCCACTGCGACTGGACATGGCCGGATTCACCGTGTTCCGCGAGGAAACCACGGTGGACTTCACCGACGCCGACTACTTCGCGCTGGTCGGGCCCACCGGCTCGGGCAAGTCGACGGTGCTCGACGGCATCTGCTTCGCGCTCTACGGCACCGTGCCGCGCTGGGGCGGCGCCCGCGGCATCGTCAACGCGCTGTCCCCGTCGGCCACCGAGGCGCGGGTCCGGCTCGTCTTCGAGTCGGCCGGCGAGCGTTACGTGGCCACCCGGGTGGTGCGCCGCGACGGCCGGGGCAACGTGAAGACGGCCGGCGCCGGCCTGCAGCTGATGCCGCCCGGCTTCGACGCCACCCGGCTGGACACCGGGATGAGCCTGGACGACCTCGGCGAGGTGCTGGCCGGCACCCCGGCCGAGATGGACCGGGCGGTGATCGAGGCGGTCGGCCTGCCCTACGAGCAGTTCACCAGCTGCGTGGTGCTGCCGCAGGGCCAGTTCGCCGACTTCCTGCACGCCAAGCCGGCCACCCGGCAGCAGATCCTGGTCAACCTGCTGGGCCTGCACGTCTATGAGGACGTGCAGGCGCTCGCCCAGGGCCGGGCGACCGCCGCCGAGGCCAAGCTGGGCACCATCGACCAGCTGCTGGAGGGCCTGGCGGACGCCGACGACGAGGCCGTCGAGGCCGCCGAGGCGCAGCTCAGCCGCATGCGCGCGCTGACCGCCGCGGTCGAGGAGGCGGTGCCCGGACTGCGCGAGATCCGCGGGCGCGAGGCCGAGACCGCGCAGGCCCGCGACGCGCTGCGGGCCGAGGTGGCCACGCTGACCGGAGTGCGCATGCCGACCGGCAGCACCGAGATCGTGGCCGCCACCTTGGCCGCCCGGGGCGAGGCGACCGCCGCGGCCGAGGAGGTCCGCACCGCCGAGGAGCGCGAGGAGAAGATCCGCGGCGAGCTCACCGCGGCCGGCGACCCGGGTTCTCTCAAGCTGCTGCTCGACCGGCACCAGGAGCTCGACCGGCTGTCCGGCCAGGCCGAGTGGCTCGCCGGTGAGGTGTCGGTCGCCGAGGTCGAGTTCAAGGACGCGGTCGCCGCGGCCGACCTGGCGCACTCCGCCCACCTGGGCGCCGAGCAGCTGCTCGAGCAGGCGCGGGCGGATTACACGGAGGCGCAGAAGCTCGACCGGGCGGTCGCGTTGCGCGCGCATCTGGCCGCGGGCGACGCCTGCCCGGTGTGCGAGCAGACCGTGGCGACCGTGCCGCCGATGCCGGCCGGCTCGGCGGTGCAGGCCGCGGAGGCGACCGGCAAGGCCGCGCGAGCGGCGGCCGAGGTGGCCGGCACGGCCTATAAACAGCGCGACGCGGTGGCCCGCAAGCTGGAGAGCAACCTCGAGCGCAAGCGCGCCCAGCAGGAGCATCACCTGTCCCGGCTGGCCGAGGTGCGCGCCACGGTGGCCGACTCGCCCGGCGTCGAGGCGGTCGAGCACCGGCTGGCCGAGCTGGCCCGGCTGCAGAAGAAGCTGGAGGATGCGGGCACCCGGGTGCGCCTCGGCCGCGAGGCGCAGCGGCGGGCCCAGCGCGCGGTGGCCACGGCCGAGGAGCAGCAGCGGTCCGCCTGGCGGGCATTCGACAGCACCCGCGACGCGGTGGCCCGGTTCGCGCCGCCCCCGGCCGACCGCGACGATCTCTCCGGCGCCTGGTCCACCCTGGTCGACTGGGCGGCCGCCGAGCGGGCCAGCCGCACCGCCGCGCTGACCGCCGCGGAGGAGTCGGTGAGCGCGGCACAGCAGGCGACGGCCGCAGCCTGGCAGGCGGTGGCCGCGCTGTTCACCGAGGCCGGGGTGACCGCGCCGGCGAGTCGCGGCGGGTCGGCCGACGCCGATCTGATCCGGGCCGCCGCGGTCGCCGCCGAGCGCGCCGAGTCGACCTGGCAGCGGCTGGTCGACCGGCGCGAGCAGGCGCGCGAGTTCACCGAGCAGCGGGCCGGGCTGGTCCGCGACAGCCGGGTGGCCAAGTCGCTGGCCGGGCATCTGCGGGCGAACAACTTCGAGCGCTGGCTGCTCGAGGAGGCGCTCGACCTGCTGGTGGACGGCGCCTCCGGCATCCTGCGCGAGCTCACCGCGGGGCAATACGACCTGATCCACGAGAAGGGCGAGTTCTTCGTGGTCGACCACTTCGACGCCGACCTGCAGCGCGGGGTGCGCACGCTGTCCGGCGGCGAGACGTTCCAGGCCTCGCTGGCCCTGGCGCTCGCGCTGTCCGAGCAACTGGCCGGCATGTCGACGGCGGCCGCCAGCCTGGAGTCGATCGTGCTGGACGAGGGCTTCGGCACGCTCGACGCGGCCACCCTCGAGGTGGTGGCGGCGACGCTGGAGAGCCTGGCCGCGCGCGGCGACCGGATGGTCGGGGTGGTCACCCACGTCAACGCGCTGGCCGAGCGGGTGCCGGTGCGGTTCGAGGTGCACAAGGACGCCAAGACGGCATACGTGGAAAGGGTCGGCCTTTGACCAGGACGTTCGTGGACGCGTGGGATCCGTCCTACGGCGCCTCGTTCGAGGGCGACGGCGGCGACGGCCCGGCCTCGCCCAGCACCGCCCAGGTGGAGACCGACCACGAGATGCCGGCCGCCGAGTGGGCGCCGATCGATCCGGGCGGCGCGCGCTGCCCCGACGTGGTGCTGCTGGTCGACGGGGTGCGGCGCAACGACGCGCTGCTGTGGACCGAGGAGGAGGACGGCGCTTCCTATGCCGGCCTGGCCGCCTCGTTCGCGGCCGGCGTGGTGCGCTGCGACCTCGGCCGGGGCGCCGCCGAGTTGCTGCCCGGCGCGATGGTGGGCCGCGGGCTGTTCACCGCCAGCCCGTCGCTGGAGGATCTGCGGGCCGGGTCGGTGAGCTACACGGTCCGGCGGGTGAGCGGCAACGGCGAGGTGAGCAAGCTGCCGGCCGCCGTGCAGGCCCCGCTCACCCAGCTGGAGATCGAGATCTCGTCGGCCGCGCGCGAGGAGGACGACCTGCTGGTGGTGGACGGTCCGCTGCGCAGCCGGCGGCAGCTCCCGCGCACCCTGGGATATGTGAAGACCCAGCAGCGGCAATACCTGTCCGCGCAGCTCACCACCGTGGTCACCAGCCTGCGCCCGGGTCAGCGCACACCGATCTTCAAGCTGGGGTCCAACTGGGGCAGCTGGAGTTGGTACCTGCGGCTGCCCGGCAGCAGCGGCGCCCCGTGGGCCGGCATCGTGCGGCTGGAGTGCTCCCCCGACCTGACCCCGGAGCAGGCCATCGAGCTGGCCATGCTGTCCGGCGTGACGTTGCCGCGGTTCGCGTCGTCGGCGTACAAGGATCCGCGGGCCCCGCAAAATCTGGTGCCGATCGCCGGCCTCGAGCGCCGCCTGCGCGGCATGCTGGGCGACGCCCGGGTGCTGCACCGGGCCCTGATCCAGGCGTCCGCCCGAACGCGTTAGTCGTCTTCAGGCTCGGTCCGGGGCAACGGCCGCAGGCGGATCTTGGTGATCGCGCGGCCGGTCACCTCGACCACCTCGGCGGTGAACTCGGGCAGCGTGACCACCTCGCCCGGCGCGGTCGGGATGTGCCCGAGCGCCGCCAGCACCATGCCCGCCACCGTCGTGTAGTCGCCTTCGTCCGGGCCGTCGCCGTCGAAGCCGATGTCCGGCAGGTCGTGGATCGGGAACGAGCCCGGCATCAGCAGCGCGCCGTCGTCCTCGCGCACCACCGCCTGCACGTCGCTGTCCGTCTCGTCGTAGATCTCGCCGACGATCTCCTCGACCAGGTCCTCCATCGTGATGATGCCGTCGATCGCGCCCCGCTCGTCCACCACCATGGCGAGCTGCTGACGTTCCAGGCGCAGTTGCCGCAGCGCGTCGGACACCCGCAGCGTCTCCGGCAGGAACAGCCCGGCCCGCGCCACCCCGTCGACCGGCCCGGACGCGTCGATCAGGTCGCGCAGATGCACCACGCCGATCACGTCGTCGAGCCCGGCCGGGCCGACCACCGGGGCCCGCGAGTGGCCGCCGTCGATCAGCAGCTTGAGCGCCTCCGGCGCGGAACAGCCGGTGGGCAGCGTCAGCACGTCGCGGCGCGGCACCAGGATCTCGCGCAGGATCCGGTCGGCGATCTCGAACGCGCCACTGATGATCGTGCGCTGCTCGGCCGAGAAGTCCTGCTGCGCGGCCACCATGTCGCGGATCTCCTCGGTGCTGACCTCCTCGCGCTGCGCCTTCGGGTCGCCGCCGGCCAGCCGCACCACCATGTCGGTGGAGACGCCGAGCAGCCAGACCGCGGGCCGGGAGATCATCGAGAGGATGTCCAGCGGCCGGGCGACGAGCATCGCCCAGCCCTCGGTGCGCTGCATCGCGATCCGCTTGGGCGCGAGCTCGCCGAGCACCAGCGTGATGAAGGTCAGCGCGATGGTGACCAGCACGATCGCGGACGGCTCGGCCGCCGCGCCGAGGAAGCCCAGGGGCTCGACCAGCGGCTTGGAGAGCGACACCGCGGCGGCCGCCGACGCCAGGAAGCCGGCCAGGGTGATGCCGATCTGGATGGTCGCCAGGAACCTGTTGGGGTCGCGGGTGAGCCGGCCCAGCACCCGCCCGCGCCGGGACTGCCGCTCGAGCCGCTGCACCTGGCTCTCGCGCAGCTGGACCAACGCCATCTCGCTGCCCGAGAACGCGGCGTTCACCAGCACCAGCACGAGCACCAGGACGATCTCGCCGCCCAAACCACCCATCACACGTCCTCGGAGGAGGTCAATCGATCACGAAGGGACCACGCTAGCGACCGCCCGGCCACGGCGCAGGACGGCAGGCGGGGTCGTCACGCCCGTTTTTCCAGGAATGCGAGCGGTGGCACCGCCGCTGTGCTGCTTCCGGCCTGGGTGCCTCCGGCCCTGGCGGAGAATCCGGGCCCCTGCGGGGCCGTCGGTCCGCGGCCGATCTCCACGTACCCCAGGCTGCGATAGAGCCGCAGGTTGCCCTCGCTGGTGGCGCCGGTGAAGAGCTCGAAGCGGGTGACTCGGCCGGCCAGCTCGGCCTCGATCGCGGTCATCAGCCGCCGCCCGATGCCGAGGCCCTGCAGATCCGGCGCCACCGCGAGCCGTCCGACGTGCCCGGTGCCGTCGGCGACCACGCCGCGCACCGAGCCGACCAGGCGGCGGCCCATCCGGGCGACCAGCACCACGGTGTCGTGGTCGGCGATCGAGGCGCGCACCTCGTCGAGCGTCTCGGTCAGCGGCGGCAGCTCGAACGAGTCGTTCAGCCGGCCCTCGGCCAGGAACGCCGCCCGCTGCACGGTCATCAGCTCCCCGGCATCGGCCGGCTGGGCTGCGGAAACCTGAAGATGCATCTAGGGCCTAGAACCGCGCGAACGAACGAACCGGCATGCGCGGACCATATCGCGGCGCCCCGATGCCACCGGCGGCGAGCAGGTCGCAGACCCGGCCACGATGCCCGCGAAACGGCTCGAGCAGCTCCAGCATGCGGGCGTCGGTGCCGCGCGGTTCACCGGCCAGCGCCCAGGTCACGGTGTTCGGGATGTGGTAGTCGCCGACGCTCACCGCGTCCGCGTCGCCATAGGTGGTGCGGACCACCTCGGCCGCGGTCCACGGCCCGATGCCCGGGATGGCGGTCAGCCGGCGGGTCGCCTCGACGCTGTCCGCGCAGCTCTCCAGCCGGTCCGCGACCAGCGCGGTGCGCAGCAGGGCCTGGGTGCGACGCTGCTCCATGCCGAACGGATGAAACACCCAGTAGGGCGTCGCGGCCACCGCGGCCGGATCGGGCGGCAACGTCAGCCCGTCCGGCACCGGCCCGGGCGCCGGCTCGCCGAAGTGCTTGACCACCTGGTGATAGGACCGGTGCGCTTCCTTGCCGGTCACCTTCTGCTCGAGCACCGCGCGCAGCAGCCGGTGGAACATCAGTCCGGTGGCCGGCATCCGCGATCCGGCGAAGGTCCTGGCCAGCCGATGCAGCAGCGGGTTGCTCCCGGCCAGCGCGAACCACTCGCCGAGGTCGTCGCGCAGCCCGGCGATCGCGTCCGCGTGCTCGACGATCCACGCCGCGCCCGGCCCATGGCCGGTCGCGATCAGCTCGGTGCCACTCAGCGTGAGATGGACGGTGGCGGCTCCTTGCGGGGTACGCGCGGCGAGCCAGAACTCACCCCGCCCCAGCCGAGCACACGGATCCTGCCGCACCGCCAGCAGCGACCCCACCGACCCGGCCAGGTGATAGCGCTCCGGCGCGGTCATCCGTCGGGTCAGCTCGCTCACGTGGGCCACTGTGCCACCTGTCCGGCTGTTTCAAAAAACCCGGGACGTGCCGATGGCCCTGACCGCGCTCCCGGTCAGGGCCATCGGGTGGCGACATCGGACACCCGAGTTGGTCCGCGTCGCCCGGTGCCGGAGCTCTTCGCCCGGCTCGACTTGGTCCCGCGCCTCCTTTCGTCAGCCGTTTCCTTCGTCGAGCCGACTGCCGCGGGTGCCGTCCGTCAGGGGGGTGGACGGCGGTCCCGGTGACCGACGGGGGGTCCTGCGGTCCGGACGCCACCTGCTCGTTGGTGTCGCCCGGAGCCGCCGGGATCGGGTTTCCGGGGTGCGGCAGTGCTCCGTCTGTTCAGTTGTGAGTGCGGACTGCCGGGCGGATCAGTTGCCGCCGCCACCGTTGTTGTTGTCGCCGCCGTCGTTGTTGCCGTCGCCGCCCTGGTTGCCACCATCACCCTGGTCGCCACCCTGGTCGCCACCCTGGTCGCCGCCGTCACCCTCGTCGCCGCCACCGCCGCCGACCTGCACGCGGACCGAGTCGAACGCCGGGGTCTGGTTGGCGCGCTCCATCATCGGGATGCGGTGCGAACCGTCACCGGCCCACGAGGAGCACTGGAAGGTGCCCTCGGTCGGCAGGCCCGGGACCTGGACGGAGACCACGTCCGGCGCCGCGCCACCCTGACGGTCCTCGGTCGCCACGAAGAACTCGGGGACCGGGGCCGGGTCCGGCGCCTCGGCGGTGCTGTTCAGGCTGCGGCAAGCGGTGTGGAAGTGGCCGCGCACGATGTTGTTCTGCAGCACCGAGCTCTCCACGTAGTAGCCACCCTGCCCGGCCGCGAGGAACCGGTCGCGGATCAGGTTGCGCGTGCTGACCCGGATGGTGAACGCCTCGCCCACGCCGATCTGCTGCGGGGCCTCGGTGATCAGCAGCGTCGGGTTGTTCGCCGCCGTGCCGACCTCACCGAACTCGGTGGAGACGCAACGGTTGCCGATCTGGAACCCGTCGTGCGGGTCGAGGTTGCTGTCGTCACAGGTGTTGGTCAGGATGCCCAGGCCGGCACCGGGGGGCGGGGTCGCGGGGTCGCCGCCACCGTTGTTGCCGCCACCGCCGTTGTTGCCACCGCCACCGTTGTTGCCGCCACCGCCGGTGTTACCACCACCGGCGCCGGGGTCGGTGCTGGCGCTGCCGCTCGGCGCGGGCTGACCGCCACCACCGTTGTTGCCGCCGCCGCCGTTGTTGCCGGCGTTCTGCATGACCCACTGGCGGCAGCGGGCGCGCAGCTGCTCGCGCGTCGGCACGTCGCTCGCGCCGTCGTCCGAGTGCTGCGTCACGCGGCCCTTGTTGGTGGTGTAGGTGCCCTTCTTGGTCTCGGTCGAGAGCTTCGAGGCCCGGGGCGCCTGGATCCGGTCACAGGCCGCCAGCGCACGGTCGGTGGACCGCTTGGTGGCCGCGTCGGACACCTGCGTGACGGTGACGATGCCACCGAATGCGACCAGCGTGGCGGCCGCAGCGACTAGACGACGCTTGCCGGTGAACCACTTCGGGGCCTTGCTTGCGCGCCGGTACTGTGACCTTCGCATGGAAACACCTTTCTTCAACACACGTGGCGGGCTGTGGTCGCCGGCCGAGGGGTGATACGTACGGCCTGGTCGGCTTGGCCAGGTCGATACCGAAATGCGCGGCTACCTGGCTCGGAAGATGCGCATGGTGGTGACGACTCCGGCGACGAGAGCCGCCGCCAGGACCATCAAGATCACGGACGTGTTCACGCCCGAGACGCCTCCGGGTCCGGCCGCGGCGGCGAGCATCTGCCCGTCCACCGGAACCGGTCCCTTGTTCGCGGCGGGCGGCGGCGCGGTCGGCAGGGCGCCGTAGTTGACCAGGCCACTGCTCTCCAGCAACGTCAGGTGGGTCATGACGAACTGGTTGGCCTCCTGGGCCAGCTTCCGCACCGCGTCGTTGCGGGTGCTCGACCGGATCGTCCCGATCGCCGGGAAGATGTTGCCGTGCGCCGCGCGCAACCGGTCCACGAAGATCTGATCGAAGGTGACGCTGTTGGCGGCCTTCATCTCGGCCAGCCAGCCCTGCTGCTGCTCGGTCGGCACGTTCGGCAGGGCGATGCCCAGCTTCTTCGCGGCCGCGATGTCCAGCTTGTCCAGGGTGACGTGCTGGGCGGCGATGGCCTTGCCGATCGCCCGGACCTTGGGGTCCTCCGACTTCTCCACCGCCATGTTCCCGGCCGGGATCTCCCACAGACCGGCGAGCCGCACCTTCACCACGAAGTCCCGGTCGGCCATGGCGATCTCACCGACGCCACGGTTGGAGAGTCCGCTGCTGGACGGGATCGGAATGGGAGTGTCCGCGGCCTGCGCCGCGGCCGGTGCGGCGAGCACCACCAGGACCATTGCCGAAACGCCCACGACCCAGCGGACGAGCCGTCCTGAGTAGGAGCTGGCAATCATCTCTGAAACACCTCCGAAAGGGAATTACGGGAGAACGTTAGAAGCACGCATCGGTGGTTCGCAATGCCGTCGGCCGGAAATGCGGAACACTTAGGAGCGGCCTAAAGAGAACTTATGGCTTCAGTTTTGAACCCCTGGGCATCGTCCGTTCGGACGATGCCCAGGGGTGACGCTCAGTAGCTGTAGTCCGTCGATCCGGCACCGCCGGAATCGCTCTCCGCGTCCTCCTCGTCGTCGGCCTTGGGCGGCGCGATCGGCTTCGAGACGGGCGGGAGGCAGGTCAGGTTCTTGGTGCCGTCGGGCTCCACGACGAACCACTTGCCGCCGATGTTCTGGCCCAGCCACTGGCCCGGCTTCTTGTCGCCGGCATAGCGGTACACCGGCCAGTCGCCGATGGTCAGCTGCTTGCTGCCGTCCTCGCGGGTGACCGTGCCGACGTCGTCCGGGTCCACGCCCTTGATCTCGGGCTTGCCGTCCACGGTCAGCGCGGGCGGCCAGATGGCTGCGCAATCGCCGTAACACGTGGTCTTCGGCTCGGGCTTGGCCTGGTCCGCGTCGAAGCGGTAGAGCACCCAGCCCTCCTGGTCGACGACGACGTCGCCCATCCGCTTGACCTTGGTGCCGGTCAGCTCACTGGTGATGTCGTCCTCGCTGAGCTCCGGCACGTCCGTGCCGTTCCCGGCCTCACCGGTCGACGTCGGCGAGGGTTCGCCGGTCGGTTCCGCGGTGGGCTCGGCAGTGGGCTCATCGGTGGCGTCCACGGCGTTGGCCGCCGGTTCGACGCCGCCGCCGTTGTTGGACGCGTTGTAACCGGCCGGTGCGCATCCGGGCAGCGCGAACGCCACCGCGATGGCCGCCGAAACGACCATCAACTTTCGCTTCTCCGGAACCACGGTTGCCCTCCAGCGTCTTTGTCTGCACTGCGTTTCCGGGCAGTAGTACGCAGGACCGGCGGCGCGCGGTTGAATCACCACGGCTCAATTTTGTTTGTTTTTCGTTTGAACCCTTCGGCGGGCGTGGCACGTATTAACGTCAATGGCGCCGAAATGGTTGCGGAAAGTATGGCGCCGACTCCGGAACGCGAGGAATCCCGGAAACAAGGAAGCCCGGTCGCGGATGCGGCCGGGCTTCTCGGTGGAGCGGATTCTTACGGGGCGGTCACCAGGGTCTCGGTGGCGCCGTTCTTCGCGACCTCCTGCACCTGCAGGTGGGCGATCTCGGAACGCGGCAGGGCGGTGATCGCCTGCAGCAGCAGGGGCTCCTCGCGCTGCGCGGTGCCCCAGCCCTTCTCGCCCACGGACCAGGTGGACAGCGCCTCGGTGCTGCCGTCGGTGCGGACCGCGACCAGCCGGCAGAGCTTGGGCCCGCTGATGTTCGAGACCGCGAACTGCACCTGAGTGCCCCAGTCCTTCGGCTCCAGCGCCGCGTCCAGCCGGACCCCGCTGCGGGCGTCCGTGCTGCCCACCCGCTCGCCGCGCAGCTCGGTGCCGCCGAAGCCGGCGCCGCCGTCGCTCTGCGGCAGCGGGTCGAGCTGCGTCGGGCCGCCGGCCTTCTGCTGCTGCTGCTGCTGAGCGACCGGTGGCGCCTGCGGCTGATCGGGCGCCATCCACTGGGCGCCGGCGAACAGCGCGCCGATGGAGAGCATCGCGAACACGACCACCGCCGCGGCCAGCGAATAGAGCCGCCGGCTGTTGGCCTTGCGCCGCTCGCTGCGCACCGCACCGAACATCTGCTTGAGGACCACGCCGTCCTTGCGGGACTCCTCGGTCGCCACCAGGGCGTCCGCGTCCACGTCCGCGAGGATGTCGGCCACCTGGAGGAACGACTCGAGCTCCACGGCGCAGGCCGGGCACTCGATCAGATGGTCCTCGAAACGGCCCGCGTCGCGCTCGTCGAGCACCCCGAGGGCGTACGCCGCCACGTCGAAGTGTTGTTCCTGTGTCATTCCGTCACCCCCCGCTGCTGCAAAGCCGTACGCAGAGCCCGCAGTGCGTAGTACACCCGTGACTTGGCCGTCCCCAGCGGGAGTCCAAGCACCTCCGCCGCTTCCGGAACCGTCCGGCCGCGGAAATACGTCTCCACCAGGATCTCACGGTGCGACTGACTGAGCGTCTTCAGCGCATCGGTCACCGTCATCAGCTGCAGCACCCGATCGGTGTCGTCCGCCGTGCTCGGGAAGCTCTCCAGCTCACGGTCGTACGTCTCCGGCGGCCGGGCGGTGGTGCTGCGGTGATCGTCGATCGCGATCCGCCGCGCCACCGTCACCAGCCAGGGCCGCAGTGACTGCTGCCCCTGGGCTCCGAGGCGGTGCGCATTGCGCCACGCCCGCAGCAACGTCTCCTGCACGATGTCCTCGGCACGTTGCCGGTCACCGCCGGTCAGCCGCAGCACGAACATGAGCAACGGACCCGCATGCTCCTCATAGAGCATCCGGACCAGCGTGTCCTCATGATCTGCCGCGGTCGGCGCTGCCTCGTGCCTGGGGGCCTGTCGCGGGATCACCGAACCATCATTCTCCGCACCACGGCCTCCGTCGAGAGCCTGCCACCTGCCACCGGATCGTTGCTGCGTCATGCCGCACACCCCGTCCGGCGCACGCCGCTCCATGACTGACGCATGCATCGATTCCTCCTGCCGGTGCTTTCCCCGTCACCCTCTTTACGGGCGGGGACCCCGGCGGGGATCAACTGGCGGACAAGAAATTCATAAGGTTCTGCTGAGGTGCGGGCAGCGCGTGACAGCAAGGTTCCTCCGGGGGGCGAAGGGCAGGGGGGCCCGCGCAGTGGACGGATCGCAAACCATCCATCTGCACCGATATGTGCGGCCGAGCACGCGAATACTACTCACTGGGCGTCGAACCCCGAAGCCGTGCAGCGTAAGGCCTCACAGTTTGTGCGACATTCGACTTCCCCGGTCCAGTTGGGCCGGATTGGGCCACCAGGGGCATTGCGGCACTCCCCCTCACGTTCACTAAGCTCACGGTGACCACTGGGGATCACATGCGTGAGGGGGTGCCCCGGATGACGAACAGCAGCCCGGTCTCGTCCAACGCATACCAATACCTCGATGCCGTCGGGCCCGAGGAGCAGGCACGGCTGGCGGCGGTGCGGCGATACCGGTTGGTGGATCAGCCGGTGGAGGACGCGTACGACCGGATCGCCTTCGTGGCCGGCGCGATCTTCGACACCCCGATCGCCACCGTCTCCCTGGTCGAGCAGGACCGGGTGTGGCTGGCCGCCTGCCAGGGCCTGGTCGGCGTGCGGCAGGTGGGCAACGAGCCCGGCCTGTGCGCGTCGGTGATCCAGCAGGACGGCATCTATGTGATCAACAACGCCGCGGTCGACCCGCGCACGCTCGCGCACCCGCTGGTCCGCGGCGAGCTGGGCCTGCGGTTCTATGCGGCGGCGCCGATCCGCACCCACGACGGCTACCGCCTGGGCACGGTCAACGTGATCGACAGCCGCCCGCGCGAGGCCTCCCCGCGCCAGTTGCAGGCGCTGGAGCACCTGGCCCAGATGGTCTCCGACGAGCTCGAGCTGCGCCTGATGGTGATCCGCAGCGCCGCCGCCGAGCAGCGGATGCGCCAGACCGTCAGCTGACTGATCTGGGCGCCGCGTAGAAAAAGCTTCGATCGGGTAAATGCGCGTCCCATGCGGACACCACGAAGAATCGCCGTCGTCGCCCACTCCGGCAAGACGCTGGACGGCGGGCTCGACGAGTTGCGCACGCGCATCACGTCGCACGGCGTCGACAAGCTCTTCTGGTACGAGGTGCCGAAGAGCAAGAAGGCCCCCAAGCAGGTGCGCAAGGCCCTGCAGAAGGACGTCGACCTGGTCGTGGCCTGGGGCGGTGACGGCCTGGTCCAGCGCACCATCGACGTGCTGGCCGACACCGGCACCCCGCTCGCCATCATCCCGGCCGGCACCGGCAACCTGCTGGCCACCAACCTGGGCGTGCCGGCCGACCTGGCGGGTGCGGTGGACCTCGCCTTCGAGGGCGAGCGCCGCGCCGTCGACCTGGGCAAACTCAACGGCGAGCACTTCGCGGTGATGGCCGGCATCGGCTTCGACGGCGCGATGATCCAGGACGCCGACAAGAAGATGAAGGACCGGCTCGGCAAGCTGGCCTATGTCTGGGCGGGCGTCCGGCACGTGAACGGCGAGGCGCCGCGGGCCAAGGTGGTGATCGACGGCACCGAGTGGTTCGACGACGAGGCGAGCTGCGTGCTGGTCGGCAACGTCGGCACGATCACCGGCGGCATCCACGCCTTCGACGACGCGCAGCCGGACGACGGCTGGCTGGACGTCGGGGTGGCCACCGCGCAGGGTGCGCTGCAGTGGGCGCGGGCGCTGGGGACGATGGCGGTCGGCCGGTCCGACCACTCCCCCTTCGTCCGGATGACCCGGGCCCGCAAGATCGACATCACCCTGAAGTCGAAGCTCGAATACGAGCTGGACGGCGGCGCCCGCGAGGCGGTCAAGAAGCTCACCGTCAAGGTCGTGCCGGGCGCGATCAAGATCTGCGTCCCCCGGGTGCGGGCGCCCGGCCAGCGCATCAACGGCGAGGTGCCCGCGGTCGGATAGGCGACAGTCAGCGCTGTCTGCGTCCGTACCCGAGCGGGGTTTTTATGGTTCTAAAGGCTCTTTAATCCTCTGGTTGCGGGGGGGGGGGGGGGCCCCCCCCCCCCCCCTGCCTCCCCCCCCCCCCCCCGCTACGTCTCCCGGGGGTTCGCCATGACGTACCACCAGAGTTCCGCAGTGAGCGTCGCTTCCGTCCTGACCGCCGCCACCGTTCTGGTCCTGGGCTACCGCCTGGGCCGCACCCACGCCGCCTGGCGCGACGTGCGCGACGCCAAACGATCGATCGCCGGCTCCCGCCGCACGGCCTGGCGGCACACCCTGACCGTGGCCCTGGGCACCGCCGCCCTGCTGGTCACCCTGGCCGCCGCCGGCTACGACCTCAGCAGACACTGAACGTCGGGACCGCCATCGTGGCCACCACGATGAACGTCGCCGGGGCGGTGTCCGGCGTGCCCGGCAGAGCGACCGGCGGCGCCACCGCCACCCGGCACCGCTCGAAGAACCGGCCCAGCGTCGCACCCTCGCGACGGTTCTCGCTCGCGCTGATCAGCCCGACCCGGGCCGGCGGCCCCGCCCAGCTGTGCAACGGTCCGCCCTCCAGGGTGGACCAGAACGGGAACTCCTGGCAGTCCGACGGCAGCGTCGTGGTGGTGGCCGCGGCCGGCGCACACACGTCGCCGCTCTCCGCGGACCAGACCGGGCTCTTGTACCACTGTCGCTGCACACCGAGGGCCTCGTGACTCGCGCCGTTGCCGTCCCGGGTCAGCCGATGCCAGCCCGGGTGCGCGGTCAGCGCGGCCGCGTCGAAGCGCGCGACCTGCGGCAGGTCGCGGCCGATCACCAGGATCGGCGGACCGTCCAGGCAGTCGTCCGCGCCGGCCGCGAGGGCCTGCCGGGCGCAGGCCTCGGCGGCCGCGGCCAGCACCGCCGTCGAGATCCCCGGCGTCACTTCCCGGGTACGCCAATTCGCGGCGATCCGGGCCGCCTCGGGCGTGACCGTGGTGGGCGCCGCGGGTCCGGTGTCGCGCGCCGGCCCGTCCTGAGTGGTGTCCACCCCCGGCGTGCCGGCGAACGCCGCCGCGAGGGCGAGCAGCAGGACCGCCGGCAGGAGGATGCCGAACCGCCACGGCACGAACGCCCGGAAGCCGAGCAGCCCACCCAGGATCCGCAGGGGGAACCCCAGGACCGTGCGGGCGACCATCAGCAGGATCACGCACAGCCCCAGGGCGACCATCGTCTCGCTGGTCATCTCAGCGCCCCCACACCCGGTCGGTGGTGTCCGGCGAACCGCCGACCGCCAGCATCCGCTCGCGGGCCACCGCCCGGAACGCCTGGACCAGGGTCGCGATCCGGGCTCGCCGGCCCTGCGCCCGTTCGGCCCGCATCGCGATTCGCGCCTGCAGGTAGGACCGCCGGACGGCCAGCCGGTAGGCCCGGAAACGCAGCCGCCGGAGCCGGCGCTTCAAGATGCGGTGCGCCTTCACGTCCGGGTCGTGGGCGGCGAACGTCTCGGCCGCCTGGATCAGGCCGGTCACCGCGAGCACGAGGGTGAGCAGGGTGGACAGTGCCAGGTCGCCGGGCGCCCCGGCGGTGGCGGCGCCGTCCGGCAGCCCGCTCAGCGCCGCCACCCCGTGCGTCTGCACCCGGAACAGCCAGACGCAGAACAGAGCGGACGCCCAGATCAGCGTGATGGCGATGAACAGGACGAGGTGCGGGAGATAACCGTCGCCGAGCCACAACGCCAGTTGCAGGGCGGCGATCGAGGCGGCGATGGTCAGCGAGAGGGCCAGGCCGAAGGCCATCGCGTAGACCACGATCGGGGCCGCGTTGACCTGGGCCGCGACGCTGGAATACATGATCGGGATGTCCGCGGACACCACGATCAGGAAGACCAGCGGCCAGACCCACCGGCCCTGCCGCACCCAGCGGCGGGTGGACCGCTGGCGGGCGTAGCGTCCCGGGCTCGCCGGGGGCCGGTCCTGCGGCCCCGGGTTGGGTTCGATCATCGTCATGGCCGATCACCTCCACGCTCGAGGGCGCCGTAGCGCTTGAAGGAGGCGCCGTCGCGCGCCGCCAGATCCATCTCCAGGGCCGCGAGGTCGTGCTCCACGGCGGTGATCTCGGTCCGCAGATCGCGCTCGCGGTCGACCAGCCCGGCGAGCCGGGCCCGGTCCCGCATCTCGCGGCGCTCGGTCAGCGCGGTGAGCGCGGTGCGCCGGGTCATGGCCAGTTCGGTGCCGTGCGCGATGCGGCCCTCGGTGACGGCCGGGCTGCCGGCGTCGATCACGCCGGCCGCGGCCAGTTCGTCGATCGGGTCGTGCACCAGCGGCTTCTCGATCCCGGCCTCGCGACGGTTCCGCGAGACGTGTGCGTGCCTCTTCCGGCCGATCATCATCGGGTTGCCCTCCTGCTCTCCCTGTGCAGGCGGCGGGCCCGCGCCCGGGCGTTGGCCCGGGCGTAGATCGCCGTCCGCTGCTCCATCCATCCGCGGTACTCGTCGGCGCGCAGGCCGAGGCGCACCCGGCGCTGCTGGACCCGCTTCTCGATCAGCTCGAGCTCCACCTCGGTGGCCTGCCGGGCGGCACGGGCCCGCTCCAGCCGAGCCCGCTCGGTCGCGCAGGCCCGGTCGCGCTCGTTGCGGTCGCGCTGCTTGCGCAGGCCGTCCTCGGTCGCGCCGCGCCCGGGGTACGCGGCGCGGATCGCTTCGACCTCGGCGGCGAAGCGCTCCTGCTCCTCGACCCGGTGGGCCAGCGTGCGCGCCAGCGCGGCGATCCGCTCCAGGTCCTTGCGCTCGCGGTCGGCCAGGTCGTCGGCGCAGGCGTCCTGCAGCGTGCGGTGCTCGGCGGCCAGCTTGTCCGCGTACCCGGCATCGGTCCGGTTCGGCAGGCCGTGGGCCGCGTCGCGGCGGCCGTGCCAGCCCAGCACGACGTGGTCCTTGGCGCGCGTCCACGGCGCGTGCCAGATGCGGTCGGTGATCTTCATCGTCAGTTCCTTCCCGCACCCGGGATCGCCCGGATGACGACCTTGCGGTTGATTGCCTGCTCGGCGGGCCGGGTCTCCGGCACGAACCACCGCGAGTACGACCCCCAGCCGAAGCAGGTGATCCGGCCGTCCTCGACACCGGCCGCCACCAGCAGGCCCTTGATGCGCTCGGCCCGGGCCATGCCGAGCGCCTTCTGCTTCGCCGGGTGCGGGTCCGGCCCGCGCGCGGTCAGCCCGTGGATCTCCAGGGTTCCGGCCGGGTCGGCCGTGGCCCAGGCGGCGAACGGCGCCACCATCCGGGCCGCGGCCGCCGGGTCGAGCAGTTCGTCGGAGTCCGGGGCGAAGAACTCCCCGGCCGGCACCGGCACCTCGATCGGCGCGGACGGCGCCGCGGCGGGCAGGCGGATCACCGCCGCCTGCGCCGCGACCGGGGTGACCCGGGGGCCGTCCCGGCCCGGCCCGGTGCGCGGGGTGCGGACCAGGTCGACCGTGGCGCCGGACGCGGTGAGCGACCCGGTGGCGATCGCGATCAGGTTCCGCTTCTGCGTCGGCGACAGCGGCTCCTGCGGCGGGGCCACGTCGCCGGCGCCGACCAGGTGGATGGTGTTTTCGCGCAGCTGGCCGATGTTCTCGCTGAGCTGCGGCACGACGTCGCCGGGCTCGGCGTCGATCAGGCCCGGGTCCTGGAAGCGGATCAGCCCGGCGGTGGAGAGCAGCGAGTCGAGCACCCACTGTTCGTCGCCCGGCCCGGCCAGGTAGCGGTTGCCGAGCACGATCGCGTCGAACGAGGCGTGCTCCTCGGTGGTGGCCGCGGCTTCGCGGAGTGCCTTGCGGGCGGCCGCCGTGTAGGTGTCGATGAGCTTCGCGCGGAACTCCGGGTTCTCGGTCCGGGCGAGATCGTCGCCGGGCCGGATCTCCGCGATCACCTCGGGCCTCTCGCCCGGCGTGATGATCACGAGGTCCCGACCGGCCGCGACGGCCGCGCTGACGACCGGGTCGAGCGGGCCGAGGTCGGCCGGCTGGTTGGCGGTGCCGCCGGCCACCACGACGGTGACGCCCGCCCCCGCGCCCGCGGACGGGGTCGGCGGGTCGACCAGGTCCTTGACGCTGCCGCAGCCGCCCAGCAGCAGCGAGCCGGCCGCGACGAGCGTGACGAGCACTCTCTTGACCCTCATGGGCCACCTCCCCGACGTGTCACGATTTCCATTGGGTGTAGAACCAACGTGACACCTGGAGTCATCGTGATCCTCGCCACCGCAGCTGTCAACGACAAATTAGCCGCACTGTCGCAAGCGTGTGACGACATCTATCAACAACTTGCCTGCGGTGTAGGCGGCTCGTATAGTCGGTGCGGCCGGGGTTGCGAAACTCGTCGTATTTCGGACACCAGAGAGCAGAGTCCTTGCCCAAGTCAGCGAGAAAGCCCGACGACCCGGAGGCCGGCGACGGCCGCTCCGGGGTCGACGAGGTCTTCCGGAAGATGCAGAAGTGGCAGACCGACAACGGCTACACCGCCGGGCGGGCGGCGGCCGAGTTCGGCATTCCGCGCGGCACCTTCGGCAGCTACCAGACCCATTTCAAGGACGTCGAGGCCGGCCGGGAGCCGTCGAAGTCCGCCCGGGCGTTCCGCTTCACCAAGCAGGACCCCGAGACCCAGGCCCGGATCGCCGAGAAGCTCGGCGAGCCGCTGGACCAGCTGCGCAGTCTGTCCGCCGGGGTGCGGCCCGAGGAGGCGCTGGTCCCGGAGACGGCCGCCGCGGTGAATCGGATCGGCGGCGCCGCCGCGCTCCCCGAGTTCACCGACCCCCGCCTGCTGCGTTATGTCATCGCGGGCACCATCGAGGAGCTGCCCGGAGTCGGCGCGGTGGGCGTGGTCAAGGAGTTCCGCGGCTCCACCTACCGGTTCCTGGACCAATATCAGATCCCGGTCTTCGCCGAGCCGGACGCCGACCTCGAGCACCTGCGATCCCAGATCAACGACGAGCTCGACCGGCTGAGCCTCCCCGGCTCCTGGGAGCACGGCGCCAAGCAGCCCACCGTCGCCATGGAGGCCGGGCGCACCCTGCGGCCGCTCGGCTCGATCGTGTGCCCCTGGGTGGCGGCGCCGCGCCCGTCCCGGTCCGGCCTGCTGCTGCGGGTGCGCCGGGAGCTGATCGCCACGCACCGCGTCGGCGTGGTGATCAGCGGCCCCTACGCGGGCAGCGTCCCGGTCGGCAGCTACCTCGCGGGCTCGCTCTCGGCCGGCTATGCCCGGTTCGAGGATCTGGTCCGGCTCGCCAACGCCGAGCTGGAGCGCACGTCCGGCAACCCCGCCGACCCGATCGACGACCCGGCGGACGACGAGCGCCCGGCCACCCGGGCCGCTCGGACCGCCCTGGCCGAGCGGGAGCACGACATCAACGCCGGCTTCCTCGGGCACCGGGCGCTGACCGCGATGAAGAGCGGCGACGTGGCCGGCGCGTGGGTGACGGCGATGGAGGTCAGCCCGGTCGACGCGTACGAACCGATCGGCGATGCCCTGGTCAAGCTGCCCGATCTGGTGGTCGTGGTGCACTACGGCCCGGAGTGGCAGCGCATGGCGGCCTGGCGGATGTCCGCCACCGATCTCGACATCCAGGGGCGGCAGGACTCCTTCGACCCCGACCCGGGCCCGGACGTGCTGGCCGCCGCCCACCGCGACCGTCCGATCTGGTCGTCGGACCGGCTGACCGGGGTGGCCGACGGCAACCCGCTGGCCGAGACCCCTGACGAGGAGAAGGCGGTCTGGGCGGTGCTCAACCACCAGACCGTGGTGGCCGCCCGGTGGTTCGACCGGATCCGCGACTGGGAGGAGAGGCTCGTCGAGCTCGAGCGGGAGCGGCGCCGAGCGGGCCGGCTCACCATCTCGATCACGCTGGGCCAGTTGCCCGCCGACTCCCGCGGATTCCGCTTCGACAACGGCCGGTTCGAGCTGCAGGACGGCGACGCCGGTGGCGCGGCCGGGCGGGTGCTCTATCAGGACCAGCTCGAGCAGATGGTGGACGCCTGGGTGATCGCCGCGGCCAAGGTGCTGCACACCTTCGCGCATCTCGCCGGGAATCCGCCGGAGCGATACGTGCGGACCATCGCGGACGGCCCGGCCCGGCTGGCCTTCGAGGACCTCCGCGCGGCGGGCTACCGGCCGGACGAGGACCCCGATGTGGACTTCGGCGACTACCTGCGCAAGGGCGCCTTCGCTCGGGCCCGAGATGAGTGACGCGTTGGCCGAGGCGGTGCATGAGCAGTTGGCCGGTGTGTCCCGGCGGGTCGGCGCGGACGCGTACAGCCACGAGGTGGCCGAGGTGCGGGCGGCGCAGAAGGCCCTGGAGACACTGCGCGAGCCGCTCGGGCTGAGCACCTTCGTGCGGTCGCTGAACGTGCATCGGGGCAAGCCGCAGCTGCTGCTGGTCTTCGACCGGGCCGGCGGCGAGCGGGTGGTGCTCAAGATGTACGGCCGGCAGCGCCCCAACGAGAGCGTCGTGCAGGGCGCCTGGGCCGAGCACGGGGTCGCGACCGTGCCGGTGCTGGCGCGCGGCGACGATCCGGTGAGCTGGCTGCTGATGCCCTTTGTGGACGGGGACGCGGTGGACGTACCGCCGCCCGGGTCCGTCGCGGCCCGCGACCTGACCGCCCGGATGGCGGCCGAGCTGGGCCGGGGTCATGCGGTCGACGTGCCGGTCGCGGATCGGTCGGCGCTGAGCGAGCGGCTGCGGCTGCATTACGGCGCGACCCAGGGCTCGTTGATCCGGCACGGCTACCAGCCACCGGACGACTGGTGGAATCTGGTCGCGGCGCAGTTCGACGCGACACCCACCGCGTTGCTGCACGGCGACCCGGCCCCGGCGAACATGCTGTGGAACTCCGGCGGCCCGCACATCTTCGACACCTGCGGTTACCTCGGCCCGGCCGAGTTCGACGCCGCCCGGTGGTGCGCCCGGGTGGGCGGCTGGTCGCACGCCGAGGAGCTGATGGAGGTCTGGCTCGGCGTCGAGACGGCCGCCGACCCGGCCCGCGCCCACCGCCTGCTCGGCTGCGAGCTGCTGATGGAGGCCGGCGTCCGGGAGATCCGCAAGGACGAGGCCGGCGAGCCGTGGGCCGAGCGCGATCCGTGGACCGAGGCGGCGCTCGACCTGGGCGTCGCGCTGCTCGGGTCGGGACGGGTCAGTCGGAGCTGAGGTCGCGGGCCAGCATCGGCACCGCGACCGCCAGCGCGGCCACCGCCCAGACGATGAAGACCTCCACGCCGAAGGCGTCACCCTTTGCCGCATAGAGATAGGCGGAGATCGGCAGTTGCCATTTCAGCTGGCCGATCAGGCCCTCGACCAGTACGAACCAGACCGCGAAGCCGTAGAGCAGCCAGCTCGACCGGCGCACGATCGCGGCCATCGCGGCGCCGAACACGGCCATGATCGGGACCACCGCCAGCGTGCGGCGGTAGGCGAGTCCGCCGTAGTCCTGGAACAGCAGCACCGGGATGCCGCTCAGCGCGGCGATCCCCCAGGAGACCGTCACCGTGGTGATGACCTGCGCGAGCAGCACCTGGATCCGCTTCGGGCGGACCAGATAGATCAGCGCGGCCGTGCGGTGCTGGTAGTGCTGGGCGACGGTGAGCACCGAGATGCCGAACGCGCCCAGCCCGGAGAACAACTGCCACCAGTACGCGTTCTGCACACCGAACGCGGTGGCCGAGACCCCGAACACCACGATGGTCAGCCAGCTCGACCGGATCGTCGCCATCCGGTGCAGTTCGGCGCGGATCAGATTGATCATCAGGAGGCCGCCAGGTTCAGGAAGATCTGCTCGAGGTTGGGGGTCTCGGCGGTCAACTCGTAGAGCGGAACACCCGCGGCGAAGGCGACCTCCCCCGCCTCCTCGGCCGAGAGTCCGACCACCTCCTCGCCGTCGACCTGCGCGCCGGCGCTCTCGAAGGCGGCCGCCAGCAGTTGCGGGTCGCGGCCGCGGACGCGCAACCGTTGCTCGACGGTGCCGTAGAGGTCGGCCAGCGGCGTCGCGTGCCGCATCCGGCCGCCGGCGATGATCACCACGTCGTCGATCAGCTGCGCCAGTTCGGCCAGCAGGTGACTGGAGATGAGCACCGTGCCGCCGGCGTCCGCGTGGTCGCGCAGCAGCCGGCGCAGCCAGGCGATGCCCTCCGGGTCGAGACCGTTGGCCGGCTCGTCGAGGATCAGCACCGGCGGCTCGGTCAGCAGCGCGGTCGCCACCGCGAGGCGCTGCCGCATGCCCAGCGAGTAGTCGCCGGTGCGATGCTGCGCGGCGTCGGTCAGCCCGACCCGGTCGAGCAGCGGGCCGACCCGGGTGCGGCTCGCGCCGGCCAGGATCGCGTGCGAGGTGAGGTGCGCGTGGCCGCTCTGCCCGGGATGGCTGATGCCCTGCTCGAGCACCGCGCCGACCTGTCGCACCGGGTCCTTCAGCTCACCGAACGGCACGCCGTTGATCAGCGCCACGCCGGACGTCGGCCGGGTCAGCCCGAGCAGCATGCGCAGCGTGGTGGTCTTGCCGGAGCCGTTCAGCCCGAGAAACCCGGTCACCCGGCCGGGCCGCGCGCTGAAGGACAGGTCGTCCACCGCGCGCACCTTGCGATATGCCTTGCTCAGCTCGATGGTCTCGATCATCGCGGGCCACTATCCCACAGCGGTCAACCTTTCAGGCCGGTGTGTGCGAGGCCCTCGATGAACTGGCGCTGGGCCAGCACGAACACGATCAGCACCGGGATCGCGGTCATCGACGCGGCGGACAGCTGCACGTTCCACAGGGGACCCTGGTAGGCGTCGGTGAACTGGGTCAGCGCCTGCGGCAGCGTGTAGAGGTTCTTGGAGCTGATGAAGACGATCGGTTCCAGATAGAGGTTCCAGCTGTGCAGGAAGGTGAAGATGGCCACCGCGCCCAGTGCCGGGCGGGCCAGCGGCAGCGCGATCCGGCGGAAGATGGCCGGGCGGCCGAGCCCGTCGATCCGGGCCGCCTCCTCCAGCTCGCCGGGCAGGGTGATGAAGAACTGCCGCATGATGAAGGTGGCCAGCACGCACGGCGCCCCGAAGATCGGCACCAGGATCAGCGGCCAGTGGGTGTCGACCAGGCCGGCCGCGTTGAACATGCGGAAGAGCGGGACGATCGTCACCTCGCTGGGGATGAGCAGGCCGGTCAGCACGATCAGGAAGAGCGCGTTCTGCCCGGGGAAACGGATCCGGGCGAACGCGTAGCCGGCCATCGAAGCGACCGCCAGGGTGCCGGCGGTGACCAGCAACGCGATGTAGGCGCTGTTGAAATACTGCTCGGCGAAGGGCTGCATGGTGAACAAGTCGCGCCACGCCCGCAGCGACGCGTCCCGGGGCCACAGCGCCGGCGGGAAGGCGAAGATCTCCGCGTTGGGCTTCAGCGAGGACGTGACCATCCACCAGGTCGGGAACACGAACGGGATGCACAGCACGCTGAGCAGCCCGTACCCGATGATTTTAGTTCTCATGGAAGACCCACCTCTTGCGCATCTGCCACTGCACCATGGTGAGCGCCAGCACGATCAGGAACAGCAGGACGGAGAGCGTGGCGCCGTAACCGAAGGCGTGGAACTGGAACGCCTGCTGGTAGAGGTAGTAGACGAGGACCGTGGTGGAGGTGCCCGGCCCGCCCTGGGTGAGCACCGCGATCTGCGCGAAGACCTGCAGCGACCCGACCACCGTGATGATCGAGGTGAGCAGGACGGTCGGGCTGATCATCGGCAGCGTGATGCGGCGGAACGTCGTCCAGGACGACGCGCCGTCGATCCGGGCCGCTTCCAGCAACGACACCGGCACGCCCTGCAACGCGGCCAGGAACAGCACCATGTTGAGGCCGACGTTCTTGAAGACCTGCACCACGATCACCGACGCCATCGCGGTGCCGCCGGTGCGCAGCCAGTTGGGCCCCTCGATGCCGACCGCGTCCAGCAGCCCGTTGACGCCGCCGTTGCGCTGCAACATGAAGCCCCAGACGATGGTCCAGGCCACCAGCGACACCACCACCGGCGAGAAGAACGCCACCCGGAAGAACGTGGTGCCGCGCAGTTTCTGGTTGAGCAGCACCGCCAGAAGTAAAGCCAACGCGAGGTTGAAGACCACCAGGCCGGCCGAGAAGAACAGTGTGGCCCGCAGCACGCCGGGAAGGTTCGGGTCGTCCATCAGCCGCCGGTAGTTCTCCGTGCCGACGAAGTCGAAGGTGTCCGCCAGCACGTTCCACTCGTGCAGGCTGTACCAGACCACCAGCGCGAGCGGGATCAGCACGAACAGCACCGTGCCGGCGAGCTGCGGCGCGATGAACAGATAACCCGTCAGGTGGTCGCGCCGCCGCGTCGTCCAGAAACTCACTTCGCCAGCAGCGGCTGGATCGCCGTGCAGACACCGTTCAGCACGGCGGGCACGTCGGCGTCCGGCTTCCACAGCGGATCCAGCGCGGAGCGTACGGCCTGGGAGATCTCCGCGTTCCCGGCGTGGCTGGGCTTGACCACCCCGGACTCGATGCCGTCGATCACCACGTCCTGCAGCTGTTCCGGCTTCAGCAGCGGGTTGGTCTTGGCCAGCGTCTCGGCGGTCAGTTGCGACTTTCGCGGTGGCGGGAAGAACTGCGCGAGCTTGGCCGAGTTCGCGGCGTTGGTGAAGAAGCCGAGGAAGTCCTTGGCCGCGTCTGCGTTCTTGCCCTTCTTCAGCACGCCCAGCGCACCCTGGCCGATCACCGAATACTCGCCCTTGGGCCCGGCCGGCAGCGGCACCAGCGTCCACTTGAACTTCGCGTCCTTGAGCAGGGACGCCCGGGAGATCTGGGTGACCGTCATGGCCGCCTCACCGGCGAAGAAGTCGGCCGCCACGCCCGGCGGCGGCATCGCCTTGTCGGTGAAGATCGACTTGTGGATGAAGGTCATCGCGTCGATCATCGGCTGCTGGTTGAAGCCGCACGTCTTGCCGTCCGCGCTCCACGCCTCGGCGCCCCAGCCCTGGAAGATGGTGGCCAGGTTGTCCCACGACTTGTAGTCGAAGTCGCGCACCACCAGGCCCTTGGACCCGGCCGCGGCAGCCATGGCGTTCTCCCAGTTCCACGGCTCCGGCAGGGAAGCGACGAGATCGGTGTTCACGAAGACGCCGAACGGCGAGGTGGAGAACGGGTACGCGATCAGCTTGCCGTCCTGCCGCCACAGCGCGGTGGCCGCCTCGGACAGCTCGGCCTCGTTCTCGACCGCACCGTCCAGCGGCACCAGCGCGCCGGAGGAGACGAAGTCCGGCGCCGAGTTCTCCAGGATCCAGGCCAGATCCGGCGGATTGCCGCCGGCGATCTGCGTGGTGACCGTGGTGGTGTAGCTCTCGAACGGCAGCGCGTCGAAGGTGACGGTGACATCCGGGTGGGTCTGCTTGTAGTCGGCCGCGATCTGGTTGAACAACGCCACGTGCGCCTCGTTGTTCGACCAGGTGGTCATCCGCAGGGCGACCGGCCCGCCCGCCTCGCCGTCGTCGCCGCCGCACGCGGTGAGACCGGCCAGCAGCGCCAGCACCATAAAGCTCGCTCTAAGTTTCACGGGAGGGGTCCTTCCTCAATAACCGCTGACGTCGGGCCAGCGCAGCTCGACGCCGTCGGCGGTCAGGTGTTGCTGAAAGTCGGCCAGCAGGGCCGGGGTGTTGCGCACCGCGCGCGGGGTGACCGCTCGCGTGAGGCAGAAGGCGGCGAGCGCGCCCGCCACCTCTCCGGCGTTCCACTCGGTGGGGTGGAGCCGGTGCGATCCGTTGGTGATGTGGGTGGTGCCGATGTTCTTGCTCGCCGGCAGCAGGTTCTCCATCCGCTGCGGGATCAGCGCCCCGAGCGGGATCTCGAACGGGCAGGACGCCACGTCGATGTAGTTGTCGCCGCCGGTCGACGGGTGCAGGTCGATGCGGTACATGCCCACGCCGATCGCGTCGGCGTGCGAGACCGCGCCCTTGTCGCCGCGCACGGCCAGCGACAGGTCCTGCTCCACAATGGTGTATTCGGCCCGGATCCGCCGCGACTCCCTGATGTAGGGCGCCATCGCGAGCCCGTCCGCGCCGCCGGTGACGTCGCCGCGCAGCCGCAGACCTCTCCAGCCGGTGCCGCCGTCCGGCCGCGGCGCCTCGGTCTGCAGCCAGTAGAGCGCCGAGAAGGAGAGCTCTTTTGCCTTGGAAATGACGGCGTCGGGATCCGCCGCACCGATCAGCGGCTCCTCGAAATAGTCGATCATCGGCCAGTTCACCAGGCAGATGTCGCTCGGATAGAAGCCCTCGGCGAAGTTCCGCCGCGCCGCGATCCGCCGGAACGTCCACAGGTTCCCGTCCCCCGGATTCACCCGCTGGTCGGCGCTCACCAGCCAGGGGTCGTCGTCCGGGTTCGGCGTGAACGAGCGCGTCGAGATCTCCAGCGTCCGCGGGTTCGGTGTCTGCCAGGAGAGCATCGGCGCGCCCCAGAACTCCGGCTGATAGGCGCGCCACTTGGCATAGCTCGCCGGCCGGTCGACGGTGTGGTCACCGTCCACATGGTCCACCGCGAAGCACACCGAGAACGCCTGCATGTTGCTCTCGTCGCCACGCGCGGGCGCGCTCGGCTCGCCGGTCTCGTCCTGCGACTCGAAGCCGGTCACGAACTCGGCGCCGGTCAGCGGCAGCAGCTCGCCGGTCTCGGTCGCGTCCAGCACATAGGGCCCGGTCAACACCACTTCAGCGCAGTTGTGGGTCACCGTCACCGAGGTCACCCGGTCGCCGTCGACGGTCGCGCGCACCGGCTTCGCCGGCTGCAGGACCGTCAACAACCCCGATCCGCGGTACGGGGACAGCATCGCCTCGATGACCGACACGGCGACCCGCGGCTCGTGACACAGCCGGCTCACGTGGCCCGCGCCCGGGTTCAGGTCCGGCATGGCACGGGCGCGGCCGGTCAGCGGGTAGTGCCGCCGGTAGTAGTCCCGGATTCCGTTGCGCAGCTCGCGATAGCTTCGCGTCACCCCGAACTGCTCGACCCAGCTGTGCTCGTCGGGCGGCACGGCCTGGCTGGTGAGCTGGCCGCCGAGCCATGCGTACTCCTCGGTCAGCAGCACCGAACGCCCGGCGCGCAACGCGCCCAGCGCCGCCGCCACTCCGCCCAGGCCGCCGCCGATCACGACGACATCGGCCCGCATCTCACGCACGGGCCACCGCCAGCGTCGCGCCGGCCACCGGTTCACAGGGCAGCAGGCGTTGCCGCTCCTCGCCGGGTCCCTCCAAAATGGAGTTCAGGATCTCCACCGCCTGCCAGCCCATCTCCCGCCGCGGGATGCGGAACCCGGTGAAGTCGCGATCCGTCACCGCCGGCCGGGTCGGGTCGCCAAGGACCACAAAGGACAGATCTTCGGGTACGCGCAACCCGCGCGCTTCCGCCTCGCCGGCCAGTGCCACGCCGTCCGCGAACTCCTCGACGAAGACGCAGGTCGGTCGCTCGCGCATGACCAGATCGAAGTCGGCGGCCGGCACGTGCGTACCCATCTCTTTTGCCTCTGTCTGGAAGCCGCGCATCCGGTCGGCGTGTGATTCGGGACCGCTGCCCTCACCCACATAGACCAGCCGCCGGTGGCCGAGCTCGATGGCCTGCCGCACCTGAGCGGCGGTCGCATTCGGATAATCGGCGCCCACATAGGGCACCGGACCGCCGGCGTCGTCGCGGCGGCCCACACTGACGAACGGCAGGCCCTCGGCGAGCAGGCGGGCGAGCTCGGCCGGATCGAGCGAACGACCGAGCAGCACGCAGCCGTCCGCGAGGCGCAACCGGTTGTCCTGATGGAAGATGCGCCGCCGGCCGTCGATCACCGGCGCGCTGGTCAGCAGCAACAGGTCGCAGCCGATCCGCTCGGCGCACTCCTCGATGCCGACCAGGAACGGGTGGTAGAAGTCGCCGAGCCCGGCCGGGAACACCGACTCGTAGGTGAAGACGCCGAGGATCCGGTTGTGCCGGGCGGCGAGGCGCCGGGCGATCGGATCGGCCACATAGCCGGTCGTGCGGATCGCCTTGAGCACCCGCTCCCGGGTCTCCGGCGCGATCCGCACGTCGGCGTCGTCGCGCCCGTTCAGCACCAGTGACACGGTGGCCTGACTGACCCCGGTCATCCGAGCGATGTCCTGCTGCGTCACACGCCGCCCCGCGGTCACCGATCCCCCTGACTAATACGCATTAGTTACGCCGAGATGACAGCATGACCAGCGCGATAATCGCGCGTCAAGAGAAAAGCGTTTACTAATAGGTATTAGCAGCGATGCGTCAGCGAAGAAGGGCCTTCATGCCGTTGCGGTAGGCCATCGACTGGGCGCCGGATTCCCTCCGCAGGTCCTGCACCTCGGCCGAGGCCAGCACCGCGCCGGAGCCCGCGGTGAAGTCGAAGAGGTCGGCCTGGGCACGCGACTCGAAGGCGGCCCAGGAGAGGCTGCCGGGCGGCGGAACGGCGGCCGCCCGGTCCATCTCGAGGGCGACGGCCAGGGCCAGGCCGGCCATCCGCGGCAGGCTCTCCGGCGCGATGGCCGCGACCACGTCGATCGCCGCGACGGCCGCGCCCGCGCCGCGCAGCCCGGAGAGGCGGGCGCGCTCGCGATCCCTTTCCAGCGCGGCGCTCGGGTGCCAGGCGAGATCATGACCGGCGAGCCGGATCCAGCTCGCCTCGACGCCCTGCCGCACCTCGGGGAGATCGGTGCCGAAGGGCGCGTCGAGGCGTCCGAAGAAGATCGTCAGAAGCGAGCTGACCCGGTCGGCGAAGGCCACCGAGAGGCAGAGCTCCCTGCTGGGTTCGGTCACGACTCCCCTTCCCTGGGCCGGTTGATCCGGCCCGAGCGAAGGTACTCAATCGGGCTGCTTCGCGCTCGCCCGGCGGCGGTTCACGGCCAGCAGGAACAGCCAGAGCCAGCCGACCGAGACGCACAGGCGCTGCCACAGGCCGGCGGTGGCGGCCAAGGGATCGGTGCCGGTGAAGCCGATCGTCGCGAGGACGAACAGGGTGGCGAAAGCCAATCCGCTCAGCGCTGAATAGACCGCGAATCCGATGGATCGGGTTCTCCGGCGGGTTCCGTGACCGGCGAACACGACGGACGCGATCGGCATGACGAGCGCAAGGGCGAGAAAGCCGGGAAGTCCGAACGCGAAGTCGTGCAACCGGCCGTGCCAGGTGACCGGGCCGGTCAGCGGGTCGGTCACGAACACGCCGGCGCCGATCAGCGTCACGCCCCAGACGGCCACCAGGGTCGGCAGCACGCCCGGGCCGAGGCTTCGCCGGAGCCCGATCGCGAAGAGCAGCATGAGCGATCCACAAACCAGGAAGTTCGCGATCTGCGCCCAGCCGTGCGGGCCGAGGGCGAGCGCGCTGACCGGCTGTCGGAGCACGTCCGTGCTGAAGACGCCCTCGATCAGGTAGGCGGTCGTGAAGAGCGGGCCGGCGACGAGACCGGCGACGAGCAACCGGTTCGGCCGGGAGGGTGGTCGCTGAGGTGCCGCAGCGGCAACGGCCGTCAACACGGTCATGCCGTCAACCGTAGTTGACAACCTCCGAGGCGTCAACCTTGGTTGACAGATCCGGCGACCTCGGCGGGTCAGATCGAGAGCAGCAGGTCGACCACGCGGTCGGGGCCGTCTCGCAGGAAGTTGTGGCTGGTGTGCCACTCCTCGTAGCGCCAGGCCGGATCGTCGCGGACCTTGGCCATCGAGCCCGGCGCCTGCAGACCGCCCGGCGTGCCCAGAGCGGCACGTAGACCTTGCCGGGCACCCGCTTCCAGGCGCCGGTCAGCCGGACCCGCTGGATCAGGGTCGCGAGCGGATGCGGCCGCGCCCGGTCGTCGAAGAAAGGCAGCGGCGCGATGGTGCGGCCGTCCTCGCCGGCGCCCTCCTCGGTGATCTGCGGCGAGCCGTCCGGCATCAGCGTCGTGGTGAGGCACAGACTCGGCCGTTGCAGCAGGTCAACGAGACTTTCCGGAAGATCCGTACATCGACGGTACGTCGCCCGCGGCTAAGCGACGCGGGTGCGCGGGCGGGCCGGCTCCTCGGCCAGCACCCGGCCGACGCGGATCAGAACGCCTCCGATGCGGTGCCGCCAGAAGTGGGGTTCGCGCGACAAGGCAACCCGGCGGGCCTGCTCGGCCTCACGCAACAGCTCCTCGCGGCGCAGATCGGCGGCGGTGGTGATCAGGTATGGGTACATGATGGTCGCCCTCCCGACACTAGCAAAACGTCTTTGTTGGTGTTGTTGCCAACCGTAGTACCCTTGGCGGCACCGGTCAAACCGCTTTGCTGGTGTTGGGAGGGCTGATGTTGGGAGGGACAGTGCCCGCGAGTCGAGTCCCGGAGCAGTTGCACCTGGTGGAGTCGTTCGGCAACTCCGTCGACCTCAGCAGCGAGCAGGACGACCTGGAGTCGCCCGAGCGGTTCGCGCGCTGGCTGGCCGACCACGGCTTCCCCGGGATAAAGCCGTCCGCCGCGGATCTCGAGCTGGCCACGGATCTGCGCGCCGCCCTGCGCGACGAGATGGCCGCGCATCACGACGGCCTGGCCGACGCCGGAGCCCGCGCCCGGCTGGACGGCTACGCGTCCCGGATCCCGCTGCGAGCGGCCTTCGGCGAGGGCCGGGCGACTTTCGTCCCGACCGGCAAGGGCGTGCCGGCAATGCTGGGCAAGGTGCTGGCCGAGATGGTGATCGCCGAGCGCGAGGGCACCTGGCACCGCCTCAAGCTCTGCCACGAGGACACCTGCGCCGTCGTCTTCTACGACCACAGCAAGAACCAGTCCAAGACCTGGTGCTCGATGGCAGTCTGCGGAAACCGCAACAAGACCCGCTCCTACCGAGGCCGCCAGCGAGACACCACTCCCTGACGGCCGCCGCCCGCAGAGCGGGCAGAGCCGCTCGGCTCCCGGAAGGCCGGCGGAGTGGGGGTCGGGCGAGCGGTCGGCGATCAGAGCGGGCGCTTCATCCCCACGTGCGAAGCCGCGAAGCCCAGCGACTCATAGAAGCGATGCGCCTCGGGACGGCTCTTGTCGCTGGTCAGCTGGGCCAGCGCGCACCCCCGCGCACGCCCTCGTTCCAGTGCCCACTCCATCATCTCCCGGCCGACCCCGCGCCCCCGAAGGTCGGAGCGCACCCGGACCGCTTCGATCGTCATCCGGGAAGCGCCGCCCCGGCTCAGCGACGGCGTGAAGGTGAGCTGGAAGGTGCCGACCACCTCGGAGGCGGCCGAGACGGCGACGATCAGCTCGTTCGACGGGTCGGCGTCGATGGCCTCGAAGGCCGCCCAATGCGCCGCGTCCGCGGTCTCCGAGACGACGCCGTCGCGGGCCCGGCTCACGCTGTCGTCGGCGAGCAGCGCGAGGATCGACGGGACATCGGCGCGGGTCGCATCGCGGAAGGTCAACACGCGGCCCATCCTGACACGCCCGACCGGCTGACCCGGGTCGTGGCGCTGACCGGGCACGATGTCGCCATGCGAACCGTGCTGGTGCCTTTCCACAAGGCGTACCGGGGGCTGGTCTGGATGGCCAACTCACCCCGGACGCTGATCCTTTCCTACGCGCTGCTGATCGTCGTCTGCGGCCTGCTCTATCGCGTCTTCGAGGCCGACGTGTCGATCGGCGACGCGCTGTGGTGGGCCGTGGTGACCGCGTCCACGGTGGGCTACGGCGACATCTCGCCGTCGTCGTGGCAGGCCCGGGTGATGGCCGGCATCCTCATCTCGATCATGGTGCTGGTCGTGGTGCCGCTGATCACGGCGCACTTCGCCAGCAAGCTGATCGTGGACCAGGACGCCTTCGGTCACGAGGAGCAGGAGGAGCTCAAGAGCAACCTGCGCCGGGTGCGCACGCTGCTCGAGGAGCTCGCCGAGCGGGAGGGCGTCAACGTGCCGGACACCGAAGTCCCTCCTTCGGCACCTCCAGGTCGATGAGGTAGTCGTCCACCGCGTCCACGATGCACGGAGTGCTCGGATAGGCGGTGTGGCCCTCGCCCTCCCAGGTGAGCACCTGCCCGGTGCCGAGCATGTCGGCCAGCTCGGCGGTGTTCTCATAGGGCGTCGCCGGGTCGCCGGTGGTGCCGACCACCACGATCGGGGGCGCGCCGACGGCCGGGCCGGCCGGATAGGGATCACGCTTGCCGGGCCAGAAGGTGCAGGTCATCATGCCCATCGCCAGCGATGCCCCGAACAGCGGGTATTTCGTGCGCCACTCGCTCTGCAATTGCCGGATGCGCTCGATCGACGGTGTGTCGTCGGCGTCCGCGCAGTTCACCGCCAGGTTGGCGTCGAAGAGGTTGGAGTATTGCCCGTTCGGCTTGCGGTCCGCGTATTGATCAGCGAGGTCGAAGACGCCCTTCGCGTTGCCGCCGCGCAGGTCGTTGATCGCCTTGGCCAGTGACACCCAGCCGGTCTCCGTGTAGAGCGACGAGATCACCGCCAGGAAGATCCAGCCGGCGGTCGCGTCCCGGCCGTCGGCGCCGGGCACCGGGTTGGCCCGTGCCTTCTCCAGCGCGTCGGTGACCGCGCCGCGGGCGTCCGGCGCGATCGGACACTGCCCGGTCGTCCGGGCGCACCAGCCGGTGAAGTTGGTGAACGCCCGCTCGAAGCCCTTGGCCTGCGCCTCCGACCCGGCGACGTAGTCCTGCTCGGGGTCGACCGCGCCGTCGAGCACCAGCGCCCGGATGTTCTTGGGGAACAGCTGCGCATAGGTCGCGCCGAGCAGCGTGCCGTAGGAGAAGCCCAGGTAGGTCAGCTTGGTGTCGCCGACCGCGGAGCGGATCGCGTCCATGTCGCGGGCCGCCTGCTCGGTGGAGAAGAGCGGGAGCTGGTCGCCGTATTTCTGCCCGCAGCCCTGGGCGACCTTCTTGTTGATCGCCACCACCGCGTCGAAGTCGGCCTGGCTCACCGGGTCGGGCTCGGCCGCGAAGGACGCGTCCTGGTCCTTGTTGGTGATGCACTTGACCGGGTTGGACCGGCCGACGCCGCGCGGGTCGAAGCCGACGATGTCGAACTTGTCGGTCACCTCGGTGGGCAGGCCGCCGAGCTGCGGGCCGAAGGACAGGTAGACCGCCAGGTCGATGCCGGACGCGCCGGGCCCGCCGGGATTGAGCACCAGCGAGCCGACGCGGTCCTGCTGGGTGCGCGACCGGATGCGCAGCATCTGGATGTCATAGGTCGAACCGCCCGTGGGCGCCGCCCAGTCGCGCGGCACCGCGACCGAGGCGCACTCATAGGTCATGCCGGACGCGCCGCGCCCCACCAGCTGCTGCGGCACCTCGGGGCAGGCCACCCACGACGCCTGGGTGCCGGGCACGGCGGGGGGCTGCGCCGGGCCGGGTGCGGCGGTGCCGGACTCGTCTGGTGCGATCACCGGCAACGTGCAGCCCGCGGTCACGACGACGGCGGCGGCGAGCAGGGCGACGACCGGGCGGGGGCGAAGCGGCACGAGGCTGACCCTTCGTGGAGCGAATCTGTTCCGAGGAAGGCTAGCTTGCCACCCTGACAACATTCCTGAGCGTCACCGCCAGCAGAGCGGCGGCGGCCAGCTGGCAGGCGCCGACCAGGATCAGCAGGCCGAGCCGGGAATGTTCGTAGAGCAGGCCCGCGGCGGCGCCACCGGCCAGCGCGGCGACACCCTGCACGGCCGCGAAGACGCCGTAGGCGGTGGCCCGGCGGTGCGCCGCCACCAGGTCCGCGACCAGCGCCTTCACGGTCGAGTCCTGCACGCCGACCGCGGCGCCCCAGAGCAGCGCGCCGGCCACCACGGCGCCGGTCGAGCCGCCGAACGCGAGCACCGGCGCGGCCGCGCCGAGCACCGGCAGCCCGAACAGCACCCGTCCCCGCCACCGGTCGAACAACCATCCGCTGACCAGCGCCGCGACCGCTTCGGCGGCCATCGCGGCGGCGTAGAGCACCGGCACCCAGGCCAGCGAGATCAGCCCGTCGCGGCCGGCGTGGAAGGAGATCAGTCCAAAGGTGACCAGCCCGGCGGTGGCCAACCCGGCCGACGCCGCGAAAAGGTAGAAATGCCGCGAAAGGCGGCCGGTCACCACCCCGGGCGCGCGAGAGACCACAGGCGATGCCCGACGCAGGCGAAGGAGCAGCGCCAACGCGACCGCGCCCGGCACGAAGAGCAGCGCCAGCGCCGGGGAAAGCGTGCCGGTAAGAGCCAGGATCCCGGCCACCAGCAGCGGCCCGGCGAAGGCGCCGATCTGGTCGAGCGCCTTGTGCACGGCGAAGCCACGGCCCATGCCGACCTGCGCGGCCGCCGCGGCCAGCAACGCGGACTTGGCCGGCGAGCGCACCGCCTTGCCGGCCCGCTCGGCCAGGATCAGCACCACCGCGAGCACGAGCCCGGCCGACCCGGCGTACGGCGCGATCGCCAGCAGTGGCACACAGACCGCCGTCAACGCGTACCCGGCGAAGGTGAGTGACCAATAACGGCCGGAACGATCCGCCAGTGAGCCGGCGCCGAGCCGCAGGAGCAGGGCCATCGCCTCGCCGGCGCCGGTGATCAGGCCGACCGCGGCGGCGGAGGCGCCGAGGGCGGCGAGCAACGGGCCGTGCACCGAGCGGGCGCCCTCATAGACCATGTCCGCGGCCAGACTCACCAGCCCGAAGCCGGCGACCACCCGCCACGCCGTCTTCACCGGCTGGTCAGGACCTCGGCGAGGTTGAACTGGACCGGGCGTTCGAGCTGCTCGTAGGTGCAGCTGCGGGGGTCGCGGTCGGGACGCCAGCGCTCGAACTGGGCGGTGTGCCGGAAGCGGATGCCTTCCATGTAGTCGTAACGGACCTCGACCACGCGCTCGGGGCGCAGCGGGACGAAGGAGAGGTCCTTGCCGGCGTTCCAGCGGCTGGTCTCGTTCTTGCGCGGGGTGCGCTCGCCGGACTCGTGGGCGGCCCAGTTCCACGGGTGGCCCTCGAAGGACGTGACCAGCGGCTGCATCTGCTCGAAGAGTTCCTCGCGGACGGCCATCGAGAACGAGCCGATCACGCCGACCGAGGCCAGCACGTCGCGGTCGTCGTACAGGCCGAGCAGCAGTGAGCCGATCCGGTTGTCGGCGCTCTTGTGCACCCGGTAGCCCGCGACCACACAGTCGGCGGTGCGCTTGTGCTTCACCTTGAACATCACGCGCTTGTCCGGCTCGTACCCGATGTCCTTGGGTTTGGTGATGAGGCCGTCGAGGCCGGCGCCCTCGAACTCGGCGAACCACCGCCGGGCCGTCTCGAGATCTTCCGTCGCCGGCGTCGTGTAGATCGGCGGCTTGGCCCCGGCGAGACAGTCGACCAACATCGCCCGCCGCTCTTCGAACGGCTTGTCCGTCAGATCGAGGTCGCCGAGCGCGAGCAGGTCGAAGGCCACGAACCCGGCCGGCGTCTGCTCGCTGAGCAGCTTGACCCGGCTGGCGGCGGGGTGGATGCGCTGCTGCAGCGCCTCGAAGTCGAGCGTGTTGCGGGCGGTGTCCGCCACGATCACCTCGCCGTCGATCACCGCCCGGTCCGGGAAGTTGGCCAGCACCGCCTCGACCACCTCGGGGAAGTATCTGGTCATCGGCTTCTCGTTGCGGCTGCCGATCTCGACCTCGGCGCCGTCCCGGAAGACGATCGAGCGGAAGCCGTCCCACTTCGGCTCGTAGATCTGCCCGGGCGGGATGTCCGCGACGGGCTTGGCCAGCATCGGCTTCACGGGCGGGTTGATCGGCAGGTCCATCGGCCCAGTCTGCACAATGTCGCGGCCGAGGGAAGTCCGGATCGCACGTCGGATTGTCGAGATCTGCGGGTAGTCCCTGGTCATGAGCTCACGGGTAGTGGTGTTGACGGGTGCGTCCAGCGGCATCGGGAGGGCGGCGGCGGTGGCCTTCGCGGCGCGCGGGGACCGGGTGGTGCTGGCCGCACGCGGTCTCGACGACCTGCACGCCGTGGCCGCCGAGTGCGGTGGCGATCCGCTCGTGGTGGCCACCGACGTGACCGACCGGGACGCGCTGGACCGGCTCGCGGCGAGCGCCGTCGAGCGGCACGGCCGGATCGACGTCTGGGTCGACACCGCGGCGGTGATGGCGTACGGCCGGTTCGAGGACGTGCCGGCCGAGGCGTTCGACCGGGTGGTGACCACCGACCTGCTCGGCTCCGCGAACGTCGCCCGCACCGCGTTGCGGCAGTTCCGGGCGCAGGGCCGGGGCACCCTGATCCTCTGCGGCTCGCTGCTCGGGCACGTCACGGTGCCGTACATGTCGGCCTACGTGACGTCCAAGTGGGGACAGCGCGGGCTGATCCGGACGCTGCGCCAGGAGACCCGGGACGCGAAGGACATCCACGTGTGCTCGCTGGCGCCGGGCAGCGTGGACACCCCGATCTACACCAGCGCCGCGAACTTTGCCGGGTTCGTCGGCCGGCCGCCGCCGCCGGTGGACAAGGCCGATCGGATGGCCGGCGCGATCCTGAAGATCGCCGATCGCCCGGGCGGGGAACGCTCGGTCGGCGCGGCCAACCGGTTCATCGAGCTCGGCTTCACCGCGTTGCCGCCGGTCTACGACGCGCTGGTCGGCAGGCTGGCGCGAGGCTTCGCGTTGTCCCGGCAGACCACCGAGCCCGGTCCCGGCAACATCTTCACCGCCCGGTCCCGGGTCGAGGGCGGCCCGGGGCGGTGGGGACGGCTGCGGGTCGGCGCGCTGGCCGGCGTCTCCGCCCTGGCCGTGGTGGCGGTCACCCGCCGGCTCAGAGGACCAGGAGGCTGACCAGCCGGTCGAGCTCGGCGGCCGGGTCGGCGGCCAGGCCCATGTGCACCGGCCCGGCCCGCAGGATCGTGCTGCGCGGCGCCACCAGCCAGCGGAACCGCTCCCCCAGCGACAGGCCCTGGGCGGCGCCGTTGCCGAGGCAGGTGGTCTGCCAGCCGTCCAGCGCGGTGCGGATCGCCTCGACGTCGGCCTGCGGGTCGAGCGCGCGCAGCTTGCCGATGTCGAGCCGGGTGCGCGCCGCCAGGAAGTCGCGGCGCTGGCAATAGAGCAGCACGCCGACGTTGATCACCTCGCCCCGCTCGATCCGGGGAACGGCCTGGATGATCGCGTATTCGTAGGGGATCCTCACGGCAGCCACGCCTCCGGCCGGGCGGCCCGCGCGCTCAGATGCGCCACGTAGTCGCCCGGATCCACGTCGAGCCACTCGGCCGGCACCAGAGCGACCACCTCGGCCAGCAGTTCCGTGGTCAGCTCGCCCGCCAGAGCGGGCCCTTCCAGAGCCAGATCTTTCGCGTACGCCCGCAGCACGTGATCGTCCCACCGATACGGCCGGTGCACCTTGCCCGCGGCCCCCGGCCAATCGTGATGGAAGTACAGCGTCGCGCCGTGATCGATCATCCACAGGTCGCGGTGCCAGATCAGCAGGTTCGGGTTGCGCCAGCTCCGGTCGACGTTCTCGGTGAACGCGTCGAACGCGACGATCCGGCTGGCCAGCCTGGCGTCGACCGGGTGCGCGTTCGGCTCGTAGCCCAGCGCGCCGGGCAGGAAGTCCATCCCGAGGTTCGCGCCGGCGCTCGCCTTGATCAGCTCCTGGACCTCCTGGTCCGGCTCGGCGCGCGCCACCACGGGATCGATGTGCGCCACCACCAGCTCGGGCACCGGCAGCCCGAGGCGCCGGCCCAGCTCACCGGAGATGACCTCGGCGACCAGGGCTTTCGGTCCCTGCCCGGCGCCGCGGAACTTCACCACGTAGGTGCCCTCGTCGTCGGCCTCGACCACGCCGGGCAGCGACCCGCCCTCGCGCAAGGGCGTGACATAACGGGTGGCAGTGACCTCGCGCAGCACGGAGATCACCCTAGCGTTCGGAGCGTGCGCGCCATCCAGTCGCGGTACCAACCGGCCGGGCGACCGCGGTCGCGGACGATGAGGCTGAACTGCAGCGGCGACATCAGCACCCAGAGCGTGTCGCGTACGTCCGCCACCTCGCCGTGGCCGGCCCGGGCGACCACCGTCTCGGCCAGCAGCCCGGCGCCGACCAGCCGTTGCCGGTCGAGTTCGGCGAGCAGCGCGGCGATCTGCGGGTCGGCGTCGGCCGCGCCGAACACCACCGCATAGAGCGCCGACGACCGCTCGGCCACCTCGGCGAACGAGTCGGCCATCCGCTCCACCATCTCGTCGAACGTGGCGGCCTCGTGGATGCGCCGCAGGACCGGGCGATCGCGCAGCGGCCGGTCGTCGGTGTCGCCGGCGATCGCGGTGTCCACCGCCTCCTTGAGCAGGTTGACTTTGGAGCGGAAGCCGGCGAAGACGGTCGGCGCGGAGACCCCGGCCTCGCGAGCGACCAGGGCGATCGAGGTGGCCGCGTAGCCGTGCTCGGCGAACAGGCGGCGGGCCACCGCGAGGATGCGGTCGCGGTTCTCCCGGGCCTGGTTCTGTCGGCTACTGGCGTCGTACCGCCTTTTCGCTTGCTTCATTGGCTTAGCTTAAGGCATATTCGATATAACTTCAGTCAAGCGAAAAGAGGGAAGCGATGTTCGAGGTGCGTGAGGCCGGTTCCGGCCCGGCGGTGCTGCTGGTGCACGGCGCCGCGGAGGACGCCGGGATGCTCGACGGCTTGGGGCACGCGCTGGCCGCGCGCGGGTTCCGGGCGCTCTGGTACGACCGGCGCGGCACCGGCGGCAGCACCCGGCTGGAGTGGCCGGGCAGCGGCGCCGACCAGCATGCGTCGGACGCCGCCGCCCTGCTGCGCGAGCGTGGCGCGGTCGGCGCGACGGTGCTGGGCTTCAGCTCGGGCGGCGTGATCGCGCTGGCCCTGGCGGCCCGGAATCCGGAGGTCGTGTCCCGGGTGATCGCCTGGGAGCCGGCCGCGCTCGGCGTGCTGGACGGCGGCGCCGAGATGCACGCGGCGATCATGGCGCCGATCGAGGAGTTCATGGCAGCCCACCCGGGCGACTGGACGGGCGCCTTCCACGTGATGATGACCGTGATCTCCGGCGGGCGGGCAGACCTGGCCGGGCCGGAGGTCAAGGCGATGTCGGCGAACGCCGAGGCGGCCCTGCGCGACGACGGCCCGCTGATCACACTGCGCTCTTTCGGGCCCGATGAGCTGCGGTTCCCCGGCCTGACGCTGGCGCTGGGCGAGACTCCCGACCCGCTGCACGCGCAGATCGCCGAGCGGCTGGCCGAGCTGGCCGGCCGGCCCGTGGTGGTGGTGCCCGGCGCCGACGACCACGAGATCTACATCAGCCGCCCGGAGGTGCTGGCCGACTGGCTGGCCGGGCAAGCGAACGGCAACTGACCGGCAAGCCCTCTCCGGCATGCTGATTTCATGATCACTTCCCTCGGCACTCTGCTCGGCATCTGGGCGCACCCGGACGACGAGGTCTATCTGTCCGGCGGGCTGATGGCCGCCGCCCGCGACCACGGAAACCGGGTGGTGTGCGTGACCGCCACGCTCGGCGAGCACGGCACCCCCGACCCGGCGCGGTGGCCGCCGGCCCGGCTCGCCCGCACCCGGGCGCACGAGCTGCGCGCCTCCCTGGCCGTGCTCGGCGTGACCGAGCACCACCAGCTCGGACTGCCGGACGGCGGCTGCGCCGGCCAGCCGTTCGACGCCACGGTGGACCGGATCGCGGCCATCGTGGACGAGGTCCGGCCGGACACCATCCTGACCTTCGGCCCGGACGGCATGACCGGCCACGAGGACCACCGGACCGTTGGCGCCTGGGCGCTCGCGGCCCGCGACCGGGCGGGCTCCGGCGCGCGGCTGCTGCAGGCCACCTTCACCGACGAGTTCCTGGACGCCTGGCAGCACGTCTACGACCAGCTGCAGGTGTTCATGGACGACGCCAAGCCAGTGTCCACACCGGAGCGAGACCTCGCCGTCCACCTGCGTCTCGACCCGGAGACCGCAGACCGCAAGCTGGTCGCGCTACGCGCCCAGGCCACCCAGACCGCAGCCGTGGTCACCCTGCTAGGCGAGGACACCATGCGCGACTGGCTCTCCACCGAGACCTTCGTAGCCGCACCCCGTGTTGTCGCCGCACCCCGTGTCGTCGCCGCACCCCGTGTCGTCGCCGCACCCCGTGTCGTCGCCGCACCCCGTGTGGTGTAACCGCAACCAAGGTCGCATTTCGCCGCCGGTGACTTGCGGCCGAAAAAGTGCAAGGCGTAGCCGAGGGACTTTTTCGGTCGCAAGTCACCGGGTAAAAGGCGAAATGCCGGAGGAGCGAAGCGACGACCATTCAGGAGGGCCGGAGGAGCGAAGCGACGACCAATCAGCTCGGCCCCTGCTTACGCAGCTCGTCCACCTTGGTCATCGCGTCGCGGAGGTCGGTCAGCCACTCGTCGGTGTGCTGGCCGACCAGCTTGACGCACCAGGCCAGCGCGTCCGAACGGGAACGCGCGACGCCGGCGTCGACCAGCGTGTCGAGGATCTGCCGCTCGGGCTGGCGCAGCCGGGTCATCACCGGCGCGGCCAGGTGTGTGAACAGCTCGTTGGCGTCGCCGCAGCGCAGTCCCCAGGCGACCTTGCGCTGGTAGCGGTGCTCGACCTGGCGGGCGACCCGGATCCGGTCGTCGCGGGTGTTCTCCCGGAACTGGTTGATCCGGCCGGACTGGGCGGCGGCCCGGTCCGCGTCGGTGGCGTCGGCGGCCAGCTCGGGTGGGGCGAGGCGGCCCCAGATGATGATCTCGTCGCGGTCGATGACGACCTCGGGCGGCTCGGTGAACCAGCCGTCCGGCGTCGCGCCGGTGATCCAGGCGGCGGCGTCGTCGGCGGGTGGCGGCTCGTTGCGGGCCCCGGCGGGGGCGGAGTGTCGGAAGCGCATGATTACATGATTACACCGTTACAGGCGCGGTCATGTTCGCTCTGAGCGAACACGATCGCGCCAAACCCGACAGGACGGGACCGTGCCGTTGCCGCTCTGCACACCTCATAGGCAACACCCGTCACAGGACGAAGGAGTCCGTCCACAGCTGACGGCTGCGCCCCGCCAGCGCCTCCATCAAGCCCACCGCCTGGTTGTCGGTGAGCGCCGCCACGAAGTCCACGACGGCTCGTCCGCGGGCGCGTCCGACCCGGTCCGGCGTACCCTCCGGCAGCTCCGCCTCGGCGAGCTCGACCAGATCGCGGAGCCGGCTCGGCAGGCGCTCGGTCTCGTCCGGATCGGTGAGCCAGGACAGCAGCGCCTCCACCAGCGAGGCCAGCAGCCGGCCCTGCCCGCGCTGGTGCAGGGCCAGGTCGGGCCGGGTGAGGACGAACTCGTTCTGGACGAACTTGAGGACCTGCACCTCGTGCCACTGCTCGGCGGCGAGCAGCACGTGCCCGGAACGCACGGCCGGTTGCCCGGTCACCTCGATCGAGTCGACCAGCCGCTTGGTCCAAGTCGCCGAGAAACTCGCGACCTGCGCCTCCGCCGCCAGCGAGCCGTCGAAGGGCGCCGCCAGCAGGCCGTCCACCAGTTCGGCGCGGACCCGTTCGACCGCGGCCGCGAACGCGTCGTCGTCAGCCATCCACGAGTCCTTGCGATGCAGCTGCCGGCGCAACGACTCGATCGCGCTGCCCGGGCCCACGTCCGCCGACGCATGCCGCTGCCAGGCGATCAGCTCGGCGGCCACCGCACCGGGCTGGAGCACGCCGACCCGGTGCACGTCTTCCAGATCGTGGATCGCGTACGCGATGTCGTCCGCCGTGTCCATCACCGAGGCCTCGACGGTCTGCTGCCACTCGGCGACCCGCCCGGCGAACGGCGCCCGCGCCCGGATCATGTCGTCGACCTCGGTGGAATAGGCCCCGAACTTGAGCGACCCGCCGTCCGGGTCGTCCGGTGGCGCCGCGGCCCCGCGGGGCGGCGGATCCATGAACCTCGGATGTGGTTCGGGATGCGTGCGGCGGGTCCACGGATATTTCAGGATCGCCGCCCGGGTCGCCGCCGTCAGGTTGAGCCCGATGGTCGCCTCGCCGCGGATCTCGGTGCTGGTCACGATCCGATAGGACTGGGCGTTCCCCTCGAAGCCGTCGCGCAGCCGCAGCCGCCCGCGGGCCAGGTTGTCGAGCACCCGCTCGCCCAGGTGCCCGAACGGCGGGTGTCCCAGGTCGTGCGCCAGCGCCGCGGCCTCCACCACGTCCGGGTCGCAGCCGCCCAGCTTGTCCAGCAGGTCCGCGTGCACGCCGGCCGCCAGCCGCTCGGCGATCGCCCGGCCGACCTGCGCCACCTTGAGGCTGTGCGTGAGGCGGTTGTGCACCAGCAGACCGGTGCCGCCCGGGCTGATGACCTGGGTCACACCGCCCAGGCGGGCGAAGAACGGACTTCCGACGATCCGGTCGCGGTCCACCCGGTACGGGCTGAGCGCCAGATCGCCCGGCGCGACCAGGCTGTCCCCGAAAACCCTTGCCGCGCGCGGATCATCCATGACTTGACGTTACCGAAGGCCCTGCCTGAGGGGACGCTGAGAGGGGCGGTGGCGAAGAACCGTCCCGGCCGGTCAGACTTGGGGCCGGGATCACGTACTGGGAGGGCTTGGCGGATGGCGAAAAAGGGACGTACCGGTGCTTTGATGGCTTTGGGGCTCGGGGCCGCGCTGGCCTGGGCGGCCAAGGACATCCCGAAGCAGATGGGTGCGCGCGCCAAGGGTGCCCGGCTGGCCCGGATGGAGCGGTCTCCGCAGTTCCGGGACGGCAAGTTCCAGAACTCGGTGCCCGCGGTGATGGTGACGGCCGCTTCGATGCCGCGCCTGCTGGCCGCGTCGCTCACCGGCCGCGAGATGCGGCACCCGCACGCGCCGATCCCGGTGGTCACCCCGGCGCCGGCCGATGACTCGGCCGGCCTCTCGGTCATCTGGTACGGGCACTCCTCCGCGATGATCGAGATCGAGGGCCGCCGGGTGCTCGTGGACCCGGTGTGGAGCGACCGCTGCTCCCCGTCCCGCCTGGCCGGCCCGCGCCGCCTGCACCAGCCCCCGGTGGCGTTGCGCGAGCTGCCGCCGCTCGACGCCGTGCTGATCTCCCACGACCACTACGACCACCTCGACATGGAGTCGATCCAAAATCTGGTGGATTTGCAGGCGGCGCCGTTCCTGGTGCCGATCGGCGTGGGCGCCCACCTGGAGCGCTGGGGCGTGCCGCCGACCCGCATCGTCGAGCTCGACTGGAACGAGCGGGTCAGCATCGCCGGCGTCGAGTTCGTGGCCACGCCGGCCCGGCACTTCTCCGGTCGCGGCACCACCCGGGACACCACGCTCTGGTCGTCCTGGGTGATCGCCGGGCCGAACCGCAAGGCCTTCTACTCCGGCGACACGGGTTACTTCCCCGGCTTCGCCGACATCGGCGCCGAGTTCGGCCCGTTCGACGTGACCCTGGTGCAGATCGGGGCGTACGGCGACGCCTGGCCGGACATCCACATGTTCCCGGAGGACGGCGTGGCCGTGCACGTGGACGTGCAGGGCGGCCTGATGATCCCGGTGCACTGGGCCACGTTCAACCTGGCCATGCACGACTGGGCGGAGCCCGCCGACCGGGTCTGGGCCGAGGCCAAGGCCCGCGACATCCGGCTGGCGATCCCGCGGCCGGGCGAGCGGGTCGACGTGGACAACCCGCCGCCGGTCGACGGTTGGTGGCAGCAGATCGCCTGACGCCGCGGGGCGGTTCAGGCGATCAGGTCGAGGCGCCGGCAGGCGCGGCCGAGCTGGTCGATCAGCTGATGCTGGTCGGCCGGCACCGCCTCGCGCAGCAGGTCGAGCAGCCGCCGCCACGGGTCTTCGGCCGGATACTCCTCGAGGGCACGCACCAGCCGGGTGAGGTCGATTCCCCGGCCCAGCGGATCGAGGATCAGGCGCGGCAGCGGGTCCGGCAGCTCGGCGACGATCTCCTGGATGTCCGCGAGACTGCGCACGACCGGTATCGCCTTCAACAGCTCGACCAGTTCCCGGACGCTGCCCGGGGCCAGGGTCTGGCCCGGCGGCACGCGCATCCGGGGGATGCGCGCGGTCGCGTCGCGGGGATGATCGCGGGGATACCGGGCGTTGATCGAGAGCCAGGGTTCCTGGCCGAAGGCCGAGTCGTTGAAGGTGGACGCGGTCGGCACCTGACCCGGGGTGCCGCGCCGGACCGCCGGCAGCACCGAGGCGGCGGTCAGATGAGCGGGGCACGAGCCGTCGACATCCTGCAGCCCGTCGCGCAGGACGTCGGTCAGCACCCGGCTGAACCGGAAGCCGTAGGCCGCCTCGCCCGCCGTCGCGCTGGTCAGGGCCGCCAGGTTCTTGCCCCCTTCGCGCGCGCTCGCGAGCAGGTCGTCGCCGGAGGGCGGCGCGGCGCCCGCGAAGCAGGTGTCGACGATCGCCGCGACCCCCTCGACGTGCTGTTCCACCGCGGCTTCGACGAGGAGCTGGTTGACCGACACGGACTTGCGCTCGACATCCTTCTCGGAGTCCTTGCCCATGAAGTACAGGTTCTGGCCGGCGCCCCGGAAGCCGTGTCCGAGGAAGGCCAGGACGAGCGTCGCGCTTTCCTGGCCGGCCCGGTCGACCGCCTGCCGGACGGTTCGCGCGACGACTTCGGGGTGCAGTTCCTCGTCGTCGGAGAGCAGCGGGTGCTCGGGAACGGCCTCCCGGCAGGCGCCGCGCCGCGGGTCCAGGAGCACCTCGTGCAGCCCGCGCGCGGCCGCCGTGAAGCTCTCCAGCCGGCCCATCGCACGGCACTGTGAGGCGATGACCAGGGCCAGCCGGGTCACCGCTCGGCCATGGCTTCGGCGACCCGGCCGGCCACCTCGCCATGGGCCAGATACTTGGTGGCGTCGTGCACCCACACGCCGTCGGAGTCGACCCGCCTGCTCTCCGGCAGCAGCCCCGCGCTGTTCGCCCGCACCCGCTTCTCCAGGACCGGGTTCACCGCGATGATGTCGTCCCGGTCCCAGTAGTTCGACCAGGAACCCACCCGCTCCGGCACGCGGGGCAGTTGCGGCCGGATCCGGGGCCAGACCGCCGCGCGCATCCCGATCGGGGACCCGATGGTCACGAACAGCGGAATGTCGGCCGCCACCTCGTGCAGCGTCTCGAGGGCCACGACGGAGCCGAGCGAGTGCGCGACGACGATCGACGGCCCGTCGCCGATGGCATCCAGCAGGCGACGCCGGATGCGTACGTCGAGGGTCTCGCCGTCCCGCGCCTCGGCGCGGGCCAGATAGCGCGCCACCTGGCTGAAGTCCCACACCATGGCCTTCGCGGTCAGCCATTGACCCGAGCGGCGCATCGGCGGCACCGACACCAGCGTGGTGGCCACGTTGATCAGGGTCTTCACCGGCGCGAGCAGGCCCTGCGGCTCACCGGGCGGGTCGAGCCGCGCCGCGGCGTCGTCCAGCATCGCCTGGGTCCGCTCGTCGGACTCCGGAAAGACCTCGCGGCGAGCCTCGACCACCTCCCGGAAGAAGTCCGTGGTGATCTCCTGCTCCGCGTCGGACAGGTCGAACTCGTCGCCCTGCTGTTCCTTCTCGGCCTTCTCCTCGACGAAGAGCGACGCGTAGGAGACGAACTCCACGTCGAACTCGTCGTTCCGCAGGGCCCGCGAGAAGGCGCCGTGACCGGCGTGGGCAGCTCCGTCGGCGAGCGCCGCGGACCACTTGGCACGGTATTGCGCCGCGTCCCGCTGACCGCCGATGCCGTGGATGAAGATCAGCCGTGGGATCGCCACGCGTCACCGCCGCTCGTCGAACTCGATGGTCTGCCGCAGCTTGCAGATCAGGTCCGGCCGGTAGTAGCCCTTGCCGACCGTGGTGTTCGGATAGACCATCGAGCGCGGCCCGATCAGCACGCCGGGGTTGAGCACGGCGTTGCACCCGACCTGCACGTCGTCGCCGAGGATCGCGCCCAGCTTGCGCAACCCGGTGTCCACCGGCTGCCCGTCGGCCGGGATGACGATCGTCGGCCGGCGCCCGTCCGGGTCCCGCCGTCCGGTGATCGGAAGGTTGCTCAGCTTGGTTCCGGCGCCCAGGTTGACCCGGCGGCCCAGGATGCTGTCGCCGACGTAGGCGAAGTGCGGCGCCTTGGCTCCGGGCAGGAGCAGCGCGTTCTTGGCCTCGCCCGCGTGCCCGAGCAGGCTGCCTTCGAGGAAGACGCACGCCTCCCGCACGTAGGCGCCGTGCCGGAGTGTCACGCCTGGACCCACATAGGCCGGTCCCTTGATGTAGACGCCGGGATCGATGGTCGCGCTCTCGGCGACGAAGAGAGGGCCGTCGTCCAGCACGGCGGTGGGCGCCACCGCGCCCTTGACGATCCGCCGGCCGGCGAGCAGATCGTCGACCAGTTGCGGCAGCTCGGCGAGGATCTCGAACACCGTGGCGAAGCCGGCGAGCGGCTTGCCGATGTCCAGGTCGGCAACGTCGAAGAAGTCAGTGGGATGAAACATCGTTCCCTCTCTCGGCTCGCCCGGCCCAGGCGTTCACTGCCTTGTTGGCGGCGGCCACGACTATGTCTCGCGTGTCCACATCCTCGGGCCCGTGCACGAGAGCGTGGACGAACACGGCGTTGAACACTCCTTTGGCGCCGATGCCCCGTCGCGCGGCCAAGCCCTGCGCCCGGACCTCGGTGACCTCGCCATTGAAGAGGAGGTGTGCCACCCCGACGCCGTCCACGTCCGGGCTGCGGACGATGACGATCGGCGGTGGCCGGCGGTGCTCCGCGAAGTACTCCAGGTTGCCCCTCGGATCACCGTCCCGGACGACCAGGCCGTCCGCCTCCATGAGCTCGCAGAGTTCGCTCGCCGTGCACAGGTAGACGTCGATGAGCTGTTTCCGGAATGCCGCGAGCAGCGCGTTCACCGCGCTCGGGTTGACCGCGGCCCGGAAACGCCCGTGCTCGAGACAGACCAGCACCTCGTAGGACAGGTGCTGGAGGGTGTCCTGCAGATCCGTGTGCAGTCCGGTGCGGAAGTAGCCGGCGATGTAGAGCACGCCACCGCGCTGCGTGTGCCAGCTCACGCTCTGCTTGATCGTGGACCACTCGAGCGAGCCGAGCGCACCGGTGTGCGTGAAGGTCGTGTGGAAGTCTCCGACCTCCTGCACCAGGTGCACGGACACGCCGCACTGGCCCTCCGACCGCTGCCGTGGTTTCCGCCCGCGGATCCAGGACTCGTCGGCCAGCAGGTCGCGGAGCACGTCACTGAGCGGCTCGGAAGCGCCGAGGCGGGTGTAGAGATGACTCTTCACGCCCCTCCACCGGTGCAGCGCGCGGCCGAAGTAAATGGCCGAGCCGCCGCAGGTCAGTTGCGGGGTGTCCAGGCTGTAGAACTCGTTGTCATCGAGCTCGGAAGCGGTGACCGGTTGCAGTGTCAGGTCGAGGTAGACGCCACCGACCACCACGAACTTCGGGCGTCCCGCCCGGCGCAACTCGGCGATGCGCCAGGGCGTCGAGAAGTCCGCTCGCGGCCGCCCGCTGTCCCGGCGCCACGGCGGATAGGCCTTGTCGGCGACCGGGCGCAGCAGTGTGCGGAACACCGGATACGGACTCAGCTTGCGATAGAGGCCGTTGATCACCGGTGCTCTGTTGATCCAGAGCACGGTGACCAGCACGAAAAGCACCACCAGGGTGACGATGAAGCCCGTCGAGGTCGGCAGGAACTCGTCCATCGGCCGCCTCCCGCCCCGCGGCGACACTTTCGCCGGTCGGAGTCCTGATTAGACAGGCAGTGGTATCGCCCGCGCATCGGTCGTGTGTCGCCGCCGCCACACCTGTTCGACATCGACGGTCGCGACTTTCGGGGGATGAACGCCAGTACCCCGATAGACTGATTCCGGCCACTGTGCAGTCGGCAACGCGACCGTTGGCTGGCATTTTTCCGACGCCGATGGTCGGATCACGGCATGCCGCCCAGGGCCACTGTGATCGCTGACCCCGCCCGGTCGTTCGACTACCGTTCCACGCCGCGCACCCGCCGACCAGCACCTTCGGTCGTCGCGGGAGCCCTCACCGCCGGCGTGACGGCCGGCATCGCCGCCATGATCGCGGCCACCCCCGTCATCTCCGGCCTGGCCGCGACGGCACCGGCCGTCGCGACCGCGCTCGTCGCGCTGTGGGCGGTCGGCTGGGCGTGCACCGCCACCTGGTACACCCAGCGCACCCTGCTGAGGGTGCACCGCAAGCGCCGCGGCTAGGACGACGCGTCCCAGTTTGCGGCGTTCTTCCGGCTCGGCTGCACCCGGGGCGGCTCGCCGGGCATCTTGGGGTGGTCGGGCGGATAGGGCATGTCGCCCTGGCCGTCGGCCTCGTCGCGTTCGGACCACTCCAGCAGCGGCGCCAGGTCGTACGCCTGATCGTCGATCTTGGCATGGGGGTCGCCGATCTCGGCGAACCGTTTCGGGACCGTGCGCAGGTCGAAGTCGTCGGGCTCGACCTCGGTCAGCTCGTCCCAGGTGACCGGCGTGGAGACCGTCGCGCGGGCGTTGGCGCGCAGCGAATAGGCGCAGGCGATGGTCCGGTCGCGGGCCATCTGGTTGAAGTCGATGAACACCCGCTCGCCGCGCTCCTCCTTCCACCAGGACGTGGTGATCAGCTCGGGACGCCGCCGCTCCGCCTCCCGGGCCAGCGCGATCGCCGCCCGCCGCACCTGCACGAACGAGAACTCCGGCTTGATCCGCACATAGACGTGCACGCCGCGGCCGCCGGACGTCTTGGGCCAGCCCTGCCAGCCCAGGTCGGCGAGGACCTCGCGGAGCACGCCGGCGGTGGCCACCACGTCGTCGAAGTTCGTGCCGGGCTGCGGGTCGAGGTCGATGCGCAGCTCGTCGGGGTTTTCCACGGCGGCGGCGCGCACCGGCCACGGGTGGAACACGACGGTGCCCATCTGGGCCGCCCAGGCCACGTGCGCCAGGTCGGCCGGGCACAGTTCGTCCGCGGTGCGCCCGCTCGGGAAGGTGATCTTCGAGGTGGTGATCCAGGGCGGGACGCCGCGGGTGGAGATGCGCTTCTGGAAGAACATCTCGCCCTCGATGCCGTCCGGGAAGCGCTGCAGCGTCGTCGGGCGCTGCCCGAGCGCGCGCATGATGCCGTCGCCGACCGCCAGGTAGTACTCGAAGACGTCCCGCTTCGTGTAACCGGGCCGGGGGAACATCACCTTGTCCGGGCTGGTCAGCCGCACCGCCCGGCCGGCCACCTCGACCTCTTCAGCGTTCCGAGTCGCCATGGCCCCGACCATAGACCGACAGGGCCGCCCAGCACGCGGCTGGACGGCCCTGTCGGGCGAGAAAGATCAGGCCGAGCGGCGGCGACGCGTGTACCAGACCGCGCCCGCACCGGCGGCGACCAGCAGCGCGCCGAGGCCGATCGTGGTGCCGGCCGGGGCGCCGGTCAGCGGCAGCGTGCCACCGGCGCTGACCCCGCCACCGGGCGTGGTCGGCGGGACCGTCTCCGGGCTCTCGCCGCCCGGGGGAACCGAGTCGGTGGTGCCGGTCGGCGTGGTCTCGCTCGGCGACGGCGTCGGGCTCTCGGTGCCGTAGCCCGCGTTCCCGCGGGTGTCGTCGGTGGCGTTGTCGTTCGGGATGTCCGTCGCGGCCGCCTGCCCGCCGCCGTATCCGTCCGAGTCGGCGTCTGCGGAGACCGAGGGGTTCGCCGTCACGGACGGACGCCCGCCGCTCTCCGGCCCGGCGCCGGTGGCGTAGGCGGGCGTCCCGGCGAAGGCCAGGGCGGCGAGGGCGGTGACGCCGACCGCGGGAAGTGCTGCGGCCAACCGGCGCGTCAAGCTCATGTGAGGAGTCCGTTCTGTTGCTGAGGGTCCGTTTCCGTCCGGGGGAGTTTAACCACTAATGTCCGAATTAGCGGTAACCGCCCCCCGCGAGTCCTTCAGCACGGCACGCCACCGAAGCGGTGACTGCGCCAGAGATGCGACAGCGTGGAGACCTTCAGCTCGAACTGGGGATCGGCGTCGAGAAGCCCGTCGCCGCTGTAGGGCGCGGCCAACTGCAGGCTGTCGCCCGATTCGAGATAAACCGACACGACGGTACGCGCGCCGCGCCGCTCCGCCCGCAGATCCACCACCCGGCTCCACGGCTCGTGACTGTGCGCCGTCCGGATCCCGCGCGCGTCGATGACCGTGCCGCGGCGCCCGCTCAGCGCGCCACCCACCGCTCCCGCCAGCAGCGACGTGCCCGCCAGCGCCAGCCAGAGCGGGCTCGGCACCGGCGCGAGGGCCGCCGCGAGCAGGGCGCCGGCCAGGCCGACGAGGATTCCGGAGAACAGGCCGTGGCGCAGGGCCTGCTGCCAGGTGGGCGTGAAGGCTGCTGTCATAGCAGGCTCAACGAGCGCCCCAACGGGGTGGGCCGCACGTCGGGTGCGACCGACGTACGGTTGACGACATGGCATCCGACAAGACCACCCTGCCCACCAGCGAGGACGAGTGGCGCGTGCGCCTGAGTCCCGCCGAGTTCCGGGTGTTGCGCCAGGCCGGCACCGAGCCCGCCTGGACCGGCGAATATGTGGACACCAAGACCGCCGGCACCTATGAGTGCCGGGCCTGCGGCGCCCAGCTCTACCCCAGCGACGCCAAGTTCGACTCGCACTGCGGCTGGCCGTCCTTCGACGACGCGATCCCGGGCGCGATCAAGGAGATCGACGACATCAGCCACGGCATGGTGCGCACCGAGATCCGCTGCGCCAACTGCGACTCGCACCTCGGCCACGTCTTCCGCGGCGAGCGGATGACCGACAAGAACACCCGGCATTGCGTGAACAGCCTGTCCATCAAGCTCGACCCCGCCTGACCGGGCGGCTCAGAAGAACACCTCGACGTCGAGGCCGCCGCCCGCCCGCGGCCTCGCGACGAGCCGGGCGTCGTGCGCGCGGGCGATGGCGCGCACGATCGCCAGCCCCAGTCCGTGGCCGCCGTCCCGGCTGACGCGTTGACGGCCGAGCCGGCGGAACGGCTCGAACAACTCCTCGACCTGCTCGGCGGCGATCACCGGTCCGGTGTTGCGCACCGAGAAGCGGCCCGGACCCGTGCGCACCTCGACCGTGCCGCCGGGCTCGTTGTGCCGCAGCGCGTTGTCGATCAGATTGGCGACCAGGCTCTCCAGCAGCCGCGGGTCCCCGATCACCTGGTTCTCCACCAGCGCCGCCTCGACCGTGATCGATGCGGCCGCCCGGGTGGACAGCACGCCGCGGGTCATCGCCGCCAGGTCGATCGGCTCGCGCATCTCCAGGCCCTGCTCGCCGCTCGCCAGGCTGAGCAGCGCTTCGATCAGCCGTTCCTGCGCGGCGCCCAGCTCGAGCACGTCCCGGCAGGCCGCCCGCAGCGACGCCACGCTCGCCTCCGGGTCGGCCAGCGCCACCTGCAGCAGGGTCCGCTCGGCGGTCAGCGGCGTACGCAGCTCGTGCGAGGCGTTCGCGACGAAGTGCCGCTGCGCCGCGAACGCCGCCTCCAGCCGCGCGAACAGATCGTCCAGCGTCGCCGCCAGCTCGCCGAACTCGTTGCTGCGGCCGGTGTCGCCGAGCCGCCGGTGCAGGTTGCTGGCCGAGATCTCCCGGGCGGTCGTGGTGATCGTGCGCAGCGGGCGCAGGAACCGCCCGGACACCAGCCAGCCCAGCACCAGCGCGATGCCGACCATCACCACCAGCCCGATCGCCGAGGCGACCAGGATCCGGTTCACCTCGGTGCCCGGTGGCGCGCCGGGCCCGGGGTCGAAGCCCGGCGTGACCGGCGCCGTGCTGCGGCTCTGCAGCACCGGGATGCTGAGCAGCAACGCGCCGGAGATCAGGAACGGCACCGCGTAGAGCAGCGTGAGCTGGGTGCGCAGCGAGCCCCGGGCGGTCACGCCGCGCCGATCCGGTAGCCGCCCTCGCGGACCGTGTGGATCATCGGCGGATCGCCCAGCTTGGCCCGCAGGCGCCGGATCGTGGTCTTGACCGCGGTGGTGAACGGGTCGGCCTCGGCGTCCCAGACCCGTTCCAGCAGGTCCTCGGCGGACACCAGCCGGCCGTCCGCGACGAGCAGGCACTCCAGCACGGCGAACTCCTTCGGGCTCAGGTCGAGCCGGCGCCCGGCCCGCATCGCCACCCGGCGGCCCGGGTCGGCGGTCAGGTCGTCGCAGGTCAGGATCGGCGGCGCGGCCGCGGTCGCGCGCCGGGCCAGCGCCCGCACCCGGGCCACCAGTTCGGCGAAGTCGAACGGCTTGGGCAGGTAGTCGTCCGCGCCGAGGTCCAGCCCCTCGATCCGCTGGCGCACCTCGGCCGCCGCAGTCAGCATCAGCACCCGGCTGGTTCCGTGCCCGGCCACGATCCGCCGGCAGAGCTCGTCGCCGTGCACACCGGGCAGGTCGCGGTCGAGCACCACCACGTCGTAACGGGTCACGGCGAGCTGGTCGAGCGCCTCGGCGCCGTCCAGCACCACGTCGACCGCCATGCCCTCGCGGCGCAGCCCGGTGCCGATGGTGCGGGCCAGGATCTCGAAGTCTTCGACCACCAGGACGCGCATGGCGTCCAGATTGCCAGTCCGCGGGTGTCAGCGGGGTGTCGCCGGAGGACACCGTGCCGACACCGCCGGCTGCGTAGAACAGGCCGCATGACTGACGAGACGATCGCGGTGCACGGGTTGCGCAAGAGATTCGGGCCGGCCCTGGCGCTGGACGGGATGACGTTCACGGTGCGGCCGGGACTCCTCACCGGCTTCGTCGGGCCGAACGGCGCCGGCAAGTCCACCACGATGCGCGTGATCCTGGGGCTGGACGCCGCGGACGAGGGCACGGCGCTGGTGGGCGGGCGACCGTACCGGAATCTGGAAAGGCCCCTGTGTCATCTCGGATCGCTGCTGGACGCGGCGGCCCTGCAGCCGAGCCGGACGGCGCGCAACCATCTGCTCTGGCTGGCCCACTCGCAGGGGCTGGGCGGCCGGCGGGTGGACGAGGTGCTGGCGCTGACCGGCCTGACCGCGGTGGCCAGGCGCCGGGCGGGCGGGTTCTCGCTGGGCATGCGGCAACGGCTCGGCATCGCCGCCGCGCTGCTCGGCGACCCGCCCGCGCTGATGCTGGACGAGCCGTTCAACGGGATGGACCCGGAGGGCATCTTCTGGATGCGCGGCTTCCTCAAGGAGCTGGCCGCGGCGGGCCGTGCGGTGCTCGTCTCCAGCCATCTGATGAGCGAGCTGCAGGACACCGCCGATCACGTGGTGGTGTGCGGGCGCGGCCAGGTGATCGCGGACGCGAGCATGGCCCAGCTGCTCGACCGGTGGGCCACGCTCGAGGAGGCCTATCTGGAGCTCACCCGGGGCGCGGTCGAGTTCCGCGGAGCACCGCGATGAGCGCCTTCGGACGGCTGGTGCACGCCGAGTTCACCAAGTTCCGGACCGTGCGCGGGTGGCTGGTCGCGGTGGGCGCCGGGCTCGCGCTGATGGTCTGGCTGGGGGTCGGACCCGGGATGGCCGGCGGGTGCGACGAGACCTGCGTGCTCCCGGTCGGGCCCGGGGGTGAGGAGGTCAGCGACAGATTCACGTACGTGCATCGGGCGTTGACCGGGGACGGCACGATCACCGTGCGGGTCGCCGGGTTGACGTCGGAGCCCAGGGCCGTCCCGTGGGCCAAGGCCGGGCTGATCGTCAAGGACGGCACCCGACCCGGCTCGACGTACGCGGCGGTGCTGCTCACCGGCTCGCACGGGGTCCGCCTGCAGCACGACTACACCCACGATCGTGCCGTCGCCGCGGGCTCCTGGCTGCGCCTCTCCCGGGCCGGCGCCACGATCACCGCCGCCACCTCGCCCGACGGACTGGCCTGGACCACCGCCGGCGCGGTCCGCCTGCCGGACCTGCCGGCGACCGCGCAGGCCGGCATCTTCGTCACCTCGCCGCAGTGGGCGGAACTCGTCCGTCCGGCCGGAGCGCAGGGCGGCCCGAGCCGCGCCACGGGCGTCTTCGACCACCTCACGACCTCCTGGTCGGGCTCGGAGTGGACCACCACGAGCGTCGGCGGTGACTCGGGGTCCGCGTCACACGAGGGTGAGAGCTTCCGTCTCTCCGGCTCCGGCGACATCGCGCCGGCGGTGGCCGGCGCCGCGGGCTTCGGCGTGGGCGTGACGCAGACCCTGCTGGGCACCTTCGTCGCGATGCTGTTCGTCGTGGTCGTCGGCGCGATGTTCGTGGCCGGCGAATACCGCCGCGGTCTGATCCGCACCACGCTGGCCGCCTCGCCGGGACGCGGCCGGGTGCTCGCCGCCAAGGCGGTCGTGCTCGGCGCGATCAGCTTCGGCATCGGGCTGATCGGCGCGGCCGTCGTCGTCACGATCGGCCGGAAGGTGCTGGTCGCCAACGGCGTCTACGTCCACCCGGTGTCGGCCGGCACCGGGCTGCGGCTCGTGCTCGGCACCGCGGCCCTGCTCGCCGCCGCCGCGGTCCTCGCGCTCGCGCTCGGCGTGCTGCTGCGCCGCGGCACGGTCGCGGTCACCACCGCGATCGTCCTGGTGGTGCTGCCCTATCTGCTGGCGATGACGGTGCTGCCGACCGGTCCGGCGCAGTGGTTGCTGCGAATCACGCCGGCGGCCGCGTTCGCGGTGCAGCAGAGCACGAAGCAGTACGCGATGGTGGAGAACCTCTACAACCCGCCCAACGGCTACTTCCCGCTGCCGCCGTGGGCCGGGTTCGCCGTGCTGCTCGGCTGGGTCGTCGTGGCCCTGGCCGGTGCGCTCGCCCTGATCCGGCGGAGGGACGCATGAGGCTCGCCCTGCACGCGGAGTGGACCAAGCTGCGCACCTCGCCCGGCACGCCCTGGCTGCTGGCCGCGATCGTGCTGACCACGGTCGCGACCGGCATCGCGTCGGCCGCGGTCACGCCGGACAGCCCCGATCCGGTTCGCACCGCGCTCACCGGCGTGCAGATCGGCCAGACCGTGGTGGCGGTCCTCGCCGTGCTGATGATCGGCGGCGAGTACGACACCGGCATGATCCGGGTCAGCATGGCGTCGATGCCCCGGCGGGCCACGATGCTGGCCGCCAAGGCGGTGGTGCTGAGCGCGGTCGTGCTGGTCGCCGCCGTGCCTGCCGTGGCGCCCTTCTCGGTGCGCCGGCCGGGCGTCGGCTCGATGCTCTATCTGGTGCTGATCGCCCTGCTCAGCCTGGGCGTCGGCGCCGTGGCGCGAAACTCCGCGGCCGCGATCGGGGTGCTGCTCGGGCTGTTCTTCGTGGTCCCGGTGCTGATCCGGGCCGTGTCCGATCCGGATTGGCAACGACGCCTGGAGCAGATCGGGCCGACCACCGCCGGGCTGGCCGTCCAGGCCACCACGGGCCTGGCGGACCTGCCGATCAGCCCGTGGCGCGGGCTGGCGGTGCTGGCCGCCTGGGCCGCCGGCGCGTTGCTCACCGGCGGGTTGGTGCTGCGACTGCGCGATGCCTGATCAGGCGTGCGCGGTCAGCTCCAGGCGTCACTCATCTCGGGCTGGTGGTTCAGCGCCGAGATGTCCCGCGGGGCCTGCGCCCGGTTCGCGGAGAAGCCCAGCTCGGCGCCGATCTGCTGCCAGCGCTCGAACAGGACCCCTTCGGTGAGGACGTCCTTGATGTCCTGATGAGAGGCCCGCAGCTCAGCCACCGCCGCCTCGTAACGCTCTACCCTTTTGTGCAGGTCGGCACCCTCGTGAACAGTCATGTCCACAGGCTAGCCAGAATCGAACCATTCTCGGCTTCATATCGAAAAATGCGACACGCCCACTTTCGGGTGGTATCAGTCCTTCAGCTTTTCGGCGATGGAGACGATGCGCTGGGCGAGGTGGTCCAGCGCGGCGTTCTCCACTTCGGTGAGCGGCTCGTCGTTGTTGCCGCCGGTCACGTGCGAGACCCCGTACGGGTTGCCGTCCCGGAACTTGCTCGGGTCGGTGTAGCCGGGGGCCACCACCAGGCCGCCGAAGTGGTAGATCGTGTTGTAGAGCGCGAGCAGCGTGGACTCCTGGCCGCCGTGCGCGGTCATCGAGGCGGTGAACCCGGCATAGGCCTTGCCCGCCAGCAGCCCCTGGCCCCACTGCGGGCCGAGCGTGTCCAGGAACTGCTTGAGCTGGCTGGCGACGTTGCCATAGCGGGTCGGCGTGCCGAACAGCACGGCGTCCGCCCACACCACGTCGTCCCCGGTCGCCTTCGGCTCGTTCTTGGTGCTGTCGAAGTGCTGGCTCCACGCCGCGTTGGACGCGATCGCCTCCTCGGGCGCGAGCTCGGCCACCTGGCGTACGCGCACCTCGGCGCCGGCCTTCTCGCCCGCCTGGCCGAGCCGTTCGGCCATGCCGTGGATGGTGCCGGTCGACGAGTAGTAGATGACCGCCAGTTTGACGTTGGCCATGATGCGTCGCCTCCAGTTAGTTGCTTGCAGCGTCAACAAACCGGAGGTGCCCGTCCCGGGCCCGATCAAACGCCTAGAGTCGCAGCTCACTTCCGTGCGGGCCGACGGCGTCCGCGTGCTCGTCGTCGAGCCAGACACCGCCCGAGGCGAGGTAGCGGAACGCGTAGTGGCCCGGCGCGAGCTGCACGCTGATCGTCCGGGTGCCGTCCTTCCGGGTCTTGAGCTCGTGCTGCCCCGGCTTCCAGTCGTTGAACGTGCCGACCACGCTGACCGGCCCCGAGGGCTGGTCGGCGGGCAGACAGAAGGTGACCCGGGTCTTGTTCCCGAAGAGCTTGCTGCGCTTGATCATGGTGTCCCTCCACACAGAACGTCACTCCATGCTGACCATGGAGTGCTCCGCAGCGGGTGAAGGCGCGCCGCCTAAGATTCACCGATGCACCCGGATCCCCTGGTCGAGACACGTTCGGCGTCGTTTCGCGACCTCGACACGACGACACTCCACGCGATCCTCAAGCTGCGTGGCGACGTCTTCGTGGTCGAGCAGAAGTGCTTCTACGCCGACATCGACGGACGCGACACCGAGCCCGGAACGCGGCATCTATGGCTTTCCGAGGGCGATGAGACCCTCGCGTATCTGCGCATTCTGGACGACGGCGATCACCTGCGGATCGGCCGCGTGCTGACCGCCCCGGCCGCCCGCGGCGCCGGACATGCCCAGCGGCTGATGGCCGAGGCATCGACGATCATCGGCAACCGGCCGAGCGTGCTCGACGCCCAGTCCCACCTCGTCCGTTTTTACGCCAAGTTCGGCTATGAACAGACGGGCCCGGAATACCTCGAGGACGGCATTCCGCACATTCCGATGGCTAAGGCAGGTTCGCGATGAGCTCGGTGACCGAGCGCTTCCGGCCGGTGTAGAAGGGCACCTCCTCGCGGACGTGCCGGCGCGCGCCCGAGGCCCGCAGCTCCCGCATCAGGTCGACGATCCGGTGCAGCTCGTCGGCCTCGAAGGCCAGCATCCACTCGTAGTCGCCGAGCGCGAACGACGCCACCGTGTTCGCCCGCACGTCCGGGTAGCCGCGCGCCATCCGCCCGTGCTCGGCCAGCATCGCGCGGCGCTCCTCGTCCGGCAGCAGGTACCACTCGTAGGAGCGGACGAACGGGTAGACGCAGATGTAGGCGCGCGCCTCCTCGCCGGCCAGGAACGCGGGCAGGTGGCTCTTGTTGAACTCGGCCGGCCGGTGCAGGGCCATCTGCGACCACACCGGCTCGAGGTGCCGGCCCAGGGCGGTGCGGCGGAACAGCCCGTACGCGTCCTGCAGCGCGTCCGGCGACGCGGAGTGCCACCAGATCAGCACGTCGGCGTCGGCCCGCAGCCCGGCCACGTCATAGGCACCGCGCACCGTGACGTCCTTGCCGGCCAGCTGCTCGAACAGCGTGTCCACCTCGCCGGCCAGGTCCTCGCGCAGCGCGGGCAGCGGCGACGAGGCCCGGAACACCGACCACATCGTGTAGCGGATCGTCGCGTTCAGCTCGTTGATCCGGGCGGCGTTGCTCTGGTCGCTCATCAGTCCTCCAAGGTCTTGCAAACGTCTTCGGCGGCGCGTTCCCCGCTCGCGATGCAGGCCGGGATCCCGACCCCGTCGTAGGCCGCGCCGGCCAGCCCGAGGCCGGGCAGATCGGCGAGCGCGGCCCGGGCGGTGGCCACCCGGTCGAGATGGCCCGGCGCGTATTGCGGCAGCCCACCACCCCAGCGCTGGATCCAGGCGTCGGCCGGGGCAGGCAGCGGCATCCCGATCAGGTCGCCGAGCTCGGCGTGCGCGACGGCGAGCAGGGTGCGGTCGTCACGCTGCAGCCGGTCCGCCTCGCCGGCCCGGCCCAGCGAGGCCCGCACGATGGTGAAGTCCCGCGGCAGATGCGTCCACTTCGTCGTCATGAAGGTGGCCGCCTTGACCAGCGTCCCTCGCGAGGGCGGCACCAGAAAGCCCGAGAGATCCGGCAACCGGGTGCCCGGCGGGAAGGCGAACCCGGCAAGCGCCACGCTCGCGTAGTCGAGCACCCCGACCAGCCCCGCGGCGGTGGCGGACACCCCGTCCAGCAGCCGCGCGGCGGCCTTCGCGGGCACCGCGAGCACCACGGCGTCGACGTCGTCGATCTGCGTCGCCGGGACCGGCCCGAGCAGCAGCCGCCAGCCGTGCGCGGTCGCTCCCAGCTCACGCACCGGGAGTCCGAGGCTGATCCGGGCGCCACTCGCGGCGGCCGCGGCGGCGACGAGCCGGGTCAGCCCGCCGCGCACGGTCGCGAACACCGGCCGGCCGGCGACCTTCACCGCGGCTGCCCGCTCCTGCGCGAGACGGACCGCACCGGCGAGCGTGTGCTCCTCGCGGGCCGCGGCGGCAAGGCCGGGCATGGTCGTGGCCAGCGACAACTCGTCCGCGCGGCCGGCGTAGACCCCGCCGAGCATCGGGTCCACCAGCCGGTCGATCGCGTCCGGGCCATAGCGGGCCCGGACCAGTTCGCCGACGGCGATGTCCTCGCCCTCGCCGAGCAGCGCGGCTCCGGAGTCGACCTCGCCCGGTTCGGCCGGGATGCCCATCAGCGTGCCCGTGGGAAAGGGCGCCAGTCCGTCCGGGCCGGCGACCGCGGCGGGCACGGCGGCCGGGTGGGCGAGCACCGGCCCGAGGCCGAGCCGGCGGGCCAGCAGGACGGCGGCCGACTCCCCGCCATCGGGGGCGCTCATCAGGAACGACTCGGCTCCGCGCTCCACGGTGACGCCGGCCAGCTCTCCGGTGCGGAGTTTGCCGCCGAGGACGCCGCTCTGCTCGTACACGATGATCTCGGTGCCGGCCGGCGCGAGCGCACGGACCCGGACGGCAGCCGCCAGCCCGGCGATCCCCCCGCCCACCACCGCAACCCGCTTCCGCACGCCCCCCACATTGTCAGGTCACCCTTACCACCGACCACCCGCCCCCGACGTTCAGCCGACCTCGGGAACGCCCTGGGCCAGCGCCGCCTGGACCATCCGGACGGCTTCCGTGGTGTCGATGCCGAGGCCGGCGATGACGGACGCGTACTCGGCGGCGGCGCGGCGGGCCCGTTCGCGTCCCTGCTCGCCGGCCGCGGACACGAACGAGCCGGCCGCTCCGCGGGTCTCGATCAGCCCCGCCTCCTCCAGTTCGCGATAGGCCCGGCCGACCGTGTTGACCGCCAGGCCGAGGTCCGCGGCCAGGCGGCGGATGGTCGGCAGCCGGGTGCCCACGGCCAGCGTGCGTTCCTGGATCTGCCGGGCGAGCTGGGCGCGGAGCTGCTCGAACGGTGGGACGGGCGAGGCCGAGTCGATGACGATCATGCGTTCACCGAGCGGTGGAGCCGCGCTGGGCGGCCAGGGCGCTCCGCCCGTCCCAGGCCGTGATCGAGAGGAGCGCGATGACGCTCAGGATGATGAAGACGAGCCAGCCCGTGTTCCACGGATCGAGCCCGGTGTCGAACACCGACACGACCGGCAGCGACCACACCACGGTCGGCACGGCCACCTCGCGGGCGTCCTCGACACGCATGAGGACGTCGGCCTTCAGCGAGCCCTCGTCGTCGGCCACCACCGGGTGGGTGAGCACATGGCGCAGTTGGACGGCCGTGCCGACCGCGACCCCGCACAGCCCGATGAGCAGGATGACCGCCGCGTACCTCGCGGCGCCGTCCCGCATGGTCAGGGCCGCGATCGCCAGCACCGCCGCGCCCGCATAGGTGACCGCCAGCAACGCGGCCCGCCGCACACCGAGCACGGTTCGCCAGCCGGGCCGCACGGAGTGGGTCGCCCGTCGCGGCAACTCCGCGCCGGCCTGCTCATCGACCCGCCGCACCCACCGGTCCAGCAGTGACAGGCCCAGCACCAACCCGGCCACCAGGGCCGTCAGCACCACCAGCGCCCAGCGCCGCTGCGTTCCGAACCCGTCATCCGCGGGACGGATCGGCAGGGCGGAGACGTAGACGAGGGCGGTCGCGCAGAGAAACACGGCCGGCAGGACGGCAGCGACCAGCCGCGCACGTCGCCGCACCGCCAGGCGCGCCGCCAGCATCGGTGCCGGCGTGACGTCGGCCAGGCCCCGCGCCGCCAACCACAGACGGGCTATCTCGACCTCCGTCGGACGCACTTTCCTCGGCATGGCCGCCTCCCCGCTTGTCGCAAGTCTTGTCTCACTATCTTGAGACAAGACTTGCGACAAGTCAATGAGCGGGCGGAGACCTTCAGCGGGCGGAGACCTCATGGACCAACTCCACGAGCCGAGTCAGCACGTCCGGATCCGTGTCCGGCAGCACGCCATGGCCGAGGTTGAAGATGTGCCCCGGAGCAGCCCGCCCCTCAGCCAGGACCCGCCGCGCCTCCGCCTCGACCGCCGGCCAGGGCGCGAAGAGCACCGCCGGATCGAGGTTCCCCTGCACCGACTTCCCCGGCCCGATCAACGACACCGCCCGATCCAGCGGGGTGCGCCAGTCGACCCCCACCACGTCGGCCCCCGCCGAACCCATCGCCTCGAGCAGGATCGCCGTCCCCACCCCGAAGTGGATCCGCGGCACTCCCGAAGACGCGAGCCCGGACAGCACCGCAGCCGAGTGCGGCATCACATAGCGCCGATAGTCGGCCTCCGACAACGCCCCGGCCCACGAGTCGAAGAGCTGCACCGCGCTGACCCCGGCCGAGATCTGCGTCCGCAGGAACGTCAGCGTGATCGAGGCCAGCCGCGAACACAGTGCGTTCCACAGGTTCGGATCGCCGTACATCATCGCCTTGGTCCTGGTGTAGGTCCGGGACGGACCGCCCTCGATCAGATAGCTGGCCAGCGTGAACGGCGCCCCGGCGAAGCCGATCAACGGGGTCGGGCCCAACGAGGCCGTGAGCATCCGCACCGCATCGGCCACGAACGAGACGTCGGCGGGAGAGATCGAGCGCAGCCGCGAAACATCAAGAGAAGAGCGGATGGGCGCAGCGATCACCGGCCCGGTCCCGGCCACGATGTCCAGGTCGATGCCGGCCGCCACCAGCGGGACCACGATGTCGCTGAAGAGGATCGCGGCGTCCACCCCGTGCCGGCGCACCGGCTGCAGCGTGATCTCGGCGACCAGCTCGGGCCGGCGGCACGATTCGAGCATGCCGACGCCCTCCCGGATCTTTCGATATTCGGGCAACGAGCGGCCCGCCTGGCGCATGAACCAAACGGGGGTGTGCGGCACCGGCTCGCCCCGACAGGCGCGGACAAAAGCCGAATCCAATGGCGTCGTGGTCACTCGCGACATGGTGCCACGCCGGGCCGACCTGGGATGCGGCGTGCCGATCGACGACGGAGAGCGTTGATCGGCATACGCTTCAGTGCATGACGCCCACGTCCGCGACACCCGAGGCGTTCGCCCGCGCCGTCGCCGGACTGCGCGCCGCCACCCCGCGCGACGAGATCCTGCTCGAGGAGATCGCCGCGCCGCAGCGGCTGGCGCCCTTCGGCTTCGCGATCAGCGCGACCGTCCTCAAGGACCAGGAGCAGGACGAGGTGGCCAGCGGCCGGCTGATCCTGCTGCACGATCCGGACGGTCACGAGGCCTGGCGTGGCGACCTGCGACTGGTCACGCTGATCACCGCCGAGCTCGAGTCCGACATGGCCGGTGACCCGCTGCTGCCCGCGGTGGCCTGGACCTGGCTGACCGACGGCCTGGAGCAGTTCGACGCGGCCTACACGGCGATCGGCGGCACCATCACACAGACCGCGTCCACCCGGTTCGGCGAGCTGGCCGGCCCGGCGCCGACCGCCGATCTGGAGATCCGCGCCTCCTGGACGCCGACCTCCACCGATCTGGGCGCTCACCTGCAGGGCTGGTGCGCGATGCTGGCCTCGACGGCCGGCCTGCCGCCGCCCGGAGTGACCGCGCTGCACAACCGCTCGCGGATCAGCACACCTTAAAGGTCTCGCAGGCGGTCTTGATCGAGACCGCCAGCCCGATTCCCTCGGCGTCCCGCGCCTTCGCGGTGGCCAGGCCGACCACCTCGTTCTTGGCGTTCACCACCGGTCCGCCGGAGTTCCCGGGATTGATCGGCGCGTCGAACTGGATGCTCTGCCCGTCGGCGTCGTCCGGCCGGAACGCGCTCACCACGCCGGTGGTCACCGTGTCCTCCAGGCCGAGCGGCGCGCCCACCACCACGATCTGCTGGCCGGGCTTCACGTCCGCGCGGGCCGGCGAAAGACCGTCGATCTTCCGGTCCGCGCGCAGCAGCGCCAGATCCTTGCCCTTGTTGACCTTGACGATGGTCGCGGACACCTCGTCCTTGCCGCGTTCCAGGAAGACCTTGCGCCCGCCGTCCGCCCACACCGACTCCACCACGTGGTAGTTCGTCAGCATGTTGGCCTTGCCGTCGGCCGCCTTGTCGCCCACCGAGAACGCCGTCCCGGTGAAGTCGCCGGCCCGCACCCGGAAGACGCTGGGCAGCACGGTCGAGGAGATCGCCTCGGGGTCGAAGACTCCCTGCAGCTGCTTCTCCAGCTTGTCGGTGCGGGTGGTCAGCACCGCCGCCTTGTCACGCTCGGCGGCCAGTTCGGCGGCCAGCCGGCTGTTCCCGCTCTCCAGCCGCCACACCAGGAAGCCGCCGACGGTCACGACCACCATCACGAGCACGAGGATCAGAGATCTGCCGCGGCCCCGGGACTTCGGCGCGGCCTCCGCAAAAGATCTCTGCGGTACGGGCGCAGCCGCCCGAGCCGGACGCGGATGTCCCACGTGTTGCGGCCGCTGCGGATAGCGCGACCGCTGTGCGGCCTGCCACTCCTGGTCGAGCGCGCGCATCTCGCCGGTGTCCCACTGGGTGCCGAAGATCCGTTCGCCGGTCTCCCAGGGGTCCGGTGCCGGGCGCATGTCCTCGGGCTGTCGTGGCCCGGGCACGCCGAGGGATCCGTACGGATCATGCATGGCACTCATCTGCGGTGCGGCCTCCCGGTTTCGCGCTCCGGCCTCTAATACGCAGCGCAACGCCCGCCGGATGAGTCCCGACCGGATAATTTCCGCGAGTCCACCATCGGAGTCGATCGAGAATCGACGCGCCGGGACCGCTGCGCACACCGGAACGGGTACCCCCGTACGGTTACGGAGTGACCGACGAAGCACCCCAGCGCCGTCGGGACGCGCCGGACGAGGTAGTTGACGGACCGCACGAGGTGCCCTCCGACCCATCGCAGCCGGACGGTCCCGTTCCGTTGACCGCGCCCCGCGACGGCACCCCACGCCCGGTGGAGACCACCGCTGAGCTGGCCGAAGTCGTCGCCAGGATGGCGGCCGGCACCGGTCCGGTGGCGGTCGACGCCGAGCGCGCCTCGGGGTACCGATACACCCAACGTGCCTATTTGGTGCAGTTGCGCCGGGCCGGCGCGGGCACGGTGCTGATCGACCCGATGCCGCTCGACGACCTGCGCACGCTCGACGCCGCGCTGGCCGACAGCGAGTGGGTGTTGCACGCCGCCAGCCAGGACCTGGCCTGCCTGGCCGAGCTGGGCCTGAAGCCGCGGCGGCTGTTCGACACCGAGCTGGCCGCCCGGCTGGCCGGCTTCGAGCGGGTCGGACTGGCCGCGCTGACCGAGCAGCTGCTGGGCTACACGCTGGAGAAACATCACTCGGCCGCGGACTGGTCCACCCGCCCGCTGCCGGAGTCCTGGCTGACCTATGCGGCGCTGGACGTCGAGATGCTCACCGACCTGCGCGACCACCTGGCCGACGAGCTCGAACGCCAGGGCAAGGCCGCCTGGGCCGCGGAGGAATTCGCTTCGCTGGTCGCCGGCGCGTACGGGTCACCGCGGGTGCGCCCCGACCCGTGGCGCCGCACGTCCGGAATACACCGAGTCCGCGGCGCCCGGGCCCAGTCCCGCGTGCGCGCCCTCTGGTATGCCCGGGACGGCGTCGCCGCCCGCCGCGACTCGGCCCCCGGCCGGGTGCTGCCCGACTCGGCGATCATCGCGGCCGCCGAGCTCGACCCGAAGGACGAGCGCACCCTGCTCGGCCTGCCCGGCTTCGGCGGCCGGTCGGTGCGCCGGCTGGCCCGGGTGTGGCTGGACGCGCTCGACGAGGCCCGCACGCTGCCGGACGACGCGCTGCCGGTGAACCAGCCGGTGGACGGCCCGCCGCCGCCGCACCGCTGGGCCGAGCGCGACCCGGTGGCCGCGGCCCGGCTGGCCCGCTGCCGCCAGGTGGTGATCGGCACCGCCGAGGCGCACACGCTGCCCCCGGAAAACCTGATCAGCCCGGACTTCATCCGGCGGCTGGCCTGGGCGCCGCCGGAGGAGATCACGCCGCAGACCGTCGGCGACACCCTGCGCGGCTTCGGCGCGCGGGCGTGGCAGGTGGGCTTGATCGTCGACGGCCTGACGAAGGCGCTCCCCGAGACAACTTCATCGGTTGCTGGCGAGGCGTAGTTACTCGCGAGTAGGATCCGGGGCATCCACTCTCGCCTGGGAGGCTTGCTGTGCCCCGTGAAGTCCGGGAGGTCGTCTTCGTCGACGGCGTCCGCACCCCGTTCGGCAAGGCCGGCGGCATGTATGCCGAGACCCGCGCCGACGACCTGGTGATTCGCTGCATCCGTGAGCTGCTGCGCCGCAACCCGCAGCTGCCGCCCGAGCGGGTGGACGAGGTCGCGATCGCGGCCACCACCCAGATCGGCGACCAGGGCCTGACCATCGGCCGCACCGCGGCGTTGCTGTCCGGCCTGCCCAAGACCGTCCCGGGTTACGCGATCGACCGGATGTGCGCCGGCGCGATGACCGCGGTGACCTCGGTGGCCGGCGGCATCGCGATGGGCCAGATGGACATCGCGATCGCCGGTGGTGTCGAGCACATGGGCCGGCACCCGATGGGCGAGGGCGTCGACCCCAACCCGCGGATCCTGGCGGAGAAGCTGGTCGATCCGTCCGCGCTGGTGATGGGTTCGACAGCGGAAAACCTGCACGACCGGCTGCCGCAGATCACCAAGGAGCGGGCCGACGCGTTCGGGCTCGCCTCGCAGGAGAAGACGGCGAAGGCGTACGCGAACGGCAAACTGCAGGGCGACCTGGTGTCGGTGGCGACCCGCAGCGCCGAGACCGGCTGGGGTCTGGCGAGCGTCGACGAGGCGCCGCGCGAGACCTCGATGGAGAAGCTGGCGACGCTCAAGACGCCGTTCCGCCCGCACGGCAAGGTGACCGCGGGCAACGCGGCCGGCCTCAACGACGGCGCCACCGCCGCGCTGCTGGCCGACGAGGGCACGGCTCGCGAGCTGGGCCTGCCGGTCGCCATGCGGCTGGTGTCCTACGGCTTCGTCGGCGTCGAGCCCGAGGTGATGGGTTACGGCCCGATCCCGTCGACCGAAAAGGCGCTGCGCCTGGCCGGCCTGACCATCGAGGACATCGGCCTGTTCGAGCTGAACGAGGCGTTCGCCGTGCAGGTGCTGGCGTTCCTCGACCACTTCGGCATCGCGGACGACGACCCCCGGGTCAACCCGTGGGGCGGCGCGATCGCGATCGGGCACCCGCTGGCGTCCTCCGGCGTGCGGCTGATGACGCAGCTCGCCCGGCACTTCGCCGAGCACCCCGAGGTGCGGTACGGCATCACCGCGATGTGCATCGGCATCGGCATGGGCGGCACGGTCATCTGGGAGAACCCGGCGTGGGAGGGGAACGGCAAGTGATGGAGTACCCCAACGAGGTCGTCACCAAGGCGCTGGTCCGCCTGGTCGCGGTCCCCGGCCTGGTCAAGAAGGCCGCACTGATCACCCTGGACAACGGCTTCGACCACACCAAGCCGAACAGCTTCGGCCCGGCCGGCCTGGCGTCGCTCGACGCGGCGATCACCACGGCGCTGGAGTCCGACCCGGCGTTCGTCGCGCTGACCGGTAAGCCGTACATCTTCTGTGTCGGTGCGGACATCACCGGCATGCCGCTGCTCACCGAGCGGTCGCAGGCCCTCGAGCTGGGCGAGCTGGGCCACCGGGTGTTCGCCCGGCTGAAGGACTCGGCGGTGCCGACCTTCGCGTTCGTCAACGGCGCGGCGCTCGGCGGCGGCCTCGAGGTCGCCCTGCACTGCCACTACCGCACGGTCTCCGGCGGCGCGGCGGCGCTCGGCCTGCCCGAGGTCGCGATCGGCCTGATCCCCGGCTGGGGCGGCAGCCAGCTGCTGCCCAACCTGATCGGCGTCCCGGGCGCGGCCCAGGTGATCCTGCAAAATCCGCTGACGCAGAAGGTGCTGAGGCCCAAGCAGGCTGCCGAGCTGGGCTTGGCCGACGTGCTGCTGGAGCCGGCCGACTTCCTGGAGCGCTCGCTGGAGTGGGCGGCCGGCGTGGTCAAGGGCGAGGTCACCGTGTCCCGCCCCGAGGTCGACCGGGACATGTGGGACGGCGTGCTGTTCTTCGCCAAGCAGCAGCTCGACGAGCGGTTGCACGGCGCGGTCCCGTCCGCGAACAAGGCGCTCGAGTTGCTCGCGCTGGCCAAGGACGCGTCGTTCGCCGACGGCACGGCCGCCGAGACCGAGGCGCTGGCTGACCTGATCATGGGCGACGAGTCGCGCGCCAGCCTCTATGCGTTCGACCTGGTGCAGCGCCGCGCGAAGCGTCCGGTGGGCGTACCGGACAAGGGGTTGGCCCGGAAGGTCGCCAAGGTCGGCATCGTCGGCGCCGGTCTCATGGCATCCCAGCTCGCGTTGCTCTTCGCCCGGCGCCTGCAGGTGCCGGTGGTGCTGACCGACCTGGACCAGTCCCGGGTCGACAAGGGCGTGTCCTACGTGCACGCGCAGATCGACAAGCTGGTGGGCAAGCGCCGGATGGACGAGGGCACCGCGGCCAAGCTGCGCGGCCTGGTGTCCGGTTCGGTGGACAAGTCGGTCTTCGCGGATGCCGACTTCGTCATCGAGGCGGTGTTCGAGAATCTGGACGTGAAGAAGCAGGTCTGGGCCGAGCTGGAGAAGATCGTCTCGCCGGAGGCGGTGCTGGCCACGAACACCAGCTCGCTGTCGATCACCGCGATGGCGGCCGACCTCGAGCACCCCGAGCGGGTGGTCGGGTTCCACTTCTTCAACCCGGTCGCGGTGCTGCCGCTGCTCGAGATCATCCGCGGCGAGCGCACCGACGACGTCACGCTGGCCACCGCGTTCGCGGTCGGCAAGGAGCTGAAGAAGTCCTGCGTGCTGGTCAAGGACGCGCCCGCCTTCGTGGTGAACCGCATCTTCACCCGGCTGACCAGCGAGGCGTTCAAGGCGATCGACGCCGGCACCCCGCTGGCCACGGTCGACACCGCGCTCGACCCGCTGGGCATGCCGATGCGCCCGCTCGCGCTGCTGCAGCTGGTCGGCCCGGCGATCGGCCTGCACGTGGGCGAGACGTTGCACGCGGCCTTCCCGGACCGGTTCGGCGACAGCCCGGCGCTCCGCAAGATCGTCGACGCCGGCCTGCCGCTGATGGTCGACGACGAGATCAACCCCGAGGTGGCCAAGCTGGTCGAGGGCGGTTCCGCGCCGCTCACCGGTGATCAGGTACGCGAAAAGGCCGAGGCAGCGCTGGCCGAGGAGATCCGCCTGATGCTCGACGAGGGGGTGGTGGCCGAGGCGCAGGACATCGACCTCTGCATGCTGCTCGGCGCCGGCTGGCCGTTCCATCTGGGCGGCATCACGCCCTATCTGGACCGCAGCGGCACCTCGGAACGAGTGACCGGACAGCGATTCCTGCCGAAGGGCATCGCCGGCCTGCCGGCCTGATGTCCGCTATCCGACGCCCCTGTGTCACATCCGACACGGGGGCGTCGCGGCTTGACCACTGTAGGTAGGCTCCGGCGGCCAGGCTTGCCATTCTTCTGGAGATCACATGTCGCAGCCGCCCTATTCGCCCTATCCGCAGGATCCCCATTCGGGACAGCCGTCGTCGGGCGGGCCGCAGGGTTACCCGCCGCCGGGCATCCCGCAGCAGCCCCCGGGTTACCAGGCACCACCTGCGCCTTCCTCGGGCGGCGGCTATGCACCTCCGCCGCCCGCGCCGCCGGGCGGTGGATATCCGCCGCCCCCGGATGATCAATTCGGCGCGGCGCCGCAATACGGCGGCCAGCAATACGGCGGCCAGCAATACGGCGGCCAGCAGCCTCCGCAATACGGCGCGCAGCAGCCGCAATACGGCGGGCAGCAGCCGCAATTCGGGGGTCCGCCGCCGAAGAAGAAGTCGTCCGCGCTGAAGATCGTGCTGATCGTGGTCGGCGTGGTCGCGCTGCTGTGTGTGGGCGGCGTCGCCGTCACGTTCTTCGCGGCCAAGGACAAGGTCGAGGAGGTCGTCGACGCGGCGAAGATCACCGTGACCGAGCCGGTCACGCTGGGCGGCCGCGAGCAGATCACCGACCCGCAGCTGGACGCGAGCGTCTCGCAGCTCGACTCCGAGATGGCCAAGGTGCCCGGCGCGACCAGTTCGGTCGGCGCGGCATACGGCGACATCCAGAAGCAGGACCTGGTGATGGTCGTCGCGGCGTCCTCGCTGTCCGGCTCGGCGCAGAGCCGCTACGACGAGTTCACCTCCGGGATGAGCTCGTCCGGCATGGCCCCGACGAACATGACGGACACCGAACCGGGTCCGCTCGGCGGCATCGCCAAGTGCGGTGACACCGACAGCTCGGGCGTGCCGATGGCGATCTGCGTGTGGTCGGACAACGGCAGCATCGGCATGATCGCGATGCTGTTCAAGCAAAAGGCCGACCTGGAGAAGGAATTCGTCGCGATGCGTGGCGAGATCGAGAAGAAGAGCTGACATCCGGGTGGGGCGCGGGCCCCAAAAGCCCGCGCTTCGCCCAGCTCGGACATGATCGTGCCGGTTCAGGTGACCCGTTGACCGGCATCGGCGACTAGGGTCGTCCATCTGTAGCCGTATCGATGGAGCGTTGATGTCCCAGCCGCCGTACCCCGGCCAGCCGTCGGGCCCGCCCGACCCCAACCAGCCCTGGTCCGGCCAGCCCTACCCGGGCCAGCAGCCGCCCGGCCAGCAGCCCGGCCAGCAGCCCAATCAGCCCTACCCGGGGCAGCAACCGCCCTATCCGGGCCAGCCATACCCGCCGACCCAGCCCTATCCGTCGGGTCAGCAGCCCTATTCGAGCCCGCCGGCTCCGGACGCGCCGCAATACGGCGGGGGTTACGGGCAGCAGCAGACGCCCGGCTACGGCCAGCCCGGTTATGGGCAGCCGGAGTTCGGCCAGCCCGGCTCGGGCCCGCCGGACTACGGCCAGCAGCAATACGCGCAGCCCGGTTACGCGGCCCTGCCGGTGCCGAAGAAGAAGTCGAAGGCGCTGCCCATCACGCTGGTCTCGATCGCGGTGGTGCTGGTGCTCTGCGGCGGCGGCACCACGGCCGTCGTGCTGGCCGCCCGCAACACGGCCAACGAGATCGGCACCATCGACCCGACGCCGACCTCGACGTCCGACGACGTGACCGACCCGACCGCCGAGCCGACCACGGAGCCGACCACCGAGCCGCCGGCCAAGACGATCACCATCGTCGAGCCGAAGACGCTCAACGGCCGTCCCAAGCTGACCGACCAGCAGTTCGAGGACGTGGCCGACCAATTGCAGGCCGACCTCGACAAGATCCCGAACGCGTCGAACACGGTCGGCGCGCTCTATGGCACCGTCGCCAAGCGCGACATCGTGGTGGTGGCCGGCGTCGAGGCGCCGGTGCGCAACCCGAGCCAGGAGCTGAACGGCACCTTCCTCGGCGCGGGCGTCGGCGGCCTCAAGGTCACCAACATCGTCACCATCGATCCGGGCCCGCTCGGCGGCGTCGCCAAGTGCGGCAAGGCGGACGCGTCCGGGGTCGACATGGCGCTCTGCGCGTGGGCCGACGACGGCAGCGTGGGCTGGATCATCTGGTACTTCAAGTCGGTGTCGAAGGCCAAGGGCGAGTTCGCCAAGATTCGCGGCGAGGTCGAGAAGTCAAGCTGACACGCGCCGCGGCGCGGTCACATGGTCATATCACTCCAGACACGAACGCGACGCGGTTCTCTTCGGAGGGCCGCGTCGTCACATTCACCGTTCAGGATGGGCCGCTGACGAGCGATCCCCGATCGGTGAATGAAGGAGTTTGTCCGGTGCCCCTGCCACAGCTGCGCCGCGTCCGCTGGGCGGTCCGCGCGACCCTGCTCCTCGGCGTCGCCGCATCCGTGGTGGCGAACATCCTGCACGCCATGGACAACCCGATCAGCCAGGCGATCGCCGCGTGGCCGCCGCTGGCGCTGCTGCTCACCGTCGAGCTGATCTCCCGCGTGCCGGTGCATCGCAGGTCGCTGGCCTTCGCCCGGCTGGTCGCCACCGCCACCATCGCGGGCATCGCGGCCTGGGTCTCCTATTGGCACATGGCCGGCGTCGCGGCCCGCTACGGCGAGACCGGCGCATCGCCCTACCTGCTGCCGCTCTCGGTGGACGGCCTGATCGTGGTGGCCAGCATCTGCCTGGTCGAGCTGGCCGGCCGCATCTCGGCGCTGGAGGCGGAGGCCCGTGCCATCCCCGGCCTGATCCCGGCACCCGTTGCCGTGCCACCAGCGGGGCCCGCGCCCGTTGCCGTGCCACCGGCAGGGCCGGCGCCGCAAGCCGCGCCCGCCGGATCGAAACTGTCGGCCCGCGCCGCCGCCGAGCTCAAGGGCTATCTGCCGGCGAAGCCCGCGCCCGCGGCCGGCGCCACTCCGCCGGGCGGCAGCATCCCCGAGCTCACCCCGTCCGCCACCAAGCGACCCCGGGCAACGGCCGCGGCCCGATCCACGACGCCGCGGACCACTGCCACCGCGCGGGCGACGTCCACCGCCCGGCGCGCGCCGGCCAAGAAGGAGAAGGCGGACGCCTAGGTCGTCGGCGCGACGCCCAGGTTCTTGCTGACCGGCACGGATGCCGACGCCGCGACCACCGGGGTCGTGTCGGCGCCCGGCAGCGAGACGGTGACCTCGAGGCCGCCGCCCGGCTGCGCCACCGCGGAGACCGTGCCGCCGTGCGCGTCGCACACCGCGCGCACGATGGACAGGCCCAGTCCGGAGCCGCGTGACCCGGTGCGCTCCCATCCGCCGCGGCGGAACGGCTCGAACAATCCGGGGACGTCGGCGGGCTCCACCTCATAGCCGGTGTTGCCGACCACCAGGACCGCCTGACCACCTACCGCGGCGGTGCGCAGCCAGAGCTTGCCCATCAGGTGGTTGTAACGGATCGCGTTCTCGATCAGGTTGCCGGCCAGCCGGTCAAGCAGGCTGGGGTCGCCCACCACCGGCGCCGGCGACAGGTCGGTGCTGACGTCGAGCTTGAGCCGTTCGGCCTCGGCGCGCACCGCGGACAGCGCGTTGTAGACGCTGGTCGCCAGGTCGGCGGGCACCTTGCGGACCAGCCGCCGGCCGGACTGCGCCTCGCTGCGGGCCAGCACCAGCAGGGCGTCGACCAGGCCGTTCGCCCGCTCGGAGGCGTTGCGCACCACCTTGGCCATCCGGCGGTATTCGGCGACGTCGGCCTCGTCGTCGCTGAGCGTCACGTCGATCTCGGTGCGCATGACCGCCAGGGGTGTCCGCAGCTCGTGCGACGCGTTGGCCACGAATCTCTTCTGCGACTCGAACGCCCCGGCCAGCCGGTCCAGCATCGCGTCGAAGGTGCGGGCCAGCTCGGCCACCTCGTCGTCCGCGCCGGAGTAGCGGATCCGCTGGTCCAGCGTCTCCTCGCCGAGCCGCTGCGCGGTGGCGGTCACGTTGTGCAGCGGGCGCAGGGCGCGGCCGGCCACCGCATAGGCGCCGGCGATCCCGATGATGCCGATCGCGAACAGCGCGATCAGGCCCTTGACCAGCAGTTCCTGGGAGGCGGCCTGGACCAGGTCCCGCTGCCAGGCGGCGGCGTCCAGGGTGCGGCCGTCGGCGAGCACCACCTGGGTGCCGATCCGCAGCTCGTCCGCGGGGTGCAGCGCGTCGCCGACCAGCAGCCAGGCGAGCAGCACCAGGATCGCGCCGGCGCCGACCAGCAGAATGCCGTTCAGCAGGGTGAGCCGCAGCCGCAGGGTGGGCCGCAGCCGCACCTGATCGGGCTTGCGGCCGGCATAGACGGTCATGCCGACGAACCTGGTGTGACCACGACGGGTTCCGGAACCCGGTAGCCGGCTCCGACCACCGTCTCGATCAGCGGCGGGTCGCCGACCTTCTTGCGCAGCGTCATCATCGTCACCCTGACCGTGGTGGTGAACGGATCGGTGTTCGCGTCCCAGACGCGCTCCAGCAGCTCCTCGCTGGACACCACCCCGCCGCGCGCCTTGAGCAGCTCCTCCAGCACGCCGAACTCCTTGTTGGTGAGATCGACCGGCGCGCCGCCGCGGGTCACCACCCGGCGGGTCTGGTCGAGCACCAGGTTGCCGACGGTCAGCACCGGCGGCGCGGCCGGCGTGGCCCGGCGGCCCAGCGCCTGCACCCGCGCGACCAGCTCGTCGAACGCGAACGGCTTGGGCAGGTAGTCGTCCGCGCCGAGTTGCAGGCCCTCGACCCGATCGGCGACCGTGCCGCTCGCGGTCAGCATCAGCACCCGGGTCAGCGCGCCCGAGGCGACCAGCGCCGCGCAGATGTCGTCGCCGTGCATGCCGGGCAGGTCCCGGTCCAGCACCACCACGTCATAGCGCGTCACATAGGCCATCTCGTGACCGGCCAGCCCGTCGTACGCGACGTCCACCGCCATGCCCTTGCGCCGCAGCCCGCGCGCAATCGCATCGCAGAGGTTCCGCTCGTCTTCCACCACCAGCACGCGCACGCCCGCGCCTCCCGATCTCGCACCGCGGCCAAGCCTCGTCGCTGAGGTGTGAAGAGGCCGTAAGTGCAGGCTACTTGAGCTTCCAGATCCCGACCGAAGCGTCGATCCGGCGGCAGACCAGCACGTCGTGGGTGGTCTGGCAGTCGCCGGACACCTGATCGGCCACGCCCAGCAGCCGGACGCCCAGCGTGGCGGGGTCGAGCCGGGCATACCACACGATGTTGTCCACCAGCCGCTCGCGCAGCCCGACCACCGTCCCGTCCGGGCCGGCGTCGCCGATCGAGCGCCACGGCCCGAAGTCGCCGCGCACCCGCCCGGTCGCCGGGTCCAGTACCGACACCACGTTGATCCGTTCGGTGCCGGTGTTCTCCATCGCCAGCAGATGGGCGCCGGCCTGATCGGCGTAGTTCCAGCGGGGATCCGACCAGCGTTGCGCCCCGGTCGCCGGATCCAGCACGCGCAGCCCGCCCTGCCAGCTCAGCGAGCAGATCGCGCCGGCACAGCCGGGCTGCACCCAGCGTCCGGCCAGATCGGTCTCGCTGTGCCACTTCTGCACCAGGCCGGGCAGCGCATAAGCGGTGGTGCCGGTGGGCGCGCCGACCAGCAGCAGCCCGTCGGCCGGCCAGACCGGCACGTCGGCGCCGGCCGGCAGATTCCGCAACGGCACCCGGGCGGTCGCGCTCACCCGACCGGTACGCGCGTCCCGCACCTCGATCAGCCCGGAGTCCCGAGCCGTCACCAGCATGCTCGGAAAGCCGTCCGCGAACCCCGCCTCGGTGGTGAAGCCCCGGATCGGCTGCTGCACCTGCCAGCGGATCTCCCCGGTGGCCAGATCCACCCCGAACCAGTTGAGGTTGCCGAACTGCGGGCTGTTCTCGCGCAGCAGCACCAGCCCGTCCGCGGCGGAGGTGGCGAGCATCCGGGCCGGGCGCCGCCACAACGCCACCCCGGTGCCGGCGGCCAGCGCCACCGTGGCCTCGGCCCCGACCGTGTCGACCTGATACGACACCAGGATCGCCGGTCCCGCCTCGATCACGTTGAAGATCGCGCCGGTCACCGCCACCGTGGTCCGGGACAGCAGGTCGCCGGCCGGCAGCGCGTACGTGGAAACGATCTTGTTGGAGACGGCCGAGTCGTGCAGTTGCGGCCCGGCGCTGACCACGAAGAGCCGGTCCTCGGAGACGAACGTCATGTCGCCCAGCCGCGCCTCCACCACCACCGGCGGGTCCGGCGGCCCGCGGTGGGCGGCGCCGGTGAGCAGCCCGATCAGCAGCGCCGCCAGGCCGACGAAGAACGGCCGCCAGCGCAGCGGCGGGGGCGGCGCGACGCTGCGGCGGTCGGTGTCGTCCACCTCGCCGAGCTCGATCAGCACATCGCCCACGCGCTCATTCTGCGCGCGGCCCGGCCGTCACGCGGAAAAAGAAATTCCGGTCTCGAAGACGTCCACGCCGGTGGACGTGCGGCAGGCCACGAACCGCCCACTGGCCCGGCAGTCCTGCACGTCCGAGCCGGCCTGGCCGAGCGGTTGCACCCGCCCGTCGTGCAGCGCCGCGAAGACCCATCGCGAGTTGGTGATGTCCGGGCGGATCAGCACGGCGGTGTCGCCCAGCGTCATCGACTGCCACCTCCGCAGCGAGCCCAGATCGCGGCCGGTCGCCAGGTCGAGCAGCCGCAGCGGCCGCCGCGTCACGCTGTCGATCTCGACCACCACGTCGCCCTCGCGGCTCAGGCTCACGTCGCGCCCGGTCTGCCAGCGCACCACACCGGTGGCCGGGTCCAGCACCTCCGTGCCGCTCGGCGAGGTGCGGCAGATCAGGTCCTCGCACGACCCGCCGACCACCTCGGGGCCGGCCCGGTCGGCGGGTGCCGACCAGCGCGGCGTCAGGGTGCCCAGGTCGTACGCGGTCATGTCGTCGCCGTGCCGCACCAGTGCGGTGTCGCCGACCACCCAGCTCCAGCTGAGGTCGGTGGCGGTCCGCTCCCGCACCACCGCGCCGGTGCGCGGCTCGACCAGGGCCAGCCGGTCGGCGGACACCACGAGCAGCAGCTCGCCGGCCGGTGCGGTGAAGATCGAGCGCTTGCCCGGCAGGGTCCACCGCCGTCGGCCGGTGTCCAGGTCGAAGGCGCGCAGCTCGGTGCTCTGCGGCGGCTCGGTGTACGCCTTCCCGGTGGACGTCGACACGAAGATCGCGCCCGGATCGCCGCTGGACCGGTCGTACTCGGAACCCGGCCGGAAGATCATCTCCTGGGTCAGCCCGACCCCGCCGATGATCAGGTCGATCTGGGCCGGCGACGTCCAGCGGACCCGCCCGGTCCCGGCGTCCAGCACCGCGGAGGACGCGTCGGGCAGCTGCGCCAGGATCGTGTCGTCGACCGCCGCCACCCGGCCGCCGGTGTTCAGCACCACGACGTCGGACGGCGGTTCCGACGCCGACGCGGGGGTGACCGACCAGCGCTGCTCGAGCGGCGAAAGACTCCAGCCCTGCAGGGTGCCGTCGCTGAAGGTGTAGAGGCGGTCGTGGTCGAGCGTGAACCAGCCGCCGCCGACCTTGATCGACCCGACCTCGCGCCAGAGCGTGGAGGTGACCGGAGCGGCGCCGCCGAGTGCCAGCAGCAGCGCGGTGACCAGGGCCAGGCCGGCCCAGCGATAGCGGTGCACCGGCGGTGGCCGGTCGAAGGCCTCCGGGGACTCGTCGAGGTCCACCTCGATCACGGTCACGGCGCGCCCATCCGGAAGACCACGACGCCGGTCGTGGTGCGGCAGGCCACGAGCCGCGCGCTCGCCTGGCAGTCGTGCACCAGCACCGGGCTGAAGCCGAGCGGGCGCACCACCCCGGCACCGAGCGCGGCGAACTCCCAGCCCTGGCGGGCCAGGTTCAGCCGGGCCAGCACGAACTGCTCGCCGCCGATCGCGGTGGACCAGTCGTCGACGGTGGCCCGGACGGCGCCGGTGACCGCGTCGAGCAGCCGCAGCGGCCGGCCGGCCAGCACGTCCGTCTCCAGCACCGCGTCGCCGACCCGGCGCAGCACCAGTCCGGACGAGACCTGCCAGCGCACCGCGCCGGTGGCCGGGTCGAGCACCTGGATGCTCTCCGGTTCCAGGCGGCAGATCAGGCCGTCGCAGCGTCCGCCGGCCAGGTCCGACCCGGCCCGGTCGGCCGGCGCCCGCCAGCGCGGCGCGAGCGTCGCCAGGTCGTACGCGATCATCTCGCTGCCGTGCCGGCCCAGCACGGTGTCGCCGACCACCCAGCCGAACGACTGATCGGCCGCGGCCTGCTCGCGGACGATCGCGCCGGTCCCTGGTTCGACCAGGGCCAGCCGGTCGGCGGACATCACCAGGAGCAGGTCGCCGACGACCTCGGTGAAGACCGCGCCCTCGCCGGACAATGACCACAGCCGGCGCCCGGTGGCCAGGTCGACGCCGTTGAGCACGGTGCGCTCCGGCGGTTCCAGATAGGCCGAGCCACCCGGCGAGATGCCGGTCCGTTCATATTCCGAGCCCGACCGGAACGTCACGTCCCGGGTCAGCCCGACCTCTCCGGTCGCGACCTCCACCGGGCCGGGCGAGCGCCAGCGGACCTGCCCGGTCGCGTGGTCCGCGACGACGGTCCGCCACTGCGGCGACTGCAGCACCACCGTCGCGCCGGCCACCACGAGCCGGCCGCCGGTGCTCTCGTCCTCGCCCGAGCCGACCGCGGGCGGGGTGAGCGTCCACCGCCGGGTGGCCGGATCGAGGTCCCAGGCCGAGACGGACCTGTCGTCATAGGTGTAGACGCGGTCGCCGACCAGCCGGAACCAGCCGTCCGCGGCCAGCGGAACGGATCCGGCCGGGCGCCACAGCACCGGGGCGAAGGGCGCGGCGCCGCCGAGCATGAGGGCGAGCAGCGCGACCAGCGTGAGTCCGATCCACCGCGAGATGCGGGCCGGTGACAGCCGGACGTGGTGATCGGCGGGCGGCGCGTCGAGATCGAGCTCGATCAGCGCCACCCCAACACCTCAGACCTTCTTCTGGTACGCCCAGACGACGAGCTCACCCGTGGTCGACCGGCACACCAGCCGCCCCGGCGCCGCCTGACAGTCACCGGTGCCCGGCGGCAGATCGGCCAGCGGCCGTGGCCCGGACATGCCCGGTTCCGCGACGGCGACCATCGTACGTGCGCCCGCCTCCACCTCGCGGGTCACCAGCAGATGATCGCCACCGGTCCCGCCGACCATCCGCCACCCGTCCAGCGGCACCAGGATCTTGCCGGTGGCGGGGTCGATGATGCCGGCCGGATCCGCGACCCCGGTCGGCGAGCCGTACGCCAGGGTCAGCCGCCCGCGCTGCTCGATGCTCCGCCACCCGGCCCGATACCAGCGCTCCTCGCCGGTCGCCGGGTCGATGCCGCGCACGCCGTCCGGCCCGTTCAGGCAGGCCACCGGACCACAGTCGCGCACCTCGTAGGTCTTGCCGGCCGGTTGCTGCCAGACCCGCTGCAGGCTCACCGGGTCGAACGCGGAGATCACCACGCCGTGCAGGCCGAGGTGCCGCAGCAGGACCAGCCCGCCGGAGAGCACCGGGTTCTCCGGGCCGTAGTTCGCGGAGGGCAGCACGGCGGTGGCGAGCAGCGCTCCCGAGCTCAGGTCGTGCACGGTCATCGTGCGGTTGTCGTGCACCAGCATCATCCGCGCGCCGGCGTCGCCCGGGCCGGGCACGCCGAGCAGCACCGCGGTGCGCGGCACGTCGACCCGCCAGACGGCCGCGCCGGTGTTCGGGTCGAGCGCCTCGACCGGGCCCTGCACCCGGCGGTTGGTGCCGCCGCTGCGGACGGCCGAGACGGAGAGCAGTGCCGACGAGCCTGTGATGCTCATCACCGTGCCCTCGTGGCGCCACTTCGTGGAGCCGTCGGCCAGCGACAACGCGGTGGTGTTCGGCTGCCCGGGTCCATAGGTCCAGGGCCGCATCAGGACCAGCCCGGCCGCCGTCCGCAGCCGATAGGTGGGGCGCTCCGACACCGTCTCCCAGCGCAGCGAGCCGTCGTTCAGGTCATAGGCGGCGAGCGTGCCCATGGACTGCGCGAGCAGCTCCTGCCCGTCCGTCAGCGCGTACGAGTCGGCCGGCCCCACCCGCAGGCTGAGCAGCTGAGACAGGGCCGGCGGCGGAGGCGCGGCGGAGGCGCCCGCGACCACCAGCACGACCAGCGCGATCACGAACGGCGCGAACCATGCGGACACCGTTTTGCGGGTCGGCCTGGCATACGTCTCCGGCTCGCCACGATCCAGACCGAGGTCGATGATGATCGTGTTCCCGCCGAAGGTCTCCGCCGCCATCCTCCAAAGGTAACGGCTGAATAACGGTTCTGCCGTTTGAGGGCTACAGGGGCGCGTGCTCCTCCTGGAGTTGGGAGACCGTTTCGGTCACTTCGCGGGCCACGTCCTGCGCGGTCAGCCCGAGGCTCGCCAGGATCTCCGCGCGGGTGCCGTGCGGGTGGAAGCCGGCCGGCACCCCGAAGTCGCGCAACGGCATGGTGATGCCCGCGTCGCGCAGCATGCTCGCCACGCCGTCGCCGACCCCGCCGGCGCGCACGCCGTCCTCCAGCGTCACCACCAGGCGGTGCTGCCGGGCCAGCCCGGCCAGCTCGATCGGAGCCGGGCGCACCCAGCGCGGGTCGACGACGGTCACGCCGTACCCCTGCTCCGCGATCCGCTCCGCGGCCGCCATCCCCATCGCGGCGAACGCGCCGACCGCGACCAGCAGCACATCCTTGCGCTCGTCCTCGCGCAGCACATCCACCGGGCCGATCCGGCGCAGGGCCGGCAGGTCCGCGGCGACCGAGCCGGACGGGAAGCGCAGGATGGTCGGCCCGTCCTCGACGGCGACCGCCTCGCGCAGCTCCTCGCGCAGCGTGGCGGCGTCCCGTGGCGCGGCGATCCGCAGCCCCGGCACCACCCCGAAGACGCTCATGTCCCAGATCCCGTAATGGCTCGGGCCGTCCGGGCCGGTGACGCCGGCCCGGTCCAGCACGAAGGTGACCGGCAGCCCGTGCATCGCCACGTCCAGCAGCACCTGGTCGAAGGCCCGGTTGAGGAAGGTGGCGTAGACCGCGACCACCGGGTGCAGCCCGCCCATCGCCAGCCCGGCCGCCGAGGTGGCGGCGTGCTGCTCGGCGATGCCCACGTCGTAGGCCCGCTCGGGATATTTCCTGGCCAGCGTGGCGATGCCGGTGGGCTCGCTCATCGCCGCGGTGATGCCCACGACGTCGGGCCGGACGTCGGCGATGGCGACCAGTTCCTCGGCGAAGATGTGCGTCCACTTCACCGCGGGGGCGGCGAGCAGCTTGCCGGTCTCGATGCTGAACGCGCCACCCGGGCCGTGCAGGCAGTCCGCCTCGTCGTCCTCGGCCGGGCGGTAGCCGTAGCCCTTGCGGGTCACCGCGTGCACGATCACCGGCGCGTTGAAGCCCTTGGCCCGGCGCAGCGCGGACTCCATGGCCTGCACATCGTGGCCGTCCACCGGGCCCACATATTTGAGGCCCAGGTCCTCGAACATCGGCTGCGGGCTGACCGCGTCCTTGATGCCGCGCTTGACGGCGTGCAGCACCTCGTAGGCCGGCTTGCCGATCACCGGTGTCGAGCCGAGGGCGTCCTTGACCAGGTCGAGCACCTTCTCGTAGCCCGGGTTGAGGCGCAGCGTGGAGAGGTGGTCGGCCAGGCCGCCGATCGTCGGCGCATAGGACCGGCCGTTGTCGTTCACGACGATGACCAGGCGGTTCTTCGCCGCCGCGATGTTGTTGAGCGCTTCCCAGCACATCCCGCCGGTGAGCGCGCCGTCGCCGACCACGGCCACCGTGTGCCGGTCCTCGCCGCGCAGCGCGAAGGCCTTGGAGATGCCGTCCGCATATGACAGCGCGGTGGACGCGTGCGAGTTCTCGATGAGGTCGTGCTCGCTCTCCGCCCGGCTCGGGTAACCGGAGAGGCCGCCGCGCTGGCGCAGCAGATCGAATCCGCCCTGCCGGCCGGTGACCATCTTGTGCACGTAGGCCTGGTGCCCGGTGTCGAACAACACCTTGTCCCGCGGGGAGTCGAAGACCCGGTGCAGGGCGAGGGTCACCTCCACCACGCCGAGGTTCGGACCGAGGTGGCCGCCGGTGCGCGACACCTTGGCCACCAGGAAGTCGCGGATCTCGGCCGCGAGCAGGGACAACTGCTCGGGAGTGAGCCGCTTGAGGTCGGCGGGCGAGGCGATCGAGCCGAGCAGGCCGTACGGGGCGGAGTGGGCTTCGCTCATGACGATCGAGTGTATCGGCGCTGCGCCCAACCGCATCGGGCACGAGGTTCTGCACGACGACACCTGCACAGGATCTACACGGTGACCACGGGCCGGAAATACGTTAGAAACTCAGCATGACCGTCGATACCGCAGCACCCCCGCGCCGTCGCGATCGCAGCCATTTCCTTTACATCGCGGTGCTGGTCGCGATGGCATTGGGCATTGCGGTCGGTTTCCTCTTCCCCGAGTTCGGTAAGGACCTTCGCCCGCTCGGCACCGGTTTCGTCGATCTGATCCGGATGATGATCTCCCCGATCATCTTCTGCACGCTCGTCCTCGGTGTCGGTTCCATCCGCCGCGCGGCTCAGGTCGGCAAGGTGGGCGGTCTGGCCCTCGGCTACTTCCTGCTGATGTCGACCGTGGCCCTGGCGATCGGCCTGATCGTCGGCAACATCCTGCACCCGGGCGCCGGGCTCAACCTCAGCGAGGAGCTGCGGGCGACCGGCGAGGCGCAGGTCGCGGAGGACGCGAAGTCCACCACTGAGTTCATCCTCGGCATCATCCCGGACACTCTGCTCTCCGCCCTGACCTCCGGCGAGGTGCTGCAGACCCTGCTGGTGGCGCTGCTGGTCGGCTTTGGCGTGCAGTCGCTGGGCCGGCGCGGCGAGCCGGTGATCCGGGCCATCGAGGTGATCCAGCGCCTGGTCTTCAAGATCCTGTCGATGATCATGTGGCTGGCCCCGATCGGCGCGTTCGGCGCGATGGCGGCGGTGGTCGGCGCGACCGGATTCGACGCGCTGAAGAGCCTGGCCGGCATCATGATCGGCTTCTACATCACGTGTTTCCTGTTCGTCTTCGTGATCCTCGGCGTCATCCTCCGGCTGGTCGCGAACATGTCGGTGTTCAAGCTGTTCAGATATCTGGCCCGCGAGTTCCTGCTGATCCTGTCCACCTCGTCCTCGGAATCGGCGCTCCCGCGGCTGATCGCGAAGATGGGCCACCTCGGCGTGAGCCGCCCGGTGGTGGGCATCGTGGTGCCGACCGGATACTCGTTCAACCTGGACGGCACGGCGATCTACCTGACCATGGCGTCGCTGTTCATCGCCGACGCGATGGACAACCCGCTCTCCGTCGGCCAGCAGATCTCCCTGCTGCTCTTCATGATCATCGCCTCCAAGGGCGCGGCCGGGGTCACCGGCGCCGGCCTGGCCACGCTGGCCGGCGGCCTGCAGAGCCACCGCCCCGACCTGGTGCCCGGCGTGGGCCTGATCGTCGGCATCGACCGGCTGATGTCCGAGGCGCGGGCGCTGACCAACTTCGCCGGCAACGCGATCGCCACGGTGCTGGTCGGCAAGTGGACCGGCGAATATGACCCGGCCCAGGCGGACCGCGTGTTCAGCGGCGAGGACCCGTTCGACGAGACGACCTTCTCCGACGATCCGCACGCCAGCGCCGCGGAGCCTCCGACCGAGGGTGAGACGCCGGAGGAGGAGCCTAAAAAGGTCACCGCGTAAGCAGGGCCACGCACTCCACGTGCCGGGTCATCGGGAAGCAGTCGAACGCGCGCACCTCGGCCACGTTCCAGCCGAGCCGCCGGAAGGTCCCGATGTCCCGGCCCAGCGCCGCCGGGTCGCACGCCACATAGGCGATCGCCCGTGGCCCGGCGGCCGCGATCGCCCGCACCACCTCGGCGCCGGCGCCGGAGCGCGGCGGGTCCAGCACCACCAGGTCGACCGGGCCGGTGATCCGCCGCTTGCGCAGCGCGGTCTCCACCCGGGCGGCGACCACCTCCACGCCGGGCAGGTCGGCCAGGTTGCGCCGGGCCGCGGCCACCGTCTCGGCGCCGGACTCCACCACGGTCACCCGGGCGCCGGTCCGCGCGCCGACCGCACCGGCGAACAGCCCCACCCCGCCGTAGAGATCCCAGGCGGTCTCCCCAGGCGCCGGCCGCAGCATCTCCAGCACCGCGCCGGCCAGCGTCTCGGCCGCCGCCGGATGCACCTGCCAGAAGCCCTCGGCCGGCACCGTCCACTCCCGGCCCGCGGCCACCTCGCGCACCTCGGCCGGTCCGGCCAGCAGCACGCCGCCCGGGTCCGCGTCGTCGGTCGGCGACTGGCTGCCGGGCGTGGGCAGGGCCAGCACGGTGACGTCGCCGCCGGTGGAGGCCACCGCGGCGATCCCGTTCACGGCCGGCCACTGCCGTTCGAGCACGTCCAGGTCCTGAATGTGCGGATGCGCGATCAGGCAACGGTCGATCGCCACCACCTCGTGCGACCGGTGCCGCAGCAGCCCGGGCCGATCGACGGCGTCCACCGCGTAGCGCACCCGCGACCGCCAGCCGAGCAGTCCGCCGGGCAGCCGCTCGACCTCGACGTCGGAGCTCATCCCGCCGAGCCGCGCCAACTGCTCGCGCACCACGGCGGTCTTCCACTCCAGCTGGGCCCGATCGCTCACGTGCTGCAGATCGCAACCCCCACAACAACCCGCTTTCGCGTACGCACAGGGCGCCGCCACCCGATCCGGCGACGGCTCGTGGATCTCGATCGCGTCGGCGCGCCAATAGCCCTTGTGCATCTCGGTGATCTCCGCGGTCACCCGCTCGCCGGGCAGCGCGTGCCGGACGAACACCACCCGCCCGTGCTCCCCGCCCAGCCGGGCCACGCAGTGCCCGCCGTGCGCCGGCGCACCGACGGTCACCTCGACGGTGTCGCCTTCGACCAGGTCTTCCACGGTCACGTGCTCGATCACTGGGGAGCGCCATCCTTCTCGGGTTCGGCGGGGGTGGCCGGCGGGGGCGCCGGGTGGGAGCGCGGGCCGCGAGCCGGCGCCCGGCTCATGTCCCGGTCGAAGCGGTCCAGGTCCTTGTCCTGGCTGGACCGCAGCTGCCAGGGCACGCTGGTGACCATCACGCCGGGCTCGAAGAGCAGCCGCCCCTTGATCCGCAGCGCGCTCTGGTTGTGCAGCAGGTTCTCCCACCAGCGGCCGACCACGTATTCCGGCACGAACACGGTCACCACGTCCCGCGGCGAGCCGCGGCGCAGGCTCTTCACGAAGTCGATGATCGGCCGGGTGATCTCGCGATAGGGCGAGTCCACCACGGTCAGCGACACCGGCACCTGGCGGCGCTCCCACTCGGCCTGGATCGCCCGGGTGTCCTTGTCGTCCACGTTCACGGTCACCGCGGTCAGCGTGTCGGGCCGGGTCGCCTGGGCATAGGCGATCGCCCGCAGGGTCGGCAGGTGCACCTTGCTGACCAGCACCACCGCGTGGTTGCGGGACGGCATCACCGGCCGCTCGTCGGTCGGCTGCAGCTCGGCCGAGACCCGCGTGTAGTGCTTCTTGATGCTCAGCATGAGGGCATAGATGACCAGCATCGCGGCGATCGCGATCCAGGCGCCGAGCAGGAACTTGGTGATCAGCACGACGATCAGCACCGCGCCGGTGAGCACCATGCCGAAGCTGTTGATCGCCCGGGACCGGAACATCTGGCGCCGCCTGTTCGGGTCCCGCTGGGTCCGCAGCAGCCGGTTCCAGTGCCGGATCATGCCGCCCTGGGACAGCGTGAAGGACACGAACACACCCACGATGTAGAGCTGGATCAGCCGGGTCACCTCGGCCTCGAAGGCCACGATCAGCACCATCGCGGCGATCGCCAGGAAGATGATGCCGTTCGAGAAGGCCAGCCGGTCGCCGCGGGTGTGCAGCTGACGCGGCAGGAAGCGGTCCTGGGCCAGGATCGAGCCGAGCACCGGGAAGCCGTTGAAGGCGGTGTTCGCGGCCAGGAAGAGGATCAGCGCGGTGACCGCACCGACCAGATAGAGCAGGATCGAACCGCTGCCGAACACGGTCTCCCCGAGCTGGGTGGTGACCGTCTTCTGCACATAGTTCGCCGGCCCGCCGACGATCTGCGCGGGGTCCTCGACGAACTGCAGATGCGTGGCCTGGGCCAGGAAGACCATGCCGACCAGCATCACGATCGCGACGCTGCCGAGGAGCAGCAGCGTGGTCGCCGCGTTCTTGCTCTTCGGCTGCTTGAAGGCGGGCACGCCGTTGGAGATCGCCTCCACGCCGGTCAGCGCCGCACAGCCGGAGGAGAAGGTGCGCAACAGCAGGAAGACGAAGGCGAAGCTGGTCAGATGGCTCTCCTCGGCCGCGATGACCAGATCGGCGCTGGGCGCGCGCAGATCCTGGCCGAGGATGAACACGCGGACCAGCCCGGTCAGGATCATCCCGACGATCACGATGATGAAGGCATACGTCGGGACGGCGAACGCGGTGCCGGACTCGCGCAGTCCGCGCAGGTTCATCGCGGTCAGCAGGATGACCGCGGCCAGCGCGATGCCGATCTTGTGCTCGGCCACGAACGGCACCACCGAGCCGAGGTTCGACACCCCGGCGCTGACCGACACCGCCACCGTCAGGATGTAGTCCACCAGCAGCGCGCTGGCCACCGCCACCCCGAAGCGCGGCCCGAGGTTGACCGTGGCCACCTCGTAGTCGCCGCCGCCGGAGGGATAGGCGTGCACGTTCTGCCGATAGCTCGCCACCACGGTGATCATCACGACCGCGACGGCCAGCGTCACCCACGGCGAATAGAGATAGGCGCCCGCCCCCGCGATCGAAAGGGTCAGCAGGATCTCGTCGGGCGCGTACGCCACGCTCGACAGCGCGTCGCTGGCGAAGACGGGCAGCGCGATCCGCTTAGGCAGCAGCGTGTGCTGCAACCGGTCGGATCGGAACGGCCGGCCCACCAACAGCCGCTTGACGAGGGACGTCGAACTTGCCACAAGCGCCAAGGGTACGGCCGGGCGGGACGCGCTGTCGGCCGCCCCGGCCACCACGGGTCGCGTGCCCATGGCACGCTTTGCTCTGACAGCTCAGCAGCCCGGAAGGCGACAACCGTGCATGTGGTGATCATGGGGTGTGGACGGCTCGGCTCCACGCTCGCGCACAAGCTGGACTCGCGCGGGCATTCGGTGGCCGTGATCGACCAGAACTCCGACGCCTTCCGCCGGTTGGGCGCCGAGTTCGGTGGCAGGACGGTCACCGGCATCGGCTTCGACCGGGACGTGCTGCACAAGGCCGAGATCGAGCGCGCGGACGCGTTCGCGGCGGTCTCCAGCGGCGACAACTCCAACATCATCTCGGCCCGCCTGGCCCGGGAGACCTACGGCGTCTCACGCGTGGTCGCCCGCATCTACGACGCCCGCCGCGCCCTGGTCTACGAGCGCCTCGGCATCCCGACCGTGGCCACCATCCGATGGGCCGCCGACCGGATGGTCCGGCACCTGGTTCCGGAGGGCACGGTCGAGGTGTTCCGCGACCCGACCAGCTCCATCTCGATCGTCGAGGCGGTGCTGCACCGCGACTGGGTCGGGCACACGGTCAAGCAGTTCGAGGACGTGACCGGCGCAAGGGTGGCATATCTGATGCGCTTCGGCATCGGTTCGCTCTCCACCCCGTCCACCGTCCTGCAGGACGGCGACCAGGTCTTCGTGCTGGTCACCGACGACACCGTCGGGGCGGTGCTGGAGCTCGCCTCCTCCGCCGTCCAGGGAGGCCTGTGACCATGCGGATCGCCATCGCGGGGGCCGGCAACGTGGGCCGCTCGATCGCCTCGGAGCTGATCGGCAACGGGCACCAGGTGATGCTCATCGAGCGGCAGCCGCGCCAGCTGCGCCCGGAGCGGGTGCCCGAGGCGGAGTGGGTGCTGGCCGACGCGTGCGAGGTGAGCAGCCTCGAGGAGGCCGACGTGGCCGGCTGCGACGTGGTGGTCGCGGCGACCGGCGACGACAAGGCCAACCTGGTGGTGTCGCTGCTGGCCAAGACCGAGTTCGCGGTCGCCCGGGTGGTGGCCCGGGTGAACCGCGCGGAGAACGAGTGGCTGTTCACCGAGCAGTGGGGCGTCGACGTGGCGGTCAGCAAGCCCCGCCTGATGGCCGCCCTGGTGGAGGAGGCGGTGACGGTCGGCGATCTGGTCCGGCTGATGACTTTCCGGCAGGGCGAGGCCAACCTGGTGGAGATCACGCTGCCGGCCGAGGCGCCCTATGTCGGCGAGCCGGTGCGGTCGGTGCCGCTGCCCCGCGACTCGGCGCTGGTCACCATTCTGCGCGGCAAGCGGGTGCTGGTGCCGACCCCGGACGACCCGCTGGAGGCGGGCGACGAGCTGATCTTCGTCTGCCGCGCCGAGGTCGAGGACCAGGTGCGCTCGGTGATCCTGGGCGTGGTCAGAGAGGTTGACTGACCGCTTCCGCCTGCCGCCGGGTGACCCGCCGGATCGCCCACACCGTGAACGCGAAGGTGGCGGCATACATCGGCCAGCTGATCAGGATGCGGGTCACACCGAGCGCGGTGGCCTGATCGGCGAGGTAGAGCCAGCCCTGCACCCCGGCCCGGATGAACAGTGAGCCGGCCCAGACCAGGGTCAGCCACTGGAACGTGCGGAACAGCTCCTTGTTGCCGAACCAGTCGTGCTTGCCCTTGTTGGCCAGCACTCCCCACACGTACCCGATGATGGGTTTGCGGACCGCCACGGAGCCGATCAGGATCACCACCTGACCCAGGCTCAGCAGGATGCCGGGCAGATAGAAGTCCTTGGCGTCGCCGGAGCGCCAGGCCAGCCAGGCGCCGAGCGCGATGCCGAAGACACCGTTGACCGCGTGCCGGATCGGCTCCTTGCGAAACAACCGGTAGATGCCGATCAGCACCGCGGTGCCGACCGCGCCACCGATCGCCCAATAGAGAGCGGTGCGCTTGTCGAGCCCGGCGACGTTTTCCCCGAGCAGCACGTTGAGCAGCACGAACGCGACGACCGGGATGCTCGACTCGACCAGCCCACGGACCCCGCCGAGCTGCTCGGAGACCTGCTCGCTCATCGACGGGAAGGGCTCCTCGGCCTCCTCGACGGGATGCAGGTTCTGCTCCTCGACGATCTCCTCGGCGAGCCTCTCCTCCACCCCCTCGGGCGGCGCGGCGGCGTGACGGGGCTCGCTGCCGGATGTCACCGGGGCGCCTCCAGCTCGTAGAACGGGTTGTAGATCACTTTACGGTCGTCCCGCAGCGCGATGCGACCGCGGGCGGTGAGCTGCCGGCCGGGCTCGATCCCGGCGATCGAGCGCCGGCCCAGGAATACCAGGGTGACCACGTCGCTGCCGTCGTAGAGATCCGCCTCGAGCGTCGGCAGGTTGGTGCGCGGGGTGTATGCCACCGTCCGGAGCCGTCCGGAGACCGACACGACCTGCCCCCGGGAACACTGCCCGGCCGGGATCGCGCCGCATTTCGCGCTCTCCCGCTGGAGCTCCTCGGCCTGCAGCTCGTCCTCCGAGGCGGTGAGGCGCTCGAGGAACCGCCGGAAGCCGGAGGCCTTCTCGTCGGTCGACATCATCCCACGGTACGCCGTGTGCGCATGCTGCCCTAACCCTCCGGCGTCGCGCTCTGCGCCTGATCGGCCATCTCCTGCGGCAGCTTCATCGGCAGCGGCTCGCGGACCGGCCGCGGCTCGTCGTCGCGCGCCACCACCAGGCCTTCCAGGCACTCCCACAGCACCGGCGAGGCGTCCGCGTCGACCGCGACCGGCCCCTGGAACGTGGCCCGCACGAACCAGCGCGGCCCGTCCACCCCGACATAGCGCACGTCGACCAGCTGTCCCTCCGGGCCGGGCAGCTGGGCCACGATCTCGGTGCCGTGCCGGCCGAGCTCCTCGCGCACGGCGAGCCCGCCGGCCTTCATCTCCTGCAACATCTCGGCGCGGACCTCGTCCCAGATGTCGTCCGTGCGTGGCGCCGCGAACGCGGCGAACTCGACCGCGCCGGCGCCGGAGACCAGCACCACGTGCTCGACGTTGCCGTCCTGACCCGCCTGCACCCGCACCTCGACGCCCTCGAGCGCGGGAATCTGCAGGCTGCCCAGGTCGAGCCGGGCCGCCTCGGGCGCCCACCGCTGGTCCCACGGGCCGTGCTCGGGCGGCGTCCCGTCGCCCGCGGTCATGCTGTGCGCGAGGGCGGCCGACTGCGGCGCGTCGGCGTCGCGGACGTGCCGTGGCCGCTTACGGGAGAACATCGAAGTCACCTTTCTGCACTGGTCGCTGCGTCGGCGGGCGGCGCGGGGAACGTCTGGTGGCCGCCGGTCGAGCCGTGGCCGCCCGCACCCCGCACCGTCTCCGGCAGCTCGTCGACGACGTGAAAATTAGCGCGCTCGACCCGCTGCACCAGCAACTGGGCGATGCGGTCACCACGGGAGATCTTGACCGTGGCGGCCGGGTCGTGATTGACCAGGTTCACCAGGATCTCACCGCGATATCCGGAGTCGACCGTACCGGGCGCGTTGAGCACCGTGACGCCGAGGCGGTGTGCCAGTCCGGAGCGCGGGTGCACGAGACCGACGTGCCCCTCCGGGAGCGCGATCGCGATGCCGGTCGGCACCAGCCGGCGCTCACCGGGCGCGAGCTCGACGTCCTCGGCGGCGACCAGGTCGGCGCCGGCGTCACCGGGGTGGGCATAGGCCGGCAGGGGCAGGTCCGGATCGAGCCGGCGGACCGCAACGTCCACAGCGTCACTTCTCTTCTCGGTTGATCTCGCCCTGACTCCGGCGAGCTGGGCGGCGTCCACCATGCCATCCTGCCGTGCTCGCGAGCGGAGGCGCGCCGTACCCTCACCAGCGTGACATCCGACCCCGGAGAGCGCATCACCACCCGTCCGGCGTACGCCGAACGTCTCGGTGTGCCGCTCTGGTCGTGGCCGCTGATGCTCCTCGGCGGGGGCCTGGTCGCCGCCGAGATCGCCATGGGCATCACCGGCGTGCCCCTCTGGCTCCCGTTCGCCGTGACACTGCCGCTGACCGTGGCGGCCCTGCTCTGGGCCGGCCGGATCCGGGTCGCGGTGACCGCCGACGAGTTCCGGGTGGACGACGCCCGGCTGCCGCTCTCGGTGATCGCCGAGGTGGTGGCGCTCGACGCGGCCGGCAAGCGTGAGGCGCTCGGGGTCGGCGCCCACCCGCTGGCCTTCGTGATCCAGCGGCCGTGGATCGGCGGCGCCGTCCAGGTGCTGCTCGACGACCCGGACGATCCGACCCCGTTCTGGGTGGTCAGCACCCGCCGTCCGGTCGAGCTAGCTACCCAGCTCCTTGAGGCCGCGCGCCGGCAGTGACTTGCGCTTCTTGCGCAGGTCCTTCAGCACCTCGTCGGCCAGTTTCCGGGTGGCCCGGCGGTTCAGATAGGAAGCCACCGCCGCGCCGGTCAGCAGCGGGCCCAGTGTGGTCAGGTTGCGCCCGAAGCGGCGCAGCAGGGTGCTCTGCAGTTCCTTGCGCGCCGCGGTGCCCAGCACGGTGCCGACGCCCACGCCCGGCAGCAGCGGGTTCACCCCGCGCTGGCTGGCCCAGGCCTGGATCAGGCTGGTCGCGCGCTGTGCGGCGGAGCCCCGCACCGGCTGCCCGTAGACCTCGTGCAGCTCGCCGATCAGCTTGAGCTCGATCGCCACAACGGCCACTGTCTCGGCGGTCAGCAGGACGGGCGCGGACAGCAGGGTGGGCGTGACGGTCCATTGCAACGAGGCGACGCCGCCGCCCGCCGCGCCGATCCCGGCGGTGGCCCGGGCGGCGTTGCGGATCAGGCGCTCGGCCAGCTCGTCGTCGTCCAGCCCCTCGAAATGCCGGTGCAGCGTCTCGACGTCGCGCACCGGCACGTGCAGCGCGATGTCGCCGACCACGTCGGCCATCCAGCGCAGTGCCGCCTTGGGCCGGAACACCTGGCCGAGCCCGCGCCGTCGGACGTCGTCGACGAGACGTCCGAGCAGACGCCGGCGACCGGCCGGCTCGATGTCGTCCGCGGTGAGCGCCGCCACGGTGTTGCCGATGCCGCTGTCGCCGTCGTTGCCGACGTCGCTGTTGTCAATGTTGCTTGCAATGCCGCTGCCGCTGTCCGCCGCGACCTCGGTGTCCGGTGTGTCGGACGGGTCGGAACTCAAAGATCCGGTCTCGGGTGTGGTCATCGTCGTCCTCCCCGTCCTGTATTCGCCCCTTCGGGGTCCAGTCAAACAACCGGACGCCAGACCCGTCGGAGGGTGGAGCCGCTCGCGCCCGTCAGGCGCACTCGCGGCAGATCAGCTCCCCGTTCCGCTCCGCGGCCAGCTGGCTGCGGTGATGCACGAGGAAACAACGGGCGCAGCGGAACTCGTCGGTCTGCATCGGCAGCACCTTGACGGTGAGTTCCTCGTCGGCCAGGTCGGCGCCGGGGAGCTCGAAGCTCTCCGCCACCTCGACCTCGTCGACGTCCACTGCGCCCGACTGGGAATCGGCACGGCGGGCCTTCAGCTCCTCGAGGCTGTCCTCGCCGAGGTCGACCTCGTCGCGACGCGGGGCGTCGTAGTCGGTGGCCATCGGTTTTCACTCTCCTGTATCGATGTGTCACTTGGCGTTAGTAACGCCGGCGACGTCTTCCTGGTTCCCGGTTCGCGCGGACTTTTCTTACTCAACCGTTCAGTGGAGAGCGACTGCCGGCGGGACGCTTCCACCCCCTCGTGGAAATGCCCCGGCGAGCGCGGTACCTTACCGCTCCCGCAGGACCGTTGTACGCGCGCAGGCGGCTCATTGTTCCCGATGTGACTGAGGCGACATCAAGGTAGGGGCCCCAGTGCGTGGATCATCGTCGGCGCGCCGGAAGTATCTCCTGTTTCCGCAGGCTTGGCGGGCAGACGCTAACCTCAGCTTCATTCCCGTCCTGGCACACCCTCTGGAGCCGGCAGCATGAGTTTTGCGCGCGTCCGAGCGTTCGTCGTTCTCGGTGTCCTCGCCGTGGCCGCGATCGTCTTCGTCGTGGTCGCCCTGGTCCGCGACACGCAGGGCGGGGTGGCGGCCGGCGACGGGTGTCCCGAGGGGGCGCCCCGCGCCGTGCTGACCCTGCCCGACGACACCGACCAGGTGAAGGTGCGGGTGCTCAACGGCACGAAGACGTCCGGGCTGGCCGACCGGGTGACCGACGACTTCAAGAACCGCGGCTTCCTGATGCAGAAGCCGGCCGAGAGCAAGTCGAAGTTCGAGCGGATCGCGATCATCCAGTACGGGCCGAAGGCGGTCGGCAACGCGCAGCTGATCAAGGCCTACTTCCTGGGCAAGGCCAAGGCGGAATACAGCGCCAAGCGCACCACCGACGTGGTCGACATCGTGATCGGATCGGGATATCGCCAGCTCGCCACCAGCACCGAGGTCAACCAGTCGCTGATCGAGCTGGGCGAGCCCGAGCTGCCACCGGGCGCCTGCGTGGCCCCCGCCCAGAAGGCGGCCAAGGAACCCTCCTAGGGCTAGGGACCGCCGGCCGCGTCCAGCTCGGCCAGCGCGTCGTGCAGGGCGCCGAAGAGTGCCGGCGGCGCGGCGATCAGCATCTGCCCGCTCGCCGGGTCACCGTCGAGTCCGGACACTCGCAGCCCGGCCTCCGTGGCGACCAGCCCGCCCGCGGCATGATCCCAGGGATTGAGACCCTTCTCGAAGTACGCGTCCAGCGCGCCCTCCGCCGCCAGGCAGAGGTCGATCGCGGCCGCGCCGAGCCGGCGGATGTCCCGGATCCGGGTGATCAGCCCGGCCACCACGGCGCCCTGATGCGCGCGGCGGGCCGCGTCATATCCGAACCCGGTACCGACCAGCGCCTGGTCCAGCGTGGTGCGAACCGAGCCGGACAGCCGCCGGCCGGACCGCCAGGCGCCGCCGCCGAGGGTCGCCGTCCACTCGTCACCGGTCGCCGGGTTGCGCACCACTCCGGCCACCACGACGCCGTCCACCTCGGCGGCCAGCGACACCGCGTATTGCGGCAGCCCGTAGAGGTAGTTCACGGTGCCGTCGATCGGGTCGAGGATCCACCTGGTCGCGCCGGGCTCGGCGGCGGCCGAGTCGCCGTACTCCTCGCCCAGGACGCTGTCGCCCGGCCGCTCCCGGCGCAGCGCCTCGACCACCTGTCGCTCCACCGCCGTGTCGGCGGCGGTGACCACGTCGGTGTCGGTGCTCTTGGTCTGCACGTCGTTGATCGCCGCGTCGCGCATCCGGCGCGCGGTGTCCGCCGCGTCGCGGGCGATGCGCACCGCGACGGCGAGCAGGTCGTCCGGCTTCGATGTCCCGGAAATGTCGGTCACCTCCATGCCCGATGGGCTAGTAGCATTCTCCCGCCGGCCGTGCCGGGGGACCTCACCAGCCCCCCGCGCCGTGCCGGTGGCGTGCGGCGACGGGAGGATCTCGTTCATCGGCGCTACAATTCAGCACTGCCACCGTCACACGGACTCCAGACCTGTCGGCCGGACCGCGTCTCGGGGGCTCCCACCACACCGGCCAGTCCCGTCGCCGCGTGCTGCGCTGGGCACACAGGCCGTGTTTCATCGCCCTCCGGAAGGTCATTCGTGACAGAAGCCCACCAGACCGGTGCCGACGTTCGCTCCCTCACCGAGGCCCTGATCGCCCATGCTCAGGGCGCGGGCGGGCAGATCACGGCGTCCCAGGTCGCGCAGACTGTCGAGTCCGCCGAGGTGACCCCGGCTCAGGCTAAGAAGATCGTACGGGCGCTGGTGGACGCCGGCGTGACCGTCGTGGTCGACGGCTCCGCCAGCACCTCGCGCCGCAAGGTCGCCGCCGCCCGGGCCGCGACGCCCGCCTCCAAGGCCACCACGGCCAAGGCGGCGGCCGCGCCGGCCAAGAAGGCGCCTGCCGCGCCGGCCGCCGAGGGCGACCCGGCCGCACCGGCCAAGCGCGCTCCGGCCAAGAAGGCCGCGGCGAAGAAGGCCGCGCCCGCCAAGAAGGCCGCCGACGGCACGCCCGTCGCCGAGGGTGAGGGTCCCGCCGAGGGCGAGATCGATCCCGAGGAATTGGTCGCCGAGGTCGAGGACGTCGTCGTCGAGGAGCCGGCCGCCCTGGTGCAGGCCGCTGCCACCGACGCCGCCGCCACGGCCACCGACGGCGACTTCGAGTGGGACGACGAGGAGTCCGAGGCGCTGAAGCAGGCCCGGCGCGACGCCGAGCTGACCGCCTCCGCCGACTCCGTCCGGGCCTATCTGAAGCAGATCGGCAAGGTCCCCCTGCTCAACGCGGAGCAGGAGGTCGAGCTCGCCAAGCGGATCGAGGCCGGGCTCTATGCGGCCGAGCGGCTGCGCGCCTGCGACGAGGGCGAGGAGAAGCTCGACCGCACGTTCGAGCGTGACCTGCGCTGGATCGGCCGCGACGGCGAGCGCGCCAAGAACCACCTGCTCGAGGCCAACCTGCGACTCGTGGTCTCGCTGGCCAAGCGTTACACCGGTCGCGGCATGGCGTTCCTGGACCTGATCCAGGAGGGCAACCTGGGCCTGATCCGCGCGGTCGAGAAGTTCGACTACACCAAGGGCTACAAGTTCTCGACGTATGCCACCTGGTGGATCCGGCAGGCCATCACCCGCGCCATGGCCGACCAGGCCCGCACCATCCGCATCCCGGTGCACATGGTCGAGGTCATCAACAAGCTCGGCCGCATCCAGCGCGAGCTGCTCCAGGACCTGGGCCGCGAGCCCACGCCGGAGGAACTGGCCAAGGAAATGGACATCACGCCGGAAAAGGTGCTGGAGATCCAGCAGTACGCGCGTGAGCCCATCTCGCTCGACCAGACCATCGGCGACGAGGGCGACAGCCAGCTCGGTGACTTCATCGAGGACTCGGAGGCGGTCGTCGCGGTCGACGCGGTCTCGTTCTCGCTGCTGCAGGACCAGCTCCAGCAGGTGCTGCAGACGCTGTCCGAGCGGGAGGCCGGCGTGGTCCGGCTGCGCTTCGGGCTGACCGACGGCCAGCCGCGCACGCTGGACGAGATCGGCCAGGTCTACGGTGTGACCCGTGAGCGGATCCGGCAGATCGAGTCCAAGACGATGTCGAAGCTCCGTCACCCGTCCCGTTCGCAGGTCCTCCGCGACTATCTGGACTAGTGTTTTTAGTCAACCTTTCGTGTCGGATTGGTCACCACCCGTACATCACAAGGTGGTGATCAGACCGTTGTATGACCGAGATCGTTGACGTGGCACCCTTGAGGGACGGCACACTTGCCGGACCGCGTGTGACTTGGGTCCCCTCAGGGCACACAGGGAAGGCCGCAACGGGCACGGATGTTGCACGATGGGTGAGCAGTAGCCGAGGAACAAGTTCATCGGTGACGACCAGAGGAGGAAGGCTATGACCCCGACTCTCACGCCGCCGGCGGGAAGCGTGGCCGGCACAGCTGCCGATGAACGGTGCGACCGCTGCAATGCAGCAGGGAAGCTCCGTTTGACCCTCGCGGGGGGTAGCGAGCTCGTGTTCTGCGGGCACCACGCCAACCGCTACGCAGAGGACCTGGTAAAGATCGCGGTGCAATACGCAGCGGAGCCTGAGTTCGTCTGGCGTGGCGCGGACATGATGTCCAACTCCAACTGAATCTGAATCCCCCAAACACAGACCTTCAAAAGGGGCGCCCACGGTGTGGGGCGCCCCTTTTCACGTGCCTGAGCCGGGCTGGTCGGCCCACAGCCGCTCGACCGTGGTCCGCAGGGCTCCGACGGGCGGGGGGCCGTCAGTCCTCCCCGGCCGTCTGGGCCGCCAGGCGGCGCCTGCGGCGCACGCCCCCACCGTGGCCACTACGCGCGCCCAGCACGCCGCCGCACAGGGCGCCCAGAATCGTCCCAGGCACACGGACGAGTCGGGGCTGAGAGCGTGCAGGGCGCCGATGCCGAAGGCCACCAGCGGGACGCTGAAGCCCGCGCTCAGCACGACCCGCTTGGCGGTCCAGTGGTAGACCTCGGTGTCGACCCGGCGGCGATCACATGGTCTGGATGGTGGCGATCCGCTCCTCGAGCTGCTCGATCGTGGCTTGCGCGCTGGGCGGGCCGCCGCACAGCCGGCGCAGCTCCGCGTGGATCTTGCCGTGCGGCAGCCCGGTGCGGTGGTGGTGCGCCGCGACCAGCGTGTTCAGCTGCCGGCGCAGCCCGACCCGCCGCTCCCCCGCGCTGAGCACCACCGGCTCCCGCGGAGACGGGACCGAGTCGCCGTTCGCCCGGGCGGCCTTCTTCTGCGCGGCGAGCTGCTCGGACTGGCGGCGGTTCAGCAGCACCGCCACCTGGTCGGGGCTGAGCAGGCCGGGCAGGCCGAGGTATTCCTCCTCCTCGGCGGTGCCGGTCAACGCCCCGGTGCCGAACGACGTGCCATCGAAGATCACCTGGTCCAGCTCGGCGGTCGCGGAGAGCGCCTCGAACTGCTTGTCCAGATCGCCGGACGCCTCCTCCTCGCGCTGCGCGCGTTCGAGGAGTGCGTCGTCCAGGCCGTCCGGGTCCTTCGGCGCGCCCAGGATGTGGTCGCGCTGGGCCTCCATCTCGCTGGCCAGGCCGAGCAGGTGCGGGACGCTCGGCAGGAAGACCGTCGCGGTCTCGCCCTCGCGCCGGGCCCGCACGAAACGGCCGATCGCCTGCGCGAAATAAAGCGGTGTGGAGGCGCTGGTGGCATAGACGCCGACGGCCAGGCGGGGGATGTCGACGCCCTCGGACACCATCCGCACCGCCACCATCCAGCGCTGCTCGGAGAGGGCGAAACTGGCGATCCGCTCGGACGAGCCGGCGTCGTCGGAGAGCACCACGACCGCCTTCTCGCCGGAGACGGCCTCGAGCAACTTCGCATAGGCCCGGGCGGTCTGCTGGTCGCTGGCGATGACCAGGCCACCGGCGTCGGTGATGCCGTGCGAGCGCAGCCGGGACAGCCGCGCGTCGGCCGCCTTGAGCACCTGCGGCATCCAGCCGCCGCGGTGGTCCAGCGCGGTGCGCCAGGCCTGCGCCACCAGATCCTTCGTCATCGGCTCGCCGAGGCGGGCCGCGAGCTCGTCGCCGGCGTTGGTGCGCCAGCGGGTCTCCCCCGAATACGCCATGAACAGCACCGGCCGGACGACGCCGTCCCGCAGCGCGTCGGAGTAGCCGTAGATCGAGTCGGCACGGGAGCGTTGCAGGCCGTCGTCGCCGCGCTCATAGGTCACGAACGGAATGGGATTTTCGTCCGAGCGGAACGGGGTGCCGGTCAGCATCAGCCGCCGGACCGCGGGCTCGAACGCGTTCTTCACCCCGTCGCCCCAGGTGCGGGAGTCGCCGGCGTGGTGGATCTCGTCCAGGATCACGAACGTGTTGCGGGTCATCGTGCGGCGCCGGTGCACCGCCGGGGCCATGCCGACCTGGGCATAGGTCAGCACCGCGCCGTGGAAGTCCCGGGAGGAGTGCACGTCGGCGTTGCGGAACGAGTGGTCGAGCTGGATGCCGACCCGGGCCGCGGCGGCCGCCCACTGTGTCTTCAGGTGCTCGGTGGGACACACCACAGTGATCGCCTCGACGGAGCGGTCGGCGAGCAGTTCGGCGGCGATCCGCAGGGCGAACGTGGTCTTGCCGGCGCCGGGCGTGGCGACCGCCATGAAGTCGTCGGATCGTCGCCGCAGATATTCCACCAGGGCCTTGCGCTGCCAAGCTCGCAGTGGCGGGAACGTCTCCAGATCCGGTAGCGGCGGGCTCAAGCTGCGACGATCCTTCCCCTGAACGAAAACGCCCCCGCGGATGGCCTGCGGGGGCGGGTCCAGCATAACGAGGGCGGCTTCACTGAGGGCGCGCTCACCGGCCCCTCGGGGCAAATGCCGGAGGAGCGGAGCGGCGATCAGCAGCTCAGTGCTTCATGGATTCGTAGATCTCTTTGCACTGCGGGCAGACCGGGGAGCCCTTCTTCGGCGTCTTCGTCACCGGGAACTTCTCGCCGCACAGTGCGACCACGAACGTGCCCATCACGGCACTCTCCGCAATCTTTTCCTTGCGCACGTAGTGGAACATCTCGGGCCCGGTGTCCGCATCCTTGGTTTCCGGGCGCTCCAGGATCTGCGTGCTCACGGTATCTGCCTCTCGTAGCGGTCATTCGCATTCACACTCCGCCGATGCCCGGATCACCGGGCCCCCGTCTCGGCGGCTGAAGCTCCAACCGACAAGTCTGACACCACTTGCCTGGTCGGTCCAACGACAAGCGCATCGCGGGGCACCGTACCGTGGCCATCGTGACGGACTTCTCGATTCAATACGGCGATCACGTGAGCCGGGCGCGGCGCGACGGCAGGCCGATCGTGGCGCTGGAGAGCACGATCATCTCGCACGGTCTCCCGCACCCCGACAACATCCGGGTGGCCCACGAGATCGAGCAGACGGTACGCGACAATGGGGCGATTCCGGCGACAATCGGGATGATCGGGGGCGAATTGGTCGTCGGCCTCTCCCCCGAGCAGATCGAACGGCTCGCCTCCCCGGACGCGCTCAAGCTTTCGGTCCGCGACCTGGCGGTGGCCGCCGCGACCGGGGCGGACGGCGCGACCACGGTGGCCGCGACCAGCGCGGTGGCGGCCGCGGCCGGGATCGGCGTGTTCGCCACCGGCGGGCTGGGCGGGGTGCATCGCGAGGCGGGCACCACGTTCGACGAGTCGGCGGACCTGACCACGCTGGGGCGTACCCCGATCGTCGTGGTTTGTGCCGGGGTCAAGTCGATCCTCGATGTGGGCGCGACCCTGGAACGCCTGGAGACGCTCGGCGTGGCCGTGGTGGGCTATCGGACGCGGCGGTTCCCGGGCTTCTTCATCACCGACGGCGGCTTCGACCTGGACTGGTCGCTGGACTCGCCCAAGCAGGTCGCCGCGGTGCTCAAGGCGCGCGACGAGCAGGACGTGAGCCGCAGCGCGGTGATCGTGGCCAACCCGCTGCCGGCGGACGAGCAGCTCGACCGGGCCCTGCACGACCGCACCCTGGCCGACGGCCTGGCCCGGCTGGCCGCCGACCAGGTCACCGGCAAGGACGTCACGCCCTACCTGCTGGCCTACTTCCACGCCAACACCGAGGGGCAGAGCCTGGCGGTCAACGTCCGGATCATCCTGCGCAACGCCGCCCTGGCCGCCGAGATCGCCGCCGCGGCCGCTCCCGCCCCCGCGCAGCTGGGCTTCTCCGTCCCCGCATGACCGGCGAACCGCGGCGGCCCGGCATGACGGATGCCGGCGGGCCGGCCCGGGCCGCGGGACGGGTGCTCGTGGTGGGTGACCTGGTCACGGACGTGCTGGTGGTGCCGGAGGGGCCGATCGAGCACGGCACCGACACGCTCGCCGCGATCGCATCGGCCGGCGGCGGTCAGGCGGCGAACACGGCGGCCTGGCTCGCGCACGCCGGCGCGGCGGTCACGCTGGTCGCCGCGGTGGGCGACGACGCCGCCGGCCGGGAGCGGATCGCCGAGCTGACCGCGCTGGGCGTGCACTGCGCGGTGCGGGCGCACGCCGGCGCGCCCACCGGCACGGTCGTGGTGCTGGTCACCGCCGAGGAGCGCACGCTGATCACCGATCCGGGGGCCGCGCTGCTGCTCGATCCGGTCGACGTGCGCGCGGCGGTGGCCTCCGCCGCCGATGCCCGGCACCTGCATCTCTCCGGATATGCGCTGCTCAACGAGGGTTCCCGGGCGGGTGCGCAGGCCGCGCTGGCGGCGGCCCGGGACCGCGGTCTCACGGTGAGCGTCGACGCCAGCTCGGCGGCCCCCTTGCGCCGCGAGGGCGCGCCGGCCTTCCTGACCTGGGTACGCGACGCCGACCTGCTCCTCTGCAACGCGGATGAGGCCGCGGTGCTCGCCGGGACGGGCAGTCCCGGGGCGCAGGCCCTGCTCTTGACCGGCACGGCCCGGAACGTGGTCGTCAAGGCCGGCCCCGACGGCGCCGTCTGGTGCGGGCGGGACGGGGTGGTGCGGTTGGGAAGCACGAGACGCGTACCGGTGATTGATCCGACCGGCGCGGGCGACGCCTTCGCCGCGGGCCTGATTCAGGCCTGGACCAGCGGATCCTCGCCGGAGGCGGCCCTGACCGCCGGTGCCCTGCTGGGCGCCTCAGCGGTGACCAGGGTCGGCGCCCGGCCCTAGTCTTCCGCGTCGATGGTGCGGGGCTGGGGCCTTTCGGAGGCCGGCTGCTCCAGGATGCGCTGGGTGGGCTGGGGCACGGACTGGGCGCGCTCGGCCCGGGTCTTGGGCGGGCGGTCGTTCGCGATCAGCACGGCGGCCCAGGGCAGCAAGACCATGCCGGCCGCGCAGAGGATCAGCCACAGCGGGAGCAGCGGGGGCTTCACGCTGATCAGGATGGCGCCGGTGATCAGGCAGACGGCTCGCAACGCCATCATCGTCACGTAGCGGATCTCCCGGCTGCGGAGCTGATCGCCCTGGCTGCGGGCGGCATCGGTGATGACCACCGGCCGCTCCGGCTGCTTCTTCACTGGTTCTCCGATCGACCCCTCATCCTTGCACCGCTTTCCCGCGGACGCCCACTACCGACGCAGCAGCGCCGTGGGCCAGGTCAGAGCGGCCGGCAGGCCGGGAGTGGCCGTGCCTCACGCCTTGGCGGCGGCCTTCATCTCCTTCTTGTAGGCGCGCACCTTGTCCAGCGACGGGCTGTCGACGATGTCGGCCACCGAGCGGAACGAGCCCTCCTCGCCGTAGTGGCCGGCCGCCTCACGCCACCCGGGCGGCTGCACCCCGAACTGCTTGCCGAGCAGGGCGGTGAAGATCTGCGACTTCTGGATGCCGAAGCCCGGCAGCGAGGCGACCCGCTTGACCAGCTCGGCGCCGCTGTCCGCGTCCTTCCACAGGTTGGCCGCGTCGCCGTCGAAGCGCGCGACCAGCTCGCGGCAGACCTCCTGAACCCGGCCGGCCATCGCCTTGGGGAAGCGGTGCAGGGCGGGCGGCCCGGTGAAGATCACGACGAGCTCGTCCGGGTCGAAGTCGGCGAGCTCCGGAACGGTCGGCACGTGCCCGAGGCGCTGCGAGAGCACGTAGGGCGCGTTGAACGCCTTCTCGAGCTTGTCCTGCTGGTCGAGGGTCATCCCGATGAGGAGGGCCAGCGGGTCGGTGGAGAGCAGCTCGTTGGCCGCGGCGTCGATCGGCAGCGACATCGTCATGCCGAACAGTCTGCCCTGCTGGTCAACCCCGGTCGAACGCCCGGCGTGCCGCCTCCGCGGCGGTCGCCGTCGGCCGTCCGACGTCGGCCTCCGCAAGATCGGCCGGCAGGCCTCGCAGCAGTTCCCGGTGCACCCAGGCGACGGCCTCGGCGCGCAGATGTGACCGGAGACCGCCGAGCGCGGCCACGATCCGGACCCGCGACCCCGGCGTCCACCGCCGGTTCACCCCGCCGTCCGTCCCGAGCGCCTGCTCGATCAGGCTGCTCAGCGATGCCGGTGACTCCCGGGTCGCGGCCAGGGCCTCCAGCACATCCGGTGCGAGGTCGGTGGAGTAGAAGGCCGCGCCGACGATCGACTGCAGCCAGCCGATCACGTCGGACGACCAGAACCGGCCGGCGTCCAGGCGCAGCGGCCGGAGGACGAGCGCACCGACGGCGGTGAACTCGTCGAAGTCGAACAGTGTGGTCAGGGAGTTCACCGCACGGTCGTAGGCCAGCTCCAGCTCCGGCGCCCCGGTCGCGGATCCGTGCCAGAGCGCCACCGCGTCGTGCAGCACCGACGACATGCCGGTGCCGTCCTCGTGCACCACGAAGGTGGTCAGGGCCTGCGGCGCCACCGAGGTCAGCGGTTCCAGGGCGTGCCGCAGCATGTCGCTGCCGATGCCGCCGCTGAGGTGCAGCGACTTGAACGCGTGGCCGGGCGTGGTGAAGCCGGTGACCACCGTGCGGGCCGGCGCCCACCGGCGGCTGTCGTCCCGGCCGTGCGTCCACCACGGGTCCACCGCCTCGGTGTGGTCCGACCGGCCGAACTCGAGTTCCATGTCCCGGCGGTCGCCGTCCCACAGTCGACGCACGACGATCATGTCGAGGAAGCCGCCCCACGTGCTGCGTTCCATCGCGCCGCCCCACTGCCATGCGGCCGCGCTCAGGCTGCCCGCCGGCTCGCTCTCGCCGGGGAAGAGCTCACTGGCGCGGACCGGGTCGCCGCAGGCCACCAACAGGACCGTGAGGTTGAGCGAATAGACCGCCATCCAGTGGTCGATGCGCCGGTCGACCGGCCGGTACGCGAGGCCGGGCGCCTCCGGCCGGCTCAGCGCCCGCTGCGCCGGCGGCATCAGCCACTCCCGAACGTCCGCGCGCCCGGCCAGCAACGTGTGCAGGAAGTCCGGCACGGTCTCCCGAGCGAACAGCGGCGCATAGCCGATCAGCGAGCGCAGCAGGACGGCGTCGCGGGTCACGAGTCGCGCCACCAGCCGGGCCACCAGGTATTCGCCGAACGTCGCGTGCAGGAACTCATAGGCCTGGCGAGTGTGTCCGTCCTGGATGGCCTGCGCCCGTTGCAGAAAGAAGAACCGTCCGACCACCTCCTGCGCGGCCGTGAGCGCGGCGCGGCCACGTTCCGCCTGGGCCATGCCGAGAGCCACCAGGTCGGCGTCGAGTTCCTCGTCGGTCACCCACAGCCGGGACCGGTTGAACATGGCGAACGCCATCACGGACAGCCGCCGCAGTTCCTCCTCGATCAGGCCGGGCACGGCATCCTCCGGCTCGCCGGCGTGGATCCGCCGCACCTCGCGCTCGGCGAAGCTCGCCATCAGCCGCTCGTAGAGGTCGGCCAGTTCGAGGTCGGCGTCCGCCGGCAGTGCCTCCTCCGCGTTGTAGAGCGCCAGCATGAGCAGCAGCAACGGCTGCTCGATGAGGTGCGGATAGCGGGCCACCGCCGGACGGGTGAGCGGCGCCCGGCCGTGCGGCGCGTTGGCCGCGTTCCACGTCGTCAGCCACTCCCCGACCTGCCCGTCGTCGAAGCCGGCCAGACGCACCACCAGCGTGTCCTCCGGAATGGTGGCCCGATCCGCGACCGCGACCCGGCTGGTCACCACGACCGCGACCGGCCGGCCCATCCGCGCCTCCCGCTTCTGGAAGGCGACCACCTTCTTCAGGAAGTCGGACTGGCGGGCGCCGGTCGCCTGGACCAGTTCGTCGAAGCCGTCCAGCAGGATCACCGGCATCGCACCGCCGGCGGTGTCGGCCAGGTCGGCCCAGGCGACGGTCCGCCCGATCGTGGCGTCCAGCGCGAACTCGATCTGCTTCTGCAGCTCGGCCTCGGCGGGCACCTCGCGCAGCGGCACACGCACCACCAGGAAGTCCGTCGCGGGCAGACGCGCCGCCAGAACCTTGGTCAGCGCCGATTTCCCCGCACCCGGCTGGCCGAGCACCAGCAGCGGCACCTGGTTCGCCTGCGGCGTGGTGAGGTAGGTCGCCAGGAAATCCCCGAGGTCGTCGCGGCGATCGACGTCCCACCACTCCTCGGCGGCGGGCTTGTCGCCCGGCCCGGCCGTCCGCACCCGGAAGCTCGGATCGATGTAGAGGTCGGCCAGGGTGGGAAAGGTGACGTCGCCGGCGTCGCCCTCGGCGACCGGCTCGAACAGGTCGGCCCGATAGGCGCGGGCGAGATCGGCCCGGTGCCGCTCCGGATCAGACCCTTGACCGGTACGCCGTAAGAACGCTTCCAGCCCGTCGAGGCTGCGCCGGAGCTCCCGATGACGAGCCCGGCTGTCCAGGCGGTTCGTCCACAGCGCGAACTCGGGAATCTCGGCGGCAAGCCGCAGATGCGCTTCGTCGAAGCGGCGCAACGCCATCGTCGGAAGGCTGGTCTCGATCAGGTGGCGAAGGTGCCGTCGGACAGTCTCGTCGACGCTCTCCCACGCACGCAGGCCGGTCAGAAACCGGTCGAGTTGGTCGCCAACGTTGACATACCAATGGAGCAGAAATTTCTGCAGGTCGTCCCACGTCCGGTCTGGCGAAGGCTCCGGAACGGGGGCCGATAAAAGTCGTCCGACCCAGTTGCCATTGCCGCGCGCGCCCCCGGCGAGGTTCAGCTGCTCACCACGGGTGATCTCGGGGTCGGGCACGCCCGCTACCTGCACAATTTCGTCGACGGCCTCGAAGAAGGCGGTCACCACCAGCACGCCGTGCGCGGCCTGCAGGCGCATCGTGCGGTCGAAGCGGCCCAGGCCGCGTACCTTCTCGTGGAGTTTGTCGGTCAGCACGTGGCCGAGCCGGATCACCTCGGCCTTCGCGTCGAAGAGGCCGATCGCCAGTTCGCTGCCGCCGCCGGTCGCGACCGCCAGCGCGCCGCCGAGCAGGTTGTCGAGGGCCTTGATCTCGGGCGTCTGCCCGCCGAGCAGCTTGACCGCGTCCACATAGCGCAGGCGCCCGCTCACCGGATCTGCTGCCACGGCTGCTCGGGAACGCCGGCGGCCGTCAGGCACTCCGCGGCGGCCCGCATGACCTCGTCGGTCGGGGCCCACCCGGTGAACAGGACGATCTGCTCGACGAATTCGCGAACCCGGTCGGCCGGCAGTCGCCCGGTGTCGTGCGCCATCGATCGCAGCACCAGGAGTGCCGGTTTGACGTCGGAGATCCTCGAGGTGGATGTCCCGCCGGACCAGGCGACCACCGCCGTGACCGCCCGGTGATAGGCGTCTTCCAATTCCGCCGGATCACCAATCAGGGAGACCAGACTGAGGCGCACCAGGCTGTGGGCCACCGACTCGGCGTCATCGGGCCCGTGCACGACGAACATCTGAGGGGTGCCGTAAAGCTCATTCAAGATCGGGTCGATCGCGTGGCGGAGCACGTCGTCGCTGAGGTTGTTGCTCAGCTTCATCGAGCGCAGCGCCGGGTTCATGAAGAAGCCGGACTCGAACGTCGTGCCGACCGGCAGGTCGTCCACGCTCTGCCGCTGGTGTGACCACAACGGATCGACCGGGTCGAACGGGTCGCTGGAGAACAGTCGCAGCACCAGGTCGCGGCGGCCGTCCGTCCAGGTGCGCTCGACCTCGACCCAGGCCATCAGGTCGAGCCACATGCCGGACGGCAGCGTGCCCCGCCAGATCTGCGCGGCGTTGCGCAACCATCCGGCCGGGTCCTTGGCCTTGGTCCACAGTTCACTCGCCCGCACCTCGCCGCCCACGGCCAGCAGCAGCAGGGTCAGGTTGAGCGAGTAGGTCGCGATCCGGTGGTCGGTCCGGACGTTGCCGGGGTGATATTGGCGCGGCAGGTAGTCCGGCTCGATCAGGGCCGCGCGCAGCCGCCCGAGCAGCCATTCCCGGACCGGCGCCGGCTCGCCGGCCGCGATCAGTTCGCCGACGAAGGTCAGCACGGTGCTGCGGGCGGTCAGCGGCATGAAGCCGAGCAGCGACTGCAGCAGCTCGTCGTCGCCGGTGCCCGCCCGCAGCCGGAAGGCGCGGTTGGCCTCGCGGTCCGCGCTCTCCCGCAGCAGGTGCGCGGTCAGCCGGGCGACCAGGTATTCGCCGAAGGTGGCGTGCAGGAACTCGTAGGTCTGCAACGCCCGGCCGTCCCGGGTCGCCTGGGCCCGCTGGATGAAGAAGAAGCGGCCGACCAGTTCCTGGCCGTGGGTCAGCGGGCTGCGGAAGTCCTCGGTGCGCGGATGCCGGGCCGGCTCGATCCGGAGTCCGGCCAGGTCCTCGTCGAGCTCCGCCTCGGTAACCCACTGCCGGCCGCGGTTGAACATCGCGAAGGCCACGATCGACAGTCGCATCAGCTCGTCGTCGACCAGGACGTCCAGCTCGCGGTCCGGGCGTCCCTCGTGCCAGCGCCGCACCTCCCGCAGCGCGAAGTCGCCGAGCAGCCGCTCGAACAGCTGCACCCGGCCGAACGACGCGTCGGTGTTCTGCAGGTCGTTGCCGGTGGCGTCGTAGAGCGCGAGCATCAGCAGCAACAACGGCTGCCCGGCCAGGTCGGGGAAGCGCTGCGCCACGTCGGCCGGCAGCGGGCCCAGGCCTCGGGCGGCGAGCGCGCGCCGGTTCGCCGAGTTCCAGGTGGCGAGCCAGCGGCCGATCTGCGCCTCGTCGAACGGCTCGAGCCGCACCACCAGGCCGTCCTCCGGCAGCCGGGCCCGGTCGGCCACCGCCACCCGGCTGGTCACGATCACCGCGACCGGCCGGCCCTGCACCGCCTCGCGCCGCTGGAACTCGGCCACCCGCTGCAGATAGTCCGACTGGTGGATGCCGGTGGCCTGCAGCAGCTCGTCGAAGCCGTCCAACATCACCACCGGCATCGCGCCGTCCGCGCTGCGGGCCAGGTCGGCCCACGCCACGGTCTCGCCGATCGCGGTGCGCAGAGCATGCTCGATCTGGTCCTGGATCGCGGCCTCGGCCGGCACCTCGCGCAGGACCACCCGGATCGCGAGGAAGTCGGAGGCGGGCAGCCGGGCGGCCAGGATCCGGGTGAGCGCGGACTTGCCGGCGCCGGGATGCCCGAGCAGCAGCAGCGGCGCGGTGGTCGCCGAGGGCGTGATCAGATAGCGAACCAGGAACTCCGACAGGTCACCGCGGGGCGCTCGGTCCCACCACTGCTCATCGGCCGGGCGCGAGGCCGGGTTGCACTCCTTGGCCTGGAAGCGCGCGTCCACATACGCCTCACCCAGCCAGGGGATGGTCAGGTCGCCGGTGTCGCCGCCGAGGATCGGCCGGTCCAGCTCCGACCGGTACGCCGCGGCGAGCGCCGCCCGATGCCGCCGGGGATCCGCGCCGACCGCCAGCCGGCCCAGCGCCGCCTCCAGCCCGAGCAGGCCACGCCCGAGCGCTCGCGACTCGGCCCGGTCGACCCAGATCGCGAACTCGGGGATGTCCGCCGCGAGCCGCCGATGCGCCTGCTCGTAGTGCGCCACCGCCCGGGCCGGCAGCCGCTCCCGCAGCAGCGCGCCGATCGCGCGCCGGGCGCGTTCATCGGCCCGGTCCCACTCGGCGAAGCCGCCCAGGAAGTCGCCGAACCAGTCGCCGGCGTCCACGAACCACTCGGCCAGATCGATCAGCAGCTGGTCGTAGGTGCGCTCCGGGCTGGGCGCCGGCAGTGGCGCCGCGAGCAGCCTCGGCAGCCAGTCGCCGCTGATCGCGGTGCCCGCCGCGAGCATCACCTGGTCGTCCCGGGTCATCTCGGGCGGCGGGAACTCGGCCGCCACCACGATCTCGTCGAACGCCTCGAAGAAGGCGGTCACCACGAGGATCGCGTGGGCGGCCGCCAGCCGTTGATTGCGGTCGTAGCGGCCGCGGCCGCGTACCGAATCCTGGATCTTGTCGGTGGCGAGCCGCCCCAGCCGGACCATCTCGGCCTTGGCGTCGAAGAAACTCAGCGCCGCGTCCGAACCGCCCAGCGTCGCGGCCGACAGGACGCCGCCGAGCAGATCGTCGATCGCCTGGACCGCCGGGCTCGAGCCGCCGAGCAGCTTGACGGCATCGGAGTAGCGCAACCGGGAGGCCATCGCACCATGATGGAGCGCCGCACCCGTGCCGCGCTACGGAGGGCGCCGGAAGATCGGCTAGCGTCGTCGGCGTGACGGACGAACCGCTCGCCTCGGGCCAAGAAGCCGACGTGTACGCGCTGGACGACCGCCGTGTGCTGCGCCGCTACCGACGGGTCACCGATGTCACCGACGAGGCCGAGCTGATGCGTCATGTCGGCGGGCTGGGCTATCCGGTGCCCGAGGTCTATCGCGCCGAGGGCTCCGAGATGGAGATGGAGCGCCTGAACGGGCCGACCATGGCCCAGGCGATGGTGAGCGGCGACATCGACCTGCCGGTGGCCGCCGACATGCTGGCCGGCCTGCTGCGGCGCCTGCACGAGCTGCCGCCCCTGCCGGGCGGCACCCGGCAGATCCTGCACTGCGACCTGCACCCGGAGAACGTGATGCTGACCGGCCGCGGCCCGGTGGTGATCGACTGGGTGAACGCCCGGGACGGCGAGGCCGACCTGGACACCGGGCTGTCGGCGCTGATCCTGGCTCAGGTCGCGGCCGACCGCACCCATCCCTGGTCGGCGCCGGCCGGAGAGTTCCTGGCCGAGTTCCTGCCGGTCGCGCCCGGCGATCCGCGACGCTGCCTGGACGAGGCGATCGTGGTGCGGATGGGACAGCAGAAGATGGCGACCGCCGAGCCGCTCGCGCCGGCGATCGCCCTGGTCCGGGGGAAGAGCTGATGCGGGCGCTGGTGCAGACGGTCGGCCGGGCCCGCGTGACCGTCGACGACGAGGTGGTCGGCGCGATCGGCCGGGGCCTGCTGGTGCTGGTCGGCGTCACGCACGACGACACCAAGGAGAAGGCGGGCACCCTGGCCCGCAAGGTGCACGAGGTGCGGTTGCTGCCCGGCGAGGCGTCGGCCGCGGATCTCGGCGCACCGCTGCTGGTGATCAGCCAGTTCACTCTCTACGGCGACGCCCGGAAGGGACGACGGCCGACCTGGTCGGCCGCCGCCCCGGCAGAGGTCGCGGAGCCGCTCTTCACGGCTTTCGTGGACGCGTTGCGGGCGCGCGGTGCGACCGTGGAGACCGGCCGCTTCCGCACCCAGATGCTGGTCGAGAGCGTGAACGAGGGTCCGCACACGCTCCTGATCGAGGTCTAGAAGAACAGACCGCGCCGCGAAGCCGACTGCCGCAGCCAGTTGTCCAGCTGACCGGCCCAGTCGACCTGATCGACCGAGTGGTAGTCGACGTCGAAGCGGCCGAAGGCGTCGTGCCCCTCGGTGAACATCCCGCCGCGCTTGTCGATCTCCAGCACCACCTGCAGCGTGTGCGGGGTCGGGATGAAGGTCAGCTCGAGCTGGTTGATCCCGCTCGCGTATGCCGACGGCGGGTAGAACTCGATCTCCTGGTAGAACGGCAGCTGCTGCTGCACGCCGTAGACCCGGCCGCGCTCGACGTCGGCCCGGCTGAAGCGGAAACCGAGCCGGAGCAGGGCCTCGAGGATGCGCTCCTGAGCCGGCAGCGGGTGCACCGCCACCATGTCCAGGTCGCTCTTGTCGACCGCGCGCGCCACCTCGAGCTCGGTGGTCAGGCCCATCGTCATGCCGTGCAGATGCTGGCCGTAGACCTCGGTGATCGGGGTCTCCCACGGCACGTCGAAGCGGAACGGGATGTCATGCCGTGCGTTGGGGTCCAGCCGGAACGACCCGGTCAGCCGCTGCCGGTGGAACTCCTGATCGGTGTTGTACTCGCTGTCGCCGCTCTCCACCTCGACCCGGGTGATGAGACCGACCGCCACATATTCGATATCGGTGGCGTGATCGCCACCCAAGACCTGAACGTTGCCTTCCAAAAAACCGCCGGGACGGCAGTTGGGGTTGGCGAGCACCGTTTCCACGGACGGGCCCCCGACGCCCATCGCCTGCATCATCCGCTTGAAGACCACGTCGGCTTCCCTCTCTTAGAAACTCGTGAGATCAGATTATCGAGCACCCACCAGCTCCGAAGCATTAGGCCGTGGTCCCGATATGTCCCGTCAATCCGGACACCATGTCGGGTTAGCGACCTCGGGCTTCTCCCTGATTCATGCCACGTGGACGCTTGCCTCACCTCCGCTTAACGCGCCCCGGTCCAAGCTTGTGATCACCGGCACGAATGCGGCTGGAAACGCACGACTCGTAATCGCGGGGAGGGGACTCGGGTGGTCCTGCAGATGAAGTCGACGGAGTCCACGGCGGTTGGTTCCGCTGAGAACATCATGACCGACGGTGTCGAGCCGCTGGCCGATCTGGACGCGACCGACGAGCGGGGGGTGTCCGCCGATCTGGTGCGGGCCTACCTGAACGGAATCGGGCGCACCAAGCTGCTGACGGCGGTTCAGGAAGTCGACCTCTCCAAGCGGATCGAGGCCGGCCTCTATGCGGAGGAGAAGATCGCGGACGCGTCCGACGACCTCCAGCCGCTGCTCCAGATCATCATTCACGAGGGGCACATCGCCAAGAACCACCTGCTGGAGGCCAACCTCCGCCTGGTGGTCAGCATCGCGAAGCGGTACACCGGCCGGGGCATGGCGTTCCTCGACCTGATCCAGGAAGGCAACCTCGGTCTGATCCGCGCGGTCGAGAAGTTCGACTACACCAAGGGCTACAAATTCTCCACCTATGCCACCTGGTGGATCCGGCAGGCCATCACCCGCGCCATGGCCGACCAGGCCCGCACCATCCGCATCCCGGTGCACATGGTCGAGCAGGTCAACCGCATGGTCCGCGCCCGCCGCGACCTCGCCGCCTCGATCGGGCGGGAGCCGAGCGTCGCCGAGATCGCCAAGGCGATGGGGGTGCCGGAGTTCCAGATCATCGAGCTGATCTCGTACGACCGGGAGCCGGTCAGCCTGGACCAGGCGGTCGGCGAGGACGGCGAGAGCGCACTGGGTGACTTCGTCGCGGCGAACGACCACAACAACGAGCCGGGCGGCTCGATGGCGCGGGGCGAGTTGCGCAGCGAGGTCGAGATCGTGCTCGCCACCCTCTCCGAGCGGGAGTCGGCGGTGATCCGGCTGCGGTTCGGCCTGGACGACGGCCGGCAGCGCACGCTCGACGAGGTGGGTCGCGAGTTCGGGCTCAGCCGGGAGCGGATCCGCCAGATCGAGAAGGTGACGATGTCCAAGCTGCGGGCGCCGGAGCGGGCGTCGCGGCTCGAGGCGTACGCCAGCAGCTGAAGTTTCAACCGAAAGCCGGTCGCGGTGCGCGGCCGGCTTTCGGCATGCTCGGGGGCATGAAGGCGGCCAACCTCGTGCTCCGGTTCGCGCTCGAACTGTGGGCGTTCGGCGCGCTGGCCTACGGCGGCTGGCACGTGCCCGGCCCGATCTGGCTGAGGATCGCCTGCGCCGTGCTGCTGCCGCTGATCGCCGCCTGGATCTGGGCCCGCTGGGTTGCGCCCAAGGCCAGCCACCCGATCCCGGATCCGCTGCGGCTGATCCCCGAGTGGGTCGTCTTCGGCGGCGCGGCGGTCGCCTATGCGCTGGCCGGGCGCCCGATCCTGGGCGCGGTGCTGGCCGTGCTGGCCGCCGCCAACCGGCTGGTCCTGCACCTGCTGCGCACGAGCACCGGCGGCGAGTGGCTGTCAGGGAGCGATCAGGCGCCGCGGTCCTGAGTCACGGCGCGGGCGGGCGTCGCCGAGCTCCACTGTGGCGTGCAGCACCGAGATTCCGTCCGGGCGGGCCAGCACCGGGTTGAGCGACAGGGCGCGCACCTGGGGGTTGTCGTCGGCGAGCCGGCCGACCCGCAGCAGCAGATCGACCAGGGCGTCCCGATCGACCGGCGCCGAGCCGCGGTAGCCGTGCAGCAGGGGCGCCGCGCGGGGCTCGTCGACCAGGGCGTTCGCGGCACGGTCGGTGAGCGGCGCGGCGCGCCAGGCCAGGTCGCCGAGCAACTCGCTGGCCACGCCGCCGAGCCCGAAGCCGACCACCGGGCCGAACGCCGGATCCTCGACCACCTCGACCGTGCAGGCGACGCCGGGCGGAACCATCGACTGCACCAGCACCTCCGGGCCGAAGGCGGCGACGAGTTCGGCATACGCCGCGCGGACGTCGTCGGGGTCGGCCAGGGCGAGACGGACCGCGCCCAGGTCGATGCGGTGCCGCAGGGTCTGGCCGGCGGCCTTGATCGCCACCGGATAACCGACCTCGCCGGCGGCGGTGAGCACCGCGTCGATCCCGTCCGCCGCGACGGACGGCACCACGTCGATCCCGTAGGAGGAGAACAGGTCGCCGCCGCTCGCCACCTTGAAGTCCGGCAACACGCCGGGGGGCTTGCGCAGCCAGTCCGCATAGGACGCGACCCGGCCCAGCGCGCGGGCGGCCTCCTCGACCGACGGGTAGGACGGGACGCGGGGCGGGGACTGTCCGAGCAGGAACGTCGCCACCGTCGGTTTCTCGCCGGCCAGGGCCACGCTCGCCAGGGCCGCGGCGAAGTCGGCGTCCTCGTCCGCGAGCTGACCGGGCAGCGGCGGCGCGAACACCACGATCAGCGCGTCGACCCCCTCGTCCACGGCCGCCTCGGCCAGGGCGTCGCCGAACTCGTGCGCGCCGGCCTGCGGGCTGACATCGCGGGGGAAGCCGGGCGCGACGGTGAGGCCGTTCGCCCGGGCGGCGGCGACCGCCAGGCCGGACAGCGCGGACGAGTTGCCGACGATGCCGACCCGGCGGCCGGCCGGCAGCGGCTGGTGGGCGAGCAGCAGCCCGACGTCGAAGAGCTCGGCGACGGTGTCCACCCGGATCACGCCGGAACGCGCGAACAGGGCGGTCACCGCGTGGGCGTCCGGGCCGGGCAGCTCACCGGCCAGGCCCGGCGGGCGGGTCGCCGAGGCCACCGCGACCACCGGCTTGACCCGGCTCATCCGGCGGGCCAGGCGGGCGAACTTGCGGGGGTTGCCGAACGTCTCCAGATAGAGCAGCACCACGTCGGTGCCCGGATCGTCCTGCCAATATTGCAGGAGGTCGTTGCCGGAGACGTCGGCCCGGTTGCCCGCCGAGACGAACGTCGACAGGCCCAGGCCGCGCCGATCGGCCTCCGCGAGCAGGGCCACGCCGAGCGCTCCACTCTGGCTGAAGAAGCCGACCCGGCCCGCCGCCGGCAGCCTCGGGGCGAGCGTGGCGTTCAGGCGTACCCCGGGATCGGTGTTGGCCACCCCCATGCTGACCGGCCCCACCACCCGGAGTCCCGCCTGGTGGGCGGTCTCGATCAGAGCGCGTTGCGCGGCCTGGCCCTGCGGTCCGGCCTCGGCGAAGCCGGCCGAGACCACCACCAGGCCGCCCGCACCAGCCGAGGCCGCGTCGCGCACGGCCGCCGCGACGCCGTCCGGGGGCACGGCGATCAGCGCGAGATCCACTTCGACGCGGGCATCAACCGCCGACGGGTACGCGGGCAGCCCGGCGACGCGATCGGCGCTGCGATGCACCGGCACGATCGCACCCTGGTAACCGCCGTCACGCAGGTGCGCGAGCAACGCCGCGCCGATCCCCTGCCCGCTGGCACTCGCGCCGTAGACCGCCACCCCGCGCGGGCTCAGCAACCGGGCGATCGACCTGGCCTCGGTGCGCTGCTCACGGCTCTCCTGCACGGCCCGGCTCTGCTCGGTCGGCGCGATCGGGAAGCTCAGGTGCACCACGCCGTCCTCGTAACGGCGCTGCACCCGGTATCCGAAATCGCTGAACACGCGGAGCATGCCGGTGTTCTGCGGGAGGACCTCGGCGACGAACTGCTCGATGCCATTTGCGCGGGCCGCCTCGGCCAGATGCTCGAGCAGCACCGAGCCGATGCCGCGGCCCTGGTGCGCGTCCTCCACCACGAACGCGACTTCGGCGTCCGGCGAGTCCGGGCCGAGCCTCTCGTAGCGGCCGACGGCCATGATGCGCGGGCCGGAGACGATGACGAAGGCCTCACGGTCGTGGTGGTCGACGTTGACGAAGCGCTCCAGGTCGCGCTCGGGGATGCGCGGGTAGGGCGAGAAGTAGCGCAGGTAACGCGTGCGCTCGCTCATCCGCGAGTGGAAGTCCACGATGGCCGGTGCGTCGCCCGGCTCGATCCGCCGCAGGTGCACGGCGCTGCCGTCGGACAGCAGGACGTCCGCGCTCATGGTCAGTCCCGGGGATCGTGCGGGTCGAGTCCGTGCAGCGGGAACACCGCCATGCGGGTCGCGAGGATCGCCTTGTCCACCGGGTCGGGGGTGGTGCCCGGCTTCCAGGACTCCGCCGCGGGCTCGATGCCGTCGGACATGTCCTCGGGGATGTCGGTGCCGGGGCGGCGCTCGGCGGCCAGCTTGCGCCAGGCCGGTGGGGTGGGAGTGGCCGGGTCGAGCGGGTCTCCGGTGGCCACGGCGAGCAGATGCGTCCAGGCTCTGGGGACTACCTCGACCAGGGCGTACCCGCCGCCGCCGGTGGCCACCCACTTGCCGGCGCAGAGCTCGTCGGCCAGGGCTTTGAGCTTCACGTAGGCCGCGCGCTGGCCGTCCACGGACAGGCGCAGGTCGGCCAGCGGGTCGAGGCGGTGGGTGTCGGCGCCGCACTGGGTGAAGAGGAGCTCTGGCTGGAACGCCCGGAGCACCGACGGCACGACCGCGTTGAAGGCACGCAGCCAGCCCGCGTCTCCGGTGCCGGGGGGCAGGGCGATGTTCACCGCCGTACCCTCCGCGTCTTTCCCCCCGACCTCGTCGGGGAAGCCGGTGCCGGGGAACAGCGCCAGCGGCGACTCGTGCAGGCTGATCGTCAGCACCCGCGGATCGTCCCAGAAGGCCGCCTGCACGCCGTCGCCGTGGTGCACATCGACGTCGACATAGGCGATCCGCTGCGCCCCCTCGTCGAGCAGCCGCGCGATGGCGACCGCCGGGTCGTTGTAGACGCAGAAGCCGGCCGCCCGCGCGGCCATCGCGTGGTGCAGGCCGCCGGCCACGTTCACGGCGCGGGTGACCTCGCCGCGCCACACCGCCTCGGCCGCGGCCAGCGTGGCGCCGCAGACCAGGGCGCTCGCCTCGTGCATGCCCTCGAAGACCGGATTGTCGGCGGTGTTCAGACCCCAGCCGGAGAAGAATGGGTCGCTCGGAGCGATCCGGACGGCGTCCAGGTATTCCGGGCGGTGCACCCGGGTCAGCGCCCGCTCGTCGGCCGGTGCCGAGGTGATCATCCGGACCCCCGGACGGTCCAGCACGCCCAGCTCGCGGGCCAGGGCGATGGTGAGCTCGAGGCGTACCGGGTTCAGCGGATGATCTCCCATGTCGTAGCCCAGCAGAGAGCTGTCCCAGACCACTGCCGTCGCGCCGTCGACCATGCGGCCATCGTCGCACGGTATGGTCGCTTCACCCACCTGGCCGAGCCCCCCGCGGGGCCCGGCCGCGACGCGTTGCGCGAGGTAATATCGCTGCTGGGAGGACCCACACCGTGAATGATCTCGTCGACACCACCGAGATGTACCTGCGCACCATCCTCGAGCTCGAGGAAGAGGGCGTGCCGGCCCTGCGGGCGAGGATCGCCGAGCGCCTCCACCAGAGCGGACCGACCGTCAGCCAGACGGTGGCCCGGATGGAGCGCGACGGGCTGCTGACCGTGGAAAACGACCGCCACCTGCTCTTCACCGAGCACGGCCGCGCGGCCGCCGTCTCGGTCATGCGCAAGCACCGCCTCGCCGAGCTGCTGCTGGTCAACGTCATCGGCATGCCCTACGAGGAGGCTCACGACGAAGCCTGCCGGTGGGAGCACGTGATGAGCGACTCGGTGGAGAAGCGCGTCTACGAGCTGCTGAACAAGCCGACCCGGTCGCCCTACGGCAACCCGATTCCCGGGCTGGCCACGCTCGACGCCGCGACGGTGCCGAGTGACAACGCCGCCGCCGAGCGCAACCTGGCCTTCCCCGGGCTGACCGGCAGCGTCGTGGTGCGACGCATCTGCGAGAGCGTGCAGACCAACGCGAGCGTGTTGCGGCAGCTGCACGCGGCCGGCATCGACCCGGGCGCGACGGTCACCGTGGCGCAGGAACGCGACTCGGTCACCATCGACCGCTCCGGCGACAAGATCCGGCTGCCGCGCGAGGTGGCGTCGCGGGTTTTCGTCGACGCGGCGGCCAACTAGGACTTGTTCTTCTTCTTCTCCTCGGCCTTGCCGTCCGTGGTGTCCATGGCCTGCGCCATGGTCACCAGGGCGGCCGCCATGTCGTTGACCGCGTCCGGCGGCGCGTCCTTGACCAGGGTGAACTTCAGCGACTGCAGCTGATGGCCCTGGCTCAGCCAGCCGACCTCGATGACCGTGCCGGTCGCCGGCCGGGTCACCAGGCGGTAGCCGGCCAGGCCGAGACCCTTGAGCTTGGCGGCCTTGGCAGGCATCAGTTCGTCCGTGAACAGCTCCGCGTTCGCCGACGAGGCGCTCACCGTCAGCACCAGAGCGGGCGCCGGGCCCTCCTCGGTGCGCACCACGCAGGTGGCGGTGTCGTCGACCTGGTCGCCGGCCGCCACGGTGAAGCGCACGCCGATCATCTCCTCGATGAACGCGTAGTCCCAGAGGATGCAGGCGCCGCCGGCTGAGGCGGCGGGCAGCTCGACCACCTGCACCGGGGGCAGGGCGGCGGCGGGTTGCTCGTCCTTGGTGCAGCCGGCCAGAGCGACGATGGCCAGAGCCGCGCCGGCGGCGGCTAGACGGGAACGCACGAGGGGGGTCCTCCCGAAGAATCGGGGCACACCATATTTGGTCGCGGACCGCGAGCGGAAGCCCGAAGTCAGGGACCGTCCTGGTACGGACAGTGACGGCAACCGCGGTCACAGCAGGTGCCGCGGTTGGCGAGGAAGCCGGCGGTGAGCACGAAAAGTCCGGTGTCGGGGTCTTCGTAGCCCGGTTTGTCGGCGGCGAGGGCTTTGGCGTGGGCGGCGAGGATCTCGGCGCGGCGGGGGTGGACGGGGTCCAGGCGGGTCGGGTGGGGCTCAGTCAGTGCTCTTTTTGCCAGCTGCTTCTTCTCCACTTTCTTACCCCGTTTACCCGCCCGCGCCGGGGCCGGGCAGCAGGTCGATGTCGCCGGCGTGCATCGGCTCGCCGCAGTGGGCGCAGCGCAGCTCCGGGCTGCTGATCTCGCCGCACGCGTGGTGGCGGTAGAGGACCGGTGGGCCGGCCTCGCCCGCCAGCCACTTGTCGCCCCAGCCCCTCATGACCATGAGCACGTCGACGAGCTCGGTGCCCTTTTCGGTCAGGACGTATTCGTAACGGGGGCGCCGGTCGTAGGGGCGGCGCTCGAGGACGCCGCGGTCGACCAGGTGGTTGAGGCGCTCGGTGAGGACCTTGCGGGAGATGCCCAGGTCGGCCTGGATCTGCTCGAAGCGGGTGAAGCCGGCGAACACGTCCCGCAGGACGAGCGGCGACCAGGGCTCCCCGATGACGTCCAGGGTGCGGGCGATCGAGCAGGCCATCTCGCTGTAGTCCGTGCGTTGCATGGGTCCAGTCTAGCCTCCGGGGTTCCCTGAAGAAACTCCGATTGCTAGGGTCTCCTTAAGGAACCTCAATCTGTAGGAGTTGATCACGATGCTTGATGCCGACGTACGCCGCATTCTTGACGGGACCCCGATCGCGCACCTTGCCAGCGTGCTGCCGGATGGCGGTCCGCACTCCGTGCCGGTCTGGATCCACACCCATGGCGAGCACCTCGCAATCCTCACCGGGCCGGACTCCCGCAAGGCCCGCAACCTGCGGCGGGACCCGCGGGTCGCGGTATCGCTGACGCCGCCGGACAATCCGTTCCAGCCGGTCATCATCCGCGGGCGGGTGGTCGAATGGCTCTCCGGCGATGCCGCGTGGGAGATCGTCGACGTGATCTCGACCAAGTACGTCGGCGGGCCGTATCCGCGCGACGAGGAGCGGGTCGTCATGCTCATCTCAGTTGCTTGACAGGCGGTGTCAAGTAGCGATTGGGTGATGGGGTGGGTGAGCGCGAGGATCTGATCGAGCAGATCGTGCGAATGGTCGACGTGCAGCTGCTCGATCCGCTCGAGTTGCTGCTCGAGGGCGATGAGGTGGTGGACGGTGTTCGGGGGCTGCTGCGGGTGCGGGCCGGGCGGTGGGCCGATGAGATCCGGGGCGGGGATGCGGTCTCGACGACGGCTCGGCTGATCTCGTCGCTCTATCCGGGTGATCGGGCGTTCGATCCGCCGGCCGAGTGGTGGCGGACGCCGTTGGGGCGGGTCACGGCGCGGCGGGTGGGGCATCCCTCCGCTGAGTCGATCTCCTATGCGACGGCCGGGGCGATGTTGGGGATCACCCGGCAAGGGGTGCACGACTTGGTGCGGCGGGGGAAGCTGCCGCGGCATCCGGATGGTGGGGTGCCTTCGGCGGCGGTGCGGGATCGGTTGCGCGCGCATGAGGCGGGTGGCCCTGCCGACCGCGACGGCGACTCCCGGCCCGGGTGAGACTTGCCTGACACGGTCCTGGACCCGCCCGCCCCCGGAAGACTCGGCAAGGGCACCAAGACCGCCGCGACGCTCGGCGCACCGGGCCGCGACCACGCCTGTTCCGACCGGATCCGCGACTGGTCATCGGCCTCGGTGGGCTCGGCGGTTGTGGCGCTGGGCCGGGCGAACTCTGGGCACGGCGTGGGGCCTGGCCGGGATTGGGGTGGTGGGGTTAGTGGGCCGGTGCGGTTGTGGCGGAGACTTGCTGGGATGCGACTCGAGGGTGGGGAAGGTGTGGGGCTGTGATCAACGACCGGCTGGTTGATGCTGGGGAGTTGCCTATCGCTGTGCGGGACTTCGGGGGGTCTGAGCCGCCGCTCGTTCTGTTGCACGGCGCCGGGGAGAATCTGGCCACCATGACCACGCTTGCCCGGGCGCTTCGGGCTCGGCATCGGGTGATCACCATGGACCTTCGCGGGCATGGGCGGTCCGGCGACGGGGCCTGGTCCTGGAATGCCGCGCTGGGCGATCTCGCCGCGGTGGTGGTGCAGATGGAGCTCTCGGCGCCCGCGGTGGTGGGGCATTCGCTGGGCGGGATGCTGGCCGCGCTGTGGGGGCAACGGCATCCCGAGGCGCCCGGCGTGGTCAGTCTGGACGGGAATCCGCCGCCCACCGATCCTGCGCATCTGCCGGGCATGGATCCGCAGAAGGCGGCGGCCGAGCTCGGCCGGCTGCACGAGGTGCTCGGCCGGATGCACGCCGGGATGGGCCGGACGGTTCCGGCGGACGAGCTTCCGGATCTGGTGGAGCGCGAACGATTCGCGGCCCGGGACATGGGCGCCAACGAGAAGGTGTGGATCGAAGGGTTCCGGCGGAACCTGGTGCACAAGGACGGCGAGACCTCGACGCGGCCGTCGGCGGAGACCGCCGCGGAACTGCTCACGCTGATGAACGGTCTTGATCTCGGGCCGGTCTATGCCGCGACCACGTGCCCCGAACTGGTCGTGCTGGCCACCCGGAACACGCCGGCGCAGGAGCCCTTCGCGGACCTGTATGCGGCGCATCGGCGCCATCTGGTCGAACAGGCCGCGGCCGGTGGGGTGCGCTATCTGCAGCTCGAGGACGCATCGCACAGCATGGTGATCGAGCAGCCCGACCTGCTCGCCAGGGTGATCGGCGACTTCCTCGCCGAAGGTCGTCAGGCGGCCAGGTAGGCCGGGAGGCGTTCCAGGCAGCTGGCCCAGCCCTCGCGGTACATCTCGGCGGTCTGCTCGTCGAGCCGGTCGTGGACGATCACGAGGTCGGTGCCCCCGGCCGCCGGAGTCAGCTCGATCGTCACGCGGCTGCCGGTGTCGTCGCCGGACCAGCGCCACGACTGCACCATGCGGGTCGGCGGGTCGAACTCCTGGTATTCACCCTCGAAGCCCATCTCGGCGCCGGCGGTCGTGATGCCGAAGGCGCCACCCTGACGCGCGTCGGAGACGGCCTTCGGCTCGACGGAGGCCGGCCAATACCAGGCGGTCAGCGCATCGGCGTCGGTGAGCGCGTGCCAGACCCGCTCGGGGGTCGCGTCGAGGTGGGCCTCGAGCTGGGCGGAGTGATCGAGCGCCATGCGCGTCAGCTTTCCACAGCCCGCTCCGGCCCGCAGTCCCGGTCAGCTCGAGGTGCGGATGCGCAGGTAGGCACGATCGTCGAAGCTCACCTGACCGGGAACGAGCCCCTTCGTGCCGGCCAGCTCGGCCACACACCAGGGGTCTTTCTCCAGCAGTGCGGCCAGCTCAGACTCGGACGCGGCCAAGGTCTCGCCGATGACCGGATAGCCGTCGCTGGCGATCGTCACCTCGTCGATCCCGTCGGGCAACGGATGAACCACCACCAGCGACGGCGGAACCGGCCGTCCGTCAATGGCGGCGTAGCCGAAGGGACCGACGCTGTTGCGCAGCGCGCCCTGCCGACCGATGAGGGCTCGCGCCGCAAGCCGGCCAGGGTCGATCTCCGTGACCCGGTCCATGCTGACCCTTCCGGCGGCGACCTCCGCCGCCAGCACCGCGGCCCGGAACGATGCCGCGATCTGGTCGACCAGCTTGCGTGGCTGTCCGGCCGAGACCGGCAGCCCTCGATACGCGAAGCCGACATCACCGACCTGCCAGATCTCCCGGCGCGCTTGCGAATAGACGGTGACAGCCGCACTCGGGCGCTCCTCGGCAGTCAGTCCACAGTCGAGCCGAGCCGCCAGCACCGAGGTCATCGCCGCAATCGCCGTGTGCGCGTCAACCGAGTGCGGCAGCTGCTGAATGCTGTCCCGGCAAGCCGCCATGGCCCACCATCCGCCTGCTCTCCCCCGGTGGCTCCGGCCACTCACATCCGTCGCGCCGTCGATCACCGCCGCGTGTCCCGCGGTCACCACGATCGCGTCCTCGCACATCTGCGGATCGCCGGCCTTGCCCAGCACGAACTGCTCCACGACCTCCACGGAGCCATGGTCGCCGAAGGCGACCGGGTTGGGCAGGGGCCGGAAGTGCGTGATCGGCTCGAGTTGCGACTGGCTCGGGTGTGGTGGACGGGACTCTGGTGTGCGCGTATCCGAAAGGGGTTATGGGTTGAGGGGTTTTGCGGCCCTGCTGGCGAACAGGCCGATGGCCAGGGCGCCGAAGACGCAGAGCAGGGCCTGGAGGACGCCGAAGTGTTCGGCCAGGATGCCGATCAGGGGTGGGCCGGCCAGGAAGGCGGCGTAGCCGATCGAGCCTGCCACCGAGACTCGGATCGCGGCTCTGATCGGGTCGTCGGCGGCCGCGCTCATGCCGACCGGGAAGCCGAGCGAGGCGCCGGCGCCCCACAGGAGGGCACCCAGCAGGACCAGCGGAACGCTGATGCCGGAGATCATCAGGAGCAGGCCGATGGCGGCTGAGACCACCGTGCCGCGAAGGACTCGCACCCGGCCCCAGCGTTCGATGGCCTGGCCGCCGAAGAGGCGGGCCAACGTCATCGCTGTCACGAAGAAGCCGAAGCCGATGGCGCCGACGGTTTCGCTGGTGCCGTAGCCGTCGACCAGACTGATCGCCAGCCAGTCCTGGGCGGCGCCCTCGGTGAAGCCGAAGCCCAGCATGATCAGGCCGATCAGCAGCGTGCGAGGCTCGCGCCAGGCCTGGCGGACGTTCATCGCCGGCTTCTCGCCCGCGGGCAGCGGGGTCCACGGCAGGAAGCGGCGAACCGTGATGATCATGGTGACCGCGGCCAGCGCGGCGGTGATGAAGAGCTGTGTGGACACCGGGATGCCGATCGCCGCGGAGCCTGCACCGAAGCCGGCGCCGAGGACCGTGCCCAGGCTGAAGCCGGCGTGGAAGCGCGGCATGATGGTGCGGCCGATGCGGCGCTCGACGTCCGCGCCCTCGACGTTCATCGCGACGTCCCAGGTGCTGTTGCCCATGCCCAGCAGGGCCAGGCCGATGCCGGCCAGCCACACCGTGCCGGTCGCCGCGGCCAGGCCCAGCAGGCACAGGCCGAGGACCACCGACATGCTGCCGAGCAGCACCGCGCGGGCCGGGCCGGCGCGCTGCACGAGCGGGCCGGCCAGCGGGATCGAGGCGATCGCGGCGACCGACAGGCAGAGCAGGAGGAAGCCGAAACCCGCCGTGCTGAGGTGCAGGTCGTCGCGGACGGCGGGAGCGCGGGCCAGCCACCCGGCGAAGGCCAGACCGTTCATGCCGAACGTGACGCCGACCGCGACCTTGGCCGTGTCGAGCCGGGGGTGATCGACGAGAGAGGTCACCACCTCAACTTAACCGTATAAGTGATGACCTCTCTACGTGATGCCCACCTCAGCCAACACGCCAAGAAGTATGCGCGCAAAGTAATTGAACACGGGCCGGTTACGTCAGCGCTCTCTTGCGGTCGGGAACTGGCCGCTATGCGTCCTAGCGTTGATCTCATGAGCGAAGAGATCACCGAATTCCGCATCGACATTCCCGACGCTCGGCTTGCTGACCTGCGCGAACGCCTCGGTCGGACGAACTGGCCGGCGCCACTTCCCGGGGACGGCTGGGACACCGGCGTGCCGACGAGCTGGCTTCGGAACCTCGTCGAGCACTGGCGCACCGGATACGACTGGCGGGCGGCGGAAGCGAAGATCAACGGCTTTCCGCAGTTCACCACGGTCATCGACGGCCAGCGCCTGCACTTCCTGCACGTCCGCTCCGGCAACCCGGACGCGCTGCCGCTGATCCTGACGCACGGCTGGCCCGGATCGATCGTCGAGTTCCTCGACGTCATCGAGCCGCTCTCGCGCGACTTCCACTTGGTCATTCCATCCCTGCCGGGCTTCGGCTTCTCCGGGCCGGTCACCGAGCCCGGGTGGGACAGCACCCGGATCGCCAAGGCCTGGGCGGAACTCATGCGCCGCCTCGGTTACGACCGGTACGGCGCCCAGGGCGGCGACATCGGCGCCTCGGTCAGCCCGGAACTCGCCCGAGTCGCCCCGGAGCACGTCGTCGGCGTGCACATCAACGGCGACCCCGGTCCGATGCCGCCGCTGCCGCTGTCCGAAGAGGACTACGCGGCGCTGACGGCCGCCGAGCGGGACCGGGTGGATCGGATCAACGCGTTCATGCGGGAGGAGTTCGGCTACATCTCGATCCAGTCGACCCGACCGCAGGCCCTGGCCTACGGGCTGGTCGACTCCCCCGCGGGACTGCTCGCCTGGATCATGGACAAGTTCCGCGAGTGGACATATCCACGGGCGACCGACCCGGACCGGATCCTCGACCGGGACGTGCTGCTGACCAACGCGATGATCTATTGGCTGACCGGCACGGCCGGGTCGGCGGCCTACGTCGGATATGCGCAAGGCGCCGGCTTCGGCGAGCAGAAGACGAACTCCGGCGTTCCGACCGGCGTGCTGATCCTGGCCCACGACGTCGGCATCCGCCGCTATGCCGAAGAGGGCCACACGATCACCCGGTGGACCGAGATCGAGGGGCGCGGCGGGCACTTCGCCGCTCTCGAGGAGCCGGACCTGCTGGTCGACGACATTCGCGAATTCTTTGCCGTCACGGCACGTGGCGGACGACGCAGGTGAGCTTGCCCAGGACGACGGCGTCGTCGCCGGGGATGATGTCGTAGCTCGGATTGTGCGGCACCAGGTCGATGTGGCCGGGGCGGATGCGGAGCTGTTTGACGGTCGCCTCTTCGTCGATCATGGCGGCGACGATGTCGCCGGAGTCCGCGGTGGGCTGGCGCTGGAAGACGGCGATGTCGCCGTCACAGATCGCGGCGTCGACCATCGAGTCGCCCCGCACCCGCAGGGCGAAGACCTCACCCTGGCCCACCATGCTCGCCGGCAGGTTGAGCCACTCCTCGACCTGCTGGTCGGCCAGGATCGGGATGCCGGCCGCGATCGCGCCGAGGACCGGAACCTCGCGCCCCTTCTCCCGCGGGCGCACGCGGAGTGCCCTGGCTCCCACTCCACGGCTCAGCAGGCCGAGACTTTCGAGAGTGTCGAGGTGATGCGCCACGGACGACGGGGATCGCAGATTTGCCGCCGCGCCGATCTCTCGGATGGTGGGCGGATAACCATGGGCGACGATCCACTCGTTCACCACCGCCAGAATGCGCGCCTGAATGGCGGTCAAAGACTTGGGCATGGCCCACTCTAACCAACTTTTAGAACATATGTGCTACTGCCTCGATGTGCACGGCGTGGCCGCCAGCTCGTGACCAGCGCGGCCGCCAGGAGCAGTTCGGCGATGTCGCCCCCGTAATACATCAGGGTGGCGCCGCCTTGCCGCTGGTCGGCCGGGATCGGCAGTTCGACGAGGGCGCCGGCGTACATCATCTGCGACAGCACCGCGTGGAACGCGATCGCGGCGCCGAGCACCACCAGCCGGGCCGGCACGGCGGGGCGCTTCGGTGCGGGATCCGGTCCGGCTATCACCCAGGCGAACAGGTAGCCGGCGAGCAGAAAGTGCAGGTGAACGAGCAGGTGCAGGCCCGGCGAGCGGGTGGCCGCCGCATAGAGCGGAGTGAAGTAGAGAGCCGCCAGGCCGCCCAGATTGAGAACGAGCGCCACGACCGGGTGAGCGACGATGTGCATCGTGCGGGCCCGCAGCAGCCGGCCGAGCGCCCGCCCGGCGCTGCGCGGAACAACACGCAGCAGCAGCGTCACCGGCGCACCCAGGACCAATGCCAGCGGCGCCAGCATGCCGTCGATCAGGTGCCGCACCATGTGGCTGCGGAAGTCGCCGTCCGGCCATGGCATGGTGTCGTGGCTGAACCCTGCGGCAAGCAACGCGCAGCCGGTGAGGAACAAGCCCGTGCGCCACCACGGCCACGGCCGGCGGCTCAGCGTGGCCGCCGTCTCGTAGCCGATCGCCGCGGCCACCACGGCCAGCAGCAGCAGACCGGCGTCGGGGCCGTGGCCGTGACTCATGCCCGATCGTTAGCAGGTGCGCCGCGTTGCAGAAGCCAACCGGACGCGACCAGCACCGCGCCGAGGGCCAGGAAGCCCATGTCCCACCAGAACTGGTGGGGCCCGGCACGGACGTGGTGAATCCCCAGGATCTGGTGATCGATCAGGCCTTCGACCAGGTTGAACAGACCCCAGCCGACCAGGATCCAGCCCCACAGAGCGCGCGACGCCCACATCCGGCTGCGGCCGGTGGTGATCCGCGAATAGAGCAGACCCAGACCGATCAGCACCGACAGCCAGGTGAAAGTGTGGAAGACCCCGTCCCAGACGGTGTTCATCTGCAAGCCCGGCACCGTGTCGGCGGGGTAGTACCGGATGCCGACGCGGTCGGTGTCAGTGCTGGTGAGCAGGTGATGCCACTGCAGCAGCTGATGCAACACGATGCCGTCGACGAAACCGCCCAGCCCGACACCCAGCACGACGCCGGGCAGCCCGATGCCACGCTTGTCGGTAACCCTGATCGAGGTGCCGGCACCCACAGCGTGCCCCCTACTCCACCGCAGCACGATCCAACGTCAGACCGGCGCATACCCCGGACCGGCCGGGATATCTGCCGCAGCGCCGCGCGCATGAAAATGCCTCCCACCCGGTGACCGGGTGGGAGGCATCGTCGGTGCTGTTCGTCAGCTGCAGCCGGAGGTGGAGCCGCAGCCCTCACAGACGTAGCAGCTGCCGGCCGGGCGCATCTTCGTGCCGCAGGTGAAGCAGAGCGGCGCGTCGGCCGACGTGCCGAGCACCACCTCGAGCAGCTCGGTGTTCGAGTGCGCCGTCTTCACCGGCTCCTCGGCCTTCGGGGCCTCGGCCTGCGGGCTCGACGCCGCGCCGACCGGGGCCGACACCGGCGCGGACTGCGCCATCGTGGTCAGGTCGACCGCGGCCGCCTCCGCGGCGGCCTCCGCCTGGATCTGGGCCGCGCGCTCCTTGGCGGTGAAGATGCCCAGCTCGGCGCGGGTGTCGTAGGGCAGGAAGTCCAGCGCGAGGCGACGGAAGATGTAGTCCATCACCGACGCCGCCATGCGGATGTCCGGGTCGTCCGTCATGCCGGCCGGCTCGAAGCGCATGTTGGTGAACTTGCTGACGAACGTCTCCAGCGGGACCCCGTACTGCAGGCCTATCGAGATGGCCACCGAGAAGGCGTCCATCACGCCGGCCAGGGTCGAGCCCTGCTTGGACATCTTGAGGAAGACCTCACCGAGGCCGTCGTCCGGGTAGGACGACGCGGTCAGGTAGCCCTCGGCACCGCCGACCGAGAAGGACACCGTCTCGGACGGGCGCTTCTTCGGCAGCCGCTTGCGGACCGGGCGGTACTCGACCACCTTCTCCACGACCTTCTCGACCTCGGTCGGCGCCTCGGCCTTGTTGGGCTTTGCCGCAGAAAGCGGCTGCCCCACTTTGCAGTTGTCGCGGTAGATCGCCAAGGCCTTGAGGCCCAGCTTCCAGCCCTGGAAGTGGATCTCCTCGATCTCCTCGACGGTCGCCGTCTCGGGCATGTTGACCGTCTTGGAGATCGCGCCGGACAGGAACGGCTGCGCCGCCGCCATCATCCGCACGTGGCCCATCGGGGCGATGGACCGCTCGCCCATCGCGCAGTCGAACACGGTGTAGTGCTCCGGCTTGAGGCCGGGCGCGTCCACCACGTGGCCGTGGTCGGCGATGTGCTCGACGATCGCCTCGACCTGCTCCTCGGGGTAGCCCAGGCTGCGCAGCGCCCGCGGGACCGTCTGGTTGACGATCTGCATCGAGCCGCCGCCGACCAGCTTCTTGAACTTCACCAATGCCAGGTCGGGCTCGATGCCGGTGGTGTCGCAGTCCATCATCAGGCCGATGGTGCCGGTCGGCGCGAGCACCGACGCCTGCGCGTTGCGCCAGCCGTTCTTCGCGCCGATCTTGTTGCCGTCCTGCCACTGCCGGGTCGCCTCGCGGACGATCTCGGTCGCGACCGCGCCCTGCGGGCCCGCGTTCTTTCCGGGCGAACTCAGCGCGTCGTTGGCGGCCGCGTGCTTGCGCATCACGCGCTGGTGCGGCTCGGCGTTGCGGGCATAACCGTCGTACGCCCCCACGACGCCGGCGAGCTCCGCCGAGCGGCGGTACGCCGTGCCGGTCATCAGCGAGGTGATCGCCCCCGCGACGCCACGACCGGAGTCCGAGTCGTACGGGTGGCCGGTCGCCATCAGCAGGGCGCCCAGGTTCGCGTACCCGATGCCGAGCTGGCGGTAGGCCCGCGTGGTCTCGCCGATCCGCTTGGTCGGGAAGTCGGCGAAGCAGATCGAGATGTCCATCGCGGTGATGATGAACTCGACGCTCTTGACGAACTTCTGCACCTCGAAGCCGCCGTCGGCCTTGAGGAACTTCATCAGGTTGAGCGAGGCCAGGTTGCAGGACGAGTCGTCCAGCGACATGTACTCCGAGCACGGGTTCGAGGCGGTGATCCGCCCGGTCTCCGGGTTGGTGTGCCAGTCGTTGATGGTGTCGTCGTATTGCAGGCCCGGGTCGGCGCACTCCCACGCGGCCTTGGCGATGTCGGTGAACAGCTTGCGGGCGTCGATCGACTCGATCGTCTCGCCGTGCAGCCGGCCGCGCAGGTCGAAGGTCGTGCCCTCCTCGACCGCGCGCATGAACTCGTCGCTGACCCGCACCGAGTTGTTGGCGTTCTGGTATTGCACGCTCACGATGTCGGACCCGCCCAGGTCCATGTCGAAGCCCGCGTCCCGCAGCGCGCGGATCTTGTTCTCCTCGCGCGCCTTCGTGTAGACGAACTCCTCGATGTCGGGGTGGTCCACGTCGAGGATGACCATCTTGGCCGCGCGCCGGGTGGCGCCGCCGGACTTGATGGTGCCCGCGCTGGCGTCCGCGCCGCGCATGAAGCTGACCGGGCCGCTGGCCGTGCCGCCCGAGGAGAGCAACTCGCGGCTGGACCGGATGCGGGAGAGGTTGACGCCGGATCCGGAGCCGCCCTTGAAGATCAGCCCCTCCTCCTTGTACCAGTCCAGGATCGAGTCCATCGAGTCGTCGACCGAGAGGATGAAGCAGGCGCTGACCTGCTGCGGCGACGCGGTGCCGACGTTGAACCAGACCGGCGAGTTGAAGCTGAACACCTGGTGCAGCAGCATCCAGGTCAGCTCGTGGTCGAAGACCTCGGCGGCGGCCTTGTCCGCGAAGTACCCGTGCTTCTCGCCCGCCGCGCGGTAGGTGCTGACCACGCGGTCGATGAGCTGCTTGAGCGACCACTCGCGCTGCTCGGTGCCCACCGCGCCACGGAAGTATTTCGTGGTCACGATGTTCGCCGCGTTGACGCTCCAGGAAACCGGGAACTCCACGCCGCGCTGCTCGAAGTTGATCGAGCCGTCCCGCCAGTTCGTCATGACGACGTCGCGGCGCTCCCACTCCACCTCGTCATAGGGGTGGACGCCCTCGGTCGTCCAGACCCGCTCGACGTGCAGACCCCCCGTGGGCGCGCTCGAACCGTTGCTGCGGTTGCGCTGCCGTCCTGCTGTGATGCCGTCCCCGGCCATGGTGCTCCCCCTCGTTGGTGCCACTACTGACAACGCTTCTCGGTGCCTGGAAAGTCCTACTGATTGATCTTTGGCGGGCGTCCGCCGGAGGTGGCGGCCACCGCGTGTCTCGCCGCGGCGGTCGCCTCCTTGGTGACCGTCGCCGCCCGCAGGGCGACGATCTCCTTCTCGAACTCGTCGAGCGAGTCGAACGACTTGTAGACGCTGGCGAACCGCAGGTATGCCACCTGGTCGAGCTCACGCAGCGGGCCGAGAATGGCCAGGCCCACGTCGTGGCTCGGGATCTCGGCCGCGCCCTTGGCCCGGACGGTCTCCTCGACCTTCTGCGCCAGCAGCGCGATCGAGTCCTCGTCGACGGGCCGGCCCTGGCACGCCTTGCGAACCCCGCTCATGATCTTCGTCCGCGAGAACGGCTCGGTGACGCCGCTGCGCTTGACCACCGCGAGCACCGCCTCCTCCACCGTGGTGAACCGCTTGCCGCACTCGGGGCACGACCGGCGACGACGGATCAGCTGGCCGTCGTCGGCCTCACGCGAGTCGACCACGCGCGAGTCGGCGTGCCGGCAGTACGGGCAGCGCACCGGCTTACCCTCCTCTGTCTAGGACGCTCTCCGGGCACGCCAAACCGGCCCCGCCGAAGACGGGGCGCTGTGGATAACGTGTGGAGAAGTTGGGGACGTCCGACCCCAACCTGTGGATGACTTACACCCTTGTAACTACTACATGTTGGGGTTGACGTTAGGCCGCTGCGGACGCGGACGCAAGCGAACCGGCGGGTCGGCGCGCCGGGATTTTCTCCTCGATACCTGTCGTGTATCGACTGATCACCCGGCGTCCCGACAGTGTCCGACGCTGTCCGGTTTGCGGCTTTCAGCCACGCCGTAATTCACATGATCGTCCGATCCGCGACACGGGAGTGTGGCGGACGCGATACGCCGGACGATCAGTCGCGCGGAAGCTCGAGGGTCTGGCCGGGGTGCACCACGAAGCCGTCCAGCGCGTTGATCCGCTGAATCTCGGCCACCGCCGCATAGGGATCGCGGCGCGGCGCCGTGCGGGTCGCGATCGACCAGAGCGTGTCGTGCGGCTGAACCACCACCGACGGCGCCGGCCCGGCCGCCGGGTCGTCCGCCCGCGAAGCCGTGGCCAGCAGGATCGCGCTCGCCAGCGAGGCCATCAGGATGAAGAAGCCGAGCACGACGACGCGCCCGCGCCGGGTGAGACGCAACGGCGGTTGGTGGTACGAGGTCGACACCATCGGAGTTTCACCTTCCTGATACGGGTGTTCGATCGAACGCCCGTACGACGGTTTATCAGAACACGCGTACGGAAGTCGAGCACTTCCGGGCGACACGCCGAAGCAAAGTCGTACAGATGTTTGAATATGCGGGGGCGCGCCAATAGGGTCTTGGATCAGAAGCCGGGACGAACGACCAATTCCCCACGGTCGTTCGAACGGCCCCGCGAGCAGAAGCACCACGTGCCGACCACGGCACTTGGCCGACAGGGAGGGCGGACGTGTCGACCGACGACCGGACGAGCCGGCAGCAGAAGCAGGACCACCAGCCCGAGGCGGCGAACACCGCGGGCGCGATGCGGCGACGTTCGCCGAGCCGGGCCCGCAGCGCCGATGCCCCGCAGCTGCGGTCCGTCACGCCGGTCAGCCAATTCCCTGACCTGGTGACCAACGATCTGACCGCGCGGCAGCGACGCATTCTCGAGTTCATTCGCGATTGGGTGGAGCGTTACGGATACCCGCCGAGCGTTCGCGAGATCGGCGAGGCGGTCGGGCTGGTGTCGCCGTCGAGCGTGGCCTACCAGTTGAAGGCACTCGAGGCGAAAGGCTTCCTGCGCCGCGACCCCAACCGGCCGCGGGCGGTGGACGTGCGCGCGCCCAGCGAGCTGGTCGACGACGAGGCGCTGCGCTCGGCCCGGCCGACGCCGGCCTATGTGCCGCTGCTCGGCCGGATCGCCGCCGGTGGGCCGATCCTGGCGGAGCAGGCGGTGGAGGACTTCTTCCCGCTGCCGCGCGAGCTGGTCGGCGAGGGCGACGTCTTCATGCTCGAGGTCAAGGGCGACTCGATGATCGACGCCGCGATCTGCAACGGCGACTGGGTGGTGGTGCGGCAGCAGCCGACGGCCAACTCCGGTGACATCGTCGCGGCCATGATCGAGGGCGAGGCGACCGTGAAGAGCTACCGCCAGCGCGACGGCCACGTGTGGCTGATGCCGGCCAACCCGGCCTTCGACCCGATCCCGGGCGACATGGCCACCGTGATGGGCCGCGTGGTCGCCGTCCTGCGCCGGGTCTGAGAGCTATGCGCGGCTCAGCACGGTGAAGGCGCCTCGCTGGAGGCAGGGCGTGATGGGCCGCTAACGGTGGTAGTTGGTGCGGCCGTAGTTGTTCGGGTCGTCGCGGTTGCTTCGCGGCGGCTGGGATCCATAGACGCCGCCGCCGCCTCCGCCACCCTGCGGCGGACGCGGCTGACCCTGACCGGGACGCCCTCCGGGCTGGCCACCGCCGCCGCCCGGAGGCCGGCCGGGCTGGCCACCGCCGGAACGGCCGGGCTGGCCACCACCGGAACGACCCGGCTGACCACCACCGCCGGAACGACCGGGCTGACCGCCGCCGGAACGACCGGGCTGACCGCCGCCGGGCCTGCCGGGCTGTCCGCCCTGGGCGGGCCGGGGCTGTGTGGGTCGAGGCTGGCCACCCTGCGCGGGACGGGGCTGACCGCCCTGAGCCGGCCGAGGCTGGCCCGCGGGCGGACGCGCCGCCGGCTGACCGGGACGGCCACCGCCGACCGGAGGACCCGCCAGCGGAGGCCGGCCACCTCCCGCGGGCGGGGGGGGGGGGGGGGGGGGGGGGGGGGGGGGGAGGGGGGGGGGGGGGGGGGGGGGGAGGGGGGGGGGGAAGGGGGGGGGGGAGGTGGGGGGGGGGGGGGGCCGGTAC